>JBBSPM010000098.1:0-13525 GCA_038258815.1 Chthoniobacterales bacterium
CGCCCCATCTGTGTTCATGCTTTCGACGCGGTAGCCTTCGCTTTCATACAATGCTCGGAGTTGGTTTCGCATCCACTCTCCAAGCACGGCGGGGGCTGCCGCCTCCAGACTGTTTTCGCTGCAAAGATGTTAAAGCGCCGATTTTGGATGCCCGGTCGATTCTCGGGTCGAGCGAAGTTCCCGCTGTTACCCTGGAAGGACTGCAATCGTCGAAAGCCTCGCTCGTTCTCCAGGAAAAGCCGCCGAAGAAATACGGATCGTAACCGCGATGACGCGGTCATGCCGTCGCGGCGCGGCGCGCGGCGACGAGGCGGAGGCGCAGGGCCGGCGGCGCTTGTTGATCCGCGGAGTCGAGGGCGGCGACCTCGGCGGCGAGTTCGGCGTCAATCTCCGCGGTGATCGTAGAAGTAGCCCAGGGCGGCGTGGACTTCGCCCGCCGTGAGGTACGGGTATTGGCGAACGATTTCCTCGGCTGACCAGCCGTTGCCGACGTGGTCAGCGGCGATTTGCGCGACGCGGATGCGCGGAAGCCGATCCAGCCGGGCGACGTTATCGGCACTGTGTGTGATGTGCGGGTAGTCAAGCGCGGGCATGGCCTGAGTGTAGCACTGGGCTACGGCATTGGCTTCAAAACTCCATGACGAAATAAACAGCCGTTGATTTTCTCCGGCATCGACGGTTTCCAACAGAACTCGGTTCTGCATACCGCACGCCAGGCTATCGGAGATCAGCTCCAAATCGCGGATCGCTGCTGCCGTTAAGGTAGAGCATCTCGGGTGAGGCGACATTGAGCCGTGCCGCGGATGGGCTCTGCTTGTTCATCATATGCATTTTGGCTCGTTCTTCCGCAGTGTCATTCTCTCGGGGGTGCGAAGGCGCGTGCTCATTGCGCTACTCGCACTGTGAAATTCTTCCGCGCTTCGCCTGCCGGACCGATCACGCTGGCCCGCCCGTTGTATTCGCCCAGCATGTCGAGCTTGATCGATCCGTGATAGACGCCGGGTTGCGCGGTTTTCTGAAGCGGCGCGTTCGCACGCATGGGCATGCCGGGCATGTCCATCGCCAGCTCGAATGAAACATTTTCCACCGCGGCCGGCGCTCCGGCGCGCGTCACACGTATCTCCACCGGATTTTGGCCGACGTGCAGCTCCGATTTTTTACCGCGAATTTCGAACTGATAATCGCCCACCGTCTCGGTCTGGATCGATTGAGGCAAGTGGCCGCCGCCGCCCATACTGGGCCAGAGCCACCAAGCGCCCACCGCCAGAAGAAGGATACCCGCCGCACCGATAGTAGCCCGCCGGCCGGGCCGGCGCCGCGCTCTCGGCTGGAGCGGGAGATCGCTCTCGCGTTCCGCCTCGCGGCTCCGCCACAAGAAGTAGATCGCGGGAATAATCAGCAGCGTGAGAATGGTCGAACTGATCATGCCGCCGACCATCGGCGCGGCGATGCGCTTCATGGTTTCGCCGCCGGCGCCGTGACTCCACATGATCGGCAACAAGCCGGCGATAATCGCGCAGACGGTCATCATTTTCGGCCGCACGCGTTGCACAGCGCCTTCCATGACGGCGTGATTTAACTCGGCCAGGGTCGCGCGCGGTCGGTGGCGCTTCAAGTCCTCCCAGGCTTCGTCCAGGTAAACGATCATGACCACGCCGGTCTCCGCCGCCACGCCGGCGAGCGCGATGAAGCCGACCGCGACCGCGACGCTGAAATTGTAATCGAGCGCCCAGAGCAACCAGACGCCACCGACGAGCGCAAAGGGGACGCTGAGCAGAACGATGAGCGATTCGGCGATGCTGCCGAAGTTGAGGTAAAGGAGCAGGAAAATGATGACGAGCGTGAGTGGGACAATGAGCCGCAGGGTTTGGCGCGCCTTGAGCAGATATTGGAATTGTCCGCCCCATTCGATGAAGTAACCGGGCGGAAGTTTGACGTTCTCCGCGATGAGGCGCTTCGCCTGCTCTACGTAGGAGCCGAGATCGACGCCGTATGTATCCACGAAAACGAAGCCGGCTTTGACGCCGTTCTCATTGCGAATCATGGGCGGGCCGGTGGTGAATTCGATGTCGGCTAATTGGGCGAGGGGAATTTGCGCGCCGCCCGGCGTCGGGACGAGGACGCGCCGCAAGGAAGGCAGGTCGCTCCGGAAATCGCGCGCGTAACGGACGTTGATCGGGAAACGCTGCTGTCCTTCCACGGTGGAGGAAATATTCTTTCCTCCAATCGCGCTCTCGATGACCGCTTCGACATCGGCCACCATCAATCCGTAACGCGCAATCGCCTCGCGCTTCACTTTGAAATCGAGGTAATAGCCGCCGGTGACGCGCTCCGCGAAGGCGGAAGCGGTATTCGGCGCGTTCTTCAAGAGCGCCTCGATCTGCAAACCGATGCTCTGAATTTCATCCAAGTCCGGACCCATGATCTTGATCCCGATCTGACTACGGATGCCGGTCGCGAGCATTTCGATGCGGGTCTGAATCGGCATCCACCAAATGGTCGGCATGCCGGGGAAGGGAAGTTGTTTGCCCAGCTCCTCCTTGATCTTGTCGAACGTCATTCCGGCGCGCCATTCGCTCTCCGGTTTCAAGGTCACGACCGTCTCGACCATCGAAAGCGGCGCCGGATCGGTCGCGGTGCGGGCGCGGCCGATCTTCCCGTAGACCGTCTGCACTTCCGGGAAGGCTTTGATGATCGCGTCCTGTTTTTGCAAGATTTCGCGCGACTCGCTGATCGCCATTCCTGGCGGGCTTGTCGGCATGTAAAGGAGCGAGCCTTCGTTCAGCGGCGGCATGAACTCGGAGCCGATCCGTGTGTAGGGCCACCAAGTGAGGAGAAGAATGAGGAGAGCGAGAACGAGGACGAGCCAGCGGTAGCTCAGCGCGAAACTGACGAACGGGCGGTAGGCCCAGACGAGGAACCGATTGATCGGGTTCTTCGCTTCCTCGGGGATTTTGCCGCGGATGAAATACATCATCAGCACCGGCACGAGCGTGACGGAGAGGAGCGCAGAGAAGAACATTGCGAAGGTTTTGGTGAAGGCGAGCGGCTTGAAAAGGCGGCCCGACTGCGCTTCGAGGGCGAAGACCGGGACGAAGGAAACCGTGATGATGAGGAGGGAGAAGAAGAGCGGTTTGCCCACCTGCTGCGCGGCGCGGATCATGATCTGTTGCCGCGTCATCCCGGCGACTTCGCGCTCGGGCTCGGTCAGCGCGGCCTCACCCTGCGCCTCGCGTTTCTCGCGGGCGTGCTTCCAGCGCTCGAGCCATTTGTGCGCGTTCTCGATCATGACGATGGCAGCGTCCACCATCGCGCCGATCGCAATCGCGATCCCGCCTAACGACATGATGTTGGAAGAAACGCCCAGCATCGTCATCGGAATGAAGGCCAGCACGATCGCGATCGGAAGCGTAAGGATGGCCACCAGCGCGCTCCGGAAATGGAAAAGGAAGAGAATGCAGATCAAGCTCACCACCACACTCTCCTCGAGCAGCTTGTTTCTTAGATTGCCGATCGCGCGCAGGATGAGGTCGGAGCGATCGTAACCGGTCACGATCTTCACTCCCGGAGGGAGCGAGGGCTCGATTGCCTTCAGTTTTTCCTTCACCGCGGCGATGGTCTTAAGCGCGTTCTCGCCGTAACGCATGATGACGATCCCGCCGACCGCTTCGCCTTCGCCGTTGATTTCGAGCAGGCCGCGCCGCAAGTCCGGTCCGCGATGGACGTTCGCTACCTGGTCGATTGTGACTGGCGTCCCTTTGCCATCCACCCCGATCATGATCTGCCGAATGTCGTCCAGACTTTTGATGTAACCCTGGCCGCGAACCATGTATTCGGTTTCGCCGAACTCGATCACCCGCCCGCCGACGTCGTTGTTCGAGGAGCGAATGGCGGCGACGACTTTGCTCAGCGGGATGTTGTAGCCGAGCAATTTGTTCGGATCGATCTCGACCTGGTAGCCGTTCACGTAGCCGCCGATGCTCGCGACTTCCGCGACGCCGGGCGTGTTTTGCAGGTAGTAACGCAGCGTCCAATCCTGGAAGGAACGCAGATCGGCCAGGCTGTTCTGGCCGGTTTTATCGACGAGGCCATACTCGAAAACCCAGCCGACCCCGGTGGCATCGGGACCGAGCACCGGATTCACATCCTCCGGCAAATTCGCTTTCGCCTGGTTCATGTATTCGAGCACGCGTGAGCGCGCCCAATACATGTCGGTGCCGTCCTCGAAGATGACGTTGACGAAGGAGAGACCGAAGAAGCTTTGCCCGCGGGCGTATTTAACTCTCGGCGCGGCGGCGAGCGCGCTCACGATCGGGTAAGTGACTTGATCCTCGACCAAAGTCGGCGCGCGTCCGGGCCAATCAGTGAAAACGATCACCTGCACATCGGAGAGATCCGGGATTGCATCCAGCTTCACGTTCTTGAGCGCGACGATTCCCGCGATTAGCGCGAAGATGGTCCCGAGGATGACGAGGAAACGATTCCGCGCGCAGAGGGCAATGAGGGCGTGGATCATAGCGATCGGAAGATGAACGGTTGCTGCCCTCGGGCTGGATGGTTACAATCCCAAGCGATGATCGTGGTTCGATTCAAAGACCGGGAGACGGAGATCGACGCCTTGGGTTTGCTGGTGATGGAAGGCGTTGCTTTGAAGACCTGGCGGAACGGCGAAACCGCTCTACCTGATAGCGCGGTCATGTTTTTGAATCGCGAGGGCATTGAATACGAGGTGGTGGGTCGAGCTGATTATGAGCGCCTTACGCCGGTACGAAATCTTGCTGCCGAAGCGGTTTAACGACGGGAGCGCGATTCCGAGGCGCTACTTCGGGGAGACTTTGAGTGAATTGCGCGAACGGTTTGGCGCGGTCTCCAACGAAACGCAGACCATCCGCGGGCAATGGGAATATGGCGGCGTAATTTTTCGCGACGAGGTCATCCGCATTTTTGTCGACGCGCCGCGATCGCCGGACGACCAATCGTTCTTTGTCTCGTTCAAAGAGACGTTGAAAGACCGCTTTCAGCAGATCGAGATGTGGATCACGGCCTTCGATATTGAAATAATTTAGATTCATTAGGGCGGTTCTCCTGTGGGTTAATGACCAGCGTGAGGATCGCCCCTGGCAGCGGCTTTGAGCTGGCTCTCGCTGTCGAGGAGGAAATTGCCGTCCACGACCACGGCGTCGCCGGCTTTCACGCCGCTTCGGATTAACTGTCGGTCGCCGGCGACGGGTCCGAGTTCGACCAGGGCCGGGACGAAGACGCCTTTGTCCTGTGCCACGAAAAGATATTGCTGTTTGCCGGTGTTGAAGACGGCACTGGTGGGAACTGAGAGCGCGTCGCCGAGATCGTTTTTGATTTCCACGTTCACATACATTTCCGGCTTGAGCAGTCCGTCGGGATTCGGGAGGACGAGTCGCACCATGTTGGTGCGCGTCTTCCCTTCTAGAAACGGATAGATGAAATCGACCCGCGCTTCCCAGTCCCGTTCCGGATGGGCGGGGATGCGCACGATCGCTTTTTGATCCTTCTTCACGAACGGCAACTCGGATTCGTACAATTCCGCCTGCACCCAGACTTCCGAGAGATCGGCGATGCGGTAAAGCAGCATGCCGGGTTGCACCATCTGCGAGGGCTGGACCTTTTTTTCGATCACGGTTCCTTCGAGCGGCGAGGCGAGGTCGAGGGTGTTGGTGGGCTTGCCGGTTTTTTCCAACTCCGCGATCTGCTCTTCGCTGATGCCCCAAAGTTCCAGGCGCTTTCGCGCGGACTCGGCCAGGCTCCCGCCCTGGCGGCGCGCGATCAGATAATCCTGCTGGGCCGAGTACAAATCGGGGCTGTAGAGCGCCATTAATGGTTGTCCCTTTGCGACCGGCGCGCCCGTGGTGTCCACGTATAGTTTCTCCACCCAACCCATGACGCGGCTGTTCAGCACCGCGGTCTTTTCTTCGTTCGCCACCACCTGACCGACCGCGCGGATGATTTGCTGGAGCGGCTCGTTCGAAACCGGAGCGGTGCGAATGTTTACCAGCTGCAACTGCTGTTCGGTTAATTGCACAGGGCCGCGCCCGGGGATGCCTTTCGCTTCGATCTGCTTAACGAGCTGCAAATCCATCCCGCAGATGGGGCACTGCCCGGGGCGATCCGAAACGACGTTCGGATGCATCGAGCATTGATAAAGTTCCTTGCCCTCAGCCGTCTCGTGCGCGTGGTCGGATGGGGCCATCGCGCCCGCGGTCGGCGCCGGCTTTTCTTTGCACGCCGCCAGCGCGACGAGCGCGAGCCAGGTTAGGCCTAACGAAAGCTTACTTTTCATATTGCGCCGCGCGCGTCCTCCGCGTTGAGGTTTGATTGATGTGGGCCAGGTCGACGCCCACTGCGCGTTCCAACGCGGCGAGAGCTTTGCCGAGTTCCGCCTCGTTCAGGACGAGGCCGAGTTGCGCGGCGAGGATGGAACGCTCGCTATCGAGCAGATCGATGAGCCCGACCTTGGCCGAGGTGTAGCTGGCTTCCGATGCTTTGTAGGTGTCCTGCGCCTGCGGAATGATCGAGCGCCGGTAGAGCGCGACCTGATCGAGATACGTTTCCGCCTGCGCCCAGGCATCGCGCACTTCGGCTTGGGTCTGGAAAGCGATGTTCGCGGCCGTCTCGCGGGAGGCGTCGAGTTGCTTCCGCGCCATCCGTTCCTGCGCGTTGAGTTTCCCGAACCAGATCGGCACGTTCACGCTCACGAAACCAACCACGGCGTCGTGTCCGTTATCTGGCGGACTCGAGAAGATGTTGTCGTTTACCTGGATGTAATCGACGCCGAAGGTGAAATCCGGGAGCCGCTCTTTCCGGGCGAGCGCGAGCCCGAGTTCGTCCCGCTCGATGGCGACGCCGGCTTGCTGCAACTCCTGGCGATAGTGTTCCGCCACGGCAAAAAGCCGCTCCTGTGAGGGAAGCGGGCCTTGCGGAATATCCCGCACGGCAGCGAGCGGCGCGGTGGCTGGCCGGGCGCGAAGTGCGTTCAACCGCGCCACGATTCCGGCGCGTTGTTGCTCAAGAGTGAGCTGGCGGCTGCGCAATTCGTCGCGCGCCACTTTTGTTTTCAGAACGTCTTGCAGTTCCGCTTTGCCGGCTTCGAACGTCTGTTGGGAACTGCGAGTGATGTTCTCGATCAAGCCGCCCTGCTCGCGCAGAATCTGCGCGGAGCGGTCGACGCGGTAGAGGTCGCAGTAGAGCAATTTTGTGCGCACGACGGCGTCGCGGATGGCGGCCTGGTATTGCCACATCGCCATCAACGCTTCCTTGGAGGCGCGGCGTTTTTGCGCGGAAAGTTTACCAGGGAAGGGAATTTTCTGCGAAAGCCCGAAGCGTTGATTCTGCGCGCCCACGCGGGTCTCCACGTTTTGGAAAAAATAGCCGTAGGTCGCCATCGGATCGGGCAGCGATCCGGCGATCGTCGGCTTTTCCTGCATCGCTTCCCAGTTGAGCCGGGCGGCGGCGACGGCGTGGTTCTTCTGCAACACCTCGTCGAGCAACTGATTCAGCGGCGCAGCGGGAAGAGAAGTCGTTAGGATTAAACTGCCAAAAATTAAGAGAAGGGTTTTCATGTGATTCGGGAAAGGGTGAGCTTTCGAAAAAGCCCGGTTCGAGTGCCGGAAAACGACACACTGCGCCTGTCAGCGCCCCCGAATCAGATGAGAAAAGTGCAGAGGACTGCGAGCCGTGCTGGCGTGTGCGCGGCGCGGGGAGTTTCCGCGAGAGCGTACGAGAACGGAGTCGCGAAGAGCTCGTGCAGCAGCACGGGAGTGAGCGGCGGCGTCGCGGTAAACGCGAACTGGTTGGACGACTCAATCGTGACAACGTTGGTCGGATTGCGCTGAGGCAGGACGCACGACTTCATCATCGCGCAGCAGGCCGTGCAGGACATCGTCGCCGGTTTGCTCATGGCGCAGTCTTGCGCGGGCGACCGCAACGGCACCAAAATGAGTGCCATCACCAGCAGGACACTGATCGTTAGCCGCCGCAACATGGCCAAGTATAGCACGAAACGGCACCAAGCGTCGATGGAAGGTGCAACCTTCAGGAAAGCTTGATCGCCCGTAGGCGCAGGGCGTTGCCAATTACCGAAACCGAACTGAGGCTCATGGCCGCGCCCGCGATGATCGGGCTGAGGAGCAGACCGAAAAAGGGATAAAGCAGGCCGGCGGCGATCGGGATACCGACGGCGTTGTAGATGAACGCGAAGAAGAGGTTTTGCCGAATGTTTCGCATCACGGCGCGGCTGAGCGTGATGGCTTTTGCCACGCCGCGGAGGTCGCCTTTGAGCAAGGTGATCCCGGCACTTTCCATCGCCACATCCGTTCCGGTGCCCATGGCAATGCCCACATCGGCGGCGGCGAGGGCGGGAGCGTCGTTGATGCCGTCGCCGGCCATGGCTACGACTTTTCCGCTCTGACGCAGTTGTTTGACCCGCGCGTGTTTTTCTTCGGGAGCGACGCCGGCTTCGACGCGATCGATCTTGAGCTGGTTCGCCACTGCGCGGGCGGTTTTTTCGTTGTCGCCCGTGAGCATGAGCAACTTGATGCCGCTTTCGTGCAGACTGCGGATGGCAGCGGCAGTGGTTTCTTTGATCGGGTCGGCCACGGCGAGGATGCCGGCAACGCGGTGATCGACGGCGACGAAAACGACGGTTCGACCTTGCGCCTGCAACTTCGCCGCGGCGCTTTCGAGCTCTTCCAAATTGCGAATGCCGTGGCCGTGCAGAAACGCGGGTTTGCCGATCCGAACGGAGCGTCCATCGACCTTGGCGGACACGCCGCCACCGGTCTCCGAGTTAAATTCAGAGGCTTCCAAGGCTTTCACACCGCGCTCTTCCGCGCCGTGTACGATCGCGCTCGCGATGGGATGTTCGCTCTGGCGTTCCACTGCGGCGGCGAGTGAGATGAGTTCGTCGTCCGCGAAATCGGAGGCGGCGATGACTTCAGTCAGCGAAGGGTTGCCTTCCGTCAGCGTGCCGGTTTTGTCGACCACCAGGATCTGCACTTTCTCCATTCGTTCCATGGCTTCGGCGTTCTTGATCAAGACGCCTTCGTGCGCACCGCGACCGACACCGACCATGATCGACATCGGCGTGGCCAGACCGAGCGCGCACGGGCAGGCGATGATGAGAACAGCGACCGCGTTGATGATGGCGTGGGCGAGCCGCGGTTCCGGACCGAGCAGCCACCAAAGCGCGAAGGTGATCAGCGCGCATCCGATGACGGCGGGAACGAAATAGCCCGCCACCTTGTCGGCCAAGGCCTGAATGGGGGCGCGGCTGCGTTGGGCCTCGGCGACCATGCCGACGATGCGCGCGAGCATGGTTTCGCGGCCGACGCGTTCCGCTTTCATGACGAAGGCGCCGGTTTTGTTCACGGTGCCGCCGGTGACTTTGTCGCCTAACGACTTCTCTGCCGGCATTGATTCGCCGGTGATCATCGATTCGTCGATCGTGCTCCCACCTTCCACGATCTCGCCATCGACGGGGATTTTCTCTCCCGGCCGCACGCGCAAGAGATCTTCGAGTTCCACCTGATCGACCGGGACATCCTCTTCCTTGCCCTCGCGGAGCCGGCGAGCGGTCTTCGGTGCGAGATCGAGGAGCGAGCGAATGGCCGCGCCGGTGCGGGAGCGGGCGCGGCCTTCCAAGACCTGGCCGAGAAGGACGAGGACCGTGATCATGGCGGCCGATTCGAAATAGATTCCGATGCGACCGTGTTCGCGGAAGGAAGGCGGGAAGAGGCCAGGCGCGAGCATGACGACCGCGCTGTAGATAAACGCCGCGCCCACGCCCACCGCGATGAGCGTGAACATGTTGAGGTGCCCGGTGCGGATGGAGAGCGCGCCGCGTTTGAAGAACGGCCACCCGCCCCAGAGCACCACGGGAAGGCTGAGTGCGAATTGAATCCAGCGCGAGGCATCGCCCATCAGCCAGGCCGGCGCGCCTGGCAAAAGGTGAGCCATTCCAAGCAGGAACACCGGCAACGTGAACGCGGCGCTGATCCAGAGCCGGCGCGTCATTTCCTCGAGCTCGCTGCTTTCTTCCGGCTCGGCGCTGGTGATCGTTTTCGGCTCCAGCGCCATCCCGCAAATCGGGCAATCGCCGGGTTTGTCCTGCTCGATCTGCGGATGCATCGGGCAGGTATAGATGGTGGGCGGCGCGGCCGGAGACCATGTGGGATTCCGCTCCAAGGCCATGCCGCACTTCGGGCAATCGCCGGGTTGGTCGGATTCCACGCCCGCGCACATGGGGCAGAAATATTTGCTCGCGGGCCGGCGCGCTTCTGCGGCGTTGGCTGTCTCCGTAGCAGTATGATGTTCTCCGTGGCAGCAAGATCCTTCTTCGGTTGTCATTCGCAGGGCAACCTCGCTGCCGATGAGGCGCGAGACAAGGAGCGGCGCTCTACAGGCCGCCGCGGTCCGGGCGGAAAGGGGCGGCCTGGAGAGCGCCCCTCCTTGGCGGCTGGTTTACATGACGGGCGTGGCTGGTAGGTTCCCGTCCCTCGCATGGAAGTTTCCGCGCGACGACCTGACTATGGAACAAATCCCGCCTTTCCCATCGCCCGACGAACTGAGATCGAAGCTTTCCGAGTTCATGAAATCGAACTTCGGAGACAACGTCGCCTTCTCTACTTTCACCCAGCCGGAGACGGCAGAAGCAGAGGGTGAGGAGAAGCCGGAAGAGGTTTCCGAGGAGGAGTTCGTCTTCGATTTTCTGCCGCGCGACATCAAGGCGCACCTTGATCGCTTCGTCATCCAGCAGGACGAGGCGAAGAAGGTCCTCTCGATCGCGGTCTGCGATCACTACAACCACGTCAACTATCAGCGGCGGCTGGAGAAGGAAGATTCGGCGCGTGCTGAGCTAACCGAATACGCGAAGCAGAACGTCATCCTCGTGGGCCCGACCGGCGTCGGGAAAACGTATCTGATCAAGCACATCGCGGAGTTGATCAAAGTGCCGTTTGTAAAAGCGGACGCGACCAAATTCAGCGAGACCGGCTACGTCGGCGGCGATGTGGAAGATCTGGTGCGTGAGCTGGTGCAGAAGGCCGATGGCGACGTCGAGCTGGCGCAATTCGGCATTATTTACATCGATGAGATCGATAAGATCGCCGCGGCCAGCAATCTCTCAGGACGCGACGTGAGCGGGCGCGGAGTCCAGACGACGCTCCTCAAGTTGATGGAGGATACGGAAGTGCCGCTGCGGAGCGCGAACGATCTGCAATCGCAACTTCAGGCCGCGTTCGAATTCCAGAAGCGCGGCGGGAAAGTGAAACGCGAAACCATCAGCACGCGGCACATCCTGTTTGTCGTGAGCGGCGCGTTCGAGCGTTTGAAAGAGCAGGTCTCGCGGCGCATGGCGCAGGGGCAGATCGGTTTCAATGCGGAGCCGCGCATCGTCATGGATAACGAGTTGTTCCAATTCGTGCGCACGCAGGATTTCATCGAGTACGGCTTCGAGCCGGAGTTCATCGGGCGCCTCCCGGTGCGGGTGGTCTGCGAGCAGTTGGACGCGAACGATCTTTACAAGATCATGAAGTTTTCGGAGGGCAGCATTCTCCGGCAGTACGAGCGCGCCTTCCGCGCCTACGGGATCGAGATTAGCTTCGAGGATGAAGCGTTGCGTTTGATCGCGGAAGAAGCGGCAAAAGAGAAGACCGGTGCGCGCGGGTTGCTCACGGTTTGGGAGAAACTGTTCCGCGATTTCAAATATCACCTGGCTGGGTCCGGCCTGACGCAGCTACGCGTTTCCACCGAACTGGTGACCGAGCCGAAACGCGTGCTCGAGCGGCTCCTGGCCGAGGGCCACAAGCAGGAGGAAGCCGCCCTCTTGCAAAGCGTGCGCGTTTTTGCCGACGAGTTTCAGCGCGAACACGGCCTGGAGATCACCTTCCAGGAAGACGCCTTCCACCGCCTGATGGAACGCGCGCAAGCCGAACGCATGACCATGCCGGACCTTTGCGCGCACTTGTTCAAGGATTACCAGTTCGGGCTCAGTTTGGTGCAGAAAAATACCGGCCAAAAACACTTCGTTCTCAGCCGCGAGGCGGTGGATGCGCCGGATAAGTTTCTGAGCGAACTGGTGGTGCGCTCGCACTATCCGCTTGCACCAGCGCAGAAAGATTGAGAGCAGTTTGCGCATGAAACGCTCGTTAGTCGCAGCGCTCATCATCGGCGTGCTGGTCAGCGCGCTGGTGATTGCTGCCCATGCGACGCGGCTGCTGCTGCCGACGGAGAGCGCGATCGCGGGCCTGACTGAAGGCAGTCAAACGACGACGAAAGCCGTGCGGGCAATCACGCAATACGCTCTCGTGTTGGTGATTTCCTTCGGGACGGCCTGGCTCATCACGAGCGGTTCGCGGCGAAAACGGCTGGCCTTGCCGCTGGGCGTGATCGCGCTGGAGATCATCGCGGTGGCCTGGGTTTGCCTTCTGTTCAGCGTTTCTTTTCAGCCGCTGCCATCGCTGGCTGCGATGGGATTGGCTGCGCTCGGAGGTGCCGGCTATGTGGCTTTTCGCGGACGCAGTCGTTCCGGTTTGGCCCGCGATTATTTTTCCGGCCGCATTTCGGAGGATCAGATCGGGCGCATTTCAGCGGGTGAAATTCCGTTCTCGCCCGAGCCGAAAAGTTACGAGACGACGGCGGTCGTTTGCGACATCGCGAACAAGCACGATCTCGCGGAGGAATGTGCGCCCGAAGTGCTGGCGCAGATCACGCAGAAATTTATGCAGCATGCGACTGCTTCCTTCACGGAAGCGGGCGCTTATCTCGACACGATCACTGGTGAAGGCGTCGTGGCGCACTTCGGATTTCCGGAGCCGGATGAGAAGCAGGCTGAAAAGGCCACGCGTCACGCGCTGGCGCTGCTGAAATCCTTCGAGAAGATGCGCGAGAAGGATGAAATTTGGGGCAAGTTCGAGGTCCATCTCGGGATCAGTTCGGGCACGACGATCATCGGCCCGCTCGGCAACGATGAACGGCCGATGCTTCTTTCCATGGGCGAGCCGGTGGAATTGGCACGCCGCTTTTGCATCGCGAACCGTTTCTATGGTTCCAGCGTTCTGATCGGACCGCGCACTTTTGAAATGGCGAGCCCGGTAGTGGTCTCGCGGCCGATCGATTTTCTCAGCGGAGTCGATTCGCGTGAACGGCACGAAATCTACGAGCCGCTCTTGCTCGCGTCGGATGCGACCCCGGATCAGATCGCGCGGCGCGATTCGTTCTGGAATGGGGTGGTGCTTTATCGTGAGAAGCGCTGGGCGGAAGCGTATTCGCAATTCCAAAAAGCGCGCGGGCCGAACGATCAGGAAGACCAGCCACTGCAGCTTTATCTCCGGCGGATCGAGCCGCTGGCGTTGCATTTGGTCGGTTCCTCGGACGAGTAGCGTGTCGTAATCGGATGAAACGGATCGAGAGAACGCTGGAGATCGGAGTGAGCCCTGTAGCGGCGGTCTATGACCGCCGATGGCTTTATCTGCAATCCACGGTTTCGGCGGTCATA
>JBBSPM010000099.1:0-13522 GCA_038258815.1 Chthoniobacterales bacterium
CCAAAGAGCCCGGCCGGTTGAGTTGACGTCCCGGCTGCCCTCTCTTAATTAGGCTCCCTCGCGCCCGTAGCTCAACTGGATAGAGCATCTGACTACGGATCAGAAGGTTTGAGGTTCGAATCCTCACGGGCGCGCTTTTTCGCTCCTTAGAGGACGGCGCCGACGTCACCGTCAGCGATCAGGACCTTCATCGGGTCTGCTCATCCCGCCTGACATTCTGGAAGCAACGCCGTGACCGCAGCGGCCAACGTTTCTGATCTGTGCTCGCGGAAAATGCGGGCGCCAAGCTTTCGCACGATGTTTTTTTCTGGCGGTTGTTTGATCGAGGCCGTGTCCGTCATTTTGCAATCGTCCCGTTCCTAGCCAGAGCGACTAATGCCGGGGCGATCTCACCCAACGGCAGGACCTTTCCGGCGGCGCCCAATTCGATCGCTGCCTTCGGCATTCCATAAACGACCGACGTCTCCCGATCCTGGACGATCGTTAGGGCGCCCGACTTGCGCAGGGCAGCCATGCCCCGTGCTCCGTCGCGTCCCATCCCCGTAAGTAAAATGGCGGTGATCTGACCTCTCCACTGACCGATCAAGCTCTGAAAAAAAACGTCGATGGAAGGCCGGCAAGAGAGATCACTCGGCTCGGGCTTGTAACCAAGAATCCCCGGTCCGGTGAAGACCAGATGCTCGTCTCCGCCGGCAATCAAAACCTCTCCCGCCTGCGGACGATCGCCTTCGCACGCGAGGCGGACCGGGAGGGAGGATTGGGCGCCAAGCCAGTCTGCCATGCCGGAAGCGAATTGCGCATCGATATGCTGCACGATGACAATCGGCGCGGCATAATCTTTCGGCAGGCCGGACAAAATCTCCGCCAGGGCCGCCGGTCCTCCAGCGGAGGCCCCGATTGCGATCAATCGATCCTGCGGCGCGGAGGGTTGCTTCAATCGAGTCTTGTCGGCGTGATTCGGTTTTGCACCGATCAGCCGGTTCAACGTCCGGAACTTCCCTAACAAACTCTCGGCGCCGTCGTGCGAAGCCAGGGTCGGCGTGCTGATCGCATCGAGCGCGCCCGCCCCGAGCGCTTCGAAAACCTTGCCGGCACGTCCGTTGACGCTGGCGGTGACGACCAGAATGGCGCACGGCGTGGCCGCCATGATCCGGCGGGTCGCCTCGACCCCATCCACCTTTGGCATGATCAAATCCATCAGGATCAGGTCGGGCGTATCGTTCTGGCACTTCGTGATCGCCTCGGCTCCGTCCCGCGCGGACCAGGCCATCTGATGATCGTCCGAAGCCTCGACAATGCGCCGCATCGCCTCGAGGGCGATGGCGGAATCATTTACGATCGCGATCCTCATGCCTCCGCCTCCCCGATTAAATCACTGACCGCCCGCAAGAGGGTGGCGTCATGAAAACTTCCCTTCGTCAGGTAGTAGTCGGCGCCCGCTTCGAGCCCGCGACGACGATCTTCTTCGCGGTCTTTGTAGGAAATGATCATGACCGGGAGCGAATTTAAGCGCGGGTCTTTCTTGATCAGCGTCACCAGTTCGATGCCGTCGAGACGCGGCATGTCGACGTCGGTCACGACCAGATCGTAGTGGCCGGTGCGGACCGCGTTCCAGGCGTCCATGCCATCGACCGCGACTTCGACGTGATAGCCGCGGCTATCAATTAATTTGCGCTCGAGTTCGCGCACCGTCAGCGAATCGTCCACCACCAGGACGCGCTTGCGCATTTTCTCCGCCCCCGCCGCGCGATCCTGCGAGACGTGCGCGAGGCGTCCACCGGAGACGACGTTCTCGATCGAGCGCGACATGTCTTCCACATCAATAATCAAGACGGGCGACTGATCGGGCATAAGCGCGGCCGCGCTGATATCCTTGATTTTGCCAAGGCGCGGATCGAGCGGGCGGACGACGAGTTCGTGTTCGCCCAGCAGACGATCAACCACCACCCCGTAACGCGCGTTCTTTTCGCCCAGCACGATCACCGGCAGCTCGCCGTTACCGGAATAAGGCTTTTCCAGACCGAGAACTTGGTGCGCCGTGACCAGTCCGACCTGCTGTTCGCCGAAGGCAAAATGCTCGCGGCCTTCGATCGATTCGACTTTTTCCCTGGCGACCTTGAGCGTGTTGGTGACGCGCGCGATCGGGAAAGCGTAGGGCTCGCCTCCAATCTCAACCAGCAGGGTGCGGAGAACGGAAAGGGTCAGCGGCAAATGCAGTTGGAAGGTGGTGCCCTGACCGGGTTGCGAGAAGACGCGCACGCTTCCGCCCACTTCCTTGATCATGGTCTGGACGACGTCCAGCCCGACGCCGCGCCCGGAAATTTCCGTGACCGCTTCCTTCATCGTGAATCCGGGCAGGAAGAGAAACTCGATCAGCTCCGCCTCGGTTAATTGCCCGGCGACTTCGGGCGTCGACAACTTTTTCCGCACGACCGCGCTTCGGATCGCTTCGGTATCGATTCCGCGTCCGTCATCGGCGACTTCGATGAGGAGCATGCCAGCCGCGTGCCGCCCCTCGAGCCGGATCGAGGCTTCCCTCGCTTTGCCGATCCGCAGTCTCTCTGCGGGCGTTTCGATTCCATGATCGACGGCGTTGCGTAAAAGATGACCGAGGGGGGCTTCGATTCGCTGCAAAACATCGCGATCGACCGGCGTGGATTGGCCGACGATCTCAAAGTCTATTTCCTTGCCTAACGAGCGTGCCGCGTCTCGCACCATGCGCGCCAAACCCTGCACGCCGTCGCTCAAGGGCCGCATCCGGCAGTCGAGCACCTCCTGATAGAGACGCTTCGAAAGATTGATGAAGCGACGGTCAAACAACTCCAGCTCCTCGAGCTGGGTCGCGACTGCTTGCTGGGCGGTCGCGGCCTTGTTTTTCAACTCTCCCAGTTGGCCCTGCGCTCGTTCGCTCAGGCTGACTTCGGCCAGGGTCTGACTCACATTATTCAATGATTGCGCGAGACCGGCCTGCAGCCGCTTCACTCGCCTCAGGTTCGAGGCAAATCCATCCAGCCAGCGCGCCGCCACCACCGATTCGCCGGCCAATCCGAGCAACCGGTTCAGGTTTTCCGGCGCCACCCGGACGGCGCGTCCGGCAGTGGGCCCGGTCTTCGACGGTTCGGTTGCCTGCTTCGGAATGTCGACCCGCGGTGTTTCGGTTGGCGGTGCTTCCGTGGGCGGTGCCGGCGCGGAGGCGACGACAGGTTTCTCGATCCTCTTTTTTTGCGGGGCGGAAAACGAATGAGTCAACTCATCGATTTCTTTCGCGTGTTCCTTTTCCCAGATTTTCAGCCCGCTCTCGGAGACGGTGGCCGCACGGATCAACAAATCGACCCCGCGGAGCAAGAGATCGATTTGTTGCTCGTGCAGCACGGCCTTGTCGCGCTGCGCCGCGACGAAGCAATCTTCCATCGCGTGCGCCACCCGCACGGCCGAGTCGCGATTCACTATCCGCGCGGCTCCTTTGAGCGAGTGCGCGCCGCGCATCAGTTCTTCAAGGCGATGGGTCGCGGCCGGTTCGCGTTCCAGCGCAATCAGGCCGTCCGCCATCACGGCCGCCTGCGCCTCCACCTCCATGCGGAAAAGGTCGAGCAACGAAACATCGGCCAGGTCGTTTGAAGTCTGGCTGCTCATGAGAAATTCTTATTCAAGGTGTAAAAGAGCAGCTCGTCGTTGAGGCAGCCGACGGTCCGCTCTTGCCAGGGCAGGAGCCCGATCGAGTAAATGGAAGTGGCGTGCGCGAGCGACGCCGGCACCGGAAGCAGCTCGCGCGGATGATAACGGGCCACGCCATGAATTTCATCGACCGGAAAGGCGAGACGATTTCCATCGCGGCTCGCCACCAGCAGCCGCCGGCGCACCGAAGGTTGGCCGGTCCTTTCGATTCCAAGGAAATGCGCGAGCGAGGCGCAAAGCAATAATTCACCCCGGATGGTTACGATTCCGGCGACGATCCCATCGCGGCGATGCGGGATGGTGTGAAAGGTGCAGTTTTCCGCCGCTTCCTGAAAGATGGCGGCCGGCAGGGCCAGCCATTCGCGAGCGATGCGGAAAATCACGACGGCGCTCGTGCCCGGATCGGCATGTTCTTTCCTGGCGGCGATGCGCGCCGTCCACTCGGCCAGATAATCGGCCGGTGGCTCGCGATCGAGCAGGTGCAAAGCGCCTTTTGAAGTTGCGGTGGTTATCATGAGCGAAAATCGTCCTCGTCCTTCGTCCTCGCTCCGTTCATCGTGGTCACGATCGAGGACGAGGGCGACGACGAGGACGAGGACGAGCTTTCGGCGCGTTGAGCGCGGAGATGGAGTCGGTTCGCGCTGGCGACATCACCGCCCTTCTGCGCGAGCAAAGAAAGATGAGTCAGGGCCTCGCCATGGTCCGGTTGCAGATAGAGCGTCTTGCGGTAGCAATCGGCCGCCCGCGTGCGGTCGCCCAGCGCGTCGTGAACAATTCCCAGCAAGTAGTAGCCGGCTGCGCATCCACCTTCCTCGAGCAGATAGGTCTCGCAGGCCCGTGCTGCCCCTAACAAATCCCCGGCGTCGGCCAGACCTCTGGCGACCTTCAAATCCGCTCGCGGTTTTGCCGCAACCGGGGTCCGTGATCTTTCCGGTTTTTTCGGTGCGAAAAGGTTTGGCGCTGGCCGGGGCACGATCGCCCGGGCCTTCTTGCGCGGCCGTTCATTCCCGCAAATCGGCGCCACCCCCGACGCCGGCGCCTTCCGATAGGCAAAGGCGCGCGCATGAATCTCGGAGACGAAACCATTGCCGCGAACGACAAACGCTTCCGATGGACCGACCAACAAGAGACCATCCGGCGCCAGCAAGCGGCGGAGCCCCGCAATGGCGCGTTCCTGGGTCGGAGCGTCGAAGTAAATCAGGACGTTCCGGCAAAAAATGACGTCGTAGGGTTGGGCCCGGATGAGGGGTTCTGCCAACAGGTTCCGTTGCTCAAATCGGACTTGCGCTCGCACCGCGGGCTCCAGTTGGTAGCGCTCACCAATTCGCTGAAAATAGCTATCGCGAAAATCCAGATCCTGGCCACGAAATGAGTTCCTCGTGTAGACCGCCTCTCGCGCCAGGGTGAGCACGCGGGCGCTGATGTCGGCCGCGTCGATTCTGAAACTGGCCGGCGTGAGACCCGCATCGAGCAAAGCCATGGCGATCGAGTACGGTTCCTCGCCGCTCGAGCAAGGGACGCTGAGCAAGCGCAACACTCCAGTCGGATGCGCTGGCAACCATTCCTTCAAAACGAAGTTTGTCAGTGCACTAAATGCTTCCCGGTCGCGAAAAAACCACGTCTCCGGAACGACGATGGCTTCGATCAGTGCCTGCATCTCGGCTTCGCCGCGCTGAAGTTTTTCCCAGTAATCCTCCAACTTTTTCGTCCCGCAGGCCGCCATCCGGTCGCGCAAAGCACGCTCGATGACGGAGCGGCCGACGGTCGCGACATCGAATCCGATCCTCTCTTTGAGCAAGGCTGCGATCTTCGTCTGGGTGCTCATGCGACTTGAAGCGGCTGGCGAAATAGAAGATCCCGCACCTCCTGGGTGAGCAGTTGATTGACCTCGACGCGCTGAATCATTCCCCGCGCATCATTCGTGACCGGTCCCAGATAAGGCGTCCCGTCCGCCACCACACCGGCGGGGACAAAGTCTGTTTCCTCGCGCCGAATCGTTTCCGTCGTTTCTTCGGCGAGCAAGCCCAGGAGATGGGATTCGCCACTTTGGGCGTGGTAGTTCACTAAAATAATGCGCGTGCTCATGCGCCCACGGGACGGTTTGCCTAACGACAAAGCGGCCAGATCGAGCAGCGGCACCGGTTCGCCATGGTAATTAAAAGTGCCCGCCACCCCGGGCGGTGCCTGGGGAATCTCCTTCACGATCACCCGCGGCAGGACCTCGACGACCTGCGCCGTCTCGAGCGCGTAGCAGTCTTTCCCCAGCCGAAAAACCAGAAAAAGCATCAGGCCTCCACCTTGAAACGCGAAACGCCGCTCTGCAGGCCGGAGGTGGCCTCGTTTAACTGCTCGATCGCGAGGTTGGACTGACGCAACGATTCGACCGTCTGCTGCGCCGCCTCACCCAACTGGGCGAGCGCTTCGCTGATCTGCTCCGCGCCGAGCGACTGCGATTGCATGCCTTCGTTCACGATCTCGAAATTCGGCGTCAAGGTTTGGACCTGCTGGATGATCTGGGAGAGCTGCGTGCTGACCTGGCCGACGACTTCCACGCCGCGGCGCACTTCCTCGGAAAATTTGTCCATCCCCATCACCCCGGCGGAGACAGCCGACTGCATCTCGGTGACCATCTGCTCGATGTCGGATGTGGCCGTCGCGGTTTGATCGGCGAGGCGGCGGATCTCGGTCGCGACGACCGCAAAACCGCGACCATATTCGCCCGCCTTCTCCGCTTCGATCGCGGCATTGAGGGAGAGGAGATTGGTCTGGTCAGCGACCTTCGTGATCGTGGTCACGACCGTATTGATATTGCCGGCCTTTTCGCTCAGCACCGCGAGGCGTGTATTGATGGAACCCGACGCGTCCATGATCTGACGCATGGTCGTTTCCATGCGCGTGAGTCCATTCTGGCCATCGCCCGCGAGGGTCGCGGTTTCTTCCGCCACGGTCGTGACGCTCTTGATCGTCTTGACCAACTCCTTCGCGGTCGCGGAAATTTCCTTCGAGGTCGCTCCAATTTCCGTGGTGGTGGAGAAAATTTCATTCGCCGTGGCCTGCTGCTGTTTCGCCGTCGCGGCGATTTCTGTGGCCGAGGTGTTGACCTGGATTCCGGATTTTTGCACCTGTCCGATGAGGGAGGATAACCTCTCCACCATCGTGGCCAGGGCATTGCCGACGACATCTTTGGACGATTGCGGTTTCACCCGAACCGTGAGATTTCCCGCGGCCACTTCCCCGGCGCCTTTCGCCGTGTCCTGGAGGGATTTGCTCATCCGGACGAAAGCGCGAGCGAGCACCCCGACTTCATCCATGCGCCCATTGGCGTGCACCGCGACATCGAGATCGCCGGCCGCAATAAGTTCGGCCGCGGCGGTGATCTTTTGCAGCGGTTTTGAAATACTGCGAATGATCAGGAAACCAACAATCGCGAGCAAGGCCGCGGCCGTGGAAATTCCAAGGATGATGGTCAGAATCGTATTGCGCGCATTGGCGTTCGACTCATCCGTGCGCGTTTTTAAGAGCCCGATTTCGGTCTCTCTCATTTTTCCGGCGATCTGCCGAATCTCATCCATCAGGTGTTTGCCCTCGCCCGATGCAATGCCTTTCACGGCCTCCTCGTGATTCTTGTTTTTCTCCAAATCCGTCAACTTTTCCGCGAAGACCAGGCGCTTCGCCGCCACCGGCTCCAATTGGTCGAGCAAGTCATGCAGCGGCTTGTTGTCCGCCGTGAGTTGCCGAATCGCGGCGACTTCGGCCGGAACGGCCGCGACTCCGGCGGTGTAGGGCTCCAGAAAACGATCGTCGTGCGTGATGATGTAGCCGCGTTGACCGGTCTCGACGTTGATCAATTCGGTCAGCAGGCGATCGATTCGGTTGATGACCTGATAGGTATGATCAACCAGATGGGCGGTTTGAAGAAAACGATTTATGCTGAGATAGGATGTCGCCCCGATGATAATCAGCGCGACGAGGGCGAGGGCGAACCCGGCGCCAATTTTAGTTCCGACAGACCATTTCATAAGCAATAGGGATTTGGTTAACGTTTCGTCAGGGACAGTCAGGTGGGAAATAGAACCGTGCTGGAACCTGCCACCGCTAGACTAACGAATGTAACAAATGAGGACACAGAGTCAGGCCCCGGTAGGGTTATTCATTGCCCCGGTTGTAGCTGGAACGGGCTGGAGCGAGTTATCCAGTGCGTCCAGGAATTTTGGAAGATCGAGGGGCTTGGTTAAGTAAGCGCTGGCGCCAGCGTCGAGCAGGTGGGAGATTTTGTTGGCATCTGACCCACCACTGATAACGAGCACGGGAATGTGACTGGTCGCTGAGTCCTCCTGCAAGCGCCGCAGGACTTCCTCGCCCCGAATATCTGGTAAGCCCAGGTCCAGCAGGATGGCGTGGGGCGAATGTTCTTTCGCCAACTCCAGGCCTGTTTCACCTCGGGTCGCGGCAATCATCTCGATTCCCGGGCGGCATTCAAGGGTCCGCCTGATCAGGTTGGAGATGGTCAGATCGTCTTCGATATAGAGCACGGTTTGGGCAAGGTTTTCGCTCGCTTCTGCCCTTGGCAGTTCGAACCAAAAGACACTGCCTTTACCCAGTTCACTCTCCACCCCCATCGCACCTTCCATCAGGTCGACCAGTTGTTTTGAAAGCGCCAGCCCCAGACCTGTGCCTTGGACGTCGGTCCTATCGGCCGCGAGCCGTTCGAATGGGACGAAAAGCTGCTCGATGTCGTGGGGCGCGATGCCCTCTCCAGAGTCCCGAATACTTAGGCGCAGACTGTTGCCAGCGGTAGCTTCGAATGATAGGTGGACTGTGCCCTGGGCCCGGTTGTATTTCACCGCGTTGGAAAGAAGATTTAGAATCACCTGTTTCAGGCGTTGACGGTCGGCCCTGACCCACTGAGGAGACTGGGCCGCGAAGTTCTGCTCGATCTCAATCCCGCGCTCCTGCGCGAGAGGGCGGATCAGGGCTACGCACTCGCCGAGAACCTCGCTTATGTCGATCGACTCGACTGAAATGCCAAGGTGGCCCGCTTCAATCCGCGCGATGTCGAGGACTTCGTTGATCAGATCGAGCAGGTGGTGGCCGGCGTGCAGGATGTGTCCGATGCTTTCCTGCTCATCGGCCGACTTTGCTTCCAGCTCCAGGATCTGCGCAAAACCGAGAATGGCATTGAGTGGGGTGCGTAACTCATGACTCATACGCGATAGAAACTCACTTTTGGCGTGATTGGCGCGCTCCGCTTCTTCCTTCGCGCGGGCGAATGCGAGATTTTTTTGGACCGCCGCCTCATAGCTGGAGAGGAGCAGATCGATCATCTGAATGCGCTCCGAGCGGATCAGATGCTTCTCGCCGGCAAAAAAGATCTCGATGCCCCTCTGCGTTCCCGTTTGTCGGCGCAGTTCCAGGTTGGCCAGAACGTAATGGATACGTGCGAAAAGTGAGGCATCCTCGTAAGGCTTTACGATGAAGCTGTCGGCCCCGCATTGCAGTCCGCTGATCACGTCCTTAGGGTCAGATAGCGAAGTTAAAAGGATAACCGGCACCGCCTTGAGCCTTTCATCTGCCTTGAGCCGCGCACACAGCTCGTAGCCGGTCATCCCGGGCATGATGACGTCGCTGATCACCAGCGTCGGCACTTCGGTTTCTAAAAGATGGATTGCTGCGGCGCCGTTGGTGGCGGCAAGCACATTGTAGCCACGGGCCTTAAGCGTGTGTTGCAGTTGCGCTAACTGGGTTGGACTGTCTTCGACAATCAGAACTGAGACGGGAGTAGCGATAGCCATCTTACGTTTTATTCGCTCGGTGGACCGGCCATGACTTCGACGATTGCATGGCGCAGATCGATGAGTGAAACCGGCTTGGCCAGCACGCGATTGATCGCGCCGTTCGAGGAGGGATTTTCGTTCTCAGCCACACCGGTGAGCAAAATCACCCGGGTCTCGGGTGAATCTTGCTTGACCGCGGCCGCCAGCTGCTTGCCGCTCATCCCTGGCATTAGCTGGTCGGTGATAAGCAAATCAAAATTCGCTCCGCGCATCGCTTCCAGCGCCGCACGACCATCGGTGACCGAGGTGACCGCGTGGCAATCGCTCGCCAGGTAACTCGTCATGACCTCGCACAACTCCCGCTGATCGTCCGCCACCAGGACCCGCAGCGGCGAGACCGGTTTGGGCGACTCCGCGATGATGTGATCCTCCGCGTCCACCGCCGGCCCAAAGGAAATCGTGAAAGTCGTGCCCCTTCCTGGCGCGCTCTCAATCTCGAGCGTCCCGCCATGGCGCTCGATGATCCCGTAGACCATCGCCAGGCCGAGGCCGGTGCCCGCTTCGCCTTTGGTCGTGAAAAACGGCTCCAGACAACGCAGCCGCACTTCCTCCGGCATCCCGACGCCAGTGTCGCGCACCTGCAAAACGATGCGCCCGCCTGCGTAGCTTGTGCGGAGGGTAATTTTGCCGCCCTGCGGCATGGCGTCGACCGCGTTGAAGATCAAGTTCATTAACGCGTCACGCAGCTCCGAGGCGTCGGCGGATATGGGCGGGATCATCGCGAAATCGGTTTCCACTTCGATTGGCACTTCCGAGCCCGACGACTCCGCGTGCCACCGGGGACGCGTCGTGGCCACCGCCTGTTTGATCAGTTCGTTTAGGTGGACCACCATGCGCGGTTCGTTTTCGTCGTTGGGCCGGTAGAACTCGCGCAGCCGCGTCACCAGGCGGGTGGCATCGAGGCCGGCCGTGATGATGGTGCGCAGGTGCGCTTCGATTTCATCCCGGCGCAGCGCCCCTTCGCACTCCATCAAGGCGACTTCGCTGAATCCGAGGATGACGGAGAGCGCGTTGTTGAAATCATGGGTCACTCCGCTGGCCATGGTGCCAAAGGCGTGGAGACGTTCCTGCTGGATCGCCTTTTGTTGCGTCTCCTTTAGCTCGCGGAGCGCTTTCTCCAGCTCCCCCGTCCGTTTCGCCACCAACTGCTCGAGGTTTTTATTCTGCTCCTGCACCTCCTGGTGGAGTTGCCTGGTGCGGAGCAAGTTGCCAATGCGTTGGACCACCTCGGCGGGATCAAACGGCTTGGTCAGGAAATCATGCGCGCCGCCCGAAAGCGCGCGCAGTTTTGTCCTTGGCATCGCGTCCGCGGTCAAGACAAGGATCGGCAGGAAAGTGTCGGCCGGGAGCTTTTCTTTCAGTTGCTCCATCACCGCGAACCCGTCCAAATGCGGCATCTGCAGATCGAGCAGAATGATGTCCGGCTCCCATTCTTCCAGGAGGGAAAGGACACGACGTGGTTCGGTCGTCGAACGAATTCGGGTGTAACCTGCTGCGTTCAGGATCTTTTGCAGCAGAATCAAATTGGCCAGTTCGTCGTCGACGAGAAGGATCTCGGCATTCTGGAGAGCGACACTCATGGGCTTCTGGATATGGGATGAGCATTTTCGGTGCTCCCCGGGCGCTAATTATCCATTTCCCTTGAAAAGCTCGCCTTTGCGGCGTGCGCCTTTTGCCGACTCCGCTCTTGTCGCGCCAACCGGCCGATGCGAAGTTCAGCCCATGGCAGGTCAAGGTTCCACTGGCAACGTCATCGCGGCGCTCTGCAGCTTCTTCATTCCCGGTCTCGGGCAACTTCTGCAGGGCCGCCTTATCATGGCGATCATTCAGTTTGTCTTGCGGCAGTGCTCTGGATCGTTCTCCTCGGATGGCTCATCCATCTCTGGTCGATTCTCGATGCGGCCCTCTGGCGAGGTTGATTGTAGGGCGACCGCTTCGGTTGCCCAGGCAGGCGATGCGCCTGCCCTAGTGTGCCCGGCATGGGCATGAACAAGTCGGAAAAAAAACAATGATCGGAAGCAGTGACAGCAACCGTAGCCAAAGCCAAGGCGGGTTCCGCGAGGAACTCAGCGCGAAAGAAGGCGCAAGCAAAGGCCACGACCGTAGGAACACGAACAGGCAGGGAGGCAGGGTGCGTGCGATGAGCGTGCTAGGAAACGCGAAATCCAACCGTCACCGAAAGACGCATCAAGTAGAGCCTGACGGCACGGGGCTTTAGAATGTTCATGCACCTTACCCGGGGAGGATCTCGGCCGCGAGAGCGGTGGAGAAGTCAGCAGAGGCCGTAGTAGTGGAGAGGCCCGCCGAAAGACGGGAAGAGCGAAGGGCCGAAGAACAGAGAAGGGAGCGCCAGCCAACCGGCCTCGGTGCGCGGGCGGACAGGTTCCTGAAATCTGGAGGGCGTTGCAACTGTGGCAGCCACCCTCCGGGGCGAACGCGGAGAGCGTTGCTGGAGTGCAGCGGAGGAGGCGAGAGCGGGAATCGAGTCAGCGCAGCCGAGCGAAAGGAGGCGGCAGAAGGTGCTCGAAGAAGTGACCATGGAAGTGGTTCTCGAAAAAGAGAACCTGCGGGCGGCGTATCTGGCGGTGAAAGCCAACGGAGGCGCACCCGGCATCGACGGAATGAGGGTGGAGGAGATGAAAGCCCACATCGTGCAGCATTGGGACACCATCGAAGCGAAGCTGCTGGACGGGCAATATCGTCCGGCGGCGGTGCGCGCGGTGGAGATCCCAAAGGCCAGTGGGGGCAGCCGTCAACTCGGCATTCCGAGCGTAGTGGACCGAATGATCCAGCAGGCGCTCCATCAAGCGCTGAGGCCGACCTTTGAGGAAAGCTTCAGCGAGAGCAGCTACGGGTTCCGGCCCGGACGCAGCGCGCACGACGCGGTGCGGAGGGCGCAGGGGTATGTGGCGGCGGGCAAAAGCTGGGTGGTGGACATCGACCTGAAGAACTTTTTCGATCAGGTTAATCACGACAGACTGATGAGGATGGTGGGACGCAAAGTCAGGGACAAACGCGTGCTGAGGCTGATCGGAGACTACCTCCGTGGGCCGATGCAGCGGACCGATCGGAGCCGGGAAGCGAGGAAGGCAGGCACGCCGCAAGGCGGTCCGCTCTCGCCGCTCTTGGCCAACATCTATCTCGACCCGCTGGACAAGGAGCTGGAAAAGCGCGGCGTCGCCTTTGTGCGCTACGCCGATGACATCGCCATCTTCGCGGCCAGCGAGCGAGCCGCCGGACGGATATGGGAAAGCGTGATTGGATGGTTAGAGAAGGAGCTAGGGTTGGAGGTCAACCGCGAGAAGAGCGGAGCGGGGCCGAGCGGGGGCAGCAGCCTGCTCGGGTTTCGACTCTACGAGGATGGTCGCATCGGGGTCAGCCCGCGAGCGATTGCCAAACTCAAGGAGCGGATCAGGGAGTGCTGGGAGGCCAGGCTAAGCAAGACCAGCGAGCAGATGCGCGACCAATGGCAGAGATACATCCGAGGATGGTGGAATTACTTCGAGCTGGCCGATTGGCGGCGCGAAGTCGAAGACCTCAGCGGGTGGATCCGCCGCCATATGCGCAAATGCTTTTGGTTGCGCTGGCACCATCCGCGCGGGCGGCGCAACGCACTGCGGCGGCTGGGAGTCAAAGGCCGGGCCTTGGGGATGGCCTCCTGCGGGTTAGGCGCGTGGGCCATAGCCCGTCACACTGTGCTCCAACAAGCACTCAAGAAGCGCACGCTCCATCGTCATGGGTTCATCATTCCGTGGGAACTCGCGGCCACACGATGAGTGTGAGGCCGCCATGTTCAACCGCCGGATGCGGAAAACCGCATGTCCGGTGGTGTGGGAGCCCTGGCGGGCGCAATCCCGTCAGGGCGACCCGATCAACAGCCGGAATGTTCATTTGGCAGTTGCTCTAGTTATTCGGCAGAATGTTGTTCACCGGCGCCTGCGAGGGGGCGGGCAGCGCCCCGGCGGCCGTCCCGGCAATCGTCTGAGCCAGCTTTGCCGCCTCCGCCTCATCCA
>JBBSPM010000100.1:0-13490 GCA_038258815.1 Chthoniobacterales bacterium
CAGGCTCCGCTCCGCCGTCGCTTCGGACTGCCGCCCATCCCCCTCCGGCAGTCCGACGCGCCAGACCTCCGCTGCGCCTGAACCCGCAGACTCGCGACGGGCACATTCGCGCAAAGGGAGCGAATCGATCGTGCTATATTTTCAAAGAAGGAGCGGAAGCTGTCCGCAATACGAACCATTCTGACCCTCGGACGGGATCAACTGCCGCTGTCCTCGCAAGCTCCGGGATCGGCAGATCATCCCGTCCGCCCCACGGATGATGCGAGACTGAGCATTCAGGCTTCGCTGCGCCTCCGCTCACGGCTGCCACCCGCATCCCCTGGCAGCCTGCCGCTCCGGTCTCCGCTGGGCCTGAACGCTCAGACTCGCGCGGGGCGCATCGCGCGCGAAAACCGGATCTGCGCAACGTACATTGCGGCAACGGAACAGGGTGGTTCCCACACAGCTATGCTCCCGCTATCGCGAGAGTACTCATGCTCATCGGGCCGGAGCACGCCGCGGAAGGTAAAGTGCGAATCCGGCATAACTCGCTCCGCTCGGCCTGCGGCATTTATTCCGTTTCCCTCTTGACTTCCACTCTGCGCCCCAGCGGACGGTCGGTATCACTTTTCTGCTGGAAAAGTGTTCTTTTCAGAACCGTTGGTGCAGCCTGCGCGTTTGCTCTCAATCGGGAACGTCGGCTGTCTCTCGTCGTGGGATGATGCAGACAACGCACGCCCGGTGTCGTTATCCCGGCAGGTGGATGCGTTGCGCAGCTCACCTTATGCTCAAGCGAAACGGCAAACCCGTGCAGGCTCAACTGAGCTTGTTCGACTTCGCCCACGACAATCATGAACGAACCGCATCTCACTCAATATGGGCTGATGGCCGAACGCCATTGGCGGGAATTTCGACCGAAAATGGTTCGGGCGTTGGAGGCGAGGGCACAGTTAACGGAGACGCTTTTCGAAGCGCAGGAGACCACCAAAACGGAAATGGAGAATCTGCGAACGGAGTTTCGCCGGCAGGGATTGACGGAGCAACAGGCGCACGACCAGGCCTGGGAGATCGTGCGGACGAAATATATTCTCCTGGAGCCGGAAGAAACGGACAACGACAGCGCCTAAATTCGCGCAATCACCGGATTCGGAATGAGGATGGTCTCGGGCACGGCTCGCTCAAGCAGAAGTGCCACGACAACTTCGCCGCGATCGAGTTGGTCCAGCGGCTCGACGCGGAGAACCGCGCTGCGACGGACGACGAGAAGCGGTTGCTCGCGCGCTATGTCGGCTGGGGAGGATTGCCGCAGGTCTTTGCCTGGCACGCGGATGAGAGTTGGGAGGCGGAACGCCGTCGTCTCGAGGAGATGCTGACACCGGAAGAGCTTGAAGCGGCTCGGGCTTCCACGCTCAACGCGCATTTCACGTCGCCGACCGTCATCTCAGGGATCTACGAGGCCGTGGAAAGGCTCGGCTTCGATGGCGGCCGGGTGTTGGAACCGGCAGCGGGGATCGGACATTTCTTTGGCTTGATGCCGGAGGAGATGGCTTCACGCTCGCGACTGACCGGCATCGAACTCGATCCGATCAGCGCCGCGATTGCGCGCCGCCTTTATCCAGACGCCGACATTCGCAACGAGGGTTTCGAGGAAACGACTCTCGTGGATCGTTCGTTTGATCTCGCGATCTCGAACGTCCCGTTCGGCGACTACAAGCCTTTCGACGAGGATTTCGAGCGACACAATTTTCGGATCCACGATTACTTTTTCGCGAAAGCGATCGGTAAGATCAGGCCCGGCGGATTAATGGTTTTCATCACCTCGAAAGGGACGCTGGATAAACAGAACTCCGGCCTTCGCCATTACCTTTCGAGCGAGGCGGACTTCATCGGCGCCGTCCGACTGCCGAATACCGCGTTCAAGGAGAACGCGAACACGGAAGTCACGACCGACATCGTCTTCCTTCGCCGGCTCGCGCAAGGCGAATCGCCGATCGGACCCGCATGGCTCTCCCTCGCGGAGCATTCGAACTCCGACGGGCAGACGTTCCAGATCAACGAATACTTCGCCGAGCGACCGGAGATGATGCTCGGTATCATGCGCGAAGAGGGCACGATGTATCGCGGCAACGAGCCCGTCTTAGTGCCGGACGGCCCCGACCTTTCAGCGGCGCTGCGTGCGGCCGTAGCGAAGTTGCCACGCAGCATCTACAAGTCCCGAGAACAGTCGCAACCGCTGGCTGCGAGCGAACCAATTCTTGCTCCGGATTACGTGAAGCAGAACGCATTCGTGATCCACGAAGATGGGTCACTGGCAGTGCGCGACGGCAACGCGCTGACGTTGCTCAAGAAGGTCCCGGAGCAAACCGGTCGGCGCATCCGCGGAATGATTCGGGTGCGTGACGCGGTGCGCGAAGCTCTGCGCACGCAGATCGAAGACGGTGACGAAACCACCGTCGTCGATTCCCGGCACCAGTTGAATCTCCACTACGACCACTTCGTCTCGCGCTTCGGCGCGATCAATGAGACGGCGAACGTTAGGGCCTTCGATGGTGATCCAGACCTGCCACTGCTGCGGTCACTGGAGGATTACAACGCGGAGACAAGGATCGCGCAGAAGACAGCGATTTTCCGCGAGCGGACGATCCAGCAAGCGCGCCCATTGCTCGCCGCCGAGACTCCACGCGACGCGCTCATTCTTTCCCTCAATGCGACCGGTCGCACGGACGTGGATTACATGGAGCGATTGCTCGGCCGTCCGCCGGAGGAATTTCTGCCGGAGTTAAAGGGTCTCGTTTATCGAAATCCGCAATCCGAGCAGTGGGAGACTGATGACCATTACCTTTCCGGCGACGTGCGAGCAAAGCTTCGCGATGCGCAAGCGGCCGCCCGGGCTGATCCGGCGTATCAGGAGAACGTCGCGGCGCTCGCAGCGGTGCAGCCGACCGACCTCACCGCGGGCGAGATCGACGCGCGACTCGGCGCGGTCTGGATTCCCGCCGACGATGTGCAGGCGTTTGCGACCGACCTGCTGAGCACGGAAGGCGTCGCCGTCAGTCACGCGCCGCAGATCGGCGCCTGGTTTGTGCGCGGCGATTATTCGGCCAAGTCATCCGTCGCGAACACGACCGACTGGGGCACGGCGCGATACTCCGCGGTCGATCTCATCCAGGACGCTCTGAATCTCAAGACCCCGACGGTCTATGATCCAGATCCCGCCACTGACGGACGCATCATCAACGTCCAGGAAACAGAGGCCGCGCGCGACAAGCTCGAAAAAATCAAAGAGCGCTTCAAGAGCTGGCTTTGGCAGGACGACGAGCGCCGCGAGCGGCTCTGCCGCAAGTACAACCTCGAGTTTAATAACATCCGCCTGCGTGTCTTCAACGGCAGCCATCTCACGCTGCCCGGCAGCAATCCGCTGATCCAATTGCGCGAGCACCAGAAGAACGCCGTCTGGCGAATCGTGCAGAGCGACAACACGCTGCTCGCACACGCCGTCGGAGCCGGCAAAACCTACGCCGCCGCGGCCGCCGCGATCGAGTGCAAGCGGCTCGGGCGCGCAACGAAGCCGATGTTCGCGGTGCCGAATCACATGCTGGAGCAGTTCTCCACGGAGCTGCTCACGCTTTACCCGACAGCCAACATTCTCGTCGCGGGGAAGAGAGACTTCGACGCATCGCGACGGGCCAGACTTTTCAGCCGGATAGCTACGGGCAATTGGGATGCGGTGATCGTGACGCACGCGAGTTTTGAGAAAATTCCGGTGTCGCTCGCGAACCGGCAAAAGTTCATCCATTCGCAAGTGAGGGAAATCGAGCACGCCATCATTGAGCAGAAGCGCGAGGAGCGCGGCACGCGGCTCGTGAAAGAATTGGAAAAGGTAAAGCGTCGACTCGAAACAAAACTCAAGACTCTCTCGGCCGAGCAAAAGAAGGACAACACGCTGACCTTTGAAGAACTCGGGATCGACATGCTGCTGGTCGATGAGGCGCACAAGTTCAAGAACCTCTTCTACGTCACGAAGATGACGCGGGTGGCCGGCCTGCCGCAGACGGCTTCCGAGCGCGCTTTCGATCTCTTCCTCAAGATTCAGCACATCCAGGAAAAGAACCACGGAGGCGGGGTGGTCTTCGCCACCGGGACGCCGATTTCCAATACGATGGCCGAGATGTTCACCATGCAGCGCTACCTGCAAATGCACGAGTTGCGACGGAACCAGTTGCAACATTTCGACTCGTGGGCCGCAACCTTCGGCGAAACGGTGACGACGATGGAGTTAAGTCCAGACGGAAACGGCTACCGCTTGCAGAATCGTTTCGCGAGGTTCGTGAATGTGCCGGAACTGATGCAGCAATTCCGCCAGACCGCCGATGTGCAGACCGCGGAGATGCTCAAGCTCCCAGTGCCCACGCTTCGTGAAGGGAAGCAGATCACGATTAGCGCGCCAAGCACACCGGAGCTGAAAGCGTTTGTCGATGAACTCGTGAAGCGGACCGAACGCATCAAAAACGGGCAGGTCGATCCGCGCGACGACAATATGCTCAAGATCACAAGCGAGGGCCGAAAGGCGGCGCTCGACCTGCGCTTGATGCTTCCGCATGTCCGCGACCATCCCAACACCAAAGTGAACCGCGCCGTGGAGAAGGCTCACGAAATCTGGCTCGAATCCACGCCGACTCGCGGAACGCAGATGATATTCTGCGACCTGTCCACACCGACCTCCGTTGTCGGATGGTTTTCAGTCTATCAGGATGTATGGGCGAAGTTGATCGATCGCGGCATCCCGGCGCGCGAGATCGCTTTCGTTCAAGGCGCCAAAGATGACGCGGCGAAGGCCGCACTTTTCAAATCAGTTCGCGAAGGGAGCATCCGCATCCTCATGGGAAGCACGCAGAAAATGGGGGAGGGCACGAACGTTCAAAAGCGTCTCGTCGCGTTGCATCACCTCGATGCGCCGTGGCGTCCCGCCGACATCGAACAACGCGAAGGCCGCATTTTGCGACAAGGCAACGAGAATGAGTTCATCAGCATCTACCGCTACGTCACCGAAGGCTCCTTCGACGCCTACATGTGGCAAACATTGGAGAGCAAAGCGCGCTTCATCGCGCAGGTAATGAACGGCGACGCAACCGTGCGCCGCGCCGAAGACATAGACGCCGCCGCGCTGACCTACGCGGAGGTGAAAGCGATCGCGTCGGGCAACCCGCTCGTCATTGAGAAAGCATCCGTCGATGCCGAAGTCATCCGCTTGAGTCGGCTCAAAAAACAGCACCTCGACAGTCAGTATCAGCTCCGCTACCGGATCAAATCCTTCGCCGAGGGCGCCGACATCCACCGGCGCGAGATCGCGAACATGACTGAGGACTTGAAGAGGCGCATTCCGACCCAGGGCGACCAATTCTCGATGCAGTTTCGTAACGAAACTTTTGCCGACCGCACCAAAGCAGGCCGCGCCATCATCTTCGCCGCCGCCGCGATGAAGCCGTTCCAGACGACGAAACCCGTCGGCATGATCGGCGGCTTCCCCATCGCGATTCAAAAACTGGACGACCGCGCCAATATCGTCATCCAAGGCGAGAACGCCTACACCGCCCACATCAGCGAAACTTCGCGCGGCACCATCTCATCCTTGGAGCACGCGATAACGAATCTCGACCAGCGCCTCCTCGAACGCGCCACCGACCTCGCCGACATGGAGCACAAGCAGACCGATCTCGCCAAGCTCCTCGATCAGCCCTTCGAGTATTCCGAACAACTCGACGCCGCCACAAGCCGTCAGGCAGAAATAGCCGACGCCCTCGACATCACGAAAAACCAGGCTTCGGCGAAACTAGACGAAGGAGCGGAGCAATGGCTCGACCAAAATGACGAGTCGATCCAGCAACCAGTGGCCCCGAAGCAAGCGAAGGCCGTTTCGGTTGCTGTCTGAGGTGTACGCAACTCGTTCCTGTCCGAATCTCCACTATTCCGATATTACCGGTTGGAATGGAGCCGACGAGAACGACGGTAAAAGCGCTGTTTGCACGGTGCCGCAATCGCTGCGCTTTCCCAGGGTGCTCCGCGCCCATTGTGGAGGATTCCGGCACTGCGACCGGCATCATCTGCCACATCCGCGCACGCAGCATTGGCGGCCCGCGCTATGACAATACGCAAACCGACGAGCAAAGGCACGCCTATGAGAACCTCATTCTAATGTGCGGGCGGCACAGCAAAGTTATCGATTCCGAGCCCCGGCGCTATACCGTGAAGTTGCTCACCACTTTGAAACGCGAGCACGATCAGGCGGCGGAAAACGAACTCTCAATCGCGGACGGCAGGAAAGTGGACTTTCTGTTGAACGCGTATCGCGACATCTACATTCACGCCACGCAGATCGTGGTAGAGCGATTGCGCGCAGAGAAGGTTGTTTTCACGAGAGCGAAAGGACCCACTATTGCACCGCCCGAAGGGACGATAGGCAACGACGCGCTGATGCGGAACTACGCGAAACACCTCATTGATCAATACAACCACTTCGCCTCAAAGCAGCCGAAGCGCGGCAAGTTTTCTTTCGCAGCGATTCACTCCATCCTGAAAAAGCGATACGGCGTCGGAAAATGGGAACTCATCCCCACCGGAAGATTCGACAACCTTTGTGCGTTTCTCCAGCAGCGCATTGATGCGACGTGGCTTGGAAACGTGAATTGCAGTAAGGGACACAAGAACTACTCCTCCCTGGCTGAGTACCGTGCGAAATACTTCGCGCCCTAAATCTGCACGCGAAGTTCGGCCTCGGTGCGCAGTCGGACCGGTTGGAGTGCGGTGAAGCGGCGGATCACCGCGTCATAAAGATCGCCGGTGAACTTCGGCGCAGAGATCGTCACGATAGCCGCGTAATCAAGCCGGCTCGTTGCCCCGTGGCGAGGGATGGCGTGCAAAACCAGAAAGGGCTCGTGGAGCGAACCCGCCAGCTTCGATTTCGAGCGGCGCACGATAGCCTCCCACTTGTATTGCACGCGCCGTTCACTTTCCGACGGGTACTGGTTGCCCGACTCCGAGACAGGCAAAGCCGATTTTTTCCAACCGTCCGCTAGCAGCGTCCTGATTCCAGCGGCGTCATCGCGGATATGAAGGCGTCGTGGTTTCCCGCCGACCGCATCCCGCTTGGGCGTGTAAGTGAAAACCTGGTTGTTTGGGTAGAACGTGTCTTCGATGCACATCGCTGTGTAGTCCGAGGGATGATTGGGCGCGACCGGCGGCAGTGCGGCAACCGTCCATTTCACAGCAACCTTGCCACTCGTCACCACATTCGGCGGCAGCATAATCGGGAGCTTCACCATCTTCTTTGCAGCGATATCGCCTTGGAAAATTACCGTAACCGTTTTTTCGTTGCAGAGCAGCAGCCCGTCGAGATTCGCGGGAACGATGCCGTGCCCGAGGAAGTTGTCCGGTTCGTCGTCCGGGTGCTCGGCTGAGTGAATAAGTAGCGCGCGGGCGAGCAGCGCGGTTCCGCGTTCAAAGCTCTCCGCAGCTTGACCGCCGAGCGCCGCCACGATCGGCGATGCGAAGCTGGTGCCAGCGCTCAAGACTTTGATTCCCGGAGCGACCGCCACGAGGTGAATCGGCCGCTGATCGCAGCCGCCAAAAGCCACGACATCCGGCTTGAGCTTCGCGCATTCGCGACCAGGTCCTTGGCATGAGTAGGGCGCGTGAATTTTCGCGTTCTTCCGCTCGGTGTAAGCGCCGACGCCAAGGCCGTTCACCAGATCTGCTGGCGCTTGAATTCGATTCATTCCTGTGCCCGCTGCGCCGTCATTTCCCACAGCCACGCAAAACGCGACCTTGTGCGCCCCGGCAAGTAGATCAAGCGCGAAGGTGAAACGCGAAATCATGTCATCCAGAATCGGACCGCGCGGACCGAAGCTCACGTTGAAGACCTTGATGTCTTTGCGCGAGGGCACCGCCGCCTCGATGATGTCAATCGACTCGTAGAGATCGATGTCGGCAGGATTGGAAGTCGGCAGCGCGCGGATGCTCACCACTGAAACCGCAGGCGCGGGCAGCGGCGTCTTCGTGTCGTGGTCGTTCAGCGGCCCGTAGAGCAGCGCTCCCGCGACTGCGGTGCCGTGCGCGATGCCCTCTGGCACCGCAGTTGTCTTGATGGATAGACCTTCGTCCTGCTCCGCGTGACCGCGAAGCAACGGGTGATTCACATCAATCCCACCGTCAAACATCCCGACCTTGATCGTCGAGCGCGTGGTCGAGTTTGGCGGAGGAGGCGCGGGAAAAGTGGGTGCGCCCCGCAGATTCTCGAAACCGCCAAAGACCAGCGGATGCACCGTGCGCAGCGGATTCGCATCGGCGAGCGCCTGGAGGGCATTGCGGCTGAGATGGCACGAAACGAAGAGTGGCCCGTTCTCGTAGAGCGCCACGTTGGGGCGTCCCCAGGGCACGCCCTGCTCGCGGAAGAGTTCCTTGAGAAAATGCGTCTGCTCTTCCTCCGAATGACGCGAGGGATGGAGCACAACTTCCACGCGGCCCTCCGTCCATCCCGGCTCAAAACCGAGGAGTTGCTCGTTTGCGCCAAGCAGGTCGAATTTTTCGATACGCTGAATTTCCTCTCGAAACGGCTTGGGCAATGCACCCTCAGACTGCTCAAGCACATTGAGCAGACGACGAAAACCCGCATCGTTGCTCCGTACGAAGATCATGCGGCCGGTGACATCGCGAATGTGCTGTTCGAGTTGTTTCTTCACTCGCTTGGTCGGCGCGACCTCGGCGGTCGGCAGGCGATAGTTGCGCGAACCCACATTTTCCAAATCGCGCACGAGGCCGAAGATGCCTTGCGGGTCGTAGGACTTCGCGATCATGTCCGGGTGCAGGCGGAGGCAGAGCACCGCCTCGTCCTTGAAACGCTTGCGCGGGGGCAACGCGGCGAACTTGGCCAACGCGGTGCCGACCTCGCGTTTAACAAGATCGCGCGCTCCGCCGTAGCTGCGCGGCATTTCCGTGGGGCCGAACCCGGAACGTTTCTCGACCGGGGCCACGTATTTCTCGCCGTTGGCGAGGATGAGTCTGCGTTGTGGATCAGGCATGTTGGACCTCCTACTTCTTCCGGCCCTTTCGCTTCGGGCCTTTCTTCGTCAGGTGATACTGCACGGTCGATGGACTTTTCCCGAGCATCTCGGCTATTTCGCGCACGCTCATACCGGTCATTTCCTTGAGCGTCTTCATCAGCGGCCCGAGGTCATCTTTCGATACGTCCGGCATTCGATGCGTGATGGCTTCGATGAAAGCGAAACCGAGCGGAGCTTGCTCGACCACATGGCGGCGCACCACGCCTTGCGCCAGCGTGTCCAACTCCGAGCCGTTACCACCCACGAGGATGCGTCCAACGGCGCCGAGAAAACCCGCTGGCAGCGTGTCGGCAAATCGTCCGCAGGCGCGCACGAGAATCGCCTCACGTTCTGCCTCGCCGGGCAGTGGCGTCTGCACCACCACATCGAATCGGCGGTTGATCGCCGGATCGAGTAGTTCCGGGTGATTCGTTGCGGCGATGAGCACCGAGTGCAGCGGCCATTCCTCCAGTTCCTTGAGTAGCACATTCACGATGCGCTTAAGTTCGCCCACCTCCGTCGAGTCATCCCGCCGTTTGGCGATGGCATCGAATTCATCGAGCAGCAGCACGCAGGGCGTCGCCCGTGCGTAGTCGAGGCTGCGCCGGAGATTCGTACCCGTCTTGCCGAGGAAGCTGGAGATGGAGGTGGCGAGATCGAGCACCACCAGTGGCAGATCGAGTTGCAACGCGAGCCACCGGGCCAGCATCGTCTTGCCCGTCCCCGGCTGCCCTTTCAGCAGCAGCGTACGCGGTGGCGCGAAGCCCTCACGCAACAACCGCTCGACTTCCGCCCGCTCGTGCAAAAAGCGTGCGATGATCGCGTGAACTGCCGGCTCCAGAATGGGTTCGGGCGCGTTGTCCGACGGCTGCACGCGGAGCAACGCGAGGCCCGCGTCCGCGTCAATCGGCGGCGGCTCGGCGGAGTGCCAGCGGAGCGCGGCGCTATTGGCGGTGAACTTCGAGAGGAGAGTGCCGAGGTCGTCGGCGACTTGCGGATATTCGCCCTTCAGCGTCCGAATTGCGGTCAGTGAGAGCAACTCCAGGCGCTGCCGGTTACCGGACAAGCCGGCCTCGACAAGTTGCGGGAGAAGCGCACCGAGAGAGACTGTGCGAGAAATACGCTTTTGTTTCATTGGTTCGCACAGATAAATGCAATACCTCCGTCTTATTTGCAAGAAGACTGTGCGAAAAACTTATTTTAATATGGTGTGTTCGCACAGTCTCCCAGGAGTCGACGTATTTTTCTCCCAGCAGGGAGCGGGCTTGGCCGAGGCTAGCAGGGGTTTCGAGGATGTCTTCCACGCGCAGCGTTCGCGAACGCTGGCGGGAAGCCTTCGTGCTTCATCGAGCGACAGAATCGTTCGAGAAACAACGAGAACTGATCGCTCGTCTTGTCGGCGACAGCACGTAGAGGAAAGAATTCGAAGCTTCGTTGAGCGTGAAAGCTTTAGCGCGTCGGCGCTATCGCACTGAGCTGACTCTGTAGAACGCGAATCTTCGGTCGAATGCGACGTACCGGAGTTGATTGTCCAACCGCGAGGCCGTCATAGTGTTCACGTGCCGACGCTGAATTGGATTGGGAAAGAGGCGGTGGTGAATCATCACCATCACGTTCCCTTTCATTTACTGAAGGACGTGCCGGATCTCGCGTGCGGTGAGCCGGGCGACGGCAATCTGATCGTGGAAGGCGATAACCTTGTCGCGCTGAAAGCGCTGCTGCCCTATTACGCCGGTCAGGTGAAGTGCATTTACATCGATCCGCCGTACAACACCGGAAATGAGAGATGGGCGTACAATGACAACGTCAACAGTCCAGTCATTCGTGAATGGCTTGGGCAGGTCGTCGGCAAAGAAGGCGAGACGCTCGACCGCCACGACCGCTGGCTCTGCATGATGTATCCGCGGCTCGCGGTTCTGCGGCAATTTCTCAGAGATGACGGAGCGATCTTCATCAGTATCGACGACAACGAAGTGCAGGCGCTGCGTTACGCGATGGATGAAATCTTCGGTGCGAACAACTTCATCGCGACGCTCCTATGGCAAAAAGTTTTCGCCCCTAAGAACACAGCCCGGCACTTCTCCGAAGATCATGACTACGTGGTGGTCTATGCCAGGCGCGCCGACAATTGGGTGCCAAACCTAGTTTCGCGGAGCGCAGAAGCAAAAGGACGCTACAAGAATCCAGACAAAGATCTGCGCGGCGCCTGGACATCAGGTGACCTTCAGGCGCGGAACTATTATTCGGAGGGCACTTACCCAATCACATGCCCATCTGGACGCACCATCCCCGGTCCAGGCGCGGGTATGTATTGGCGAGTAGCCAAGACAAAATTTAAAGAACTAGATCGTGATGGTCGCATCTACTGGGGTGCAGACGGAGACAATATGCCGCGTCTGAAACGGTTTCTCAGCGAGGTGAAGGCCGGTGTTGTACCGCAGACGCTCTGGCTTCATTCAGAGGTTGGGCACACGCAGGAGGCGAAGAAGGAGCTGCTCGCAGTAGTCGAGTTCGAAACTTCGGCGGACGTGTTCATCACCCCGAAGCCCACCCGGCTGATTGAACGAATTCTGCGAATCGCAACGAACCCAGGCGATCTCGTGCTCGACTCTTTTGCCGGCTCCGGGACAACGGGCCACGCGGTGCTCAAGCTGAACAGCTCCAATACCGATGAGTCACAGCGCCGGTTCATCCTTATCGAACTTGAGTCGAAGATAGCGCGCGAAGTGACGGCCGAACGCGTGCGGCGTGTTGCAGGCGGCCTGAGAAATTCTGCCGGAAAAACAATAGAGGGAATCGGCGGAAACTTTCGATTCTGCCAGCTCGGCGAGCCGCTCTTCGACGATACCGGAAAAATCCGTGAGAGCGTTTCGTTCGGCGAGTTAGCGCGCCATGTCTATTTCACAGAGAGCGGGGAGCCGCTGCCACGAGAGCGTGTGTCTAAGTCGCCGTTTCTCGGCGCCTGCCGAGGCGTGGGCGTCTATCTTCTCTACAATGGCATCCTCACGGATAAGGCCGCCAACGGAGGCAACATCTTGACGCGTTCCGTGCTCGCGCAGTTGCCGCCTTTCGACGGCACGAAAGTCATCTATTGCGCCGGTTGCCTGTTGGGATCTGATCGGCTTACCGCCGAGCGAATCGTCGTTAGGCAGACGCCCTACGAGATCAAAATCTCATGATTGCGCTGAAGGATTATCAACATCGAGTTCTAGAGTCGTTAGGCGATTTCTTTCGCCTAACCGCGCGGCTTGAAGATCCTGGTCCGGCGTTCGCCGAGATCAGCGCACGCACGTTCGGAATACCGATGCCATATGTGCCCGTGTCTGTCGCGGGCCTCGAAGCGCGGATGCCTTACGTCTGCCTTCGTGTGCCCACGGGCGGAGGGAAAACGCTGCTTGCTTGTTATGCAGCCGGACTGGCGATGCATGAGTTCATGCGCGCCGAACGCGCGGTCGTGCTCTGGCTCGTGCCGAGCAACACGATTCTGAATCAAACGGCTGACGCCTTGCGCGATCCGCGGCATCCGTATCGCCGCGCGCTGGAGATGGCGTGCGGCAATGTAGAAGTCGTCACGATCGAAGAAGCGCTCCGACTCTCGCGTGCAACGGTCGATGGGCAGACGGTCGTGATTGTTGCCACGATTCAAGCGTTCCGGGTCGAGGATACGACCGGCCGCAAGGTCTATGAGCAGAACGGCGCATTCGCGGAACATCTGCTCAACCTTCCTTCGGAGCGCCTCGCCGATCTGTTTCCTGGCGCGGACGGAAAATCGACGCCGTCGCTCGTGAACATGCTGCGACTGCGACGACCAATCGTCATCGTAGACGAGGCCCACAATGCGCGGACGGATTTGTCGTTTGCCACCCTCGGCAACGTGATGCCGTCGTGCATCGTAGAATTCACGGCTACGCCAGCGCGAACGAAGCACCCTTCAAACGTGCTCCACCACGTCTCGGCGGCGGAGTTGAAAGCGGCCGACATGATCAAGTTGCCGCTGCGTGTGATCACGCGGCACGGGAGCCAGCGTGAGCAGTTGCTCGCTGAGGCGATCACGTTGCGCAGTGATCTCGAGAAGCTCGCGGCTGCTGAGGCTCAGGCGACCGGAGAATACTTGCGGCCGATGATGCTTCTCCAAGCCGAGCGCGTAGATGCTTGTGAGCCGTTACGCGAGCGGCTCGTGAGCGATTTCGGCATTGCCAAAGACGACGTTAAGATTTCGACCGGCAAGCTGGATGAGCTGAAAAACTTGTCCGACATCTCGTCTTCGAAATGCCCGGTGCGCTTTGTGATCACCGTCGAGAAGCTGCGCGAAGGGTGGGATTGTCCGTTTGCCTACGTTCTCTGCAGTCTGAAGGAGACGCGATCGGCGACAGCGATCGAACAAATCGTCGGACGCATCTTGCGACTGCCGGGAGC
>JBBSPM010000101.1:0-13464 GCA_038258815.1 Chthoniobacterales bacterium
AAAAACCCGCCCAGCACCTCCTTCCAAAGCATCATCCAATCCATCACGAAAGCGTGTGCCATCGCCGTCCATTTCCCCTCACCTCCCATCTCGTCCTCGTCCTCGTCCTCGTGCTCGCCATGATGACAGCAATCACCGCCCCCACCCTTCTTCTCGGCATGCTTGCGCGCTTCTTCCTGCACACTCTTCGGCACGACGAAACGAAAGAGGAAAGCGACCAGCCCGATAAGCACGACCGAGCCCAAAAATTCCGCGAGCACAAACTGCCAACCCATCAGAATCCAAATAATGATCCCGAGCTCGATGACCAGATTGGTCGAGGCAAACATGAAGGCGAGCGCGGGAATGAAAGCGGCGCCCTGCTGGATCGCGCTCCGCCCCGCCGCCGCCGCCGCATAGGAGCACGAGCTGCTCGCCGCGCCCAGACCGGTCGCGATCGAGACCGATTTCAGATTCGCCTTCCCGAAGGCGCGGCTCATCTGCTCCTTGCTCACAAACACCTGCAGCGCCGCGGAAATGCTGAACCCGAGCACGAGCGCCCAGAAGGTCGCCCAGAGCATCGCGAGCGCATGATACAAACTCATCCAAAGCCAGTCCATTTTCCCTCGTTTCCCCTTTTCCTAGCGAGGCGGGCCTCAGACCACGCAAGATATACGACCAGGAGAGCGGAATGACGAAGCCCGCCGTAACGCAGGCCGCGGAGCGACCGAGGCCGGGCTTTCCAACAATGACGAATGACAAATGACGAAGTTCGATCGAGCGGGATTAGGGTCCGGTAGCGGGCAGAACGAGAGGTTCGCTGAGGAAGTGCCGGCAGCGCCTGAGCCCGAATCTTTCGTCATTTGGACTTTCGTCATTGTTTCGGATTTCGGGCTTCGTCATTCGTCATTTTTCACGCGACCAAGGATTCAAAAACTTGACCTCCTTACTCCGAATTTCCGAATTCAAGAATTCTAGAGCGCCAGTTTGCGCAGGCGGAGCGCGTTGGCGATCACGGAAACCGAACTCAGACTCATCGCGGCTCCGGCGATGATCGGACTGAGGAGCACGCCTTCGTCCGGAAGCGATACTATCGTGCACTCAGCGCGTGGGTCTACGTCGCTCTGGGCGGAGGATGAATTACCAAGGCGTGCACGATTTTGTTGGCGAGACCGCGCGTTATTTTCTGCGGAATTTCTGCGTGCGCCCGATTCCATTCCTCCGGTTTCGCGAGGACGGTTAACTGAACAGACGGTGTGTGACTTTCCCCGATCTCCTGAAGGCACCCCACATTGATTTCGCCGATCCGCTCCAGCCGAAGCTCGGGCGGTTTTTCGAGGCGGTTTCGAAACATGTCCCAATGATCGGATAGCTGGATGATCGCCAGCCGGCTAACAGAAACATTCTGCCCCTTAAAGAGGCTAGGGGCGATTCGCGTTCCGTCCCACTTGTCGGTGCAGATGGCGCGGACGATGTCCTCTTCTGCTCCGAGGGGCATCGAGTCTTAGGCGGCCAGACGGCCGGCCAATTCTTTAGCCCCGCTGTTCGGAACTGAATCTTCGACCTCGTTCGCTTCGATGTAGAATTCGATTTCCGTCGATCTGAACTCAACTTGCACGGCTTTTCCTGCCGCATCTTCCCAGCAAAGCTCGACACCACCTTCGTCGGTCAGGAAGAGACTCGGCTTTGCGTTCTCGGGAAATTTTGCCGATTCCAAGAACCGATAAAACGTCTCGAGCGCGCGAGGCGAAAGCGGCCTGCCGGTGCCATCACCCCACCCATTAGAATAATAGTGGCGGAAATGATGCAGCCGTCCCCAACCCTTCGCGCCAAGTTTTGAGAGGAGCAGTTCCTCCCGCTCGCCTTCGCTCGGTACGGCGGGGCGCACACCGAGCAAGAGGGCTTCGTCGCGCAGGTTCTCGGAAAGCTGGTAAACGGATGACTCCCGCGGCTGAGGTAGAATCGTCGTCATTCGTAAACCGGGTTCAATGTGGTCAGAAAATCGGATCTCAACAAGCCAAAGAAAATTTGTTTCTCCAGTTGGTGCGCCTCGCGGAACTTCTCGAGGCCGTTTTGGAAAAGTTCAAAGTCCAGCGACCCGAGCCAGACATCCACGTCGATTACGCTTCCGTGTCGAACCCCATCGCCTGTGCCGAGAATGGCGCTATTTGCCACCTGCAACCGGGCGGTGAGCGGCGCCAGGGGCAGGACAGTCGCGATCGAGAGTTCTGCTCCGGCATGAGTTTTTCCACCGGTGATCAATTCCAAGAGGAGCTTTTCGAAAATATCGAAACCGAAGAAGTTGATGTAGCGCACGCCGAGTCGCTCACCTTCTGAGACGAAACCGATCTCTTTCAGTTGGCCTAGCAGCCAAGTCATTTCTTTTTCGAGAGCAGCCCAACCCGGATACTGGTTCGGCTTGGTCACCAGGCTCACCACGCGAGGTCCGAACTGAATAAGAAAATGGCGGCTGAGAAACTGAACCAATGGCTGGTAGGTAAAGGCAGGTTCACCGCGCCGGATTTCATCGGGAAATTGCGCCAAGGGAAGCTCTTTCTGTTCTGGGTAGCGCTCGCGGATGCGAGTGAACAGTAGACCGGGCAACGTGCGCCAGGATTCCGAAGTGATAAAACGCACTTCAAGAACGGCCTCCACGATTGGGCAGGGATCGATTCTGAGCGGCAATCGATCGGGGATTAAGATGGGGAAGTCCTCATTCATAGCGTGGCGTGGCTAAGTCAAAAAATGAGGCGGCTCAGGGGTTGCGAACAACGGATTTATCCAGCAGATATCTTTCAACTCAGACACCATGTGTGGCAGGAGTTCTGGTCCCGCTTCGGCGGGACTTGCCATTCTTAATGAAGCGATTGGTTGATGGCGACTAGTTTTTCAGCGAGGCCGATGGCGCGCCGCACTTCCGATTCTACGGCGGTAGTTGGCTGCCAGTGGCTGTAAGCGTTGAGGATCGTTTTGCGAAGTGCTGCGAAATCCGTCTGCATGTCCTTGGTTATGATTTTCCGGTTCTTTCTTTTGGCCGCGGGACGTTTCGTGAGCGCGGTAAGAAAGTCGTCTGTGTCGAGCCGATGCGGAGGAAGAAAGCGGCCTTGCTGTCGCTGGGGGGAGGCGCCGGATTCAAAAGATAAAGCTTCACCTTGCGTTCCGGCGCGATCGCCGATTCAGATTTCGGAAGCTTCATAGCTTGCCCTCGATGATGCGGATAGCCAGTCCGAAGAGTTGCGGGCCGACGCCATGCACCCGTCATCGAAACACCGCTCGTACGGCAACCCGTTCAGAATTTGCTCGAAGTAGACGTCCCGATTGGGCGCGCTCATGCGGTCATCTCCCGGAGCCGCATCGCCTCGGCCCAATACCACATCGCTTCGGGTACAGCTACGAGTTTACTCAGTCCAGCATACGCGGCGTCAAACTTAACGTCCCGAAGCGTGGCTAGCTTCGTTTCGTCATAGCGCAGGGAGACGAAATCCGGCGCCACGGCGGCGCGGAGCGCAGTTGCGAGCAGCGCGGCTTTGGCGGCTGCGACTTTCATATCATCGCGGCGGAATTTTACGCCCACGAGGTGCGAGTCGAGCTGCTTGCGGCCTGCGTCGAGGAGTTCGCAACGACCGTCTTTCGGTGCCACGGCGAAGCCGACCTGGGCGATCCGATACGCGGTGTCAAAGCTGTCCTGCAGCGCCTGCTCCGACGTGAACTTCCCGCCGCGATAGCCATTCTCGGCGGCGAATATCTCCTCGTAGGCGGCGCGGACCGCCGCCACGTCTCCGGCGGCATCGAACAACTCTCCCACATCGAAGACCTGCTTCATGAACTGCATCGTATAGCGCTCGTTCAGCGCTACACCGGTTGTGTTCGGGCCAAACGCGGTCAGCTTGTCGCCGAGCAAACCCTCTACCGTCGGAACGAGCAGCGTGCCGTCGCCTTCCACGAATGCGTTCCGCACCGGCACCCGCTCGACGTGCGGATACACGTTGCGCTCATGCACCACGTCGAGCAGCACGAAGGGCGCGGGATTCTTCGCATCCAGCGGCGTGTAGGAAAACTTGAAATGCCGGCGTGACGGCACGCGATGGTCGCCCCGGTCGTCTTCGGTCATGCCGGTGAAGGGCCGCATCCGGCTCACCTCGGCGAGCAGCGGATCGAGTTTTTCGGCTGGTTCGTGGCAGAAAATGTCCGCGTCAATCGAGAGGCGGCGGATGCGCGGGAGGCGCAGGAGCAGGCTGGTGCCGCCCTTGAAAACAAAGTCCAGCCCACGCGCGGCGAGCGCATCCAGCAGGGCGAAGGCGTGGATCGTTTTTTCGAGGAGCGTTGGGTCGCAACCGCCGAGTTCCTCGCGCCTTCGGGCCTGCCACTCGGCGGAAAAACAGGCTTCGGCAATCATTTCCCTCTTAAGAACTAATCAACTCCGCCTATTTCAAAAAGGCGGAGTTAATTGGTTTTCCTCCCCAAAAAGCTCCTCCACTGGCAGTTTCCGCTCGGAGGCATAGCTCAGGAGCAGGGCCATCTGGACGCGCCTCGTTCCGGCCAGATTCGCGAGCATCGTGTGAAACTCCGACAGCGCCATCAGCCGCAGGTCGCGCGCCTCGAAATACAGCTCGACCAGCAGCTTCTCGATGGGCGCGAGCGATTCCTTCGAGGGGCTTTTCCGACTTTCGCGGCGCACCACGACCGTCCGCTCGCGCACGGCAAAGCGCGCCGCCTCCGCTCCGCGCGGGTTCAGCCAAGCGTCCCAGCCCGCATCGCGCAGATGCTCGAAGACACTTTCCATCGCGTCCGCCTCCACATTCACGAACGTCACGAACCGGCTGAGCAGGTGGTGCATCGCGCCCTTCACCTGTTCGGTGGACCAGCAGGAGAAGGTGACGAGCGGGAACGCCTTTGTCAGTTCGTCGGCCAGCGGCTTCACCGGCGTGGTATCCAGCTCGAAAGCCTTCACCAGCGAGGAATACCAGCCACGCCCGGCGTCATGGATGAATTGCGCCTCGGTCAATTCGTGCAGGTAGCCGTTCAGAATCGGGGCCTCAAGCGGGCAGCGTGCGGCTTCGAGGGCGGTGCGGATGGCTTCGAGGCTGAAATACGGGGTCGCGGCGGCGAGCTGCGGGATAATCTGATCCCGGAGCAGTTCCTTCATCGCCAGTTCCGTGCGTTTGAAGCGGACGATGGGGGCGGGTTCGGTTGCGGAGACACCGTAGAGCGCGGCGACCTTGTCGTCGAGTTCCGCTTCCAAGGCGGTCACGTCGGCGGAAATGTTCGCGCGTTTGGCGGTGAGGATGCGTTCGACGAGGTCCACGATGGGCTGCTGCTGCTCCGGCGGCACGTCGGGAATGGGGAGCTTTTTCCAGTCGTCGGGGTAGAGGTCGGTGTTGCTGCGGCGGTTTGCGCGGAGGAAATCACCGGCCGTGCCGGAGTTCATCACGCCGAGCAGGTATTTCACGGCGAAGCGGCGGCTGGTGGCTTCCAGTTCTTCGCGCTTTGGCAGGTCGGGACGCGGCGGCTTTTCTCCGCGGTAACGCGCGGTCTTTTTCAACGAGTTGTTGCGGACCCCATGAAGGTGATGCCAAGGAACAAATGAGATAAGCGTATGATTATGAAAAACCTGTTTGTCGTCGTAATAAGCACGGTTGTCGCCGCCTGCTACGCGAGCGGCTACTAGCTTCTCAGGAACCTCGAATAGTTTTTCAAAGGTCGGGCGCGCGAGGAGGCTCGGCGAGCGCTCGGTTCCCCACTCCAGCCAATCGTGAGGGGAAAGAAACCAACCCTCGGCATCCTTCGCCTCAATGTAGGGCTTGGGATGCGCTGCGTCCTTCCGTCTCGAAACCAAGTCGGCAGCAACGAAAAGCCCTTTAGCCTTTTTCTCGTCGCTGTTGGGACGGCATCCGTAACTCACATAGCAGGTTTCCCCGATGGGTAGAGTCGCTGCGGAGAAGGCCGACTTAGCACCATCATCCGGGTAGAACATTCGATTCGTCAGTTTCTCCTGAACATCTGTTGGGAGAGGCGTGACGGCTCCAAAGGTCTCGCGGTGAACGCGGCGGTCCGGCTTCCACTTTGCGCCGTCGGCGCGCTGGAAGAAGTAGATGACGTTGTGAACGGCGGCGTCGAAGATTTTCACCTCGCCGCAGAAATCGAGGCGGAGGATGCGGGCGTGCTTGAGGAACCAGTTCTGCGGCTTCTGCGCGTATTTGGAACGGCAGAAGGCGTCGGAGACAATCATGGTGCTGACGCCGCCGGGGCTCAGCAGCTTGTAGCTGCGTTCGATAAAGGGGACGTAGAGGTCCCACTTTTCCCAGAGGGTCTCGTATTGCGCACTGGCGAGGATTTGCTCGCGCTGAAAGCGGTTCCACTCGCTTTGCTCGTCGGCGCGGACGTAGGGCGGATTGCCGATGGTGATGTCGAAGCCGTCGCGGACGCCGAACATGGACTCGGGGTCGAAGTAGCCGGCGCGGCGGTCGCTATGATACGGATCCCAGGCGGCCACCGCGGAAGCAAGGTGTTTGGCCGCGCTGCCGCCGATGCCTTTGATGAAGTCGCTCAAGTCGCGCCGGAGGCGACGGTCCTCGGCCTTGCACGCATCCTTTTCCTCCTTGGTCTGCGCGAAGAAGTAGCGGGCGCGAATATTCAGGAGCGCCCGCTCCTTGGGTTCGATCTGGTGCTGGAAAAGGTCCAGACCCTCAGGACGCGGGAGGCCGAGGAGGGCATTGGCGCAGACGAATTTGGTTTCGAGATTCGGCAGCGGACGGACGGCTTCGGGGTCGGACTGCTCGATGACGAGGGAGAGAAAGAAGCGGAGCTTGGCGATTTGAATCGCGGTGGGCTGGATGTCCACGCCGTGGATGCAGTCCTTGATGAGTTCGAGCTTGCGGGTGTAGTCCCACGACTCCTCGCGGAAGACTTCTTTCGTTCGCTCGCGCATCTCCGCCGGAAGCGAGGCGAGCTTAGCGGCTTCCCAGAGTTTGTTCTTCGGGTCGAGCTTGCGCAGGACGTGGACGAGAAGCTGGAGCAGGCCCATCGGGAACGCGCCCGAGCCGCACGCGGGGTCGAGGATGCGGAGCTGGCCGATGAGGCCGACGATGCGCTCGGCCTCGCGGTCGAGGTGATGCGAGGGCTCCTCCTCGGAGACGAGTTCGCGCACCTTTTTCTCGAAGTCATAGGACGCGCCGTCCGGGGCCATTGCGCCGAGGAGGTAGCGCACGAGGGCTTCCTCGACCATGTAGTGAACGATTTCGCGCGGGGTGTAGAAAGAGCCGGTGGATTTGCGAGCGACGGTGCCGGTCTCTGGGTTCACCGCTGCGAGGAGGTTCTCGAAGGCGCGGCCCAGCAGCTCGGGGTCGAGCGCGATGTCCTGCTCCAGCGGGGTGTTTTCTTCGACGGTGAATTTGTAGTCGCGGAAGATGTGGATGAGACCGCGTGCTTTCGGCGTGGACGATTCGCCGAGCAGGTCGGCGATTTCAGGCACGGGGCGTTCGCCGCCGAAGAAGAGGAAATCAGGTACGAGCGGCTGCTTAGTGGCGACATCGGAGAAGCCATCGACACGGAGTTCCTTCTTGAGGTCGGGGTCCTCGCTGTGGAATTCGTCGAGGTTCTCGAAGAGGCCGCCATTGAGGAACGGAATCTTTTTGTAGAATTCCTCGACGGGGGCCTTCTCGATGAAGAGCGCAACGTGGCGAAAGTAACGCTGGTCGCCGTAGTGCTTGTTGTGGCCCTTGTAGTTTCGGGCGGAGCGGAACTTCCGTTCCGCCACTGGAGTGGCCAGCGTGGCGAAGAAGAGGTTTTGCAGGATGGCCTTGTAGTAGCGCCCGTCTTTGTCGTCGTCGCTGTCGTCGGCGCTCCAGTCGCTGAGGAGGTCTTCGACTTTGTGCGCGACGAAAAGCTCGTCGGTGAGCAGACCCTTTTCGCGCAGGAACCAGCAAAAAATCATGCGCGTGAGCAGTCGAATGAGCGCCTCGGATTCGCGGCCGTCGGAATCTTTTTGTGCGCCCGCCGGAAAGCGCGTGTGGACGCGCGCCCAATAGAACCAGTTCCGAATTTCGATGAAGAAGCGCTTGTTGAGCGTCTGGATGTCGAGAGTCTTCTGCCAAGCGCGGTGCAGAGTGACGAAGTTGGTGATTGCCTCGCTGCACGGCTGCGCTTCGGTGAGTGCGGCGAGCGACAGGTCGGCGAGAATCTCGATGTGCGCGCGGTGTGGCGTGGTGAGCGAGATGTCCTTGATGAGCATGACTTTGCCGAGGACATCGCGGCTCTCCTCACGTTTGTGCAGGCGGCGGTGAATTGAAGCGACCGTCAAGGTATTGCCGTGGCGAAAGAGAATTATCGCCGGCGCGAGAAACAGTTTGTTTATCTCGCGAACGATTGCCGCAAGCTGCGTGCGAGTGTACGAGCGGTCCGCGAGCCTGATCGCGAGGAATATGAACGATTCGTAGGCGCCACCGTCAACTTTGCCTTTGCCGGTGGACGACGGTTGACTGGTCAAGCCGTTCACTTCCCTGTCCGTGAGCTGAAAGAGGAATTGCGCCTCACGCCATTGATTCCAGAGCGCGGTTTCGGGATTCAGATTTCGCTCGCCTTCGAAATGCTCTCGAAACGCTTTTTTCGAATTGAAGGCGAGCGTTCTTTCGCTCCGATAGCCAAGCTTATCCCAAAACTGAACGGCTGCCTCACGCAACGATAGATTGCCGAACGCCCGAAGCGCGGATTCGATCTCTCGCTTCAGGGCTTCGGAGCTCACGCGCCTTTGATCACAATCCAAGTGACAAGTTCGAAATCGGTCAACTCGCGTGCCTGTTCGGTTTCTTTCGGTATGACAAACTCCCGGCTGGTCTGCATACCCGCTGCGACGCGTTTTTGGAACGTTCGGGCGATCGATCCGATCGTCGCCTGGAGGAGCTTGTCGTATTTGCTCATGTCCGAGCCGTTGTTCGTTTCCGCATCGAAGAGGCGACAGAGTTCGTCGTGCGGCGCGGTCTTACCAGCGCAGACGAGACGGCAAAGTTCCAGAACCTGTTTCGGCTGGGCGAAGCTGAACCGAACGGTGCCATCGTCGCGCACGTAAACGAGGTAATAGGGTTGGAGCGGATTCACTGTGTCGCTCTTCGCTCCTACAGTTGTTTGTTTCAGGCAAAACACGACGCCAGATCCGATGACAGCGGTGTCGCCCGGCACCGGCACGACCGTGTTGAGGCCCAGCGGAGCTTCCTCCAATAGCGATCGGTTGCCCTCGATGTATTTGCTCAGCTCGATGCGAAAGTCATCGAGCGTGAACTCGGTCAACGCGACCGTCTCCGAGAAATCTTCCAGATCGAGAATCTCTTCACGCAGCCGCAGCAATTGCTTGTCGCGGTAACGCAGGTCTTCGTGGACCAGCTCTTCCAGTTCCTCGTTATCGAGGATGTTGTCCTCGAAGGTCGCGGCGATATCCACCAGCGCCATCCGCGCTTCGACGCGATTCTTGAGGTTCACGTATTTCTCAAGGTCCTGCGTTGGCCAGAAATTTACGAGGCGAACCGAGTCGTTCACGCTACCAATCCGGTCGATGCGGCCGAAGCGCTGGATGATCCGGACTGGATTCCAGTGAATGTCGTAATTAATGAGATAATCGCAGTCCTGAAGGTTTTGACCTTCGGAGATGCAGTCCGTCGCGATCAGCAGGTCGATTTCCTCCGATTGCGGCATGGAAGCGATCTTGTCGCGGTGCTTGGAGCGCGGAGAAAAGTTCGTGAGGATTTGATTGAAGTCTGATTTGCCGAATGTGGTGCGGTTACTCCCGCCGCCGGTGACGAGCGCGATGTGAACGCCAAGGTCTTTCGTCGCCCATGTGTAGAGGGCGTCGAAAAGGTAAGTGGCCGTGTCTGCGAACGCGGTGAACACGAGGGCTTTTTTATTTTGCTCGCCGCGTTTGTTTTCGGTCGGGTTGCGGACCTTTCTTTCGATGAGGCGCTTTAGTTCTTTGAGCTTTGCGTCGCGATCGACGGTGACGCTCGAAGCTGACGTGTGCAGGATGCTGAGCTGTTCCTTGTCGCGCTGAAGATCCTTCAGCCAGTCATTCAACTTCAAATGCTTTAGACTGTATTTGAACTTCCCGCCGACGAGCTGCGCGGCCTCTGCTTCCTCGTCGCCTTCCGGGATTTCGAGGTCCAATTCGAGCGCATCCGATTCCGGGTTCTGGTCGGGGGCCGTCTTGTAGTTTTTGATTTTGCGCTGGAGATTTTCAATCTTCTGAATCGTCCGATCCATCGTGATCTCGAACGATTTCACGGAGCTTTCGAGGCGCTTGAGGAAGTTTACCTTCATCATCCCGACAAGAAATTTTTCGCGGTCAGCCTGGCTGAACGGGTCGTTTGCGTGCCGTTCGTAGAGCGGCTTGAACTCCTCGTGCAGGTAGCGCGATGGCGCGAAGAGAGAGAGTTTGTAGCCGCCGATCTCGTCGTTGAGCTTATCGTACGAGAGGAAGCGGCCTTGGAGATCGATGTCCGGGTAAATTGATTCGGGGGCGTGGCGTTTCGGGAAACCGCCGAGTTCTGCGAGGCTACTCTTGTAGTAGCGTTGAATATGCTTCCGCGAGCGCGCGATCGTGAGCTCGTCGAGCAGTTTGAAAAATGCCGAGCTGAGCTTGTCCAGCAAATCCTGTGTTTTGCGCTGTGCCGAATGCTTTCTCGCCCACTGCGAGAAAGTTTTTTGCGCTGTAGTCAGCGTCTCTTTCAGACTCGAAATGCCAATCGAATCGCTGAAGGCGCGGTCGTCGCCCTCGGTCAGGAAATAGATTTGGTTGCGCAGGTCGCGCAGATCGTTGTTTACCGGCGTGGCTGAGAGGAGCAGAACCTTGGTGCGCACACCAGCCTTGATGATGTCGTCCATGAGCCGCTGATAGCGGCTCATCCGCACGATATTCCCCTTTTCATCACGTTTGCCCGGGGTGTTGTTTCGGAAGTTGTGCGATTCATCGATCACGATGAGATCGAAGTTGCCCCAGTTGAACGTGCTTAGCTCGATGTCGCCAGACTTGCCACCATCGCGGCTGAGGTCGGTATGCGAAAGCACGTCATACCGGAAGCGGTCCTGAATAAACGGATTCAACGCGTCATTATGGCGATAGACCGTCCAGTTCTCGCGCAACTTCTTCGGGCAGAGCACGAGCGCGCGCTCGTTCTTCAGCTCGAAGTATTTGATAACGGCAAGCGCTTCAAAGGTTTTGCCGAGACCGACGCTGTCGGCGAGGACGCAGCCATTGTGCTTGAGGATCTTGTTGATCGCCCCTTTGACCCCATCTCGTTGAAACTCAAAAAGCGCTTTCCAGATCGCGGTATCGACGATCTTGATATCCTGATCGAGCAGTCCGCCTTTTTCTTGATCGGCCAGGAAGTTTTCGAAAATGTGATAGAGCGTCTTGTAGTAAATGAACTCCGGCGCGTGGTTCCGGTAAACGTCTTCTAGATAGCGGAGCACATCGTCCTTCACGTCGCGCACGAGTGAGGCGTCGTTCCAGAGTTCATCGAACCAATTCTTCAGGTCTTGAACGTCGCGCTTGCTGTCCACCTCGAGATTCAGCTCAATGTTGGCATCCGCACTGACGCCGAGGCCACGGCTGGTGAAATTCGAGCTGCCGGCGAGCGCGTGCTCCACACCGCTCTGCGAGACGTGATACATCTTTCCGTGCAGAAATCCCGCCTGCGCAACTGATCGGATCTCGACTCTGGCTTTGATCCATGCCGCGCATTCACGGGCGATTGATCGTTGCGAAAGCTGATTGCCGACAACAAGACCGCAGCGGTCGATCAGGAATTGTTTGCCCGCGGACTTGTCAGGGTCAACTTCCCGGATAAAACGGGGTTCACCGAAGAGCAGCCGGAGCGATCCGATCTGGTCCAGACATTCCTTCAGTGCTCCGTATCCGTAGATCGTAAAATACGCCGTCACGAACGACAGCAGCGAACCTGGCTCAATCTTTTCGCGAAGAAACTCGGCGACCGCACCGCGCGTATGATTATCGCGAATGTTGCTGGGGCGCGGAGGCAAGGTCGCTTTGTGCATTAAAGAAGAAAATCATACGAGCCGGAACGCAGTGCGTAAAGGTGAACGGCGGATGAAAGATGTTCCTTCGTGTGCTGCGCTGAATAGGCCCAAGCTTCCAGAGACGAACTTACATTCCCCCGGCGGAATTGCGCGCGGACACCGTAGTCTCTACAGCTCCACCTTGCGCAGGCGGAGCGCATTCGCGATGACCGAGACCGAACTCAGACTCATGGCGGCTCCGGCGATGATCGGGCTAAGGAGAATCCCGAACCACGGATACAAAATCCCGGCGGCGATCGGCACGCCTAACGAATTGTAAACGAAGGCGAAGAAGAGGTTCTGGCGAATGTTGCTCATCATCGCGCGACTGAGTCGGATCGCTTTCTCGATCCCGCGCAGGTCGCCTTTGAGCAAGGTGATGCCGGCGCTCTCCATCGCCACATCCGTGCCGGTGCCCATCGCGATTCCCACATCGGCCGCGGCGAGCGCAGGGGCATCATTAATTCCGTCGCCGGCCATCGCGACGAGGCCGCCGTCTCTGCCGCGGAGATCGCGCACCCGTTCGTTTTTGTGCTGCGGCTCGACCCCGGCTTCCACCTCGTCGATCCCAAGCTTTTCCGCCACGCCGCGGGCGGTTCGCTCGTTGTCGCCGGTCAGCATGATGATCTTGAGGCCGAGCAGGTGGAGCGCTTCGATGGCACCGGGCGTCGATTCCTTGATCCGATCGGCCACCACGATGATGCCGGCGGCGCGATCGTCGATCGCAACAAAGACAACGCCGCTCCCCTTTTCCTGCAATTCGGCGGCACGACCCTCCAGCTCGTCGAGGCCGGAGACTCCGGCGTCGCGCAGGAACTGCGGCTTGCCGGCGAGCACGCGCCGACCGTCGACCCGCCCGCTCACGCCCCCGCCGGTAGTCGATTGAAAATCAGAGACCGCCGGGAGCGACAGGTCGCGGGCCTTTGCGCCGTTCACGATCGCCGCGGCCAGCGGATGCTCGCTCTGACTTTCGACCGCGGCGGCAAGCGCGAGTAATTCCGGCTCCGAGATTGACTCGTTAGGCAAGACGCTGGTTACGGCCGGCTTCCCTTCGGTCAGGGTGCCGGTCTTATCGACCACGAGTGTGCGCACCTTTTCCATCTGCTCGATCGCTTCCGCTTTTTTGATCAGCACCCCGGCCTGCGCGCCGCGGCCGACGCCGACCATGATCGACATCGGCGTGGCCAACCCAAGCGCGCAAGGACAGGCAATGATGAGCACGGCAACGGCGTTCACGATTCCGTAGGCAAAACGCGGCTCCGGACCAAAGACGCTCCAGAGAATAAAGGTCACGATCGCGATCGAGATGACCGCCGGGACAAACCATCCCGCCACCTTGTCGGCCAGGCCCTGAATCGGCGCGCGGCTGCGCTGCGCCTGCGCCACCATCTCGACGATTTGCGAGAGCATCGTCTCGCTCCCGAC
>JBBSPM010000102.1:0-13173 GCA_038258815.1 Chthoniobacterales bacterium
CCCCATCTGTGTTCATGCTTTCGACGCGGTAGCCTTCGCTTTCATACAATGCTCGGAGTTGGTTTCGCATCCACTCTCCAAGCACGGCGGGGGCTGCCGCCTCCAGACTGTTTTCGCTGCAAAGATGTTAAAGCGCCGAAAATCGAGGCCGGCAAGGTCACGGAAACGGTCAAGCTGATCGATTGGGAAAAGCCGGAGGAGAACGACTTTTCCATCGCCGAAGAGGTGACGCTGCGCGGCGGCTTCGAGCGGCGTCCGGACTTGGTGCTCTACGTCAACGGGATCGCGGTGGCCGTGATCGAATTGAAGAACAGCCACGTCTCGATCGGGAACGGCATCCGCCAATTGCTCTCGAACCAGCAGAAGGAATTCAACGAGCGATTTTTCACCACCGTCCAAATCGTCTTCGCCGGAAACGACTCCGAGGGACTGCGCTACGGCAGCATCAGGACCGAGGGAAAATATTTCCTGAAATGGAAAGAGGACGAGCAGGACAACAGCCGGTTCAAGCTCGACAAATATCTGCTCAAGATGTGCCGCAAGGATCGGCTGATCGAACTGATGCACGACTTCATCGTCTTCGATGCCGGGATCAAGAAGCTGCCGCGGGCGCACCAGTATTTTGGCGTGAAGGCGGCCCAGGAACACGCCGACGCCTACAAGGGCGGCATCATATGGCACACGCAAGGCAGCGGCAAAAGTATCGTGATGGTGCTGCTGGCGAAATGGATTCTGGAGAACAAACCAAACGCGCGCGTCCTGATTCTGACCGACCGCGACGAACTCGATAAACAAATCGAAGGAGTCTTCGCCGGGAGCGGTCACTCCATATATCGCACAAGCAGTGGCCGCGATCTGATGGCGCAGCTTGGGCAAGCGAAGCCGCGGCTGCTCTGTTCCCTGGTACACAAATTTGGGCGGAAGGGAGTCGATGATTTTGATGCGTTCATCGAGGAACTGAAATCTCAGTCAAACCCTGCCGTGGGAGAGCTCTTCGTTTTCGTGGACGAATGCCATCGCACCCAAAGCGGGAAGCTGAACCGGACGATGAAAGCGATTTTGCCGGGTGCGGTCTTCGTTGGTTTTACCGGCACGCCGCTGTTGAAAGCCGACAAACAAACGAGCCTGGAGGTTTTTGGTGGCTACATCCACACCTACAAATTCGACGAAGCGGTGGAGGATGAGGTGGTGCTCGATCTCGTTTACGAGGCGCGCGACATCGAGCAGACGCTCGGCTCGCAGGACAAGATCGACGCTTGGTTTGATGCGAAAACCAAGGGATTGAACGACTGGCAAAAAGCCGCGCTGCGCGAGAAATGGGGCACGATGCAGAACGTCCTCAGCTCCCGCTCGCGCATGGAGCGTGTCGTGGCGGACATCGTTTTCGATTTCAGCGTCAAACCTCGGCTGAGCAGTGAGCGAGGCAACGCCATGCTCGTGGCCTCGAGCATTTACGAAGCGTCCCGATACTTCGATCTCTTTCAGAAAACGGTCTTCAAGAACAAGTGCGCGCTCATCACTTCCTACAACCCGCTCGCGCAAGACATCACACTGGAGGAAACAGGCGCGAATACAGAGACAGCGAAGCAATTTCTCTACAACACCTATATCGGTTTGCTGGAAAACACTCCCGCCGAAGCCGGCAAGACGAAGACCGAAAGTTACGAGGACGAGGCCAAGAAGCTGTTCAAGACGCAGCCGGCGAACATGAAGCTCTTGATCGTGGTGGATAAGCTGCTGACGGGCTTCGACGCGCCGCATTGCACCTATCTCTACATCGACAAAACGATGCACGATCACGGCCTTTTCCAGGCGATCTGCCGCACGAACCGCCTCGATGGCGAAGACAAGCCTTTCGGCTACATCGTGGACTACAAGGACCTCTTCAAAAATGTGGAGGTCGCGATGGCTGTTTACACCTCTGAACTGGATGACAGCGCGGGCGGCGCCAGCCCCGAGGTGCTGTTGCAGGAACGTCTCAAGAAGGGCCGCGAGAGGCTGGATCAGGCGCTGGAAACGATTGCGCTTCTCTGCGAACCGGTTGCACCGCCGCAAGGAGAACTGGAACACATCCACTACTTCTGCGGAAACACCGAACTTCCTGGCGACCTGCAGGACCACGAACCGCAGCGGGGGGCACTCTACAAGGTGACCGCGTCACTAATCCGCTCGTATGCCAGTATCGCGGATGATTTGCCGCAGGCGGGATACTCGGAGCCGGCGATCGCGCAGATCAAGGATGACCTCAACCGTTACCTCAAGCTTCGCGAGATTGTCCGGCAGGCCAGCGGCGAAACGATCGATCTCAAGGCCTACGAAGCCGACATGCGGCACCTCCTCGACACCTACATCGAGGCAGCGGAGCCCCGCGAGATTTCCGATTTCGGCGAGATCGGATTGCTCGACCTGATCGTAAAGAGCGGCATCGCGGACGCGATCAACAGCCTGCCGAAGGGCATCAAAGGCGATAAGCGAGCCGTCGCCGAGACGATCGCCAACAACGTCCGCAGCAAGATCATCAAGGAGCATCTCAACGATCCCGCTTTCTACGACAAGATGTCGGCGCTGCTGCGCGAAATCCTGGCCGACCTGAAAGCCCACCGAATCAGCTATGAAGATTTCCTGAAACGAATCGCGGAAGTCGCGAAAAGCGTCAGCGACGGAAAGACCGATGACACGCCCGCGAAGCTGAACACGCCGGGGAAGCGCGCCCTCTTCAACAATCTGAATCAAAACGAGGAACTAGCGCTTAAGATCGACGAGACCGTGAAGCGGGTGAGGCCGAACGCGTTCCGAGGAAATCAGGCCAAAGAGAATGTGATCAAGGCCGCGCTCATGGCTTTGCTCGGTAACGATCAGGCGGAAGTGGAAAGAATCTTCCTCATCATTAAGGCCCAGACCGAATACTGATGCACGCGCAGGTTCAGCTCGGAAACCTCGACGTGGACGTCGTGCGCAAGGACATCAAAAATGTCCACCTCAGCGTCCATCCCCCGACTGGGAAAATCCGCATTGCGGCTCCGTCCCGCATGAGCCTCGACACCATTCGTGTCTTCGCCATTTCCAAACTCGGCTGGATCAGGCAACAGCAACGCAAACTTCAGAAACAGGAACGCGAGACTCCGCGCGAATTCCTGGACCGTGAAAGTCATTACGTGTGGGGCCGGCGATATCTGCTGAGCGTAATAGAGAAAGACAAACCGCCTTCAGTCGAGCTAGGCCCACGTCGCATCGTGCTTCAGGTCCGCCCGGGAGCGAACCATGAAAGACGGCAAAAAGTCATGGAAGAGTGGTATCGCGAACGGTTGAAAGAGGCTGCGGCTCCGTTGATCGCAAAATGGGAGCGACTGATGAGGGTAAAGGTAAACCGCTTCTATGTGCAGCGGATGAAAACGAAGTGGGGCAGCTGCAATGCGGACGCCGGCACCATCCGGCTGAATAGTGACCTCGCCAAAAAGCCTCTCACTTGCGTCGAATACATCGTCGTTCATGAAATGGCGCATCTACTGGAGCCAACGCACAACGCCCGTTTCATCGCCTTGATGGACGCATTCATGCCTGGATGGCAGCATCGACGCGACGTGCTGAACCGGCTCCCCGTTCGGCACGAATCCTGGTCATACTGACAACGCCTGGGAGTCAATCGCAGCGGCCGTTCGTTCCATCGGCGAGGCAAAACTTTCTCACGAATCCTGCGTCAATGCATTGACGCCACAACATTTGGTATGCTAATAACAGTACCGACACTATGCGTTGTCCCAAGTGCGGGTTTCGTGACGACAAGGTCATCGACTCGCGCCAGTCTCGAGATTCTTCCAGCATCCGCCGCCGCCGGGTTTGTTTGCAGTGCGCTTATCGCTTTACCACCTATGAGCAGATCGAACGTTCGGAGTTGCGCGTGATAAAGCGGGACCGCACGCAGGAGCCGTTCGATCGCCGGAAGCTGGTCACGAGCATGGCAAAGGCGTGCGAAAAGCGGTCGATCAGTCTGGTGACGCTGGAGGAGGCGGTGAACGAAATCGTGCATGAAGTGGAGACCGGCGGGGACGATGTCACCTCCGCGGCGATCGGGGCGAATGTGCTGGAGAAATTGCGCGAGATCGATGAGGTGGCGTATCTGCGTTACGAATCGGTGCACCGGCGCTTTGATGATGTGGATCAATTTGTCGACGCCATCCAGGCGCTCGGTCGCCGGGTAAAACCGAACCCGTCACAGACGGAATTGTTCTCAACGGAGGAAGCTCATGGTCGCGTTTAAGGAGGAATTTCCCTATCTGCGCTGCGAGACGGGGCAGCTTTTCGAATTCAATCAGCAGTGGTTGCGTGAGGCGATTACCGACGCGGCGGATCAAGCGGGCTACCCGAGCTGGTGGCTGACGGATCACATCACGGAAAGCATCACCTTTTATCTGCGACTGCGGAATGATGAACCGGTGGTGCCGATCAGCCAGCTTTCCCAGACTGTGCGCTATGTCCTGAAGGTGATCGGCTACAAAGAGATCATCCCGTTTTTCTCCCCGTCGCCGCCGCCGATTTCATTTTCGCTGCTCGATCTCGCGCGGGATGCCGGTGACGGCTACGAACTGGCATTTTTCGATCGGCTGGAGAAACGAATTGATGCGCTGGTGGATACGGGCACGGACAGCCTCGAAGTCTGCGGTTTGCAGGCGTGCGTGAAACATTTGCGCGGCGCGAAAGTGTGGACGCGGGCCTGCGATGCGCTGCGCGAGGAAGTGGTCTGTTTCGTGCGCGAAAAGTTGGCCTCGAATCGCGCGCTGGCGCAGATGCGGTGTTCGCTTCGTTAGGCGATGACTTCGCGAATCGTTCGAATCGGATGACGATCTTCGAGAGAATCGCGCAGCGCGAAATTCCAGCGCAGATCGTTTGGGAAGATGATGACGTGCTCGCGTTTCACGACGTAGATCCGAAGGCGCCTGTTCATGTTCTCGTCGTTCCAAAGCGGGTCATCACACGGCTCGCCGCCACGACCGCGGCGGACGAAGTGATTTTGGGGAAATTACTCAGAGCGACGCGGATCGTCGCGGAGAAGCTTGATTTGCTGGAAAGCGGCTATCGGGTGGTAATCAATAGCGGACCGGATGCGGGTGAAACGGTCCCGCATCTTCACCTCCATGTGCTCGGAAAACGGCCGCTGAGCTGGCCGCCCGGTTAGCCCTGCTGACAGGAGAGATGCCGTTCTAAAGAGGAGGCGTGTCGCGATTTGGCTGGTTTTGTTGACCAACCGCTGACGGAACGTGCCCACTCGGATCTGGCGAGTATCCCGCTTCATCGGTGGTGGCGGGCTCTTGGACGATCAAACTATCCGCGCATCCACTCAAGAACATCAAACTCACGACACCGGTAAGCAAAAAAAGGTAACGGCCCATGGCGAAAGCATAGCCGGGAAGAATTTTTGGGGCCAGCGGGAAGTTGCTAGAGGACAAGAAAAAGCGCGCGGTGAGGGAGGGATTCGAACCCTCGGTAGCCTTTTGGACTACGGCGCTTTAGCAAAGCGCTGCTTTCGACCACTCAGCCACCTCACCAACTGAGGCGAGAATATGGGGTGCGAGGCCGGGTCGTCAACCGTGCGACCGAGAACGCGGGGCGCGGTCTAACGACATTACGCGAAGCTGGCGGCCGAGCGATGCTGCGCGAAAAATTGAGAGCAGGACGCAGGCGCGAGCGATAGAGTGCGACCATGATTTCGCAGGAAGAGGCGTGGGAGAAGATCGCAGCGCTGGTGCGGCCTTTGCCGTCCCGCCGCGTGGCACTGGCGGACGCGCTCGACTGCTTTCTGGCCGCAGATGTTTGCGCCTCGAACGCGCTGCCACCTTTCGACAATTCCGCGATGGACGGCTATGCGGTGTTCGCCACGTCCTGCGAGACCGGGGCGCGATTAAAAGTAATCGGTGAACAGCCAGCCGGGGCCGATCGAAATCTCTCGATCCAGCATGGGGAGGCGTTGCGCATCTTCACTGGCGCACCAATGCCGTCCGGCGCGGATGCGGTGGTGATGCAGGAAGACGTGACGGTGGATGGGGATGAGATCGTTCTCCAATGCGATGTTGCACCCGGTGAATTTATTCGGCGGCGTGGCGGCGACGTTGCGGCCGGGCAGCGGATTGCGAGTCGAGGGGATCGGATCACGCCGCAAAGGGTCGCGCTCTTCGCGGCCCAGGGATTCAGTTCGATCGCCGTAGGCGGAGAGGTCCGAGCCGGAGTGATCTCGACCGGGGACGAGCTAATTTCGCCACAGAACAAACTCGCTCCCGGACAGATTTACGATTCGAATTCGTTCTTACTCCGAGCATTGCTTCAGCGATGCGGCGCCAACGTCACATCGGTGACGCATTGCACCGACAGTGCAGAGGAGATCGAAAGCGCGGTGCGCGCGGCAACGGCCCTTGATGTCATGATTATCACCGGTGGAGTTTCAGTCGGCGCGCGCGATTTTGTGAAAGGTGCGATCGCGTCAGCCGGTGGCTCCCTGGATTTATGGCGCGTGGCCGTGAAACCGGGAAAGCCATTCCTTTTCGGACGCGCGGGCGCGTGTTCGATCTTTGGCTTGCCGGGGAATCCGGTCTCGGCCTTTATCACGTTCCTGCTCTTTGTGCGGCCAGCGATTCTGAAACTCATGGGAGCGAGCGAGACCGCCTTGGCTTTGCCGTCCCAGCCGGCGCGATTGCAGTCAGAAATTTCGAACGACGGCGACCGTCCTCATTACGTCCGAGGAGTTCTGCGCGACGGCCGTTTTACTTCGGTCGGACGGCAGGAATCGCACGCCTTGTTCGGGTTAAGCCAGTCCAATGCGCTCGTGCTGGCGCGGCCACGAGAGGTGTTGCCGGCGGGCGCGATGACGACGGTTTTTACGTGGGATTAGGGACGCCGGATTGGTTGACACTCCGGACCGGCCTTTTAGCTTGTTCGCCTTGAACTCTGCCGTCCTCACGCCCCGCCCACGAAGTCGTACGGACGAGTTCCGGCAAGATGCCGAGCGGCTGTCGCACATTATTCTCGAGATGCAGCGCTGTTTCGTGATGCATCTGTGCAAAGAGTTGTCCCCGGGTGGAGTTTCCTTTCCGCAATTTTTCCTGCTCGCGGCCCTGGACCAAAAGGAAGTCCTGACAATGTCCGCGATCGCTCAAAAAATGGGTCACACCACGGCAGCCGCGAGTGGGCTCGTCGCGCGGCTCGACAATCTCGGTTATCTCGTCCGGACTATCGCGCGCGAGGACCGCCGAAAGGTGATGGTTTGTATCACCGAAAAAGGCTCTTCGCTGGTGCGTCGGATCCGCGAGGAAATGGTGGGTAATATAATGACAATCATGACGCACCTGAGCCCATCCGAACAGAAGGCCTGGCTGCAGATTTACAGCAAGATTTACGATTATTGCCAGAGTAAGTGAAAATGCGCTCCGGCTGTCGCTCCCTATGGCCCTTCGAAGCAGCAAATTCGTTACGAAAATGGAACCCGATGATCCCAACGTTGGGAAGAGGATGACCGACCATCCTCTCAGGGGAAATTTTTAAACAGCTCCGGTTCAGTTGTTTAAAACTGAAAATCTGCGGTGGCATGCGCTTTGCATGTGTCCGCTAAACCTTGTGGACTAAGAAAATCTGTCGGTTAACCTTTCAATCTTTCCCGTCCACGCCCGTAATTTTCATGCGCAAATTTTTCGTTTTTATTGACCTCGTTGTTGTCATCACGCTTCTGTCGCCGTGTAGTGCGCTGCATGCCGGCACCGAAATGGTGGGAGTGGAAAAAGGAGGCGTCCCTCGTTTCACCCTGAACGACGCGATCCTGACCGCGCTGCAGCGCAATCCGGATATCCAGCGTGCGCGTCAGGAAATCGAACGGACGAAGGGGCTTTATCTGGAGTTACGGGCGGATGCGCTGCCGCGGGTAGATGCGACCGGCTCCTTCTCGGACCAGGCTTCGAGCTTGAGCAATTTTACGGGAGATGGAGGCAGCCGGGGCGGGCTGAATAGCGGCTTCGATGTCCTCGATAGCAGCTTCAATATTCGCATTCAGGCCAGCCAGGCGATCTTCTCCGGCGGCCGAATCCCTTCGCAGATTCGATCGGCAGATTTCCAACGGGATGCCGCGTATTTTGCGTTTCGCGACACGATCGATCAGGTCATCGCGACGGTGCGGACGCAGTTTTATCAGGTTCTCTTGAATCGCGCTCTCATCGGGGTGCAGGAGGAATCTGTTAAATTGTTGCAGAGTCAGTTGCAGGATCAGCAAAATCGATTCGACGCGGGCACGGTGCCGCGCTTCAACGTCCTCCAAGCGCAGGTCGCGCTTTCGAACCAGCAACCGGAACTGATCAGCGCCCGCAATAACTATCGCATCGCTCAACTACAACTCGCACGCACGATTGGCTTGGATTTCGATCCGAATCGCGGCGAGGGATACCCGCTCGAATGCATCGGCACGCTGACCTACCGGCCGCGGGCAATTCCTCTCGCCGAAGCGATCGAGGTGGCGAAGTCGCGTCGCCCGTTCTTGAAAGCGCAAAAGGCGAACGTCCTCAGCAGTTCCGCGCAAGTGGGAGTGGCACGCTCTGGATTCTTCCCCCAGGTCAACGCCACGGGCGGGGCGGACTTCCGCAGTTCGCCGATCAGTGAGCGGATCAACGACGCCCGGTCTGGTTACATCTTCGGGGTGAGTGGCTCGTGGGCGATCTGGGATTCGGGTCAAACCTATGGCCGCCTGAAGCAAGCCAAGTCCGTCCTTACGCAGCAGAAGATCACCTACGACGACGCGGTGCGGCAGATCGAACTCGAAGTGCAGCAAGCCTATTCGAATCTCGTGCAAGGCGCGGAGTTGATTCGCAGCCAGCAGGAGACGGTGGGCCAATCCGAGGAAGCGTTGCGTCTGGCGAGCGCCCGACTGGGAGCCGGCGCGGGCACGCAGCTCGAGGTCTTGAACGCCCGCGTGGAAGTCACCCGCGCGCAGTCGATCAGCTTGCAGGCTCTCTTTACTTACAATGCGGCCATGGCTGAATTTGATCGCGTCACGGCCACCGAGGTCACCTATGCCAATCAGCTCGATGATCCGAAGACGCGGCGGAAATTGAGGACCGATCCCAAGCCCACGCCGCCGCCCAAGCCGACTCCGCTCCCGCTCAACCAAGCCGGAAATCGTGCGCCTGTTCGTTAGGCGAACCTGTGTTTGAGGTGGATCGTTCGGCCGCGGTGGAGCATTGCCCCGCCCTGGCGGCTTTGCCGGATTTTGGCCACGCCTTCATCATTCGCGTGCCGGGTATCGATGCCCAACACGACAAGCAAGAGGCGCTCCGACGCCTTGACGTGGTGCATCGAAACATACGCGCCGATCATGGTCTCGGCGGATTGCCGTTCATCACGGCCGATCAAGTTCACGGATGCACTGTGCGAGCGGTCGAACAGCCGCCAGCGGGCGACGAGTGTTTCTCTGCCTGCGATGGATTGGTGACCAATGTGCCGGACGTTTGCCTCGGAATCTACGTCGCGGATTGTTGCGCGGTTTATCTGATCGATCCTGTGCGCAAGTGCATTGGATTGGTGCATTCCGGTAAGAAGGGCAGCGAGCTTGGAATCGCCGGCGGCGCGATCGATCTGATGGCGGAACGATTTGGTTCGCAGGCGTCGGATTTGGTGGTGCAACTCAGCCCCTGCATCCGCCCGCCGCATTACGAGGTGGATTTCGCGGCTGAGATCGTGCGCGTTTGTCGGCAACGCGGTGTCCAGAAGATCCACGACGAGGGCGTCTGCACCGCGTGCAATTTGGATCGCTACTACTCCTACCGCGCGGAGAAGGGAAAGACGGGGCGTATGCTCGCCATCCTCGCGATCAAACTCGGCCCGAGCGCGCGCTAAGAGTCGTCTGCCGACGAATTGCGGGAAGGGACGATTCCTCGCGTGCCCGCCTCCGCCACGAAATCAAAAAACTCGCGGCCGTGCTGCGTCCATTCCATCTCGGCGGATTTTTCGAGGGCCTGGCGCGTGTTGAGCCCGCTGCGGTAAAGCAGCTTGAACGCGCGTTTCACTTCATCCCGGTCGGCGGCGCTGAACCCGGCGCGGCGTAGGCCCACGATGTTCAGCCCCGCCACCAGGTTGATTTGCGCCGCCACGACAAAGGGCGGGAGATCCTTCCCGAAGCCGGAATTGCCCTGGGTAATCACGAGCCGCCCGATGCGCACGTATTGGTGAAAGACGCTGCCGCCTCCGAGGAACGCGCGGTCATCCACCCGGACGTAGCCGCCGAGGAGGCAGTTATTGGCGATGACAACGTTATTTCCAATCCGACAGTTGTGGCCCAAATGCGCTCCCGCCATGAGGAAATTTCCATTCCCGACAATCGTGGAGCTGCCCTCGGCGGTTCCCCGGTGAATCGTGCAATATTCGCGAATGACGTTGTCGTCTCCGAGTTCGATTCCGCTCTTCGTGGCGGAAGCGAAGCCGAGATCCTGCGGAGCCCCGCCGAGAATGGAGCCGTGACCGATCTGGTTCTGCCGGCCGATGCGAACTGCGCCCTCGATCACGACATGCGAACGAATAATCGTCCCGTCGCCTACGACTGCCTCCGCTCCGATCAGAGAAAACGGTCCCACCTCGACACCCTCGCCGAGCCATGCGCCCTCTTCGATTATTGCGGTGGAATGGATGCTCATAGCGCGCCCGCTTCTCGGAAACTGAAATAAGGCAGTCGCCCTTCCGCAGGTGCGCCGATGATGATGTGGTCGAGCAGTTTGATTTGCAACAATTCCGCAGCCTCCGCCAAACGCCTCGTTAGGCTGTGATCCGCCTGGCTAGGAGAAGGATCGCCGGAGGGATGATTATGCACAACGATGACGGCATAGGCAGCAGAGATAATGGCGGGTCGGAAGACGTCGCGCGGATGCGCAATACTCTCATTCAGACTGCCCAGAGACACTTGTTCGATTCGCAATAAGCGGTAACGCGTATCGAGGAGAACCACCCGGAGCGACTCCTTGTGGAGCCCGCGCATCTCGGTGGAGAGCAACTGATAGACGAGCTCGGGCGTGTCCACCTTGGACTGCCCATAGGTTTCGCGGGCGAGACGTTGACCCAGTTTGAAAGTTGCGACCAATTGCATCGCCTTCGCCGGACCGATGCCGGGAATGCCCGAGAGCTCATCCAGGGTGCAGCGACTGAGGCCACTGAGCGACCCAAAGCGTTCCAGCAACTGCCCGGCAACTTGCACCGCATTTGCGCCGACCAATCCCGTGCGCAACTGAATCGCGATCAGCTCAGAATCCGTCAAGGCGTCGGGGCCACGGGCGAGGAGCTTTTCGCGCGGACGATCGTCCTGCGGCATTTCGCGAATTTTGAGCGACGCCATGTGATAGAGAAGGAAGCCGGGGCGCGGCGACAGCCAGAGAGAACCTACTCGCGCAGTTGATCCAGAAGATCCCGCAGGGCGTCGCCTAATTCGTTCAGCGCGGTCGCGTGTTCGCTCTCGGGCAAAATCGCCAGTTCGGTCTGCGCTTCCCTGATCAATTCGCGCCCGGCCTTGAGAGACTCGGTCAATGAAGCTGTGCCGATTTCAGCGCGAAGAATGTCGGTTAACTCATCGACTTTGCCGTTCACGATCATCTGGGAATATTGCTCGCGCTCCACTGCCGGCGCCGCTTTCAAAAGCATCAAAACAGGCAGCGTGAGTTTGCCTTTGCGCAGATCGGTCCCGAGCGTTTTTCCAATGACTGATTCGTTCCCGGCGATATCGAGGCAGTCGTCGTAAATCTGATAGGCGGCGCCGATCTTCATTCCGTAACTCTGCAGCGCACGCACCACCGCCGGTTCCTGCTCGTTAATGACCGCGCTCAACTCGGCCGCGGCGGAAAAGAGCGAGCCCGTCTTCAGCTCCACGATGCGGCGGTAATCCTGCACGCCGAGATGGAGATCGAAGCGGCGCTGGGTTTGAATGATCTCGCCGGTGCAGACATCGCGGGCCGCCTGGGCGATGGCGCGACTCACCTTCGCGTCCTCAAAATAGGTCGAAAGATTCAGCGCTTGAGCGAAGAGGCAATCGCCGAGAAGCACGCTGAGCGAGTTACCCCAGCGCGCATTGACGGTCGGTTGGCCGCGCCGGCGTTCGGCGTCGTCCATGATGTCGTCATGCACCAGCGTCGCGATATGGATCAGCTCCAGAATAACCGCGAGATCCACGTGCGCGGAGTTCAGAGTTCCGGTTGCTCCGCCGCTCAGCAAAGCCACCATCGGCCGGAGCCGTTTCCCTTGGCCGCCGATAGCATAGGAGACGTATCCCTCAATTGCGGGATCAAATTCGGCGGCCTGCTGCGTGATGCGGGCTTCGACTTCGTTCAGTTGCGTCTGGACGATTTGGGCCACCCGCGCCAGCGGTCCCGCCGACGGAGTTTTAACGGCGGGTGTGCGGGTGAAAACTTCCACGTGAGAAGAATATAAAGGCGGTGCTTTAAAGTCAAAACAGGAGAGTCAACGCATCCTGAGCCACTCCAGGGTGCCGTATTTTTCCCGGACCAACTTTTCGGCTCTGCGCAAGACTTCCGAATCCAAAGTGATCTGGGAATACTCAAGGCCTAGAGCGCATGCGAACGTTTCGCGAAAGCCAGCCGGCAGCGCTTCATATTGAATGCTGCCTTGATGGAGAAGGCCTGCACGCGTTCGACGCTGCGCTGCGCCAGCAATCTTGCGACCCTGCAAGAGTACATCGGAGGCGACTGCGTTCGCGAAGCAGGCGTCGGAAATTTTGGGCGCGTCCACATTTGCCAATGATACCTGCAGGTGTTCAGCAAGCGCCTGCTGAATGGCACCGTGAATCTGTCGGTAGATTTGCTGAGGGGCGGGGATCGCGCTCCCGGCGGTTCGAGGAAGAATGAGTGAGTAGGTGAGATCCGTGCCGTGAGGCACGATACCACCTCCGGTCCAGCGTCTGACGAGATCACGCTCGGGCGACTCCGCCGCGACTTCGGCGAAGCGGCCGAAATATCCGAAGGAAAGTGATGGGCGTTCCCAACGATAAAAACGGAGAATCGGAGAAACGGCGGTCCGCAAGAGCGCTTCATCTATTGCCATATTCAGGGCGGCCGATTGCGCTGCCCGATCGTGCAGGACGCGCAAGTCGTGCAATGGAGCCGGCCCGCCCTCGGGCCGAAGGAGAAATTCGAGAGCGAGGTTACAGTC
>JBBSPM010000103.1:0-13030 GCA_038258815.1 Chthoniobacterales bacterium
CGGACAAGAACGCCGCCGTGCGCGAAGAGCCTCCCGTTTACAAAGCGACCCGCCGCAGGCGTTGAACTCTTCCGTTGTCAGATTTCAGAAGTCCCGCTAGAAATGCCCGCCAATGCCGACCCCGCAGGAATCGCTGAACTTGGAGATGGAAGGAGAGTTCCCGCTTAAACCTGAAAGTCGAACCAGCGCTGCAGAAGCGCGAAAAACCGGAGCTGGCGAGCTCTTTATCGTCGATAATAGCGACGAGACGTGGAAGGACCTCAAATACCTCCACGACTGGACCGAGATCGCGAGCGGCTTTGATATCGCAACCGGCTTCTTCGAGATCGGAGCGCTCCTCGCGCTCGAGGCCGGCTGGCGGTGGGCGTGAAGCCAACGCTGAAATGCTGGATGGAGCTGAACTGATCGGACACAACTGTATTGGCTATGGCTCCTCCCGCGAAATCCTCGTTGCCCTCAAGCGATCAAATCGACGCCATGATTCGGGAAATACGCGGCATCCGCGTGATGTTGGATACCGATCTGGCCAGAATTTACGGCGTGCCCACGTTTCGTTTCAACGAGGCGATCAAACGCAATCGAAATCGGTTCCCGCCCGATTTCATGTTCCAGCTTAGTCAGGCCGAGTTCGAGGTTTTGAAATCGCCGCCTGCGATTTCAAGAACCAAAGGAAAAACAAACTCATCGCAAATTGCGATGAGTTCCCGGAAACATCGAGGCGCGGCTTACCGCCCGTATGCCTTCACCGAACACGGCGCCCTCCAGGCAGCGAACGTTCTGCGCAGTCCGCGCGCCGTGCAAATGAGCGTTTTTGTCATCCGCGCCTTCGTTAAGATGCGGGAAACGCTCCTCGGTACGCATGAGCTGGCGAAGAAGCTCGCGACGCTGGAGAAAAAGCTCACCGGTCGGCTGGACGAACACGAGGCGGCCATCGTCCACGTCCTTCAGGAGTTGATGCAGATTCTCAACCCACCGCCTGAGCCGCCCGCCCCGCCACGGCCCAGAATTGGCTTCACTTCGGAAAACTAACATGCCCGACCCAGGCATCGATCGCCTCCGCGGAATCAAAACCCTTCCGCAATTATTGAAATACCTTCGCGCTCTCTGCTTCCTGTCTCGCGCAGAACGCCGGCCAGAGCAGTCTTGCTGAAGTCGGGGTCCATCCCGGCGATTCCGGTGAAAGCCCTCGTAAACAAATCGATTTGGTCTGGAGTTAGTTTGCGACTGTACTCCCCATTCTGGATGTAAATCGCAGAGCCGCACTCCCGAAGGCAATGGACGCTCTGCGTGGACCCAAACTTTGCCTGCACTCGCGCCTTCGGGAATACCATCACCCCTTTAATAAAGACCTCGCAACCGGATGGACGAAGCGCAGCCAAACGAAGACCCGGCCACCGCGGGCGAGTGGATTCAATACATCGAACTCTGGCCCGCGGATTCCTATCCAGGATTCGAGCGGCTCGTCTTTGCACCAGCGGCGTCTCCGACAAATAACTAAGAACCAACAACCTTTAACGCTTAACCAATCGCGTCGGCAGCCGAGGCGCAATAGATCGCGTGGGCTCCGAAGCCTTTACGCGATTTCCCTAGACATTTCTCCTCTGCCCGATAGAAAAGCCGAGTGCCTGCCCCGGAGGAACGAGCCCGCCAGAACATTGACACGCTTCTTATCGAGAGTTCGCTCATTCCTGATTTGGCGGCCAGAAAGCGATTTCGATGAGCGAAGCTGAGTGGCTGACGCGCAAAAAACGCATCGACACGCGCCTCAAACACAAAGGCTGGAAGCTGCTGCCTTTTTCTTCCAACCTCGATCTAAAGGCGCTCGATAAATGCGCTGTCGAAGAGCTGCCAACTGGCAATGGCCCCGCCGACTACGCGCTCTTTGTCAGCGGCCAATGCCTCGGAATCGTTGAAGCAAAGAAAGTCACGGTCAATCCACAAAACGTGCTCGAGCAGGCAAAGCGATATGCACGGGGAGTTTTCGACGCGGCTGGTGAATGGAAGGACTTTCGGGTCCCGTTTCTCTACGCAAGCAACGGGACCTTGATTTGGCACTTGGACACTCGTCCCGAAAAGCTCGTCTCGCGCCAGCTAAGCGACTTCCACACGCCGGACGCGCTCGAAGCGCGATTCAACCAAGACACGGCAGCCGCGCGATCCTACCTGCTCGACACGCCGCCGGAGCGGATCGAGCGGCTCCGGCCCTATCAACGCGACTGCATTCTCGCCGTCGAGCAAGCGATCCTCGCCGGTCGGCACGACATGATGGTCGCGATGGCGACCGGGACCGGAAAAACCTACGTCACGGTCGCGCAGATTTATCGTTTGCTGGAATCCAAACTGGTTCGCCGCATCCTGTTCCTTGTCGATAGAAAAGCGCTCGCTGCCCAGGCGGTCCGTGAGTTCAACGCCTTCAACACGCCGAAAGGCCATAAGTTCACCCAGGAATACGAGGTCTATAGCCAACGCTTTCAGAAGGAGGATTTCGGCGACGACTCTCCATTCGATCCAAAGGTCCTACCAAACGAATATCTAACCGCCCCGAACGCGCATACATTCGTTTACGTCTCGACCATCCAGCGCATGGCTCGGAACCTCTTCGGGGCTGGAGGCAGTTTCCCGCAGACCGATGGCGACCCGGACATCGAGGATGACGCTGACCGGCTCGACATTCCCATTCACGCGTTTGATCTCATCATCGCGGACGAATGCCATCGTGGGTACAGCGCGCAGGAGACGAGCATCTGGCGAAATACGCTTCAGCACTTCGATGCTGTTCGTGCCGGCCTGACCGCAACGCCAGCCGCGCATACCGTCGCGCTCTTCGGAGAGCCCGTCTTTCGCTACGGAGTCGAACAGGCTGTGAGAGAGGGCTTCCTCGTCGACTTTGACCAGGTCGCGATCCATTCAGATGTTCGCCTCAACGGAGTCTTCCTGAAAGAGGGTGAGCAGATCGGGAAGATCGATCCCGAGAAAGGCGGCGAAACACTCGACAACGTCGAGGATGAACGCGAATTCGACGCCTCGGCGGTCGAACGCGAGATCACCGCGCCGCAAAGCAATCGTAAGATCATTGAGGAGATAGCGAAGCACGCCTACGAACACGAAGAAGAAACGGGGCGCTTCCCGAAGATCCTCGTCTTCGCGGTCAACGACCTTCCGCACACATCGCACGCCGACCAATTGGTGCGCATTTGTCGCGACGTGTTCGCCCAGGGTGATGATTTCGTTCAGAAGATCACCGGCAACCCAAATGTTGATCGACCGCTGCAACGGATTCGCGAATTCCGCAATCGCCCAAAGCCTAAAATCGTCGTGACCGTCGATATGCTCTCGACGGGAGTGGATATTCCCGCGCTCGAGTTCATCGTCTTTCTCCGCCCGGTGAAGTCCCGCATCCTCTGGGAGCAGATGCTGGGGCGCGGCACGCGCCGGTGTGAGGACATCAACAAATCGAAATTCGTCGTCTTCGATTGCTTCGACGGCACTCTCTTCCGCTACTTCAAAGACGTATCGAACTTCCAGATCGAAGAGCCGGGAAGTAATCCGCTCACCATCATCGAGGTGATCGAGAACATTTGGCAGAACATCGATCGCAATTACCACGTCAACGCCCTCGTAAAGCGTCTGCACCGGATCGACAAATCGATGAGTGCGGAAGCGCGCAAGGAGTTCTCCCGGTGGATAGCGGATGGGAACGTCGGCAAGTTCGCTACCGGTCTTCCGAAGCTACTTCGCGACAAGTTCGACGAAACCATGAAGCTACTGCGCAATGCGGAATTTCAGGACCTTCTCGTCAACTACCAGCGCGCCAAGCGAACATTCTGGGTCGGCTACGGCGTTGAAGACAAAGTCACGTCTCGGAAGCTCTTTGGAGAGTGGGAAAAGCCGGAGGATTATCTTGAGGCATTCACGAAGTTTGTTCGTAGCAACGCCAACCAAGTCGACGCCCTGACGATTCTCCTGAAACGACCGCACGACTGGAATCCGGAAGCACTTTCCAAGCTCAAGAGTGAACTGGCGAGCAAAGGATTTGGCGAGGAGCGTCTGAGCAAAGCCCACAATTCGGTCTATCATGCACTCGCCGATGTGATCTCGATGGTGAAGCACGCTGCGGATCAACAGGAGCCCTTGCTCACATCAGAACAACGGGTGACTAAAGCGTTGGAGGAAATCGAGGCGTTCCACACTTTCACGTCAGACCAGCGCAAGTGGCTTGGTCTCATCGCACAGTATCTAAAAGAGAACCTCAGTATCAGCGAAGAGGATCTCGAATATCAACCCGTCTTCAATCAGCGCGGCGGAATTGCCCGGGCGCGAAAGGTCTTCGGGGAAGACCTTCGGCCATTGATTGATCGTTTAAACTACACACTAGTCGCTGCCTGATCCATGTCCGACATCGTTAACAAACTCTGGGGCTTTTGCCACACGATGCGCCACGATGGCATCGACTACGGCGATTACATTGAGCAGCTCACTTATTTGCTTTTCCTTAAGATGGCGGAGGAGCGCGCCGCCAATGTCCCAAAGGGCTGCGACTGGGCTAGCCTTAAAGAGCAGTCCGGCACTGCTCTGACCGATTATTACGCGGACATCCTGCGGCGGCTTCGCGAAGCAGGCGGGTTATTGGGCGACATTTTCACCCAGGCCACTCCTCGCTTCAATAATCCGGTCAACCTCAAGCGTGTCATCGCGATGATCGATGAGGAGGATTGGTCATCGATGGACGTGGATGTAAAAGGCGCGGCCTTCGAGGGGTTATTGGAGAAAGCTGCCAGCGAAGGCAAGAAAGGCGCCGGCCAATACTTCACCCCGCGCGTTCTTATCCAGTCGATCGTACGCGTGATGAAGCCGGACCCACGCGGCAAACTCGACTTCACGATCGCCGACCCTGCCTGCGGCACCGGCGGCTTTCTCGTCTGCAGCTACGAGTGGCTGGTCGAGGTATCGAAAGGCGTCTTCGACCGCGCGGATGCGAAACGCATCAAGACGAAAACCTACTATGGACAGGACTTGGTGCCGCGCCCACGCAGGCTCGCGCTCATGAATCTGTTTCTCCACGGTGTCGAGCCGCAGATCTATCTCGGCGATGCGATTTACGAGCCGTTCCGCGGCGAGAAGAACGACGTCATCCTAACCAATCCTCCCTTCGGCACGAAAGGCGCAAATCAGGCGCCGGAACGCGAAGACTTCACGATCGAGACGAGCAACAAGCAGCTCAATTTCGTCCAGCACGTCATGACCACGCTCAAGCCGGGCGGTCGCGCCGCGATGGTGCTGCCGGACAACTGTCTCTTTGAGGGCAAAGCCGGCGAGGTCTTTGAAATCCTCATGCAGGATTGCAACCTGCACACCGTCCTGCGCCTGCCGCGCGGCACCTTCACGCCTTACAGCCAGGGCGTGAAAGCCAACGTCATCTTTTTCCAGAAAGGTCCGCCGACGGAAAACGTCTGGATTTTCGACGCCCGCTCCAACGTGCCGGGAATTACCAAGAAAGATCGCCCGCTCACCTCACAACACTTCGCCGAGTTCGAAAAGAGCTATGGCAAAGACCCGAACGGCTCGAGCAAGCGAATCGATGGCGGAGAGACTGGCCGATTCCGCAAATTCCACCTCAGCGAAATCAAACAGCGCGGCTACAAGTTGGACGTGACATGGCTTAAAGACGATTCGCTCGAAGACAGCGACGACCTCCCGGAACCGCAAGACCTCGCTGCCGAAGCCATCACGGAATTCGAAGCCATCGTGGATGATTTGCGTGAAATCGTGGCGTTGATGGAGAAGGAAGAGAGCGTTCAGAAATGACGGGGCGAATTCTGTCCTGACAACCTCGAGCCAACCGGTTAAACTTCAGTCATGAGCAAAGCCGAAATTCTTCAGGAGCTGCCCAAGCTCACCAAAGAGGAGCGCTACGAGATTCGGGTCAAACTTGCGGAAATGGACAACAAAGGATGGCTCGATGAGGATGACCCACTAAGCGACGAGGATAAAGCGCTGCTGGAAGCCCGCCTGGAGGACATGGAGAAGCATCCCGAGAAATCCATCCCCTGGAGCGAAGCCGAGGCGCGCCTCAAAGCCCGCTTTGGCGAGTGAGCTACTCCCTTGACATCCGTGAGGACGCGCTGGCCGACATCGAAGCTACGGCCGCCTGGTATGAGGAGCGACAGCCCGGCCTGGGCGCCGACTTCGCGGGCACCGTGCGCCGCGCCATTAACGCCCTGCCCCTCAATCCACTGATCCACCGTCTTCGTGATCGGCGGCGCAACATCCGCTGGTTTCTGCCGCCGCGGTTTCCCTATCGGATTGTTTACCGCGTTCAGGGCGAAGTCATCACGGTGTTCGCCGTCGTTCACGCGGCCCGACGTGGCCGGCATTGGAAGGAGCGCATATGAACGAGGAGCTTCCGCAAGGGTGGGCTTCGGGCGAAATGGGAGATGTTGCGAAGGTAGTTGGCGGTGGAACACCGGATTCCCAAGACCCGGAAAATTTCTCAACTGAAGGGGGCATCCCGTGGCTTACACCTGCGGACCTAAGCAACAACAAGGCTATCCGCGTTGCCCGCGGCAAACGCTTTCTCACCAAGAAGGGGTTCAATAATTCATCGGCCCATCTCGTTCCAAAGGGGACAGTCCTCTTCTCCAGTCGCGCACCAATCGGCTATGTCGCGATCGCGGCAAACGAGATTTCAACCAACCAAGGATTCAAGAGCTTCGTCTGTGGCGGCGGCATTTGCTCAGAATACATCTATTTCTGGCTGAGGTTCGCAACGCCAATGGCGGAGGAACTGGCAAGCGGAACAACCTTTGCCGAAATATCTGGAAAGAACGCGGCGAAGATTCCTCTCAAGCTCGCTCCGTCGGGCGAGCAGCGGCGGATTGTGGCGAAGCTGGAGAAGCTGTTGGGCAAAGTGGACGCCTGCCAGGAGCGGCTGGCTAAGATTCCCGTCCTGCTCAAACGCTTTCGCCAATCCGTCCTCGCCGCCGCCTCCTCTGGCCGCCTCACCGCCGATTGGCGGGAGAAAAGCCCGAACATCGGCACTTCTGAGGAATTGATTTCTGAAGTCAGCAAGAGACGGGAAGAAAAGTTGCAAAAGCTGAAGGCCACACCAGTCAAAGAACGTCACGCAGCTTTGAGCGAGTTCGATAACAGCAGTCCCGATTTGCGCAACGATCTTGATCTGCCTGACATTCCTGAGAACTGGTCTTGGGTGGATTTGCGGTTCGTGATGAGTCCCGAAGAGCCATTCTGTTACGGCGTCGTCCAACCCGGTGAAGATGACCCGCATGGTCCGAGGTTGATTCGAGTGTGCGACATGGAGGGGGGACGGGTGGTAAAAGAGAGTCTGCGCGGCATTCCAGGCACGATTCACGCCCAGTATCAGCGCTCGGTGCTCCGCGGCGGCGAGGTGCTTGTGAGCGTTGTTGGAACAATCGGCCGCGCTGCGATTGCTTCGCTCGACCTGGCGGGCATTAACATTGCACGCGCTGTTGCCAAAATTCCGGTGCGCGAATTCGAGGCCAAGTTCGTCCTTCTCTGGCTTTCAACATCGCGTGCTGAGAATTGGATGGTCGGCGACGCTCGCGAAGTCGCGCGGAAGACGCTTAACCTTGAACAGTTAAGGACGCTTCCCATTCCCCTGCCTCCGCTCGACGAACAGCAGGAAATCGTGCGCCGCGTCGAAGGTCTGTTTGCGCTAGCCGATCAAATCGAAGTGCGGTTTACGCAGGCGCGTGCGCAGGTGGACCCATTGACTCCCTCCCTTCTCGCCCGCGCCTTCCGCGGCGAACTCGTTCCCCAAGATCCAAACGACGAACCCGCCGCTAAGTTACTGGAACGAATCCTGCAACAGAAAAACGGAGGAGTGCCCACCTACCATGGCCGAGAAAAACTCAAGAAAGTCAGCCCATTGGGTGACAGGAGATCTGCGTCGCGTTGAGCTGACGACAGCCGGAGGCGCCCTCACACTCGAGATCGTCGATTCTCACGAGGCAAAATCGGCTGACCCTGGTACCGGTAACCATCGGAGAGATATCCGTCTCATAAAATTACTCAATGATACGGTGATCCGTCGCCGGCTTCGCGAATGAAGAAACGCGCGCTCACAAAGCAGAAACGATCCCAGAGGAGCCCGGCGCTTATAATCAAACTCCGCAAGGTGGCAGCGCAATCGCGTTCACCATCCAACCGTGCCGATAGAATCTCAAGCTTGGTCCTAGAAGCGTTTGCTAAGTCACGTGCTCCTAAGAGGCGAAAGCCCGCCCGAGAGAGGTCTCATCGGAACAGATCTCCTAAGGGCAAAGCGCCACCCCATAGCGGGAAAACCCGAAGATTCATCGATGATGAAGTGCTTAAGTTAGTTTCTGACAGTGAACCGGGCTCCGACAAAGTTGTCATTAGCTTTGCTTCCGCAGCAGCGCAGAACGAAGTTTTCTCGGATGTCAAACCCAAAGAAATCCGGCTCGATCCGTTCACCCGCCTGCAAAAGAAACGCCTCCTCCAACTGCGGGACGCCATGATCGATTCGATGGCCGGCGTGGCGCAGGACACGTTGCGCGCTCACGCAGAAGACAGCGAAGCTTCCGCATTTGGCACGCACCAAGCCGATGCCGGGAGCGACGCTTACGATCGCGATTTCGCGCTCAGCCTTTTATCGCGAGAACAGGAGGCTCTTTACGAGATAGATGAAGCGCTCAAGCGCATTGAGCTCGGGACCTACGGCAAGTGCGAAATTTCTCGCAAACCGATCATGCGGGCACGGCTCGAAGCGATTCCTTTTGCTCGCTTCACCGCCGAATGCCAGTCGCAGATCGAGAGGGAGGGCAAAACCTCTCGGATTCGTCAGTCGGTCACCTCGCTCTTTGGCCTCACCGATGAGGAGGCGCGCGAAGGCAAAGAAGAACAGGCGGAGGAATTAGAAGATTCGAACGAAAACCTGCTCTCCGATCTAACGCGAAAGTGCATCAATTCCGCTGAGTGGATAGCCGAGAAGTTCAACGACGAACCAAATTTCGAATGGTCGTGTGCGATCTTGCCACTTTGCAAAGGGTTGGAAAATGAGCTTCATGAGCGGATGCTTTTGCCTCTCCGGGAGAATTCCCGCGCGGACGACTTACTGGCAGATTGTAACGATGCCGATCTAGCCAAAGTTGCCCGGTATTGCGCGGGCAAAGCCAGCAAACCTCCCGAAATCGGTGTGTTCGCCTGGTTCCTTAGCACCGCGATACACAGCAAGGCGAGATCTCAGACAAGCGCCTTGCTGAGATCATTCGTCGGATTGGTCGCTATGATGGCAAATAAGCAATGGATTCTCGCTAAGGATGGTCTACTCGCCTCATTGAACCGCGCCACTACCAAATACCGTAACCCGGCCGCGCACCTCGAATCGATGTCTCGCCATGACTATCTCGAATGCCGGGAGTTCCTCATCGGCCTAGGCGGCGTGCTTTGGATTTTGCTGAACGCAACAAGACTGTCATACACGGCGCACCATCCCCGCCATAACGAATGATGAATCACAGAACGGTTTGTTTGACGCGAAGAGGCGGCGTTGCAGAGGTATTGGCGAAATGAAATAGCCCATGGCGATCCCAAAATACGACGAAATGATGTTGCCTCTCCTCCAATTGATCGGAGACGGCACCGAACACGCTTACCGCGACCTTGCCCCCAAAGTGGCGGATCACTTTCAACTCACTGAGGAGGAGCGAGCTGAGATGCTCCCGAGCACCCAGTCGACCTATCTTAGGAATCGCCTCGGTTGGGCCGGGTTTCATCTACGCCGCGCCGGATTGGCGGACCTTCCACGTGAAGCCACACTGCGGATTACACCCGAGGGCAACGCGCTGCTCCAGAACCCTCCGAGCAAGATCGATCGACAATTCCTAATGCAGTTCGAGCCGTTCCGGGAATTTATGGCCGAACAAAAGAAGCGAGGGGTGGCCGCGGCGCGAACGAAGGCCGCCGCAGCCTCTCGAGTGGTGTCAGGCGAGGAGGAAGAAGAGGACACTCCCGAAGAGCGGATCGAAACGGCGTTCACGGAGCTGCGAGAAACGCTTATCGCCGATCTCTTAGCGAAGCTGGGGACGGTAAACCCCTTCCGCTTTGAACAAGTCGTCCTGGACCTCCTGGTGGCGATGGGCTACGGCGGATCCCGCAAGGAGGCGGCAGCCGTAACGCAAAAAACCGGCGATGAAGGCATAGATGGCGTGATCAACGAAGACCGCCTCGGGCTCGATGTGATCTACATTCAGGCGAAACGGTGGAAGCACAGCGTCGGACGTCCCGAGATTCAGAATTTCGTCGGCGCACTTGCCGGAAAGAAGGCCAGCAAAGGTGTTTTCATAACGACCAGCTCCTTTCATGGCAACGCCAGCGACTACGCCGCCGGGCTTCATCAAAAGGTGATCCTCATCGATGGTCGTAGGCTGGCAGAGCTGATGATCGAACACGGCATCGGCGTAGCGGAAGAACACGCCTACAGCGTCAAGAAGATCGATAGCGACTATTTTGACGAAGCGTGAAGCTTTATCTCCTCAAGCTCTCCGACCGCGAAGAAGGCCCGTTTTCCGAGGAGCAGATTGCCCACCTTTTCGCGGACGGCCGCGCAGATCGTAACACGCCTTGCCGGCTCCCTCAGCTTTGTGACGGCGTTTTTCGTCACGAAAGGGGAAATCGCTCGCCGCTCCTGTCCTACGGAGGACCGCCTCCAGGCCCGGGACTCATTTGTCTGGCCTTGCGTCTGGGGTTGGCTCCGGCTTTGGTTCTGGCGCCGGGCTCGGTTCGGCTTCGGGCGCATCTTGAGGCTGCTCCTTTTCTTTTCTGAAGCGTTCCAGCTCCTCTTGATCCGGGGCATATTGCTCGGATAAGTGCGGAGCCGGTGTGCGCTTCGACTTTTTCTCTGCTTCGAATCGCTCCTGGTCGTGCTTCTTGCCGATCTCCTGTAGCGTCTCCGCTATTCGCGCCCTTCCTAGTTGAGGGAGGTAGGTGCCACCGCTGGTTTCGTCTCGATTTGTTTGGCTCATATCATTTGTCGCTCCTATCCTGGGTTTCTGCTCTGCTTCGACTGTCAAACTGATCCAGGATGAAATGGTGAGCCCAGGCATTTGGTCCTTTCCGCCGGCGCTTCCATTCCCGTCTCCGCTCCATGAGGGTCCGTCGAATCCGATACATGCGCAGCTCGACGCGACAGCTCTGGCGTGGCATGGAGGGGAATACGAATAGGTGCTGATCCTCGATCGTCTCGCCACCTTCTATCCATTCGTGGTTCTGGAAAACGTCGACCGAAAGATTGGATTTTCTTCCCCACTCGATTTCGGCTATGTCGGACGATAACGGCAGGTCTCGGAGCAAGATGCGGATTGCCGAATGTTCCCGATCGAGATCGATACTGGAAAGCCCCACATTCTTAAGTTTGCAGGAAACCCTGAGAATTACTTGACCTGCTTCGGTCCGGGCCGCGGCCGTCACGGAGGGCTCCAGGCGGGGGTGAAAGGTGCGACCTTTGAAGAATTTCCAATATGCGAAGAGACCTCCAACAATGTAAGCCAAGATTCGCAGGCCCGATTCTGCGGTGCCTATGAGTTTACTTGCGTAGTCGAGCTTCGTGGGAACTATTAAGTGTTCCAGGACCGCGAGCGGTGGGAGGGGCGGAAACAGCGATCCGAGAGACGAAGCAAAAGGCTCGGTGCCACCTCGGATGAACCAGTGCCCGAGTGCCGTGGAAGCAGGGGCCGGATACGCAGACGGATAGGGAGAGATCGCAAGCAAAATGACGACAAAGAGGGCAGCGCCAAGAACCGCAATACAGGAGACCTTTACGATCGTCCCGGAGGACTTGCGAGACTGGCTCGTTTTCGTCGGCTGCGAATTAGACTGCATGGGAGAGCGCAATCGAGTTTTAGGAACCTCTCCCGAATAATGCCGACGATAATGCTTCCTTAGCAAGAACGGATTTCGTGCTTTGAAGATCGCCGGATGTTGACCAATGAAAGCGTCCTTCCTCAAGCTCTCCGACCGCGAAGAAGGACCGTTTTCCGAGGAGGAGGTTGCGCAGCTTTTTGCAGATGGGCGGGCCGATCGGAACACACCTTGCCGGCCTTCGACCGGAGGCGATTGGAGGACGATTGATGACTACTTGCCGATGCTCAAGTACGGGACGCAGCTGCCCAATCCGACCCCGCCTCCTCCGCCACGCGCCGCCGATCTGACGCCATCGGCGAAGCGAAGCACGAATCTTTCGGCCGAAACTCGGGTCGCCATCGTCGATATCGATCTCCCGTTCCTTTCCATCCTCAAGCTGATGCTCAAATGGATGGCGGCGGCGTTCGTGGTTGGGTTTTGTCTCCTGATCGTTTGGGCGATCCTCGCCACGCTCTTTCTGGGCGGCTTGTTTTCCCATCTTCCGCATCCGTGATTCGCCGCGAAAGTGGCAACGATTTGGTGGCTGTAGCGGCGGTGTGTCAGCGTCGCCCGTCGGCGGTCACAGACCGCCGCTACAGCTGGTCTTCGGCTGAGACAGCCGACGCTACAAGCTCAACCACTGACCACTTGACCACAGACTACAGACCACCAAGCGCCCTGTTCGCCATCGGACGAACTCGCCGTGGCGAGCTCCCCGCTCCCTGCTCTCAGCCGTCCGCTAGTCGGTATTACTGGGAATTGATGTAGCGGGCCAAGGCAAACTCTGCGAAATTCTTGGTGAAGGTGGCTTGAAATCCGACCGCCACGATTTTTCCGTCCGATTGGAGGGCTGCCCCGTTGGCGCCGCCATTCAGATCGCCAAAGGAGGTTCGCACTTTGCCGCCGACACCAAAGGTGCTGTCGAGCGAGCCTCTCCGACTCATACGCGCAAGCACGAAGTCGGAATCGGATGATTCGCTGTTCGGATAACCGACGACGATGATTTTGCCATCGCTTTGCAGGAGGACTTTGTTGGCATACTGGCAGCAACTGCCGAAATCGATTTGGGCCATCCCGTCGTTACTGAAGGCGGTGTCGAGGACGCCGTTCGAGGTGTAGCGCGCGACGGCAA
>JBBSPM010000104.1:0-13003 GCA_038258815.1 Chthoniobacterales bacterium
GCTGAAGAGGACGGCGCGCGCGGCATTCTGGAGCAGGCTGCGCGCTTCATCCGAGACGAGATTCGCGCGCAGAATAAAGACCGCACCGCGCGTGGTCTCGGCGTCTCCGGAAGGCCGACGCGCTTCGGCCGCGCGCGCCATCGCTTCCAGCGCGGTGCGCAAATCCTGCGCGTATGATTCCGGATATTCGTTCAGAATCACGAGGTCGGCGGCGAGCCGTTTCATCCGCCAGTACTCATGCGCCTGGAGCAGTTGCCTAACGATCTGGAGATCGGTGATGTCGTCGATCCGACAGAGCACGATCGGCAGGTCGCCGGAAATGCCGTGAGCCCACAGCACCGGTTGCGCGCCTTCGCTGCGCACGAGCGCATCGGAAGAAGGGCGGAGCGCCGGGCTCGAATAGATGACGTGGCTGGCGAGACGCTGGAACATCGTCGCTTCATCCTGCCCGATGCCGAGATGGAAGAGCTGCACCTGCGCCTGTGTCCAAGCGAGCGTGGTGGTGCGTTCGAAGGCCGCCGGTGTGCGCTGTTTGTCGATTAAGTCGAGCACTTTGCCGCGGGAATCCGCCGCCATCGTCCAAAAGGTGACGTGCGCGGTCGCGCCCGGCGCGAGACGAATCCGCCTCCGAATGCTGAAGACCGGATCAAGCACGGCGCCGGATGTATTGGAAAGCGGCTGACCATCGATCACCGAAACCGGCGTGCGAATGACCCGGCCGCGACCAAGGAAGCGCGCGCGATCGGTTTCGAATTGCACACCTGCGACCGTCTCGCCTTCGACGATGGCGAGATGAGCCGCCCAGATTTCCGGTTCGTCAGGCGCGCCGCGCCGGCGCGTGGCCAGGATCGCTCCGAGATCGGCGACGAATTCCGTCTGCACGAACAAATTCGAAAACGCCGGATGCGCGGTGTCGGCCGCGTCCGGCGCGAGCACGATTTCCGCGTAGGAGGTCAGCTCGATTTCGCGCGTGCGATGTCCGTTGTTGAAAATCGTGATCCGCCGCACTTCGGCGTCGTCTTCGGGCGAAACGGCCACGTCCATCCGGGTTTCGAGCGTTCCATCGCGTCGCGAAATTTCCACCCGATCCTCGAAGAACGCCGCGTCGTAGGAATCCGGCACGACACCACTGGGCTGATAACCGGCCGACCAAACGTCACCCGTTTCGGCGTCGCGCAGGAAAATGTAAGTGCCCCAGCAATCGCAGATTGGATCTTCGCGCCAGCGGGTCACGGCCATCTCGCCCCAGCGGCTGTAGCCTGAACCAGCTGTGGTCAGCATGACGGAGTAGCGGCCGTTGGAGAGAAGTTGCGTCTGTACGGTCGCCTGATGCGCGGATCGAAAACGACGCAACGACGAAGGACTGAACTCGCGCACGCGCGTCGTCGCTTTCCCTTCCTGCGGGCGCAGATGAGTGGCATCAATGTCGCGCGGCGGCCGTTCCTGGAGCAAAAGCTCGGTTGCCTGCACGATCGGCTCGGCGTGAAAACGGGTCCGCATCGTGCCTTGTTGCAGGGCGTTCGCGAGCGCGATCAGCGTCATACCCTGGTGATGCGCCATGTAGCAACGGACGACGGCGACCTTCTCATTTTCCGGGAGCCGCACGGGCGTGTAATCGAGCGCTTCAAACCAGCCGTAGCGTCCATGGCCGCCCGCTTCGGCGAGCCGGGCGAAATTTCGCACGGCGGCGCGCGGTGCGATCATCGCGCCCAGCGCGGTGGCATAGGGAGCGATCACGGAATCGTCAGCGAGGCCGCGTTTTAACCCCAACCCGGGAACACCGAAACTCGAATACTGATAGGTGAACTCGAGATCGCGCGCGTTGTAAGCCGACTCCGAAACGCCCCACGGTAAATCCCTTTCCGCGCCATACTCTTCCTGGCGACGGACGACGTTCCGATTCGTTTCGTCGAGCAGACAGCCGGCCGGATTTCGCATGACCAGGTTCGGCATCAGGTATTCGAACATCGAGCCCGACCACGAGATCAACGCCGCGCCGCTGTGCACCGGAGTAACGACGCGTCCGAGATGAAACCAATGGCGCGTCGGCACGTCGCCTTTGGCGATGGCGAGGAAGCTGGCGAGGCGCGCTTCGGAAGCGAGAAGATCGTAAAAACTTTCGTCGAGCGCGCCGTCGGAAACGCGGTAACCGATCGAAAGCAGTTGACGATCGTCGTCGAAGAGCAAACCGAATTCCATCGCCTCGAACATCGCGCGCGTCTGCGTGATCAACGCTTCGAGCCGGGGCTGGAGCGAGTCGCCCGCGAGATCGCGCTGATGGCTCTTGATGGAATTTTCCAGCGCGATCGCGCAGGCGAGTAACTCGACACTGGCCTCGTCGTTCTTTCGCTCCGCGCAAAAGGTACGCGCGATATCGACAATGGTGTCGTTAGGCAAGATCAGCTCCTGCAGATTCGGTGTTCCCGCGTGTTCGCGCAGAGTCGTCAGGCCCTGCTCCAGAGCATCGAGCGCCTCTTCCAATTCCTTGCGCGTGACGGTGTGGGTGCGCTTGTCTTCGATGAGTTGCTGGAGCGATTCGCGCGTGAGCTTGAGTCCATCTTCGATGCCGTTGAGCCATTCGGCCGCGAGCAACGGACCGGCGATCATCTCGCGACAAGCGTTGCCGAGCGCGAGCAGGTGGCCGGCGAGATTCCCGCTATCGACCGACGAAACGTATTTCGGTTCAAGCGGATGCAGGTCGCGCGTGTCATACCAATTATAGAAATGACCGTGGCAACGCTCGAGGCTTTGCATGGTGGCGAGCGTCGCTTCCAGGCGCTCGACCGTTTCGTGGGTGCCGATCCAGCCGAAATCGCGCGCCGCGACGACGGAGAGAAGGTAGAGCCCGATGTTCGTGGGCGAGGTCCGATGCGCCACGATCGGATGCGGATCTTCCTGGAAATTATCCGGCGGCAGCGCGTGCTCCTGCGCGTTCACGAACGTCTCGAAAAAGCGCCATGTCCGTCGCGCGGTCAGGCGTAAAATGCGCGCATCCGCGGGCGCCACCGGGATGGAGCTGGAGGAACGGAGCGGCTGGCTGGCCCAATGCGCGAGCGCCGGCGAAAGCAGCCAAAGGAAGAGGATGGGCGCCGCGATGCGCAACGTTTTCGGATCATCCAAGGCGACGATAACCACGACCGCAGCGGCCAGCGCGACGCCGCCGCCCATCCACAAATACATGCCGAGGAGACCGAGCCGCCCGCTCATTTTTACCTGCGCGGCCGTGACCCATTCGAGCAATCTTTTTCGCCTAACGAAGAGCCGGAAAAGCGTGCGCAGGATGGCATCGGCCATGAGCCAGGCTTGCGAGGCGATGAGGGTGACGAGGAGCCCGAACTGCAAAACCGCGACGCCGAAATCGTTCGCGACCGCGCGCCAATGTCGGCGCTGCGAGAGACCGAAGCGGCGCGGGATGATGCCCAGGATCGGCGGCAGAAAGACCGGAATGGCGAAGGTCGCGAGGACAAACGCGCTCCAGATGGTCGCGGCTTTCATGGGCAGCATCCATCCGGCGAGCAAGGCTAGAAAAGCCCCCGGCGCGGAAAGCGTTCGTCGCAAATTATCCAACATCTTCCAGCGACCGACGAAGGGAATCGCCTGCCGGCCCGGTTTATCGTGCGCCGGAAAACCGGAGCCGAAAATCCAGGGCAACAACTGCCAGTCCCCGCGCGCCCAACGATGTTGCCGCGCCGCGGCCACGTCGTAACGCGAGGGATATTCCTCGACCACCTCGATGTCGGTGACGAGGCCGGCGCGCGCGAAAATTCCCTCGAGCAGATCGTGACTGAGCAGCGTGCTTTCCGGAATGCGATGCTCGAGCGCGGTCTCGAAAGCATCGACATCGTAGATGCCTTTGCCGCTGTAGGAACCTTCGCCAAACAGGTCCTGGTAAACATCGGAGACAGCGAACGCGTAGGGGTCCAATCCGCTCCGGCTGGTGAAGACATATTGAAAGAGCGAGCCCTCGGAACGCTTCGGCAGGGACGGCGTCACCCGCGGCTGCAGGACGGCGTAGCCTTCCACGACGCGACCGCGCACTGGATCGAGCCGCGGTTGATTGAGCGGATGCGTCATCTTGCCGACAAGCTTCTTCACCGCCCCGCGCGGCAGGCGCGTGTCCGCGTCGAGCGTGATGACGTAATGAATGCCCTGCGGCGCAACCGGAAATTCTCCGCCGACCGGCGCGAACGTCGTATCAGTGGCGCCGCGCAACCAGCGATTCAGCTCGTGCAACTTTCCGCGCTTCCGTTCCCAGCCAATCCATTTGCCCTGGCCTTCGTTCCAAATGCGCCGGCGATGGAGCAGGAAAAAACGCGGATGTTCCGCAGCCGGGCCGTGTCGTTCGTTCAGCCGCTCGATTCCTTCGCAGGCCACGCGCAGCAGCTCTTCGTCGCCCGGCGCGGTCTCGGTGTCGGAATCCTCCCAATCCGTGAGCAGCGCGAAACAAAGATCGCCGTCCTGATTCGCCAAGTGGTGCACCTCGAGGCGGACGATTTGCTCCTCGATCGCAACCGGCGTCACCAGGAGCGTCGGCACGACGACAATCGTCCGGAATTCCTCGGGTACTCCATCACGCAATTCCAAACCCGGGAGCGTTCGGGGATGCAGATCGTTGGTGACGGCGCGATTCACGATCGCGACGGCCAAATCCGACGCCGGGACCAAACCAATCAGCGCGAGAAGCAGGAGCGCCCATCCGCCAATGCCGAGAGCGGAAAGGCCGACCAGCGGCAACGTGAGAATGACGGCGAGAGTGATGACGATGCCGCCGATGTACCCGACGATGCCCGCCCGGCGGCTGGCCCGGCCTAACCATTCGCTGCCGGGAACACGAAACCCGATCTCCTTTTCAAACGCGCGCCGGCCATTCGCGATGAGGTAATAACCTGCCTGCTGCTGGTGCAGCGTCCCACCGCCCGCGCTCGCGCGCCCGGCCGCGGCGATCGCCCGCTGCGCGACATCCAGTTCCCAATGACCCGAGCCGCGCGCCAGTTGTTCGATTGCCTTGCGATATTGATCCCGCGTCGGAAAATCCATCGCCGCGAAATCGCCCTCGGCCCGGAAGGCCGCGTCCACCAGACTTGAGCTCTCGAAGATTTTCGCCCAATCAAGCGCCGAGATCAGGCGCATGCTCGTGATGATGTTGCGCACGGTGACGTTCAACCCGACCTCGCGCTGATGCTGCGCGTGTACGATCTCGTCGACGCTGGTGCCGGCAGTCGCGAGAATTTTGTCGAGCCAGACGAGCGCCGGCATGACGCGCGGATCCTGGTCGCGCAAACGCTCGACCAACCGCACCACGAAAGCCGCCGGCAGAGTTGTCGAATCGAATCCGCGCAGAGCCATCTCAGGCGAGACCGCGGTTTGGCCGGCGACACCGAGCAAGCGATCCGCCAGCGCGTCGCCTTCCGTGCGCGCCTTTCGAGCGGCCGCGATCTGGTCGGCGGCGCGGCGCAGGTTTTCGATCAAGACGATGCGCAATGCGATCGCGACTGCCCAGAGCTCACCGATCGTGAGCGGCTGCACGCGTTGATAGGCGGCGAGAAAACGGAGCAGCATCTCGCGATCGAGCCGGCTATCGGTGTGAGCGACGAAGGCCCAAGCGATGCCGAAGACGCGCGGGTAACCTTCGAGCGGACCGCCGCCCAGTTTCGGCAGCCCGCGATAAAATCCGCGCGGAAGATCCTCGCGCACCTGGCGGATTTGCTCCTCGGCGACGAAGAAATTATCGAGTAGCCATTCATCCGCCGGCGTGATGTGACGCTCGTCGCGCACCGCTTTCTCGACTCCGCGGTAGGCGTCGAAGAGGGCGCGTCCGTTCTCTTCGAGGCGTCGATCCAGTCGTCGCCCGGCCTTTGGATTCGCCGTGACCGGCTGAGCTTCGGCAAGGCTTTCCGCATGCTTCTCCAGTCGCTCGAGGCCGAAGAGCTCGCTCCGAATGAGATCAGCGGCGTTCAGCACGTGCGACGCCGCAAACCGTTTCACGAATCAGCCGAGACCGCTGCTTTCATGAGCGCGTTCTTCGAAGAGTCCACATAAATGGCGCTGTCGTCATAGCTGATTCGGGACACTTTGTCCGTGGGTATCGCTATCTTGTTGCCTGAATACCAATGCCCGCATTCGACTACGATTTCTCGAATCATCCATGTCCTCCAGTCGATCATGAAATCAGCCACCTGGCCGATCCCGCCATTACTCGCTTCGACACTATAGCCGGCGATGGCGCGCGTGCTGCGAAGATGTGAATCGGGGACCCGCTGCTTCAGATCGGTCTCACGGGGCGGCGGAACGATCACCGGATAACCCGCCAGTCCCCACAACGGCCAGGATTGAGCATAATAGGGGTAGCCGTAGTGGCGGTGATATTCCTCTTCATGCTGGCGTGAGACGGGCTTGTGCTCGTCAATCGAAGGGCTTTTTTCGATTTGTCGCCGGGTCAAATTGACGATGAGCACTTTTCCGTTGGGATAAAGGTGACCGAGGGCCAGGGGAGAAATGAGAACCAGGCGACCGGGCAGCCATCCGCCAGTGTCAGCGACCAGATAGCGCACCGACCAATCTTTATCATCGAGGTAGAAATCCCTGACGTGCCCGATTTCGCCGTCGGTGGCGCGCAGTTTCTCTCCGTAGCGTTGTTGAATACTGTGTAACATAATTATCCGTCTTTCTCGCTGACGTATCCCCCGCTGAAGATGGGGTGCTCGCCTCCCACCGGTGAAAAGCCGGACGCGGACTCCAGCAGGCGCCTGCGCGCTGCCTGAAGCCGCGCCACCATTTCCGCCGCCATCCTCTTGAAAAGTTCAAAACCCAGCGACGGATCGGCCTCGCATTGCTCGCGCAACACTGTCCCGTAAAAAAAGATCGCGCTGGTTGGGCTCAAGGCGCGGGCGGTGAATTGCCACTCATACGGCGGGAAAAGCCACGACCAGCCCAACACTCCGCCGGGTTCGATTCTGCCCGCCACGATTCTGCGTTCGCCGGATTTAGTGGTGGCTGTGAGCTCGACCGCTCCTTCTTCGATTAGATAGAATCGATTTGCGGTCTCCCCCTGATGAAAGATGACTTGGCTTTCATCAAACTGAGTTCGACATCCACAGGCCGCGAGAACGCGGAGATGCCCGTCGCTCATCCCGGCGAGAAAGGGACTTGCCGCAATGTCATTTCTCAAATCGTCCCGGTTCATTTTGCTAATGGTGGGAGATTCGCCATGGCATTTTCCACCTCGGCTAAGGACGGAGACTGCGGTGAAGCAGCCCCTTCGGCGATCGTCCAATGTTTGTTCCCGGTGTTCATTCGTTCCTTCTCCTCGTACGATCGCTTCACTGTTCTAATCGGCTATTACTGAGTTTGGATCACATCGATAGGTTTTGCCTATGCGGTTACTCTTTCGGCAATATTCGATGAACGATGAAGGCGGAGAACCCGAGCGACATCGCGGTGGCGAGCACGACTAAGTAATCCATGACTTCCTTAGGTTGATGGTGTTCACTCCTGCATTGTTGAAAACTGAAACTGATTCGAGCGTCCTTTTGCCGGTGGAGTCGAGAAGAGCAGCATCCCCAACGACGCAGAATCGAAGCGCGTTGCTTTCGCCCCCGGTGTGCTGATGCCGTCTCACGCCGGAACGATGGCACGCTGCGCTAATAAATCAAAGTATCTTTGGAGTTATTCTAATTTCTTCCTATGGTTGAACCCATGAAAACAACAGGTTGGCGCACGCGCCTGATGGAAAGCACGCGGGGAAAGATTCTCGATTTGCTGCGGACGAAAGAACAAACCGTGAACGAGTTGGCAGCCGCCGTGGGCTTGACCGACAACGCGGTGCGCGCACACCTCGTAAGCTTGGAACGGGACGGACTTGCGCACCAGTCGGGAACGCAAGCTGGCTTCAGAAAACCACATGCAACTTATGCGCTCACTCCAGAAGCCGAGCAGATTTTTCCGAAATCCTATGGCGTCCTCCTCGACCTCATTCTCATCGTTATTTCAAAACAATTGAGTTCGAAGGAACTGCGCGCGGCGATGCGCGAAGTCGGGAGAAGGGTGGCGGATAACCATCTGTCGGCGATCAAAGGCAAATCGCGGACGGAAAGAATCGAAACCGCTCTGCGTATTCTCAAGGATCTCGGCGGGTCCGCGACCTTTGAAGAGAGCGAAGGGAAGCATCTGATCCTTGGCAACGGATGCCCTCTCGCCGCCGCCACCAGCCGGCATCCGGAAGCATGTCTCATCGCCGAGGCTCTGCTGACCCAGATCATTGGCGCCCCCGTCAAAGAACACTGCATCCACGGGAACGCGCCGTCCTGCCGCTTCGAAATTCGGCGATCTGGGGCCGATGGTTGATTTGAACAGATTTCTCGATGCAAAGTGGACGGCGCATGTGGCAAAAAGTGCTCTTCGTGTCGCGTTGGCGGCCGGGTTTCTATCCGCCGTCGCGGATCGCTTCGGTCTTTGGGGTATGCCGGGTACCCCGGGTGTGGCGTGGGGAGACTGGCCGCATTTCCTGATTTACACCGGCAAGCTGAACTGGTTCCTGCCGGTGACTCTCATGCCGACTGTGGGCGCCATCGCCACGCTCGCCGAAACGGTTCTCGCCATCCTTCTGCTGGTCAATTGGTGGCCCCGCCAGACCGCGCTGGCCACTGCCACCTTGCTCCTTTTGTTTGCTCTCGCGATGACATTCGCCTCAGGGATCAAGCCGCCTCTGGACTATTCTGTCTATGTGGGCGCGGCCGCCGCTTTTTACCTGGCTGCAACGTCGAGGTTCGTCACCACACCGCATTTCAAGAGCAGGTGAAATATTCCACGACCATCCTGACGGTCGGGCATTCCACGCGTACGCTTGATGAATTTGTTGCACTGCTGCAAGCACACAAAGTCAGCCGTGTCATAGACGTCCGGACGGTCCCGCGCTCCCGTCATAATCCCCAGTTCAATAAAGATTCGCTGCCGATCTCTTTACGCAAAGTCGGCCTCGGATACCTTCATATGCCAGGCCTCGGCGGTCTTCGCCATGCCAAGTCCGATTCGCTCAACGCCGCTTGGCGAAACGCCTCTTTTCGCGGCTTCGCCGACTACATGCAGACGCCCGAGTTTGCAGAAAGCCTCGAAAGCTTGATCGAGCTGGCGAAAGAAGATCACATCGCCATCATGTGCGCCGAAGCGGTGCCTTGGCGCTGTCATCGCTCGCTCATTGGCGACGCCTTAACGGTTCGCGGCATACGCACCGAGGACATCATGAGTTTGACTCGCCGCCAGGTTCACACGCTTACGCCCTTTGCCAAAGTCCGCGGCAAAACCGTTACCTACCCCGCGGAAAGTCCCGAGCCGACGAAAAGGAAGACGGCGCCAAAACGCAAAAGCGGAGCGCGCAAAGTGGAATCGTCGACGTTGTGATCGCGCATAAGACATCGAAAAATGCGCGCATCCTCTTCGTCGGGATCAATCCGCATCCCGGCTCGTTTCGGCGCGGGGTCCCTTTTTCGAATAACAAAATGTTTTGGTATCTGCTGAACCGAGCCGGTTTACTCCAAGAAACAGAAAGTGATCTGAAAAACGACCGATTACTGAAGACGATCTACGACACAAAGTTCCTCCCGGAATACCGGCTCAATTTCATCAACCTCGTGGACCGTCCCACGGTGGACGTGACCGAACTACGAAAAGGCGAAGAGCAGGCTGGCGTTAAACGCGCCCTAAGAATCATTCAGAAATACAAGCCGATGGTGATCTGCTTCATCGGCAAGATAGCCATCAAAACGTTCTACGGGATCGGCCAATACGACTGGGGCTGGCAGCCGGCGATCAAGGGCACACGGGCTTATCTCATGCACTTCCCGATTCGGGGTCCCGCCGTCGTCCGCGAGACAGAATTGAAAGAATTGAAGCACATCACCGATCAGCGTTGAGGCGTGTGAGGTGGAGAGCGGATCGTAGTAGTAGATTAGATAACGATCCCTCTTTCCTCCAGAATCGTCGCCACATCTTCCACGCTGGCATCGGGCAGAATTGTGCCGTCGATGTCGAGAGTCGGACTCATGCACTGTCCTGTCGCGACCTCGAGTTCTTTTCCGTACGCCGGATTGGTCGTCACATTTCTTATCTCGTATGGAATGTCCAGCTCGTCCAAAAAACCCATCACCGCGGCCGACCAGGACACCCAGATTTTCGGTAAACGGTTATCTTCATAGTCGCCGCCTATGATTTCACCAGCGCGAGGAACTCGGTGCGGCTGGCGAGGTTTTCCTTGAAGGCGCCGAGCAGACAGGACGTGACCATTGTGCCTCCGCGTTTGCGGACACCACGACTGCACATGCATTGATGCATCGCTTCGATCATCACGGCCACGCCCTTTGGTTTAAGCACGCGCTGCAATTCGGTCGCGATTTGATAGGTCAAACGCTCCTGCACCTGAAGCCGGCGCGCGTACATATCCGTTAGGCGCGCCAGTTTCGACAAACCGACGATCTTGCTATTCGGGAGATAAGCGATGTGCGCCTTCCCGTGGAAAGGAAGCATATGATGCTCGCAAGTGGAAAAAAATTCGATGTCGCGCAGCAATACCATTTCGTCGTACTGCTCTGCCTGGAACTGCGTGACGAGCACATCCTCAGCGCGTTGCGCGTAGCCGCCGTAAAGTTCCTTCCAGGAACGCACGATCCGCGCAGGCGTCTGCTGCAATCCTTCGCGATCCGGATCGTCTCCGATCCGACGCAGGATTTCGCGGATCAGTTCCTTGGAATCAACCAGCGAAAGATCCCGCGGCAGTGGCTCCGGCGGCGGCGGCACGGAGGGTGCCAGGCCATTGCGGTCCGGTTTCTCGCAGGTGCGGCCATTGCGAAGTGTCGCGATCGTCCGTGAAGGTCGGCGGAGATCACCAACCAAAGATCGAAACATCTGTACCGCGGAACGCGTCTTGGACTGCGCCTCGTTCCCGCGTAAAGGAATACCCGCTGCTCCGTTGATCGTGGGACACGAATTCGAATTCATCTCGGACATATTCCGAGCAGAAACCACGACTACTAATAAGTCAACTCGTCTCTTGACTATATGGCGGAAGCTTGCTAAGAGTTGATCCCCTCGAAGAAAATGAAGCCTTCTCCCAAACCGACCAAGATTTCTCTGATGCTCGCCGACGTGGACGGGGCGCTGGTGACGAACGATAAGCTCGTCACGCCGCGGGCCCGAGCCGCCGTCGCTGCTCTGCGCGCTGCCCAAATCGGGTTTACGATCACGAGCGGGCGTCCGCCGCGCGGCATGAAAATGCTGATCGACGATCTGAAGATCGACATCATCGTCGCTGGCTTTAACGGCGGTGTCTTCGTCAATCCCGATCTAAGCGTGATTCAGTCTCGTTTCATCTCTCGAACCGCGGCGACCCGTGCGCTGAAGGTGATCGAGCAGCACAAACTCGTGGGGTGGCTCTATACCGCGACCGACTGGTTTGTGCCTGATCCCCAGGGTGCGCACGTCGCGCGCGAAGCCTGGACGGTGAAGTTCGAAGCGAAAGTCTCGACCGATTTCAACCCGCTCCTGGACGGCGCGGTCAAGATCGTTGGCGTAAGCGACGACCTCGACGCGGTCGCTAAATGTGAGGCAGCGCTGCAAGCGGAGTTGCGCGGTCAAGCTTCCGCCGCGCGCTCCCAGCCCTACTACCTGGACGTAACCAACCCGGAAGCAAACAAAGGCGGCGTGGTCGCATTTCTCTCCCGTTCTCTGCGCATTCCCGCCGAAGAAATCGCCACCATCGGCGACATGCCTAACGACGTCATGATGTTCGAGAAAAGCGGCCTGAGCATCGCCATGGGCAACGCCAGTCCGCGGGTCCAGGCCCAGGCGAACTTTGTCACCTTAAGCAACGAGGAAGATGGATTCGCGCATGCGATGGAGAAATTTGTTCTCCCGCGGGCGACCTCTGCTTCCAACTGAGAAACACCAATGAGCAAAACGCCGGCGAAAGACGAATTCAAAGTAGGAGATCACGTTGAGTGGAACTCGGAAGCGGGCCGAGTTCGGGGGACGATCAAGAAAAAGGTCACTTCAGCGACCAAGTTTAAGACCTACACGGTCCGCGCTTCGAAGGAGGAGCCGCAGTATTTGATCAAAAGCGATAAGACGGACCACCTGGCGATGCACAAAGGTGCGGCTCTGACGAAGCTCGCTAAAACCAAGCGCGCCTCTAAGAAGCGGATCTAAGAATCTTCGGTATTCTCAGCGATCTACGGCTTGGGCGGCGCGCTTTTGTTCGCGAAGAGAGACAAGAGATCGATCGGAATGGGAAAGAAGGTCGTTGTATTATGCTCGTTCGATATCTCGCGCATGGTTTGGAGGAAGCGCAGTTGCAACGCGATCGGCTCCTTGCTCATCATGGCGGCGGCCTGCACCATTTTTTCGGCCGCTTGAAATTCGCCCTCGGCGTTGACGACCTTGGCGCGGCGCTCGCGTTCCGCTTCGGCTTGCTTGGCCATCGCGCGCTTCATCGTGTCGGGCAGGACCACGTCCTTGACCTCGACGACCGTGACTTTCACCCCCCCATGGCTCGGTCTGTTTATCGATAATATCCTGCAAAGTCTGGTTGATTGTGTCGCGTTGCGAGAGCAGGTCGTCGAGCGGCGCCTGGCCGAGCACGCTCCGCAAAGTGGTCTGGGCGATGAGCGACGTGGCTTTGAGGAAGTTCTCCACTTTCACGACCGCCGCCTCTGGATCGACGATGCGGAAATAAACCACCGCATCGACCGTCGCCGGCACGTTGTCGCGTGTCATCACCTCCTGACGCTCGACGTTGATCGTCACGACGCGCAAATCGATCCGCACCATGCGGTCCACGATCGGGATGAGGAAGATCAGTCCCGGCCCTTTGGCTCCGGCCAATTTCCCGAGGCGAAAGATAACGCCGCGTTCGTACTCGCGCAGAATGCGAACCATCTGCGGCAGGATGATGATGGCGAGAATGATGACGGGTATGATCCATCCAATCAGCCGGGGTAATGCTTCGAGTGATGAC
>JBBSPM010000105.1:0-12321 GCA_038258815.1 Chthoniobacterales bacterium
CAACGTTCGCGGAGTGGATTTGCAGCGGCAGGAGTCGAGCGGGCCATGAGGCAAGACCGGTAAGCCGCGCGGGCGGTGGAAGCAAGCCCTGCGGCGCACGAGGACGACCGACCGCAACGGAGGGCGGCTATGCAAGCCGTCCAGCCGGGTTAAAAACCCGGCCTCCGAGCGCGAAGCACACTAATAGACGTCGTCGTCTGACGCGTAAATGGCGTCGCCGCGAATCGTGCGCAGTCGGTTCCGGCTGCCACGTTCGGACTCGGGCCGATTCAAACGTTCCAAGGCGAGGCGCACGAGCAAGGGCACCGCCGCCAGCACGCCGAGAGAGACGAGCGCGATCGCGGTCGCCTGCCGGACGGGGCTCTTAATCTTATCCGCCACCAGCATGCCCAAGCCCAAACCGAGCGCGGTCCGGGTCAGAACGAGCAAGCCGTCGAGCGGGAGTTGCTCGCTGGTTTTCGGAATGGATATCGAAAGGGACATCGCATATCCTCTATACGTTTCGTTTCCAAAAAAGAAACGGGAAATCTCGCGCGCCGCGCCTCCGGGTTTGCGCGAGCGTTTAAACTTTTAAATGTCGCGACCCATCTATGCTTTGATCCTGGCCGGCGGCAGCGGCGAACGCTTTTGGCCGGTGAGCCGGCGGGTGCGGCCGAAGCAACTTCTTAAACTCGTCTCCGAGCGAACTTTACTGGAGGACACGGTCCGGCGGCTGGACGGAATGGTGCCGTCTGAGCGCATTTTAATCCTAACGAATGTGGAACAGGAAGCGGGTGTGCGCGCTTTGCTGCCGGACTTTCCCGCGGAGAATATTGTGGCGGAACCGGCCAAGCGCGATACCGCGGCGGCGGTGGCACTCGGCGCCGGCTGGGTGGCCGCGCGTGACCATTTGGCGACCATGGCGGTGTTGCCGGCGGATCATGTGATCAAGGATACGGCTGCGTTTCAAAGCACGCTCGCGACCGCGGCGGACGCGGCGCAGGAAGCGGGCGCATTGGTGACGATTGGGATCAAGCCGACCTGGGCGTGTCCCGGGTTTGGCTACATCGAGCAGGGAAAACCCTGGCGCGCGCCCGGCGATGGCGCGGCGGTGCATCACGTCGTCCGTTTTCGTGAGAAGCCGAACGCAGAACTGGCGGACTCATTTGTTCGAAAGGGAAATTTCCGCTGGAATGCCGGGATGTTTGTCTGGGCGGTCTCGACGGTTCTCAGCGAATTCAACCGGCATGCACCGGAGCTGGCTTGCTTTATCGCGCAGCTCTCGATCCCGAAAATGTTTGAGGAGACGATCCGGACGAAGTTCGCGGCCTTGCCGAAAATCTCCTTCGATTACGCGATCATGGAAAAAGCCGACCGCGTGCTCATGGTGGAGGCGGCGTTCGATTGGGACGACGTGGGAAGCTGGCAGGCGGTGGCTTCTTATTTCAAAAATGATGAAGAGGGCAACGCCGCGAATGGCGACCTGACGGCGATCGATTCCACGAACAACATCGTCTTCGATCAGGACGGGACAAAAGTGGCCCTCCTCGGCGTGCATAATTTGATCGTAGTCCGCACGGGCGATGCGTTGTTGGTTTGCCATCGCCATCAGGCGGAGAAGATCAAAGGTCTGATCAAAGAAATGCCGGAGGAATTGCAATGAGCGAAATGGTAATCGTGCGACGCGTCCTCGGGGTCGATTTCGGCCGGGCCCGCATCGGCGTGGCGATTTCTGATGAACTCGGCATGCTGGCGCATCCACTGGAAACGGTCTCCGGAGCGCGCATCGAGGTGGCGGCGAAGCGAGTGGCGGAAATCGCCGGCGAGAAGAATGTTTCGCGCGTGATTCTAGGTCTCCCCCGCCATATGAATGGCGAATTGGGCACCGCCGCGGAGGAGGCGAACGCATTTGCGGACAAGCTCCGCCCGCTGCTCGCATGTCCCATCCAAATGTGGGACGAGCGCCTAACGACCACGGCGGCAAATCGCGCGCTGCGGGATGCGGGCCAAAAAACGCGCCGCACCAAAGGAATCGTCGATCAGGTCGCCGCGCAGATGATTCTGCAAGGCTATCTGGATAGCGTAGCCGGTCGCCTCGATGGGCACCCGGCTTAAGCTGGTCGTCGCCTACGATGGCGCGCCCTTCGCCGGCTGGCAGAGCCAGAAGAACGGCCAGGCGGTGCAGGATCACCTGGAGCGCGCTTTCGCGGTGGTTCTCGGCGAGAAAATCCGAGTTCACGGCGCCGGGCGGACCGATGCCGGCGTGCACGCACGGGGCCAGACCGCGCATGTGGAATTGCCGAGGCATTCGTTAGACCCGATGCAGTGGGTGGCGGCGCTGAATACTTCGCTCGACTCACGAATTCGAGTGCTGCGCTGCCGATATATGCCGTCGTCGTTTCACGCACGCTTTTCTGCCCGCGGCAAAACTTACCGCTACCGGATTTGGAACGATCGCATTCTTCCGCCGCTGGAAGTAGGGCGGGCGTGGCAGATCGCGCGACCGTTGCACCTTGGAACCATGGTCGCCGAGGCGGACGCTTTCGTGGGGCGGCACGATTTTTCTTCCTTCACGGCGAACCGCGGACAGGTGGAGCAGGATACTCACCGGAAGATCGACGCGGTGCAGGTTCGCCAACGAGGGAGGTGCATCACGGTGGAGGTGTCGGGCGAGGGATTTCTTTACAAGATGGTGCGCCTGATGGTGGGCGCGTTGGTGCGCGTGGGTTGGGAGCCCGCGCGCGTGGGGGAAATTTCGCTGCGGCTGCGGGAGCCGGAGCGAGCATCGGCGAACTCCAGACTGGTGGCGCCAGCAGACGGATTAATTCTAATCCGTGTGCGGTACTAAGTTTGCTTTTGCCTAGACCGCCGAGCAGGTGGCAGAAGACTTGCTTTGTGGAAATTATAATGACTCCCGCCGAAGCGACCAATTCCGACACCCCGGCCCGCGTGGCCCGTGGGTCCGCCTTGCGCCGCGGTTGGGACGGGCTCTTCAGTCAAAAACATTTTCACGTAAAGCTTCTTTCCGGGACAGCCGCCGGCGTGGTCGTCATTATTTTTCTCGCGGGAATTTTTCTTTTCGTTACCTACAAAACCTACCAGCAGGACGTGTTGCGGGCTCACACCACGGAGGTCCTGCGGCTGGCCGGTTCGCTCGAAAACGACTTGGCCGCCTTGGAAGCCAGTCATCGCGGTTATTTGCTGACAGGGAACCCCGCCAACGCCGCTGCCTTCCAGGAACGGCAAAAAATCGTCAAGGCCCGGATCGAAGCGATGACCGACCTAATTTTGGAAAGCCCGACGCAGCGGAAGCGCGTCATGCGGCTGCAGGCGCTGGTGAATACGTGGCTATCTCAGGCACCCGGAATGGATTTGAGTACAGGGAACACTGCTTCAGCCGCTGCCGGTAATCGCGCCGTTCCGATCCTGGGTGACTCGATTCTGCGAGATGCGCGCGAGGTTTTGGCGGCGCTGCGGAATGAGGAGCAGATCATGCAGAATCAGCGGATGCGCGACCGGGAATGGGCCGTGCAGTCGACCCAAATCCTCGACCTCCTTCCGCAACTGGAGCGCTCTGTCTTGGAGATGGAGAAAGAAAAGCGCGGTTACATGCTCACCGGCGCTCAAAATTACACCGACTCCTACAAGGACGCGATGGCCGCCTTTGCCAACTACCGGGGCTACCTGTCCATTCTGGTCACGGCCAACCCGGAGCAATCAGCGCTGCTCACCGACATCCGCGACAGCCTCGAGAGATGGGTGGCCACTTCATCCACTCCGGAAATGGAAGCGCGGCGACTCGAACCGCGTGCTCCGGCGGCCGCCGAGACCGCGCTGGGCGAGAAGATGATGGCGGGCATCCAGCAGAAGATTGCGGTCTTCCAGCAAAAGGAGATGGATGCCTACGAAGCGCGTGCCTTGTCCGCCAAACGCACGCGCATCATCAAGACCACCGCGCTGGCCATCCTCTGCCTTCTCGCGGTCGGCCTTCTCATTATCTCGAACACCTACAGTTGTGTGCTCGTTAAGCGCCAACTTTCGAAACTAGACGGCGTCGAGGGCCGCATCCAATCGATCATCCATAACATCCTGGACGGAATGATCACGGTGGATGAGAAGGGTGTGATTCGTTCCATGAATCCGGCAGCGGAGAAAATGTTCGGCTGCATTAACAATGAGATGATCGGCCACAAATTCACCCAGTTGGTCCCGAAGTCCTACACCGCTGATCCCGAGGCTGCTCCCGCTCCGGTCGCATGGGACGATCTCGCCCGCCGCACCGGCGGCTCCACTCTGGCCCAGGGTCGGACCCGCCGTCAGGCCACATTCCCGATCGAAATTGCACTCAGTGAAATGGTCGTGGACGGGAAACTCCTTTTCGTCGCCATGGTGCGTGACGTGACGGAGCGGAAACGCTTCGAAACCGAAATCGCGGCGGAGAAGGAAAGCCTCGCGGTGACACTGCGTTCCATCGGTGACGGCGTCATCACAACCGATGTCCAGGGCAAGATCATCATGATCAATAACGCCGGTGAGAGCCTCACCGGTTGGGACTCGAAGGACGCTATCGGCCAGCCGCTGAAGACCGTCTTCAACGTCGCGATCGATCTCGCGGCCCAGGCGCGCGCGCAGAAGAGCGGCTACCGCAGTGAAGCCCACTCCATTCTTCTGAGCCTGCCGGAAAACGCCACCCTCATTTCCCTGAAGGGCGACGAACACGTCGTCGAGCAGGTCGCCTCCCCCATACGCGACAACAAGAACGAAGTCGTCGGTGTCGTGCTTGTCTTCCGCGATATCACCGAGCGGCAGCGGAACGAAGCCGAACGCCGCAAAGCCGACACCCTCGAGCAACTCGGCCTCCTCGCCGGCGGCATCGCGCATGATTTCAATAACCTCCTCACCGCCATCATCGGCAATATCTCCCTCGCCTCGCTCCTCCTGCCCGCGGGCGACGAGATGGGCACTCGCTTGAACGACGCCAAAAACGCGTCCCTCCGCGCCCGCGATCTCGCGCAGCAACTTCTCACCTTCGCTCGCGGCGGCGCCCCGATTAAGAAGACCGCTTCCATCGGACGCCTCATCCAGGACACGGTTAGTTTCTCTCTCCGCGGCACGCATAGCCGGAGCGAATTTACCTTCGGCGACGACCTCTGGCCGGCCGAGATCGATCCGGGACAAATCAGCCAGGTGGTCGGCAACCTCGTCGTCAACGCCGACCAGGCCATGCCGAACGGAGGCACGCTCCGGATCTGTTGCGAGAACTTTATTTACCACTCGGCGATGACGCCCACCATTCCCGATCTGCTCGCGGGCGAATATATCCGGATCAAAATCCGCGATGAAGGCGTCGGCATTCCCGAAGATTACCTCAAGCGCATTTTCGATCCTTACTTCACCACCAAAGCGAAGGGCAATGGTCTCGGCCTCGCCACCACCTACTCGATCATCAAGAACCACAACGGCCTCATCACGGTTGAATCTCAGGTCCACTTCGGCACCACTTTCACTCTTTACCTTCCTGCTTCGAGTCACATCGAACTCCCGGCCGAAGCCCCCACCTCGGTCGGCCCGGAGATCACTGGCACCGGCAGCATTCTGATTGTCGATGACGAAGAAGCGATCCGCGCGCTGGTCGAATTCACGCTGGAACGTCTCGGCTACCAAGTCAGCGGCGCCGAAACCGCGATCGAAGGCGTCAATCTCTACCGCGATAAACTCGAAGCCGGTGAACGTTTTGACCTCGTGATCCTCGATCTCACGCTGCCTGGCGGAATGGGCGGAAAAGAAGCGCTCAAACAGTTGATCGAGATCGATCCCACGGTGAACGCCATCGTCTCCAGCGGCTACGCCATGGATTCCACCATGGCCCGCTACCAGGATTTCGGTTTCCGCGGGGTTATTGCGAAGCCGTACGAGGCTTCCGAACTCGGCCGCACCGTGCACGACGTCATCGAAGCCGGCCGCGTCCAGATTACGACGGATTACGAAGGCGGCCGCCTCTCGACCCGGGTGGCTTAGGCCACGCATCCCGTTTACCGCTGCGCCCCAGCGGTCATGGTCGCCGAACATTTCGTATAATCACACCGACGTTCCGGGATTCAGGAACCGCTGTATGTGTCGTTTGGCTGAAACTCCCAAAGATCCGAGGTAAAGACCGAATCGTGGCGCAGAAAAAATTAAAAAAAACTTGATCTCTGATCAACCAGCCTGTCATAACGAGTTCGGACCTGCCTGTTGGTGCTCAGCATAAGAAATCGAGAGCTGTTAGGCTCTCGTGCAAGGAGTTTCAATTATGGCAAATTTAGAATCATTTGAAGGATGCCGCCTCGAAATGGTAGGCACCGTAGTATCCGTAAAACTCCCGCTTCGTGGCGGGCAAGCAAAGCAACGCCGCCTATCCTATTGGAGGCGTTTTGAGTCGAATTTAATGACCTTGGCGAGGGTAACTGCGGTGCTCCTCGCCGGAGTCGCCACCGCGAGCGCCCAGACCGGCGGTGCCAACCCCACCGGTGTGTCCGGCCAATTCAACGGCAACATTACCACCGGAGGTTCGTTTGATCCGCTGACGGGAAACGCCACTAGAAGCTGCGTTGATCTGGCGGTGCCTGGCTCGGTCGGATATCCCCTCGCCTTCACCCGGACCTTGAATACGCGATTTCCCGGAGCATGGCGAAATAATTACTCATGGGCGGTGACCTCGGGCGTCCACCAGCCAGGTCGGCGAAGACGAGCCGGGGGTTCCCGAGGAATATATCGTGTCTTTTCCGGACGGCAGAAAGATTCGCTTTACTCAAAATCTCGCGGAAGGCCCTGACATATTTTGGGCCGGCCCCGGCATCCCGGAGAGGGTGCGCACGATCACCGCGGCGACCGGTTGGGGCCATCCCGATGGTTGGGCACTGCTCTTGCCCGACGGGGGGAAGGTTCGCTTCACCGTGACGCCGGGAATGGTCGGTGCATATCAGACCAATTTCGTGCACAAGCTGATTGGGCTCTCCGACCCATATGGTGTCGCGACTGCAATTACAACCAGCGGGTTGGATACTTCGGTAGCCGACACCACCGGTCGCAGGCTGCAGATTGTGGGGCGGATTATTACCAATTCCGCAGAAGGCACCCCGGGCCAGTCCGTGATAGATCGCGTGGAGGAATGGCTTTCGCCCACGCAGATTGGTCGCACCGTGACTTATCGGTATACGGCGTACGGGGCCGGATACCCCTCCCTCAGCAGCGTCGAATACTTCGGCGATCCGACCCTCACCGCCACCTACACCTATCAGGCCAGCAATAATTCGGCGGAGAATTCACTTCCGCTCATCGCGACCTGCGACGATTCAATGTATCCCGGGCCGATGAGCAAGATCGCCTACGAATTCCTGCCCGGCAGCCAGGGAGGCGCCTATGGCCAGATCAAGAGTGAAAAGCATCACCCGAGCGGAACTGTTGTTTCCACGCTCGAGGTCACGGGCGCAAACACGCGGCGAGAGAAGCGGGGAGATGGCACCGGCGGGAACGGCCCCGCTCGGACCTTCACCTATTCCAGCAGCGGCTACCTGACGAGCTGGACCGATTTCTTGAACCAGACTTCGTCCCAAACCCACCTCAACGGATTCGTTAATTCCTTCACCGACGCACGGGGGCAATCCGCCTCCGGCTACACCACGAATTTCGTGCGCGGTGCCCGCACTGGAAATGTGGAGCAGATCACACACCCCGCGACGCCCTCGGATTCTCCCGGAGTTCGGCCGGTCGCCAGCCGCTCCTACGTTGCTTCTTGCGATCCAAACACCGGCGATCCCAACAACTGCGACCCAAGCAATCCCTATTATCTTCATCGGACGACTGATGAGCGTAATTTTCCGGCCGTTTATCTGCGGAACAGCGCCAAACGCGTAGAGCGCATCAATTATCCGGGAGATTATGTTGGGCTTACGCCCGCCAAAGCCTTCGAAACCTTCGCTTACGACGCAAAAGGACGGGTCGAGGTGCATCGCCGCACCAACGGTAACTACGATCACTTTCAATATGACGCGCGGGGGCTGCTGCTTTATGCCTGGAACCCGGTGGCGAGCGCGTCGCGCCCCACCGGCCCCGAACCCAAAACGAGCCTCACCTATTATCCACTGGGCCACGTCTGGCAGGATCGTGTGCAAACCGTCACCGATCCGCGCGGCAAACAGACGACCTACGAATACGACCGCCTTGCTAACGGAACGGCCTATAGCGGCCGCGGTCTGGTCACGAGAATTATCGTGCCGGGGAATAAGACGCGCACTTTTGTTTACGACCGTGTCGGCAACGTGACCCGGCAGGAGAACGAACTCGGGCAGCCGATGGAATACGTTTACGACGACTACCGTCGGGTGACGGATGTGAAAATGCCCCGCCCCTTGGCGAGCAACCCGACGATCCAGGATGGCTGGAACGTGCTGCACTACGATTACACGCCCGCGAGCGGCGTTTCCCCATACGCGCGCACCGCGAATGCGCCCACCACTATTACTACCGCCACAGCTCTGAAAACGACGATTGAGTACGATGCCAACCTCCGAGTGTGGAAATCGACCCAAGTGGATATGTTGGGTGAGGGCAACGACGCCACGACCGAGTCGCATTATGATGCGGTGGGGAATCAGGATTGGATCAAGGATCCGAAACTTCAGCAAACTACGTTTGAGTACGACCAGCGCAACCGGCGCAAGAAGGCGATCTCGCCTCCTGTCCCCTTGGCGGGCGTCACCGGAAACGTCGCCCTCGCGACGGAGTGGTTTTACGATCCCGTGGGAAACGTGCGCGCTATCATTCAGCCAGACGACGCGCCGCCCAGCACTCTGCGCCGGCAGTATTTCACGCACGACGAAATGAATCGCGTCCTCACGGCCACCGATCCGATGGGCCGCGTCACTTCCAACAAGTATTACGCCAGCGGCCAGCTCCGCAGTGTCAAAGACCCCAAACAACAAGGGACGGTGTTTGAGACGGCGTTCGAATACAACGAGCGCGATTTGCGCACCAAGCTGATCTACCCGAACAACCAACAGGTGACGGGTTGGATCTACGACGAAAACGGCAATATGACCCAGCGTCCGACCGTGGGCGGTCCCAAGCAGCTCTTCGGTTACGACGACCGTAATCGCTTGGCAACCATGCGGTGGGATAACGGGATCGATTTCTCCGATTTTGGCTACGACGATGCGGGACGCCTCGCCTCTGCGCGCAATCCCTTCTCCACCGTCACGCGCACTTACGACGTGGCGGGCCGAATGACGCTTGACCGGCAGAAGCTGCAGGCCAATCCTGATCCCGTGCTGCCGGCGAACATCGTTCCCACCAGTGTCGTCTCGCGTCGCAACCACGCGGGCGTCGAGTACGATATCGCCCTTCCTCTCACGGGCGAACCAGGGATCGAAAGCCGCGCCGCCGGGACCGGGGGCGCATATCAGATGGTGCTCACGTTTGCCACCCCCGTGACTGTGCCTCTAGCGCAGGTGCGGGTCAGCACCGGGATTGGGCGGGTTTTGAGCGTGGTGCCGGTCGGGAGTCAGTTGCTCGTCAATCTCGACCAGGTGAGTAATGCCCAGCGGCTCACCGTCACCTTCTCGGGCTTGAGCAACGGCGCCACCACCGGCGATCTGGTGGTGCCGATGCGCGTTTTGGTGGGCGATGTGACTCACGATCTCACTATCAATGCGTCCGACAAAAGCCAAGTCAAAGTGAACGTGGGCATGCCGGTTACGCCGGATAACTTCCTCTCGGATGTGAATTGCAATGGCGCGATCACTACTTCTGACACGGCGCAGGTTACGGCTGGCATCGGCAGCGGCCTGCCCGCGGGTGCGCTCGCGAATTACACCGCCGACATTAGCTACGAATACGATGCGGATGGGAAACGCACCAGACATCAGGCCGCGTCGAACGACTACTTTTTCTATGCCTACGACGGCCTCGGGCGGGTGAAGCGGATTTACCGCTGGGATCACAACCTGACCTACGACTACGACTTGAACTCCAACGTCGTGGCCCGGCGCGATCCGCTTCCGTTTCGAAACACCACTCTGGAATTTCCGCGTGACGCGCTCAACCGGCCTTCGGGTCGAATGATCCGCCTGCCGGTGCCGGCCCAGCCACAGAATCAAATGGTGGCGGCGAATGACGTCTATGAGTATGACGCCATGAGCCGGCTCACGAGCACGGAGCGGGTGAGCGATGGAAACAAGCGCGACGCCTTCGGTTACAACGCCGCGGGTGAATTGATCCAGGCCGATTACGATCAGCAACTGAGCGGGGGTGTCTGGACCGGCGCCGTCCGCTCCGTCCGCTATCTGCTCGACGGCGCGGGGAATCGCGACGGCGTGATCGATAGCACGCAGTTTACCCCGGACCTGCTCAATCAATACGAGCAGACGACTAACGGCAGCCAGCACGAGGTCGCGGCCTACGATCAGGTCAGCTACGGCTATCTGGCCGATGGCCAGCTCGCGCAGGCCAGCTCCGCCGCCGGTGGAGTGGTGCAATACGGCTACGATGCGCTGGGGCGGCGCGTGCGCAGCACCGTCGGCACCTCGCAGACGCAGACCACCACTTGGTTTGCGTATGATGGCGCGCATCCGATTTTGGAATTCGACTCCGGGGGAAACGTCATCGCGCGCAGCTTCTACGGTGCCGGGCTGGATGAATTGATCGCGCGAGACAACTATGGCACCGCCCAATATTACCATCAGGACCGCCTCGGCAGCGTCACCATGGTGACCAACAACAGCGGCGGTATCGAAGAGCACGTCCGCTACGACGCCTTCGGCGCGCCCACCTTCAAGTCGCCCAGTGGAACCCCGCTGCCGGGAGGGTCCGCCATCAACAACCGCTTTCTCTTCGCCGGTCGGGAATGGATCAAGCGCTTCGGCTTCTACGAGAACCGCGCCCGCGCTTACAATCCAAAACTGGGTCGCTTCATGACTGAGGATCCGCTCGGCTTCGCCGCCGGTGACACCAATCTCTTCCGCTACTGCGGCGGTGATCCGGTCAATCATACCGATCCGAGTGGATTGACCACGAGTTGGTTTAAGAAATTCAGCGAGGCGATTGCGTCATTTCTCGGGAGTAATACGCCGGGAACGGCAACGACAGAAAGAATAACCATAACCGGTTCAGCCGTCCCGGACGCGGTAGCGGGCTTAACTTCCCAAGGAGGGGCCGCCGCAGGCTGGACGACTCTGACGGGCACGAACGGCGGCTTGTCCGCACTTAGCCAAGGCGGCGGCGCCGGTCAAGGATTCTCGATCACGACCGGCGTTAGGCCCATGCCATTTCTGGGAAATCCAACAATAGGGCAGCCTCTGCCGCCTTCACCTTCTTCTTCTCAGCCCGGAATGCCGCCATCAAGGCCCACCGATTTTTACCAAGCGACAGTCGCACTTCCGATACCATATCCGCCCGCTGCGTGGGCCGGCGCGCAGGTCTCAGTCGCTGTCACACTGGAGCCGTTGCGCGTTTTCGTCGGCGTTGGACCGAGCGTCGGGTTGCCGGTGAACGGCGGCTGGACGGCCACCGCAAACGGTCTCTCTACATTAGCAACGCAAGGCCCTCCCTCAGCAGCGGCTGTGGGAAGCGTCCTGACGGGGTCCGCTTTCACTGGCAGCGCCGCTTGGATCGGAGCGGCGACGACGTCTTGGAGTCCTAGCGGCGGGCTCTCGTGGTCAGCCGTGACTGTTGGCGGCGGTGCGGGCTATAGAGGCGTCAGCGTTGGGTATACATACTCCTGGCAGGTATATGGCGGAAAATGACTACGAACCAAATGTTTACGGTTTTTGGCTTAGCCTTGGTCGGCACGTATACGCTTTGGATGGCCCGCGCAACCGATGACCTTTATTATCAAAGAACGCGGCGATTTACGGGACTGATGCGGCGATTGTTCCCAGTGCGGTTTTACCATAATCCTGCATCGGTTTGGATGATCCGGATTGGCGGAATTTTGATGCTCGCACTCAGCTTGGGATTGTTGATTCTATTCCTGGCCGCTCCAGGGGAATAGCGGGGGCGAGAATCGGGGGAGCCGTTAGGGGGCGGAGCTAACTATCGACACAACTCGCACGGTTGAAACGGCGTCATCGCCCAAGGCGGCGATCACGCCTTGCAAGCAGAAATCAGCGCGGCGTTGCCGCAGTCCGAACGAACGGCCCGCCTGCGCCGCCGCCTTCGAAAAGACGGCGCTTTAACATCTTTGCAGCGAAAACAGTCTGGAGGCGGCAGCCCCCGCCGTGCTTGGAGAGTGGATGCGAAACCAACTCCGAGCATTGTATGAAAGCGAAGGCTACCGCGTCGAAAGCATGAACACAGATGGGGCGC
>JBBSPM010000106.1:0-12289 GCA_038258815.1 Chthoniobacterales bacterium
CGACTACGTCCTGGCCAACCCGCCCTTCAACGACTCCGACTGGTTCCGCAAAGACGACGACGTGCGCTGGCAGTATGGCGTCCCGCCCCGGGGCAACGCCAACTTCGCCTGGGTGCAGCACTTCATCCACCACCTCGCGCCACAGGGCATGGCCGGCTTCGTCCTCGCCAATGGAAGCATGTCCGCGAATCAGTCTGGCGAAGGGACCATCCGGCAAGCCCTCATCGAAGCCGACCTCGTCGACTGCATGGTCGCACTCCCCGGCCAGCTCTTCTACAGCACGCAGATTCCCGTCTGCCTCTGGTTTTTGGCGAAATCCAAAGCCGCCGATGCGAAGCGCGGTTTCCGTGAACGTCGCGCGCAAACCCTCTTCATCGACGCACGCAAACTCGGCACCCTCATCGACCGCGTCCACCGCGAGCTGACCGACGCCGACCTCCAGAAAATCGTCACCACCTACCACGCCTGGCGAGGTAACTCTTCTCCCAACAACAAAGAACTGAAAACCAATAACTCGGGGGTCACATACGCGAACGTCCCTGGATTCTGTTATTCAGCGACCACGAAGGATATCGCATCGCATGGCTACGTGCTGACCCCCGGCCGCTACGTCGGCGCCGAGGAAGTCGAAGACGACGGCGAACCCTTCGAGGAAAAGATGCCGCGTCTCATCACCGAACTCGAAGCGCAGTTCGCCGAATCGTCTAAGTTAGAAGCTACCATCAGGAGGAATTTCAAAAGCCTGAGTGTAAACCCTCAGATCAAACAGTGACTTTCTGCAAACGCACATGAATAACGATCCTGTAATCGCCATCGTGCCAGACTCGTTGAACGCTACCGACGGAGCCGCAACTCCGTTCGGCAAACGTTGGGGTGGCGATATCATTCGGCTTTCTCCTGAACACCTTGCGGCCTTACAAGCAGGGGGAATGGTCGCCATCGATGTGCAGAACGAATACATCGTCTTTCTCCGCAGCGCCCAGGCAGAAGAGAATATTCTCGAAAACTTGCCGACGGACACCATCCCAGCTAAGAAGGAGGCTTCGCCCTGAAGATCAAATTCGTCGGTCCTGAGATTTCGCCGAGCCGCGTTCCGATCAAGGAACTGATCGAGCTGCTGGGCGACCTCGATAAAGGCCTGCTGGAGTTCGCCGAGGAAGAGGCCGACGACAGCACGGAGGAGCTTTCCCACCTCGTCTTGGAGCGCCTCGAATGCGGCTCCCTAACCCTCATCATTGACGATCCGACTTCGCCCGGCGTGACCGAAGACCTCGCCGGCAAACTCGCGGTGCGACTCCAGAACTTCCGCCCCCGCATCAGCGCCGCCAATCCCCGCCTCATCAATACGTTCCTCGGCTTCAATCACCGCCATCAATGCCGCACCCAGGTCTTCCGCCGGCCCGCGGACCCGGAACCGTTGATCGATTTCGCCGAGGCCGCCCCGCCCATCACCGCCGACCTCATCGAAGAGATCACCTCCTTCTTTGGAGTGCTGGAGCGCGTCGGAGGAGCCACGCCCAAGGCATGGTTGCGCCTCGATAACGGCGACCGCGTCATCTGCCGCCTGCCCCTCGATCGCATCCTGGCGCAGGAGCTGGCGCACCATCTTTATAAAGAAGTTGGCCTGTCCGGTCGCGCCATTCGCGACCTGCGCTCGGAAGAATTGGTCGAGCTCTTCGTGGAAGAGCTGACTTATACCCAGACGCCGGTCACGGAATCTTTCCGCCAACTCGAACGCGGACTGGGCCGCTATTGGAGTGACGTCGATGTCATGACTGTCATCCGGGAGGAGCGCGGCGAATATGGCGACTAAGTCGATCCTCCTGGACAGCATGATCGTGAGCTGGGGCATCCGCGGCGAAGCCAACCCTGAGCAGCAGCACCTCATCGGCTGGACCCAGAAATTCCTGCAACAATGCGAAGCCGACGGAGATCGCATCTTCATTCCCGCGCCCGTCGTCGGCGAAAGCCTGCTCCGCGTCCCGCCGGAAGAACACGAACAAGTCGTCGCGACCTTTGCCCGCAGCTTTCGTGTCCTGCCCTTCGACCTCGCCGCTGCCCGGGAATTCGCGCGGCTTTGGATTAAGCGCGAGCCGCGCCTCCGCGAAGAAGACCTGCGAGGAGGAATCGCTCCGAAGAAAGGCATCTACCGCTTCGATTGCCAGATCGTCGCTATCGCTATCTCAAGAAACTTGGATTGCATCTACTCGCATGACAGCGACGTAGGCCGTTTCGCGACGGGTGAAATCGAAGTCCGCGAAATACCTGAGCCACCTCAGGAACAGGTTAACTTGCTATGAAGTCGCAAGCCATCAACCTGTCCGCCAAAGTCTCAGCGACGGAGGAAGCAAACCTAAGGGGGGTGCGCTATGGCGAGTGATTCGCCAGATCAAGATGGAAATTGGTATATCCTCCTTGCTGGGCTCCCTCGCTTTGGAGCCTCTATAACGTTGGCTCCCGGCGTGTCGCTGAGGCCGTTGGAATCGCCTCTCAGCGTTTTCGACTTGGCGGCAGCTGGAGCGGTCGGTTTCAAGAGCTGGGCGGCGCTAGAGCAATTCGCTCCCGTATGCAACGCCGAGATCGAGTCGGCCAAGGACGCAAATATCAGCCCCGGCTACGACACATTGAATCGCGCATGGCTCGCTACCGGACTTTTGGTTCTTCGCGGGTTTACCAAAGCGTCAGGCGTGGCGTGCAGCGGATACTCGTGGAATCTGATCGCAGGCCATCAGCCGCGACATTCCCCGCACTTCAAGAAGCAGGCTCAGGAAGAAGGAATCGAGAAAGCCATCTTCAATCCGAAGCACTCGCTGCTACCGTTTCGAGGCAATCTCCTTGATTATCATCTTACTATGTTCATAGACGCTGGGTGCAGAACCGACGCGCTCAACGACGCGGACGCCGAATGGACAAGAGCTCATTTCGATACGTTTAATCGAATGGCTTCAGAAAACGAGTCGTTTCGTTTTGCGTTCGAAGCCGCGATCGATTGGCGCTTCGCTAAAGAGCCACGCTCGGCTGTCGCTCGTTTGTGGGGTGGGATTGAGGCGCTTTTTGGGATTAGCTCTGAGTTGGTCTATCGAATCTCATTATATTCCGCGTGTCTGCTCGCCGAACGAGGCGAACCTAGAAAGCGCAAGTTTGAGGAAGTAAAACGGCTTTATGGCCTGCGCAGCAAAGTGGTTCACGGCGAGAAGCTCACCATGGAGAAGATTTCTCAGGCGATGAGCGATTCATTCCGTCTTCTGCGGGATCTCCTTCTGCACGCGGTCGAACGAGGAAAACCCACCACTACCGAGGACATCGAGAATGCAGTCTTTTCCTGAGGAAAAAGCAAACTTGAGGGGGCTGGGTTATGGCGGGTAGCGCGTTCGCCGAAGTCTCTCTCGGCGGAATTGCAGACTTCCGAAACGGCAAAGCATTGTCGCCGGAGCGCTACACCCCTTCTGGTAAACATCCGGTGTTCGGTTCAAATGGCGAGATTGCCCGCACTGACGAACTGTTGAACCCGCAACCAGTGATCGTGATTGGGCGCGTGGGCGCTTATTGCGGCTGCGTGCATTATGTTCCGAAAGCCTCGTGGGTAACGGATAACGCAATCGTCGCAGAGCCGAAGAACGGCAATGACCTCCGCTTTCTGTTCTATTTGCTCGGCTCGCTCGAACTTCAAAGGACTGCAATCGGCAGCGCACAACCGCTGATGACTCAAGGCGGGCTCAAGGTTGTGCGGACGAAAGCCCCACCCCTCGCCGAGCAAAAAGCCATCGCGGCGGTGCTCGGGACGCTGGACAACAAAATCGGATTGAACCGGCGGATGAACGCGACGCTGGAGGCGATGGCGCGGGCGCTGTTCCAGAGATGGTTCGTGGATTTCGACCCCGTCCGCGCCAAACTCGACGCCCGCCCCCCCGCCGGCCTCGACCCCTCTACCGCCGCTCTCTACCCAAACGAATTCGAAGATTCAGAATTCGGCCACATTCCGAAAGGCTGGCAAGTCGGCACAGTGGGCAACCTCGCGACGCTCAACCGTGGCGCAGTCAATCCCGGCGACTTCCCCAACGAATCCTTCGACCACTTCAGCCTCCCGGCCTTCGACAATGGCCGCACTCCGAAAGCGGAACTCGGCACCGCCATCATGAGCAACAAGCTCGTCGTTACCCCGAACAGCGTGCTGCTCTCGAAACTCAACCCGCACATCCCGCGCATCTGGCTGCCTGACCTTCATCCAACGCGCCGATCCGTGTGCTCCACCGAGTTCATGGTCGCGTGCGCCAAGTCGGGCGTGTCGCGAGAGTATCTATTCTCGCTCTTCACCAGTTCCGCCTTCGCCAGTGTATACGGCACGCTCGTCACTGGAACGACAGGCAGCCATCAACGCATCCGCCCCGAGAGCGTGCTCGAAATGGAAGTCGCCATTCCGCCGTCGTCGTTGATCGAAGACTTCACCGTCGTCGTGAAGCCGATGTTCGACCACATCAACCGCAACACCGATCAATCCGGCACTCTCGCCACCCTGCGCGACACGCTGCTGCCGAAGCTGCTGAGCGGGGAGTTGAGCGTGACGGAGGCAAGCAATACCTCAAAGTCATGAAGAAGATTCATGCTCAAGCAGACCTCTCCGGCTGGCTCTCTCCTGATGAAGAGCGCCTGCTCAATATTTACCGCGAGGGGAACGAGGTGGAGCGGGATGAATGGCTCTATCGCTGCACACGGCGGCGGCTGGCGCACATGTCGCTGAGGACTTCGACGATGCGCGGGACGCCGGTGACCCGAGTTACATTCACGGGGATTTGGAACAGTGGTTGCGGGAGATTTGTCCTCGGTACGTGCTGGGAGAGTATTATTGCGACGAGCCGCAGCTTTCGACTCTCCTATCCACGGCTTGGAAATCTGCCGCCCGCGTTCTGCTCGGCACGTCTGAACGTGATGGGCAACGCGCAGACGAGCTTTTCAACAGCGCTGTGCGGTTATGGGACATGGTCGGAAATGGCCCAAAGTATCGCCCGCCGCTCACGCTGGACCGAAAGGCAGCATTGACCTTTCTCGAAGCATGGAGGGAAGCCGCGCTTTCTTGTGCGTTCCGCGGGGATGAGACGAGATGATTCCATCGCCCGTCAAGCAATGCTGCAGTCTCGGCCACGCCGCGCGACGCGCTGTTGCCGAAGCTGCTGAGCGAGGAATTCAGCCGCAAGAAGCAGCAGCATCAGCATGAACAGCATCTCGAGCATGAGCACGATGATGATAATGATAATGATGACGACAATGATGACCACCGCCGTCATTGCCGACTAACACCCACTCAGGACCATTATGGCAACGAAGACGAAATTGAATCCGCGCAAGATGATGGATCTTGCCGTGGAGGTAATGAAAAAGTCTTTGAACGAAGCGCGACCGGACGGCGATGTGCCGCCCAAGGTGGGGACAGTACTCTGGAAACCTGATGGCACGGTCGAAACAGCTTTCCGGGGCGAGCTACGCAACGGTGATCACGCCGAGTTCACCCTGCTTGAACGCAAGAACCGGACGAATGCATTGGACGGTTGTATCTTGTTTGCCACGCTGGAACCCTGCGCGCCCGGTGCGCGCAGCCATCCTAAACTCGGGTGCGCTGAACGGATTGTGAATGCGCGCATCAAGGAAGTCTGGGTGGGTGTGCAAGACCCTCACACGAAAGTCGCCGGAAAGGGATTTGTCTATCTCGCCAAACACGGGGTGACAGTGCGCTGGTTTGATCGGGATTTGCAGGAGACCATCAAGAAAGAGAACGCAGACTTCTTCAAGCGGGCGGAGCTGAGGGCCGAGGAGGATGAGCATCCTGAGGAAAGGGAGATTACCGAATACGAAAAGATCACTCCAAACGCGCAGCTCGAGGACCTGGACCAGTCCGCTCTCGATAAGTATCGTTCTTTTCTGCAAGGCGACGAGGCGGTTTACACGGAAGCCTTTCATCGCCGCCTTTTGCGGCAAGGTTTGCTGGAGAAAGTGCAGGGGCAATTGCTTCCAACCGGATTCGCCACCTTACTTTTCGGCAAACAGCCGCGAGATGCCTCTCCTGAAGCGGGATTGCTCGGAACCATCCACTACCCGGATGGCAAAGAAGAAATTCGCAATTTCGATGGCCCATTGGTGTTGGTGCCTGGCAACGTCATCCAATGGTTGAAGGACAAGCTGCCGAACCCGATTGATCGAAGTGCCGTGCAGCGGAAAGATGCGAACGACAAGTTTTTCGAGTTAGTCCGCGAAGGAGTGGTGAACGCTCTCGTTCACCGCGACTACGACATTAAGGGAGCAAAGTGCCAGTTGGTCGTCACGCCTGACCTTATCGTGATGAAGAGTCCGGGCAGGCCGGTCAAACCGATCACGGTCGAGCAATTGCAATCCTTCGACGCACCGATGGTCAGTCGCAATCCGATGCTCCATGTTGTCTTTTCGAGAATGGAAATGGCGGAGGAACGCGGCTTGGGACTGAAGTCGATGAAGGCGCGAGCATCGGAACTTGGGTTGCCGCTGCCGAAATATGGCTGGGAAGAGCCATATCTGGTCCTGACGCTTTATCGGAGCGCGGCTGCCGCTGGGGCGGCACTCGGTCAGGAAATGCTGGAGAATCTCAGCAAGTCGGAGCGGGCTGGTTGGCAATGGCTGGCGACGAAGGAGAAAACGACTTCAACCGAATATGCGACCGCCATGGGCGTTCCCAATCGCACCGCGCTCAATCATTTGAAGCGATTCACCGAACTCCATCTTCTGAGGAAGACCGGTTCCGGACCGGCGACAGTTTATCAGGTTGCCCGCAAATGACCTGCTTCTCCTTCACCAGAGAGTCCCGCCATCAATCCCGCCAAAATGGCGGGATCGGGGTCGAGTTTACCTGCCAAAATCCGAATCCCGCCAAAACTCACGCCAAAATGGCGGGATTCACACGAAGCCTGACGAGCGTATCGCCAATCCCGACAGAATTCCGACACCAAGCGGCGCCATGAGCCTCAACGAATCCACGGTCGAAGACGCCGCCCTGACGTGGTTCGCGGAACTAGGCTATACGGTTAAGCATGGAACACAGTTCGCGCCCGATGAACCGGCGGCGGAGCGAGATTCGTTCAGTGAGGTAGTGCCGGCCGGCCGCCTACGTGCAGGCATCCGGCGGCTGAATCCTGCGATTCCTGATGAAACGCAAGATGAAGCGCTGTGGAAGGTGCTGCGAATTGCCACTCCCTCGCTTGCGCAAACGAATCGCGCATTCCATCGGATGCTGCGCGACGGCGTCGACGTCGAATACCGGAGGAAGGATGAAAGCATCGCGGGCGACCACGTCCGGTTGATCGACTTCGACAATCCCGACGCGAACGACTGGCTGGCGGTGAACCAGTTCACCGTCATCGAAGGGCAGAACAATCGCCGACCCGACATCGTCATTTTCGTTAACGGGCTACCACTCGCAATCATCGAGCTGAAGATTCCGGAAGGCACCGACAAATGGTTCGGCGCCGCCTACAACCAAATCCAGACTTACAAGCAGGAGATTCCTTCGTTGCTCCATTACAACGAAGTGACGGTGATCTCCGATGGACTGGAAGCGCGCGTTTTTTCATGATGTCGAATCGCCCCATCTCGGAACTTTCACGTCAGGAGCTCTATGATCTGATCTGGGCCACGCCCGGGAGCAGGCTCGCGAAGGATTTTGGTGTATCCGATGTGGCGATCGCAAAACGCTGCAAAAAGCTTAATGTGCCGCGTCCCTCTCGCGGTTACTGGGCGAAGATTGAAGCCGGTCACCAGCCGCGCAAACCGCCACTGCCCCCTACGGCGGACGAGTTATTTTTTCACACAGCGGGAAAGCCCGTGGGCAAGTCAAAACGGCTGCCGCGCGAGCTGAGCGAATTACATCCGCTTGCATCGGAACTCCTAGGCGCGATCAACAAAGCCAAACTTGATTCTGAAAAACGCGTACGCATCAGCCAGCCGACATTACCCAATGTTACCGTCTCCAAAGCGCTAGCGGAGCGCTCGGCGCAAGCCTTTCATGTGATCGCTATCGAAGCTGAAGGGCGAGGGATTCCGTTCCGCAAGGGACAGAGTTCCTACGACGGCGTTTTTTTCAGGAAAGGCAATGACCGGCTTTACCTTGAATTTGAAGAAGAGCTCGTCGAGAAGCCGTTGAGCGGTAAACGCGCGGGGAACGTTTACAGTTGGGGCCAACGTGATTCGCGCATTCCATCAGGGAAACTCACGGTCTCGTTGAAGGCAGACCGTTATGCAGCGCGGGACGCGAAGCGCTGGGTGGAAGGTAACCAGCTTTCGTTGGAAGAAATTCTTGCGCGGGCGGTCGAGGAAATCTGCCGTCACTTCATTGAAGCACAAAAGCGGCATGCGCAGGAAGCGATCGAACAGGAGAAACGACGAGTGGAAGCAGAAGAACACCATCGCAAGTGGCAGGAGGAAGAAGCCGTCCGCCGAAAGGAAGAACGAGAGCGAAAGCACGCAGAATCAATCGAAACGGCGATGCGGCATCGGAAGGATGATCTGCTGAAAGCTGCAGAATGGTGGCAGCTACACGAAGTCGTTCAGGGATTCATATCCACATGTGAACAGCGCTGGCGGAATGAACAAGATAACCAAGTAACGCCGGCGCAAGAAGAATGGTTGGAGTGGGCGCGTAAGACGGCGAAAGCACTTTCTCCTTTCGAGAGCGGCTATCCAGAACCGGCGAACGACGGGGCCTTCTCTCTATTAACCGTTGCCGACGGCGGCCCGTATCCGCCGTCCAGAGAATTTTCGCGCCCGCCCACGATGTCGGAAATTCCTGCGCCGGTCGTCGTTCGTCAGGATTACGGCGCAGCAAGTCATCAACCTTCGCCTCCCCAGTATCCGTTCTGGCTCAAATATCAGCGGAGATAGTTACGGAAGGACGACGATTCGAAATCCATGGAGCCGCATCTCACTGAAACTTCGCGGAACCATGCCGTTTCGGTTTCTTGCATGACGCATGTTTGAGACAATCCGAATTGATAGCAAAGCTGCGGAAGCGCCCGAGTGGATGGGCACGAAACGCAAGTTTTGGTATGAGAAGGGAACGTGGCTATTCAAAGCCGAGGAGCGTGGAACGGGCGAGGATTGGGCGGAGAAGATTTCATGCGAACTTGCGGGTCGGCTTGGCCTTCCTCGCGTCTCCTACGAGTTGGCGGAAGAGTTCGATGGACCAACCTACCGTCAGCCCGGCGTGGTCTGTCCACACTGTGCGCCGTCGCCGCTCAGCCTCGTCCTGGGAAATCAATTGTTGCTGGAGCGCGATCCGGACTATCCGGGTCGCGAAAAGCAGCGCTACAAGGTGAAGGAATATACCATCGCGGCAGTCGCCGCCTGCCTGGAGAATCTGGACATACCCTCGACAGAGTGGACGGCAAATCTTCCGCCCGAGATCACGACCGCGCGTCAAATATTTGCCGGCTACATCATGCTTGATGCCTGGATCGCGAATCAAGATCGGCACCACGAGAATTGGGGCGCGATCCGATCGCCCAATGAAGCAAGAATGCGTCTGGCGCCGACGTTTGATCATGGTGCATCACTTGCTCGCAATCTGAGCGATGAGGAACGCAAGGATCGGCTCGAGAGTCGCGACAGTGGAAGAAGACTCCCTAATTTTGCCGCCCGAGCCCGCTCGGCCTTTTACGCCTCGCCAGCGGACGCCAGGGTCATGACCACTTTGGACGCATTTTCGGGTTTCGCCGCGATTGATCCCGCCGCGGGCAGGGTCTGGTTGAATCGGCTCGCTGCTGTGGCACAAGACGAAATTCGGCTTATCGTGCAGGAGGTTCCTCCCGCCCGAATGTCGGAAATCGCACATCGCTTCACGCAGGAACTTCTGGTCGAGAACCAACGCCGTTTGTTAGAACTGAATTTATGAACAACGCTCTTCTCGTCGCGTGGCGATCTGGCACTGGCGCCCGTGGCTGGGGTCCGGTGGGGCGTCTGGAGTACGATGGAAACGTCTATCGTTTCGTCTACACCCGTGGCGCGCAGACGCTGGAAGGATTTCAGCCGTTTTCACAGATGGAGGATTTGGAGCAGATTTACGAATCAGTAGAACTCTTCCCACTTTTCGCGAATCGGCTGTTGCCGAAATCACGTCCGGAATACGAAGCTTTTCTCCGCTGGGGAGATTTTGATCCGGATAATCCGCCCGACCCAATTTCGCTTCTTGGGGTGACAGAAGGCATTCGCCAGACCGATTCTGTCGAAGTGTTCCCGTGCCCTCTGCCCGATAACTTTGGGTGTTATCTCAGCAAGTTTTTCATTCACGGGCTGCGCTGGTTGCCGCCGCAGGCGCACGAGCGAATCGCACGTCTACAGACGAACGAGCGTTTGCTTATGATGGCTGATCTCTTTAACGAAAGCGACCGACTGGCCGTCGCCTTGCGAACGACGGAAGAGCGAATGCTAGTCGGATATGTTCCCCGTTATCTGGCGCACGACGTATGGAATCTGTTACAGGGTTGCGATCCCGATTTTATTAGCGTGATGGTTCGGCGAGTGAACCGCGACGCGCCGCAGCAACAACGCCTTCTTTGTCAAATGAACGCATGCTGGCCGGAAGGTTTCCGGCCTTGCAGCAGTGAAGCTTTTCTCCCTATTCCGTCGCAAGTCTCAGCAGAATGCCCGGCTTGATCTGTTGATATTGTGAATGGCAGCCCTCACGGAAGAGACTGTTGAAAGAGCTGCCCTCGACTGGTTAGGTCAGTTGGGCTTTCGTCGTCTCTTCGGTCCTGATCTGGCGCCTAACCAACCCGGGGCGCGACGGACCGATTTTGGTGAGACAGTCCTCTCGGACGTGCTTCGGACGCAACTGCTCAGGATCAATCCAGGAATCCGCACCGACACGTTGGAACAGGCAATCGTAAGGATCACTGCTCCGTCGCACACCTCGGTACTCACCAATAATCGTGCCTTTCACGCCATACTGCGGGACGGCGTGCCGGTCGAGTATCGGCGCGATGACGGAAGCATTGCGGGCGATCACGTGCGGCTGATCGACTTTGACAATCCCGATGCGAACGACTGGCTGGCGGTAAATCAGTTCACGGTGATTGAAGGCCAGAATAATCGCCGCCCGGACATAGTCATTTTCGTCAACGGTCTGCCACTCGGAATCATCGAGCTAAAGATTCCCGAAGACACCGACAAATGGTTTGGTGCGGCCTACAACCAAATCCAGACCTACAAGCAGGAGATTCCTTCGTTGCTGCACTACAACGAAGTGATGGCGATCTCCGATGGGTTGGAAGCGCGCATTGGATCGCTCACCGCGAATCGGGAATGGTTCAAGGTCTGGCGCACGATCGAAGGCGAGTTCGATGCGCCGAAGACGGCGCTGGAATTGGAAACACTCGTCAGGGGAGTATTCGAGAAGCGGCGCTTCCTCGATCTGATTCGCAACTTTATCGTCTTCGAGGACGATCCGGACACGGGCGCGGTGCACAAGCTGATGGCGGGTTATCATCAGTTCCACGCGGTGAAGGCGGCGGTCGATGAAACGATTCGTGCCACCGGTCGCGAAGAGACGGCGAAAGTCGCGGAGTTTCCCGGTCATTATTGGGCGGGCAAGATGCACGGCGGCAAGGAAGGCGATCGCCGCGTCGGCGTGATCTGGCACACGCAAGGCTCGGGCAAGAGCTTGTCGATGCTCTTCTACGCGGGCTGCATCATCGAAGAGCCGGCGATGGAGAATCCGACGCTGGTTTTCCTGACCGATCGAAACGACCTGGACGATCAACTCTTCGGCCAGTTCCAGCGCTGCCACGAAATCCTGCGCCAGACGCCGGTGCAGGCGGATTCGGTTGAGCACTTGCGAAAACTGCTCAATGTCGCGAGCGGCGGCGTGGTTTTCACGACTCTGCAAAAATTCACCCCAGAAAAAGACACTGGGAAATCGCCGTTGCTTTCGAACCGGCGAAACATTGTCGTCATCGCCGACGAGGCGCACCGCAGCCAATACGACTTGATCGATGGGCTCGCGCGCAATCTGCGCGACTCACTCCCGCACGCGTCGTTCATCGGCTTTACCGGGACGCCGATCGAGAAGACGGACGCCAATACGCGCGCGGTCTTCGGCGATTACATCAGCATCTACGACATCCAGCGCGCCGTGGCCGACAAGGCGACGGTGCCGATCTATTACGAGAGCCGGGTGGCGAAGCTGGGGTTGAACCAAAGCGAGCTGCCGAAGATCGACGAGGAGTTCGAAGCGATCACCGAAGGCGAAGAGCTGACGCGCAAGGAGAAGCTCAAG
>JBBSPM010000107.1:0-12227 GCA_038258815.1 Chthoniobacterales bacterium
GCCGGGTCTCGATAGAGGCTTTCTGATGCTCGTTCTTTCATTTCTCCTTTCGGTTCTTGGTTTCTGGTTGAGCACCATCCCCGCCTCTCAGGGCTTTGGCTGGCGCCATGTGATTAAAGTTGGGTCCGCAATGCTGGAGCCGACGACGAGAGGCGAATACCGGATCATCGTAAGCGGCTTATGATAACTTCGCGGCGTCGCGTGCAAAACTTCGGGTGCCCCGGCCCTCTGGTGGAAGAGCGGCGCGGCTGATCGTGGTGCCGGCGTGCGAGGTTCGCGGAGTCCACGCCGCAGGGGTCTGGCACGGCGCGGCCCCGCTTGGTGGACAAGGCGCTTGCGACCCTGGCGCGATTTCGCCTCCCGAGGGTCAGAGAAATGGCTACGATCATAAGCGGCTTACGATGTTGGGAGGGTGGCGCTCATGGCTAGGGAGTGAAATCGGGAAACGCAACGGCGCCATCGCCTCATAGGCGAACTGAAAAACCGCGGCGCGGCGAAACGAGCGCGCCGCTGCCGAAGTCTTTTCTCGCGGCACAGATTCACCGCGCCCTGGGCGAGGCGGAGAGAGCGCGAGCGGCCTATGAGCAGGCACGCCCGTTGGCTGCACGCGCGATTGCGGAAAGTCCGAGAGACGCGGCGCGCTATGCGTTGCTGGGATTGATCGATGCTGGTTTGGGCCGCAACGAAGAGGCGATCCGCAATGGCGCGCGCGCGGTCGAGTTGCTGCCGGAAACGGTGGACGCTCTCGACGGCCCGATCTTCAAGATCTCGCTCGCCCGGATTCAAACGATGGTCGGCAATCGAGAGACTGCCCTTTCGCTTTTGGAGGAATCGGCGACTCGACCGGGAGGAATCACGAAGAGCGAATTGCGCTTCGATCCGACGTGGGACCCTTTGCGGCAGGAGCCGCGGTTCCAAAAGTTGCTCGCAGCGGAGTGATCAGCGTTTCGTGCCACGGCTGCGCGACTCTTCCTTTCCAATAGTGGCAGTCGCGGCGAACTTCACGTCGTGTTTTCCAAGTTGTCTCTTCGGCCCGTTGGCATGCGTCTGCGCGGTGGGCTAATTTTTGCCTGCGCTCTGCTCTGTGCGGTTTCTGCAAAGGCCGACTGGACCGTGACGCGAAGCGAACCGCACTCCGGGAAGGGCGGTTCGGTGACTCGCGTGGCAGTTTCGGCCGAAGAGGGCAAAACTGGTGATACGGCGCAACTGCAATGCGCGGTCTTCGAAACCAAAAAGGCGACGATGCGGGTGCTCGATCAACCATCGGAGCCGCGCATTTCGCTGGCGGAAATGATGCGGAAAGAGAGCTGCCTCGCCGGTGTGAACGGCGGCTATTTTGATCCGGAGCACGCGGCGGTGGGGCTACTCATTAGTGATGGCCAGACCGTACAGGCGAAACAGAAAGCGAAACTGCTCAGCGGAGTCGTGAGCGTGATGAGTGGACGTCTTCAAATCGAGCGATCGGGCGCGTTCTCTCCGAAAAAGAAACCGGCAGACGCGCGGCAGTGCGGTCCTTTCCTGGTGGAGCGCGGGCGGGCGGTGGCGGGTTTGAACGATACGCGCGCGGCGCGGCGCACGTTCATCCTGGTGGCCGACAAGGGACGCGCGGCGATCGGTTATGCCTCGAGCGTCACCCTCGCGCAGCTCGGCGATCTGTTGGCGACGCCGGGATTGGGTCCAGATTTGAAAGTGCAGAGCGCGCTGAATTTGGATGGCGGATCGTCGAGCGGCTTCTGGTTTGCCGGTGACGACGGAGCGTTCGCGATCCGTGAGTACAAGACGGTGCGCGATTTTATCGGCATCGTGGCGCGACCGTAGACGAGAGCGGGCTTGCCCGTCGCGCGTGATTCTGAAAGGTTCGCGCGCATGCGTTGTTTCGGCGGTTTCAAGGCAAAGGATGGCGCCTTTTTTTACGGAGAGGTGCGTGGGGAGGAAGTCGCTCGCCTAACGAGTGCTCCGTGGCTCGGGCTGGAGCCGGAGGGGGCAGTGCATGCGCTGGCGGATTTGCAGATTGGTTTGCCGGTCGCGCCCAGCAAAGTGATCGCGGTGGGTTTGAATTACGCCGACCACATCGCGGAGATGAAACGCACGCCGCTCGGCACTCCGCTGATTTGGTTCAAGGCGCCGACTTCGCTGGTGCCACATGAAGGGACGATCGAGATCGCCTTTCCCGAACATCAGACCCACTTCGAAGCTGAATTGTGCCTCGTGATCGGCCAGGCGGCGAAGAACGTCTCGCGTGCTGAGGCGCCCGATTATGTCTTCGGTTACACGATCGGAGAGGACATCAGCGATCGCGATCTACAGACGGCCGAGAAGCAGTTTGGGCGCGCGAAATCTTTCGATACCTACACTCCAGTCGGGCCGTTTATTCAGACCGATGTGGACGTCTCCGATCTCGCGATCACGCTTCGCCAAAATGGTGAAGTAAGACAATCAGCGCGCACCAGTCAGATGATTTATTCCGTGGCCGAAATCGTTTCGTTCGCGAGTCAAAGGATGACGTTATTGCCGGGAGATTTGATTCTGACGGGCACTCCTTCCGGGGTCGGTCCGATTCAGTCGGGAGATAGTCTCGAAACGTCGATTGGCGACTGGGCGCCGCTGCGAAACCGGGTCGTCGATTCGGTCTTGTAGCTGGGGGCAGGAAAAAAACGTGGCGTCCTTTTACATCCCGAAACACCTCGTCGTGCGAAGAGAAGATGTTGCCCGTTACAGAAAAAAAACGTCATCAAATGGAGAATTGCGAAAGTTTTGCTCGACTCACCGTGACTCCATTGGGGATAAACGACATGAAAACGTCACTTGAAAGATCGGGCCGGTAATAAGCGCCCTTTCAACCAACTATGAAAACATTCCTAACCGCCACCCTGTGCTCCGCCACCTTCGCGCTGACTTTGCTCGGCCAAACCACCCCGCCTCCGCCGGACGCTCCGGGAGCGCCGGCGACAGCGCCAACCGCGCCGGCCGCTGACGCCAGCCAACCCCCCGGCACGAGCGTTCCAGTAACGTTGGATCCAGCGGCTTCGCCCGCGATGCCGGGAGCTCCGGGAGCGATTGCTCCGGGAATGACTCCCGTCCCCACTACGACTCCGGTGGCGACTCCGACTCCGACTCCTGCACCAAAAATGGCCGGTGAGCACGAACTCACTGGCAACGCCATCATCGATACTTTCCACCAGGGCGGCCCGATCATGTGGCCGATCTTGCTCGTGTCCATCATCGCGATCGCGGTGGTGCTCGAGCGTCTCTTCTGGTGGCTCTTCCGCTGGATGCGCCGTGATCCTAAACGGATCGAAAAAGTCTTCACTGCGATCGAGAATGGCGATGTCGCGGAAGCGTCGCGCCTCTCCCGCGGTTCTCGCGATCCAGTCTTGCGCATGATGTGGAACGGTTTGAATCACCAGCATGCCTCGCTCCAGGGCGCTCTCCAGGTCGCCGCCGGGATCGAGATCAAGCGCGCCGGACGCTTCCTCGTTGTCATGGACACGCTCGTCACTCTGGCTCCGTTGCTCGGATTGCTGGGAACGATCGTCGGTTTGATGCGTTCGTTCGGTCAGCTCGGCAATGAAGAGCTGGCGGTGCAAGCGGTCACGGGCGGTATTTCGGAAGCGCTCATCGCGACGGCTTGCGGTCTCTGCATCGCTATTTTTGCGTTGATTCCCTTTAACTATTTCACCTCTCGCGTGTCTAACTTGGAGTTCGAGCTGCAAACCGCCGCGACGAACCTGGAAGTTATGTTGGAAGGACACAAAGCCGCTGCTGAAATGGATGTCACCGCGATGACCAAGTAGGAAATTGCACCGCCATGGAAGTATCCTCCCCCATCCCAAAGAAGCACGCGCGGATTGAGATCATTCCGTTGATCGACATCATGTTCTTTCTGCTCGCCAGCTTCATGATGGTGAGTATCAGCCAGACCACGATGAAAGGGGTGAAGGTGGCGCTGCCTTCGGGGACTTCTGGCGAGACGCAATCGAAAAAGGATTACGTCAGCTTCTCGATCGACAAGGATGGTTACATCTACTTCGACAAGGCGAAGATCAACTACGAAGACGTGCCGAATCTCTTACGGCCGATTTACGCTACTCGACCGGAGGCGAAGATATTCATTCGCGGGGACCAGGATGCGTTGCACGGCAACGTCACTCGGTTGCTGGATCTTATCCGATCGACCGGTTTCACCAAACTCGCGTTCGAGATCAAGAGCGAGGCCTCCAAGGGCATTCCGACACCTCAATAACAAGTCATATGGAAGGTCCGTCCGATAAGGAAACACCAAAGGCGAAAGTGCCCAACACCCCCAAAACGGGCAGGGTGACGCATGGCCCCTTGCTTTATCATGGCATGCCCAAGTGGCAGGTCCTGGCTGCACTCGGGGGTGCGCTGGCCATTCACGCCGTCGCGGTCGGAATCGCGGCGCTGAACCCAGAGCCTCCGGAGATTCCATTTGCGGATCTCCCCGAAGCCTTCGTGGAGATGTCGATCGAGCAAGAGGTAGCACCGCCCGAACCGATTCCACCGGAGGAGGAAGAGCCTGAACCTTTGGACGCGCCGCCCGAGCCGATCGAGCCGCCGGAATTCCAGGAAGAACAGGCCACACCTCCACCCAAGCCGCGCGAAAAGCGGGAGAAGCCGATAGCGCCCATTGCTCGGCCCCGCGCCGAGGGCAAACCGACCGGGCCCGCGCCGAGTGGCCGTGCGGCCATGATCAGCAAGGGAAGCATCCAGTATCCTTACGAAGCCAAGCGGTCGCGCATGACTGGGAGCGGTGTGGCTGTCGTCTCGGTTAGTTCCAGTGGAAGTGTTACAAGCGTGTCGATCGCGAAGAGCACCGGGCACGCTGTCCTTGATAACGCGGCCACTTCGGGTCTGCGCAGCGCGCGCTTCAAACCAGGCACAGTGCCGCAAGTGAAGATTCCATTCACCTTCACGATGACTGGGGCTCAATATTAGTTTTCGGAGAATTTCCCTATGAGAATGCGTTCGCCCATCCCGAAGAAGCACGCGCGGATTGAGATCATTCCGTTGATCGACATCATGTTCTTCCTCCTCGCCAGCTTCATGATGGTGAGCTTGAGCCAGACGCACATGAAGGGGATCCGGGTTAATCTGCCCAGCCCTTCCACAAAACCTCAGCCGCCTTCAACGGTGAAGGATTACGTCTCGGTTCGGATCACGGAGGGCAATCAAACCTACTTCGATAATGTGCCCCTCCTGGATGAGCAGGTTCTCCCCCGGCTCTACGAACTATATCAGGCGAACCACGACGTGAAGGTTTCGATCAGTGCGGAGAAGCTCGCGCTGCACGGATCGGTGATCACGCTGCTGGATCGTGTTCGCTCTTCCGGAATCAAGAGGATCGGCTATCAAATCAAGATTGCTCCGCCGGCTGGTGCGCCGGGGACGGTAGCGCCGCCACCTCCTCCAGGCGCACCTTAGCCTCCGGGCTGTTACCGCTCGGATAGGTATTCGCGCAGTTGCGCGATCGCAGAAGCGCGGTGGCTGATGGCGTTTTTCACTGTGTCGCCCAATTCGGCGAACGTCTGCGCATACCCATCGGGCACGAAGACTGGGTCGTATCCGAATCCAAGTTCGCCCCGCGGTTCCAGGAGGATCGAGCCGGCGACGGCGCCGTGAAAGACCTCCACGACGCGTCCTTCTTTGGCCAAGGCGATAGCGCAATGAAAGGCTGCTTTACGATCACCATTTCCCTGCAAATTCAGAAGCAGTTTCGCGATATTTTCCCGATCCGTCGCGTGTTCGCCTGCATAACGCGCAGAGCGAACGCCCGGCTCTCCCTTCAGTGCCGCAACCGACAAGCCTGAATCATCGCTCACCACCCAACCCGGGATTAGTCGCGACGCGGCCGCCGCTTTGAGCACGGCGTTTTCTGCGAAGGTCGATCCCGTTTCCTCCACCTCGGGAACGTCTGTCATCCCACTCAAATCTCTGACGACGACGCCCGGTCCGAGAATCTGAGTGAATTCGCGTGTCTTGTGCGCATTGCGAGTGGCAAGGGTTATAAAATGCATGAAGGAGGCGGGATGAAACGGATGCACGCGATTTTTTCAAGCTGCGTCTGCGACAATCCTGCGAATCCTGTTCGCTCGCGAAGGCTTTCGGAGTTAATCCTGTCTACCTGTTTTCATGAGCGAACGCCGTAAACCGTATCCTTTCGATCAGATCGAGCCGAAATGGCAGACGCTTTGGGATGAGCGCCGCGCCTTTCATACGCCGAACCCCGGCGAGGCGGATTTCGATTCCACGAAGCCCAAGTTTTACATCCTGGATATGTTTCCGTATCCCAGCGGCGCCGGGCTGCATGTGGGCCATCCCGAGGGCTACACCGCGACTGATATCGTAGCGCGCTACAAACGAATGTGCGGCTGCAATGTCCTGCACCCGATGGGCTGGGATGCCTTCGGGCTGCCCGCGGAGCAATATGCGATCAAGACCGGACAGCATCCTGCCATCACGACGCGCGAGAACATCGCGAAGTTCAAGATGCAGTTGAAGCGGATCGGTTTCTCCTACGATTGGGAGAGAGAAGTCAGCACGGCGGATCCGAAATTCTTCCGTTGGACGCAATGGATCTTTCTCCGGATCTACCACTCCTGGTTCAATCCAGAGACGCAACGCGCCGAACCGATTTCGTCTTACAGCGGCGACGATCCGGATTCTGTGCGTCTCGCGTATGTGGCCGAGGTGCCGGTGAATTGGTGTCAGGAGTTGGGGACGGTTTTGGCCAACGAGGAGGTGATCGACGGCAAGAGCGAAGTCGGCGGTTTTCCAGTCGTTAGGCGACCGATGCGACAATGGATGCTGCGCATCACCGCATTCGCCGAACGCTTGATTGATGAGTTGGAGCCGCTCGATTGGCCCCCAGGGATCAAGTTGCTGCAACGGAACTGGATTGGGAAAAGCGTCGGAGCGGAGGTCGCGTTTTCCGTTGCGGAGAGCGGAGACCGGACACCGCGAATCGTCGTTTTCACGACCCGACCGGATACGCTTTTCGGTGCCACCTACATGGTGCTCGCTCCTGAGAATCCGCTTGTGGCGGCGGTGACGACCGCTGAGCAAGAAGAAGCCGTGCAGGAATACCGCGCGCAGGTTTCAGCGAAGTCGGATCTTGAGCGGACTGATCTCGCGAAAGAGAAGACCGGCGTCTTTACCGGCGGTTACGCGCTCAATCCAGCGAACGGGGAACGCATTCCGATCTGGATCGCTGACTACGTGCTCATGGGTTATGGGACGGGCGCGATCATGGCGGTGCCGGCGCACGATGCGCGGGATTTGGAATTTGCCGGGCAATACGATTTGCCGATCCGCGCGGTGGTAGAGGCTCCGGAGGGCGCGGAATCCGTCGGTTACGCTGGCGATGGGATTGCGACCAATTCGCCACTCATCGACGGCCTTCCCACCGCGGAAGCAACGGAGAAAATGATCCGCTGGCTAGAAGAGCAGAAAGTCGGGAAACGCAAGGTGCGCTACAAACTGCGCGACTGGCTTTTCTCGCGTCAGCGCTATTGGGGCGAGCCCTTTCCGATTATCTGGCGGGATGGCAATCATGAGTCGATTCCCGAGTCGGAATTGCCCTTGGCGCCGCCGCCGCTGGAAGACTTCAAACCAACCGGTACCGGCGAACCGCCCCTGGCGAAAGCGAAGGAATGGCTCCGCTATTCCGAGGTGGCCACGCGCGAGACGAACACCATGCCGCAATGGGCCGGCTCCTGTTGGTATTACCTGCGCTTCTGTGCGCCGCGCGACGATCAGCGTTTCGTTGATGAAGCGGCGGAGCGCTATTGGATGAATGCGGGGAAGCCGGGCGGCGTCGATCTTTATGTCGGAGGAACGGAGCACGCGGTGCTGCATCTTTTGTACGCGCGTTTCTGGCACAAGGTGCTCTTCGATCTCGGCCATCTCTCCACCCCGGAGCCTTTTCAACGACTCGTTAACCAAGGCATGATCCTGGGCGAGGACGGGCGCAAAATGTCGAAGCGCTGGGGCAACGTGATCGATCCGCTCGACGTGATCGCGGAATACGGCGCGGACGCTTTTCGCTGCTACGAGATGTTCATGGGGCCGCTCGAGCAGATGAAGCCCTGGAGCATGAAGGGGGTGGAAGGCGTTTCGCGGTTTTTGGCGCGGGTGTGGCGCTTGATCATGGAGGAAAATCAGGCTGGCGATTGGGTTCTCTCCGATTCAGTGAAGGAGGCTGAGCCGACAAAGCGCCAACTGAAGATGATGCACGCCACGATCAAGAAAGTGACCGGGGATATCGAAGCGCTTTCTTTCAACACCGGGATCTCGCAGATGATGGTCTTCGTGAACGAATTCACGAATGCGGCGATCAAGCCGGTCGTCGCGCTTCGGACGCTGCTCATTCTGCTGAATCCCTTCGCGCCGCATATTTCCTCGGAGCTCTGGGAGACGCTCGGCAAATTCTCTGGCGGCGAAGGCGACCTCACGAAACAACCCTGGCCGGAGCATGACCCGACCTTCCTGATCGAGGATGAAGTCGAAATCATCATCCAAGTGAACGGCAAACTGCGCGATCGCATTATCGTGCCGTTGAACGCGTCGGACGACGAACTGAAAACTGCTGCGCTCGCGAGCCCAAAGGTTCAAGAACTCATCGCAGGCAAGACCATCCGCAAGGTCGTCGTGGTGCCGAATAAGCTTGTGAACATCGTCGCCTCAGACTGAGATAGTCCCCTATATGTGGAAAGAATTTAAGGAATTCGCGGTCAAGGGAAACGCGGTCGATCTGGCCGTCGGTGTCATCATCGGCGCGTCCTTCGGATCGATCGTGACCTCGCTCGTAAAGGATATCTTGATGCCGCCGATCAGTCTCCTCACCGGCGGCCTCGATTTCTCAAACAAGTTCATGATCCTCAAAAATGCACCCGGCGGCGGAGTTTTCTCCACCCCGGCCGAGGCGATCAAAGCGGGCGCAATCACCTGGAATTACGGCAACTTCGTCACCCTCATCATCAATTTCCTCATCGTCGCGTTCTGCATTTTCCTCGTGGTGCGCGCGCTGAATAACATGAAGCGCCCTTCGCCGACGACCGCTCCGGTGGCCAAGGATTGCCCGCAGTGCGCGATGTCCATTCCGATCAAGGCGGCCCGTTGCCCGCATTGCACCTCGGATTTGAGCGGAACGGCCCAAGCCTAAGCGGCGGCGGTCTGCGGTAAGCGAAGCACCCGTTGAGGCGTGCAAAGCCAGACATCTGAACGTCCGTCCTCCGGCCAGATTGCTCCCGCTGCCCAAGGCGAAAACGCCGGCAAAATCCATCGGCGTTCTTCCCGCACGAAAGCCGGAAGCTTCAGACGCAAGCCCGCGCCATCTGAGAGATGGCCCGCGGGATGATGATGACCGATGACCTGAATGCGATCGTCGGGCGGCGGACCGCCATGCCCGTGGTGAAACTGAAATCCCTCCGTCTCCCACGAATCCACCATGCCGAGCGTGGCGGCGATCTTTTGATCATGATTCCCAGCCACGAGAACCGTTTCACATCGCTCTCTCAGACGCGCTACGAGTTGCGCGGCGGGTTCCGCCGCAGCGCGATCGTGGACGAGGTCGCCCAAGAGAAATAGCCGCTCCGGCCGATAAGCGGTGACCAATTCAAGTAACCGCGTTTCGATCGAATCCATTCCCCAAAGCGGATGAAGCCGACCCGCGGCGCGTTGGCTAATTTCATAACCGAAATGCAGATCGGCCACCGCGAGCCAGCGTTGGCTCTCATGGAAAAGCGCCAGCCTGCCATCGAGAATCACCCCATCCGTAACATGGGTTTGACCAGGGAGAAGGGCGGGCATGAGGTCGGGTAGTGTGGGTTTTTTCGGCTTGGGGGTCGCGGGGTGAAGTCGCTGGCGGTGATCCTTCAGCCCGAGGGCGGGCCGGCTCCACCTCGCCGGTCGCCGTGGAGCCGGCGCGCCCCCGCGCCGAAGGCTAAACTTACAATTCCCCAACACTGCCCGAGGTCGGTGACGTGGGAAATTAACGCTTGCCTCTCCCCGCTTCAAATCGTTAAGTCAGCGCCTTTGCGGCCATGTCCAAGATCCTGAGTATCAGCCTCCTCCTGGCGTGCGCTCTGTCGCTCGTTAGTTGCGCCACGCCTACCGCCAGCACGGCTACCGTGTTCAATCCGAAGCGGATGGAAAAAGTACGGACCACAGCCTATTCGCATAACGAAGGCAGTGGCGCGCGCAACGCCATGGGCCGCCGTCTCTCCGGCGGCGGGATTCGCAGCGCGGCCGCCGATTGGTCGCGCTTCCCGCTCGGGACGCGCTTCCGAGTCGTCGAAAGCGGCGAAGAATACATTATCGACGACTACGGCGGCGCCCTCGTGGGAACGAGCACGATCGACCTCTACAAGTCGCCCGGCGCGATGCGGCGCTGGGGTGTTCGCCGGGTGGACATCGATATTATCGATTGGGGTTCGGAGGCGGAGAGTCTGCGCATCCTGCGCCCCCGTCGACGCGTCCGGATCGTCCAGCGCATGATCGCCAGCCTGGAAAAGAAGGAGACCGAGAAGAAGAAAAAGATTTAGCCGAGCGGCCGAGGTCTTTTCTTTGACAGCAGGGCCGGGGCGCTCCCACTTCCCCCTGTGAAAGTCCTGGTCGTCGGAGGTGCCGGTTACATTGGCAGTGTCTGTTCGGAGCTGCTGCTGGATGAAGACCACGAGGTCGCCGTCGTCGATAATCTGATCGAAGGTCATCGCCGCGCCGTCGATGAGCGCGCCACGTTTATCGAAGGCGAGTTGGCCGAGCGCGCACAGATCGAGGATACGTTGCGAAAGATCGCGCCGGATGCGGTGATGCACTTCGCGGCCAGCGCGCTGGTGGGAGAATCGATGGAGAACCCATCGAAATATTTCCGGAACAATGTCGCGAACGGCCTGAATCTGCTGGACGCGATGGTGGCGACGGGCGTTCGGCGTCTGGTCTTTTCTTCCACCTGCGCCACTTTCGGTCCGCCTGAGCGGGTGCCGATTGATGAAACCTTGCCGCAGCGTCCGATCAATCCCTACGGCGAATCCAAACTCGCATTCGAGCGCATTCTGCGTTGGTACGGCGAGATTCACGATCTGCGTTTTGTCGCTTTGCGCTACTTCAATGCCGCCGGCGCAACCGAGCAATTTGGCGAAGACCATCGCATCGAGACGCACCTCATTCCGAATATCCTGCGGGTCGCTCTGGGCCAGAAAGCGGAAGTGGAAATTTTCGGGACGGACTACAACACCCCGGACGGCACCTGCATTCGAGATTACATCCACATCCTGGATCTATCCCGCGCGCACATTCTGGCGCTCGGTTCGCCGAAGAGCGAATTCTACAACATCGGCACCGGCGGCGGCTCCAGTGTGCGGGAAGTCATTGAAATCTGCCGGCAGGTCACCGGCCATCCCATTCCGCTTCTGGAAAAGCCGCGCCGCGCTGGTGATCCGCCGCGTCTGATCGCTGCCTCGGAGAAGATCAAAAAGGAGCTTGGTTGGGAGCCAACATATCAGGAACTCCGCGCCATCGTGGAGAGCGCATGGAAGTGGCACCAAAAATTCCCGCGCGGTTACGAAGATTAACGCATTTGCGCTGCACCGGAGGCCGGGTTCGCAAACCGGCCAGGACGGCTTGCAAAGCCGTCCTCCGTTCTCTCAAAAAAAAACGCCCGCGGAAACACGTTCCGCGGGCGCTTTGTTAAAACGAAACTAAAAACCGATTAGTGCTCGGTCGTCGTCGTCGTTGTGGTCTCGGTGACCTTCTTGATCTCGGCCAACGGCTTCTGCACCGTGATCTTCGAGACAACCATGCGGTCGCCTTCCTTCACATAGGTGTATTTCACCGGCATATCGGCACGCAGGAGCGCCATATCGACAGCGGCGCCGGTCGGATCGACCACCGTCGTGCTCTTGGTGTAGTAATACTTGGTCGGCGCGGTGCTCGCGGAGGTGCGCATCTCGACATATTCCGTTCCCGGGGTGTAGGTCGTGATCGTGCCCGTGCCGTCGAGCGTGGTCGTGGCGCTGGAAGTGGTGACATCACCACCGGCGCTGGTCGTGGTGGTGGTTTCTTTGGTCGTCTGGGCGAATGAGGTGCTCACTGCGAGGGCGCTCACGGCTCCGACGATTAACAATTTCATCAATGGTGTGTGTTTCATATTTGTCCTTTGCTTTGGTTAAACGGATGTTCTCCGTCGTGCTTGTATCCGACTGTGCCCA
>JBBSPM010000108.1:0-11828 GCA_038258815.1 Chthoniobacterales bacterium
CCGGTATCGGGACAAGACGGGAAAAGATTTTCGCCTCGGCCAATTCCACGACGACCTGATCAGCCACGGCAGCCTGCCGCTTTCGATCATTAAATGGATCATGCTCGATGATCCGTCGGACGTGGAGAAGGCGCAGTTGTAGCCGTTGTAGCCGGGGGCGGTGACCCCGGTTCCCCTATGCAAACCAACCCCGCCCTCCCTAACGAGGCCACATCCTGGCGTCGGACCGCGGTTGTCCCGCCCCGCGTGTTATTTTCGTGCGCAATGAGGAAGAGAAGTATCTAATCGCAACCGCGATTCCTCCCGCTCCGACTCGTGTGTGGGAGAAGTCCTGACTGACGATGAAGTTCTACGCGCACACGATTGAAGACAACGAAGGCCGGACGCTTTACACGCTAAAAGATGGCCGGCAGACCACGAAGAAACCGCATCTCTCGGACTTGGCGGAGGAGCAAATTGGTTGGCAATCCCTTTCAAGCCATCTCGCCAACGTTGCCGAACAATCGAATAATTTCGCCAAAACTTTTGGGCTTGGCGAAGAAGGGTTCTTGGCTGGCTTGCTCCACGATCTCGGCAAGTATCGGCGCAAGTTTCAACTCAGGCTGCGCGGTCTGGAGGAAGAAGCGCCACACGCTTACGGAGGCAGCAGTGTTTGCCAAAGCGGAGCTTCTGCCGGACTCATGGCTGCGAGCTTCGCGATCGGTGGTCATCATGCGGGCCTTCCGAATGGAATGGCTGCAAACAAGGCAAGGATTCAGCGGCAGGAAAATGTCGCCGGCCCTTCGACGGATTTGGTCAAAAGCGCGCTTGCGGATTTCAGACAGCGATTTAACGAAACCGGTGGGACACCGGAAGCCGAGCAACTCCGGCAAGGCATTGAGTGTCTGGAAAACTTACCGAACCAGAAGCCATCGCTCAGTTCACATGGGAAAGACCCACTTGCTTGCGAGTTCCTGACTCGCCTCTTGTTTTCCGCACTTGTGGACGCTGACCGGCTGGACACGGAACAGTTTACTCAACAGCACAAGGCAGACACGCGGAAGGAATATCGAAGGCGGTCGCCCACTGTTTCCGAATTGCGCAAAATGCTCGACAGCTTCATCCGCAAAAAACCACACGCTGAACAATCGACTGAAATCCGCTCGCTTCGTGAATCCGTTCGCTTGGCCTGTGAACGGGATTCGCAGCTTCGGCAAGGAATGTTCACGCTGAACGTGCCGACCGGCGGGGGCAAGACGCTTGCGTCCATGAATTTTGCGTTGCGCCACGCGGAAAAGCACAATTTGCGACGCGTGATTGTTGTCGAACCATACCTCAGCATCATCGATCAGGTTGCAAAGGAGTTCCGGGAGGCGTTTGGCCGCCCGGCAGTGCTCGAGCATCACAGCCTTTCGACGGCTTCTCCCAAGTCAACCCGCGACGACAATCCAACCGCTTTGGATTTGGCCGCGGAGAATTGGTCAGCGCCCATCATCGTGACCACAACAGTTCAATTCTTCGAAAGTTTGTTCACCGATTCACCCGCCACGAGTCGAAAACTCCACAACCTCGCCAACGCGGTTGTGATTTTTGATGAAGTGCAGAACTTCCCTCGCCATCTCCTCCTGCCGCTCCTGGCAATGCTTCAGCAGTTTTCTGAGTTCGTAAGGACTTCATTCCTGTTCATGTCGGCGACTCTCCCGGACTTTAGTGCGACGGTTCAAAGCGCGATTCGGTTTGGCGAATACGCCGCTGCCCTGCCAAACAACAAGCCAATCCAAGCGACGCTGCAACGATTCCCGCCGTTCCACAGGATCGGCGATGCGGCATGTCCGTTCACCACCAGCCCTCGTGCGGACTATGACTGGGAAGAAGCCCTGCCCGGCCTGAGCACATGGCCGCAAATCGCCGACGCAATCCAAAGGTATCCACAGAGCCTGACCGTGGTGAACCTCAAGCGCCACGCCCACGAACTCTGCCTTGAACTCTTGAAGCGAGATATCCGTGTTCTCCATTTGTCCACCAACCTTTGTCCTGCCCATCGACGGGAAGTCCTGCGAAAAGCTGCCGATCAGCTCAAGACCGAAGAGAAGTTCGCTCTGGTGGCCACGCAATGTATCGAAGCCGGCGTGGACATTGATTTTCCTGTTTTGTTTCGCGCCGTCGGCCCGCTTGATTCCATTGCTCAAGCGGCGGGGCGTTGCAACCGGCACGGCATCCAGCCAAAGAAGGGCCAGGTCATCTTGTTCACTCCAGAGGACGAAGGACGCGACGAGAAAAGGAAGCTTCCGCCGTCTGCGATTTACCAGCAGGGAACGGCTGAGACTCGATGCACGTTTTGGAAGCACGACTTGAACAACCCGGAAACCTTCATCCGTTACTATGACAGGCTGTTTCGACTGGATTCACTCGACCAGCCGACTCACCCGGTATTCCGAGACCGGAAGATAAACCGTGACTTGCGGCCCATGCTGGCGTTTGAGGATACTGCCAAAGCATTCCAAATGATTGATTCAGCGACGACCTCAGTGTTTGTGGGCTGGACGGGCCGAGGCCGTTCCGTGCAACGGCTCAAGCGCCTCATCTGCGCATCGCAGTATGATCCGAGTCGCCTGTCGCGCATCATGCGGATGGTTCGGCGTTTTCAGGTCAACCTCTACGAGCACGAGCTTCGCGATTACAGGATGCTTTTCGACGAAATCATTCCGGATGTCTTTTTCACTTCTGCATATCACCACGAATATGGTCTTAACCTCAAAGGCCACTGGCCAATGGATACGGCATGAAGAAAGAATACTGCAAAGCGCCGCTCGGCGAAGTCTCGGTAAAAGTGTGGGGCACACTCGCCTGTTTCACCCGGCCCGAATTCAAAGTTGAGCGAGTCTCTTACCCCGTAATGACGCCATCTGCCGCGCGTGGCATCCTGGAGGCGATTCTGTTCAAGCCTGAATTCAGCTATGCCATCACGCGTATTGAAGTGTTGCGACCGCTCCGGTTCATTTCCATCCGCCGCAATGAGGTTCAAAAGGTGGTTGATCTCAAGCGCGCAGAAGAGAAGTGGCTGACAGGCATTGAGCCAGTGGAGCACCTGCTGTCTGACATCAAAGGCAGGTATCGAGAAGACAAGGATATCAAGCGGCAGATCAGCCAAGACAATGCGCTTCTCGGACAAGAGGAAAACTGCACTCAACGAAACATGCTGGCTCTGGCAGATGTGGGCTACAACATCTTCGCCCAAATTATTCTGCAACCAGCAAAAGCGAAGCTGAAAAGCCGCTTTGGTGGTTTGCGCCCGATTGACAATGTCCGCAAATACGAAGCTGCGTTCGCGCGACGCGTGGCCAACGGACAATGTTTCCACCGTCCGTCACTTGGTTGCCGCGAGCTTTTCGCCCAATTCGGTCCGGTCGAAGCCAAGGTCGCTGACGACAACGGCGAACTGCTGCCAACCGAACCGCTGCGAACTTACGGGGTTGGCGAAGTCGGCGAACCAATTGGCCGGATGCTTTACGACATCGCCTATACGAACGACGGCCAGCGCATCCATGCTGAATTCTTCGATGCCATCGTCAAGCGGGGGGTTCTGGACACTCGGGTCAACGCACTTCGCCAAGCCGGGCGACTTCACGAAGGGGAGATCGAAAGACGAGCGTTTGAGTCATGATCCTCCAAGCATTGAGAGAATACGGTGATAGCGACGGCGTGAAGCCGCTGGATGAGGAAGGAATCATCTCCGATGCCTTCGCTGATAACGTCGCCATTCATTGGCTGCTGGAAATTGATGGCGACGGGAATTTCGTCAATTTGCATTACCGAGGTATCGAGCAGCGCGATGAGAAGGGGAAAAAGAAACCGGATAAGTTCGAGCCGCTTCATCGCGTTCCCAGGGAGGTCATCAACTCGCGCTCGTCAGGCGGCAACCCGCAGTTCCTGGCAGACAACCTGGAATACTACTTCGGGATTTCCGACAGTGACCTTGGTGCGAAGAACAAACATTCGCACGTCGCCAGAGTGACTGAATTCGCAGAAACGTTCCCGAATGATTCTCGCGCCAGTGCCATCAAGCAATTCTTCGACAACGTCGCTTCCGGGAAAATCCAAGCGACTTGGGATGAGAAGCCACGGGTCTCTGATAAACTCGTCATCAAATATGGCGCTGTCGAAAGAAGATTTCCTGTAAAGAAGCCAAAGGAGCGGATTGCGCTGTGCCTGAAGCAAGACAATCTGCTTCCGGCTTTCCAAGCTTGCACGAGCGTGCGTCGGTTTTGGAGCGACCATTTCGCGACGGCAAACGCGAAACGACAGAGCGCGCCGGCGACTGGTGGCAATCCACCTTGCATCTGTTGCGGCCAATCAAAGCCCGCTGTTACCACCTTCGATCAATTCGACGGGCTGCCCGGCGGAAAGACCTACCTAATTTGTTATGGGAAAGATGCGTTCCACTCGTACGATCTTGAAGACGGTGAAAACGCATCGCTATGTTTTGACTGCATGAAGGCCGCCATTCGAGGAATCGAGGCGCTACTGAGAAATCCAGCGACGCATTACCTCGTTCGTGCTGGGAAACCTAAGCCCGGCGAACCAGACAGCGTTGCACCGGTCATGTTCGTATTCTGGTCAAAAGAGCCGACGGAGTTCGACTTCGGAAAAGTAAGCGACGCCGATCCTCAGTCGGTAAAAGAACTTTTGCAGAGCGTTCGACGCGGCATCACCAAAGAAATTGCAGACCGCAAGTTCCACATCCTTGGGTTTTCTCGTTCCAGCAAGCTGCGAACACTGATTCGCTATTGGAGTGAAACCAACGTGAAGGATGTCGTGGAGAATCTGGCGGCGTGGTTTGGGGATCTCAAAGATCGGTTTGTGGAATATGGCCCGAACTACAACCCGTTCTCTCTCGTCCGTCTTTGCCAGATGACTGTCTGGCAGCCCAATCAGCCTGGCGACGAATGGAAGTTTCCCCCGGTTGTCTCGTCCGGTTTGTTCTTGAGCGCCTTCTTGGGAAAGCCCGTTCCTCCTCCCGTGCTGCAAATGCTGGTCAATCGCGTTCGCATTATTCCACGGACCGACTTCGACGATCAAACGGCAGCAGCCGCAAGAGCCGCCGGAAAACTTCCTCCCGACTACAAACTCAAACCCGCCCGAATGGCGCTCCTGCGCCTAACCCTGAATCGCCTAATGAAAAACAACGAACAACAATTCGATGTCGGTCTCGACGTGGACCGCAAAGAACGAGAATACCATTGCGGACGCCTGCTCGCTGTCTGCGACGATGCCATGCACTGGGCCGCTGGAAAGTCCACAGTCGCAGATCGCTACATGGGCAGCGCTTCATCAGCGCCATGCAGCGTTCTGCCCGTCGTCTATCGGAATTCGCGCCACCACTTGAACAAGCTGAAGCGAGACATTCCGCCGAAGGCAACACAGTTGGAAAAAATTCTCGACGAAATCCTGAGCAAACTGAAGGAATATCCCGCCACACTGACTCCCAAAGAGGCTGGCGTTTTCATCCTCGGGTTTCACCACCAGCGCCAATACTTCTTCCTCCTCATGCGTTACCGGAAGTTGCTCAAGAAACAGAAGGAGCAAGGGACGCTTGATGCAGCAGACAAAAAAGAACTGGAAGCATTGGAAGATTACGTGAATCGCACGCACTTCGACGTTTCGCTGCTGGCTGCTCTGCCTGACGAGGAAACGCTGGAAGTCTCCACTACTGAATCTGAGTGAACCGCCAAAACAATTAACTTCAAATCCAAACGAGTATGAACACACCCGAAACTCCGAAACACGATTACCTCACTAGGCTCGACGGAATGGGCCAGGACCCTACGGTGCTGGGCCGCCAAGAGTTCGTCTTTTTCTTTGACGCGCTCGACTGCAATCCGAACGGCGACCCGGATGCCGGCAACCTCCCGCGAATTGATCCCGAAACGCAGCACGGTCTTGTCACGGATGTCTGCATCAAGCGAAAAATCCGCAACACGATCCAGATGTGGGCGGACAAAGATGAGAATGGTGCTCCTACGAAACCATTCCGAATCTTCATCCAGAACACCGAAGCGCTAAATAGCCTCATATCGAAAGCTGAGCCAAAGCCACCTGTGGAGAAGGACAAGAATGGCAAGGAGACTGAAGGCGAGCGTAACCGGCAAGACCGCGAAACCGCTAAGAAATGGATGATGGAGAACTTTTTCGACATCCGCTCTTTCGGAGCAGTAATGTCCACAGGTGCGAATGCCGGACAAGTGCGCGGGCCAATTCAAATCGGGTTCAGTCGTTCGGTTGACCCGATTTTTCAGATGGACTGTTCCATTACCCGAATTGCCATCACGACCCCGGAAGACTTCGAGCGCAAGCAAACGGAGATGGGCCGCAAGGCGCTGATCAATTACGGCCTGTATCGGATGCACGGCTTCTACAATCCCTTCCTCGCCTGCCAAAACCTGAACAAGACGAGCGGCACTGGATTCAAAGCAGCCGATCTTGCTGCTCTCTATCGCGCCTTGGCAAACATGTTCGAGTTCGACCATTCAGCGAGTCGGGGGGAGATGCACGCGCAAGCGTTGTTCGTCTTTGAACACACCGACTCGTTGGGTAACGCACCTTCTCACCAGTTGTTCCAAATGATTCCCCGACCCAAGCGCGTTGACGAAAAGGTCATTCCCCGGAACGTCACTGATTACTGCTTCGACTCGTTGCCAAAGAACGGCGACTCAGTTCCTAACTTCCCGAGGGTCAAATTCCACGCTTTGCTGAACAACATTGAGGTCCGGCGGGCTTCCCAGCTTGCTTAGTCCATCCAGGTTAGCTAACCTCCACCATGCCTGAAACGGTCGTCAATATTCACGCCGCCAAGACCAAACTTTCCCAATTGGTCGCTCGCGCGGAAAAAGGCGAGCGCATCACGATCGCGCGCGCCGGCAAACCGGTGGCGCAACTGGGTCCCGCCCCGAAAAAAAAGCGATCCAAGTTGCCGCCGGATGATCCGTTGTTGCGAGTGGACGAATACGCGGTGGACGGCCCCGGCGGGGCGCTGAGCGCACGCGAGATCGACCGCGTCGTGTATGGCGGCTGAAAGTGTCTTTGCCGACTCGGCATTTCTCTACGCGCTGGTGGACCGTCGCGATGCGGCCCATCGCGCCGCGGTCGCAGCCCTGCACTCACTCGCGTCCGATCAGCGCCGATTGATTTCCACGGATTACGTCGTCGGCGAGGCGCTCACTCTCGCCAAATCGCGCGCCGGTTCTCTCGCCGCGCGTCGTCTCCTCGATCGGATCGAAGCGACCGCTCTGATGCGAATGGATTGGATCGGGCCTGCACGCTTTGCGGATGCCAAGGCCTTCTTCCGTAAACACGCCGACCACGGCTACTCATTCACCGATTGCACCAGCTTCATCGTGATGCGCGAACTCGGACTGCGCGATGTGTTGACCACCGATCGCCATTTTGTCGAAGCCGGATTTCGGCTTCTTCTGCGGGCGAGCTAATCCGGGACGCGCCTGATGGAGCCGCTCCCCCTCTCGCTCCTGAACGACTACCTGTTCTGCAATCGGCGGGCGGCGTTGAAAATCCTGGAAGGCTTGTGGGGAGAAAACGTCCACACGCTCATCGGCGATCTCGCGCATGGCCATGCCGACCTGCCCGGCTATGAAGTCGCCAAAGGCGTCACGCTGTTGCGCGCCCTGCCAGTCTGGTCGGAGCGGCTCGGGCTCAATGGAAAATGCGACATCGTGGAACGGCACGCCGACGGCGCGCTCATGCCGGTGGAATACAAAAAGAGCAAACGGCGCCATTTCGACAACGATGACGTGCAGCTCTGCGCGCAGGCGCTTTGTCTCGAAGAAATGTTCGCGCGGCCGGTCGAGCGCGGCGCAATCTTTCACGCGGCGAGCAAGCGGCGCCGCGAAGTCGAGTTCACGCCGGAGCTGCGAGAGCGTACCGACACCGCGATCACTCAGTTGCACGCCCTCATCGAGAGCGGCCACGTGCCGGCGGCCATTTTTAAACCGCAGTGCGAGGAATGCTCGCTCTTCGACATTTGTCTGCCCCAGATCACTTCCCTGCCCGCGCGTGTGCAACGCGCGGCCAACGAGCTGATGCAGGTGGAGGGAATTTGAGATTTCAAAATCTCAAATTTGAAATCTAAAAAGAGAGCATGACCTACCAACGCTTCGAAGACCTCCCGTGTGGCAGGAGGCCGCGCGCCTCTACGACCTGGCCGATGATTTCCTGGAGGAAGCGCCGCGCCGCTTGCGCGCGGCCTTTCGCAACCAGTTCGAGCGCGCCGTTCTCTCCGTCTCGAATAACATCGCCGAGGGCTTCGAGCGTGGCACGACCAATGAGTTACTCGCCTTCATTTACATCGCGCGCGGCTCGGCCGGTGAAGTGCGCTCGATGCTTTGCCTGCTTAATCGACGCCCCTGGATGAGCGAATTCAAACCGCAGATTGCAAAGTTGATCTCCACCGCTGAAAGCTGCTCGCGCCAGCTCCGCGCCTGGGCCGACTCGTTGCAAAACTCGAGCATCAAAGGTCAGCGGCATTTGAATGAGTCCGTCCGCCGCCAAGGTGAGCAGCGCAAGCGAGCCGCCGCTTTTCAACAAAAATTGCTCGCTGCGCTCCCGCCGGATCACCCCCTCCGCCGGAAGAAATCTCAAATTTGAAATTTGAAATTGGAGATGAAACCCGACTTTTGAAATTTCAAATCTCAGATTGAGCGGAGCGCCATGAACATCCAGCAAAACACGCTCTACCTGCTCACGCCCGGTAGCTATGTGAGCCGCGATCACCTCACCTTGCGGGTGGAAGTCGAGCGAGTCGTTAAACTTTCCGTGCCGATTCATCATCTCGAATCGCTCTGCATTTTTGGCCCGAGCAGCATCAGTCCGCCCGCCCTCGCGCTCTGCTGGGAAAAGGGCGTCGCGGTCAATTTCCTTTCCGAAAACGGACGCTTTCAGGCACGAATGAGCGGCGTCGCGGACACGAGCGTCACGCTGCGGCGAACGCAATTTCGTGTCGCAGACGATCAGGCAAAAGCAACCGCGATTGCCCGACAGATCGTCGCCGGCAAAATCCAGAATTGTCGCAACAGCCTTTTGCGAGCCGGCCGGGAAAACGGCGAGCCGGAGGAGCAAGAGCGGCTTGGTTTGGCAGTTGACGCGCTCGCGCGCAGTCTTGCGGAGTTGGCGACGGCCGATGACATGAACATGGTGCGCGGGAGCGAGGGATTTTCCGCCCAAATCTACTTTGGCGTTTTCGCGCTGATGTTGAAAAAGCAGCGCGAAGATTTTTCGTTCACCGCCCGCACGCGCCGCCCGCCGCGGGATCGCGTCAATTGTCTGCTTTCATTCATTTATGCGCTGGTGCGGCACGACTGCATCGCCGCCCTCACGAGCGTCGGCTTGGACCCGTTTGTCGGTTTCCTGCACACCGACCGGCCAAATCGTCCGAGCCTCGCGCTTGATTTGATGGAGGAATTTCGGCCCTGGCTGGCTGACCGGCTCGCCATCACACTCATCAATCGACAGCAGATTGGCTCGCAACATTTCGCCCTCAGAGAAGGTGGCGCGGTTGAATTTACCGAGGCAGGCCGCAAGCTCGTCATCAAGGCCTATCAAGAGCGCAAACAGGAAAAACTTGTGCACTACCTGCTCGACCAAACCCTGCGCATCGCGCAATTACCCTTCATTCAGGCGCGCGTCCTCGCGCGCACGCTGCGCGGCGACCTCCCCGCATATCTCCCCTTCATTCCAAAATAAGCCATGCTCATCCTAGTCACCTACGATGTTTCCACCGTCGAGGCGGCGGGCCGGCGACGCTTGCGCCGCGTCGCCCAAGCCTGCAAGGATTACGGCACGCGCGTGCAGAAATCGGTTTTCGAATGTCAGGTTGGGCAAAAGGAGTGGGTCGCGTTAAAGGCGCGCCTGCTTTCCGAGATGGATAAAGGCTGCGATTCACTTCGATTCTATTTCCTGGATGAAAAAAGCGTCGCTCGGATTGAGCATCACGGCGTCGGCGAGACGGTCGATCTGACCGAACCGCTGGTTTTGTAATCACGCTTCCGCGAACCGCGAGTGACGGCGCGAGCGCCCGAAGTTCGCGATTGCCACAAGTCGTTGCCCGGCGCCACAGTTGCGCGGTTCTTTGACAATTGAACGTCCCTGGAAAAGCGCAAAGTCGCGGCCTTCGCGGAATCGGGCTACTAGGAGCTTGCGGTTGTTCGATTTGAGCCAGCCGCCATCGCCGCGCGCGAGAGCGCGCGGTGCGGATTGAAACTTCCAAACCCTTCCTGGGCACTTGCGCCACTTCGATCGCCGCGCGCGAGAGCGCGCGGTGCGGATTGAAACGAATCGACCCTCATGGATATCCGCGAGCACCGTGCGATCGCCGCGCGCGAGAGCGCGCGGTGCGGATTGAAACCGAGCTTAGAAGGACTGGGATGATCAGGTGACAATATCGCCGCGCGCGAGAGCGCGCGGTGCGGATTGAAACGTGCCTTTCTCGACCATGCTCGAGCACGCTAACTATCGCCGCGCGCGAGAGCGCGCGGTGCGGATTGAAACGATTCTTTCGATGGGGATCGGGTGCTGCGCGCTCATCGCCGCGCGCGAGAGCGCGCGGTGCGGATTGAAACAGCCGGTTTATAATGCGCTCGGGACCGGACAAATCATCGCCGCGCGCGAGAGCGCGCGGTGCGGATTGAAACCTGACGACGATCGACCGCGGCTTGATCTCGGTGATCGCCGCGCGCGAGAGCGCGCGGTGCGGATTGAAACATCCATGTGCCAGGCGATCGGACCAATCCATATCATCGCCGCGCGCGAGAGCGCGCGGTGCGGATTGAAACGGTTTTGTCTTTCAGTTTGCCGCGCTGAATAGAATCGCCGCGCGCGAGAGCGCGCGGTGCGGATTGAAACATACGTCATTCGAATGATCCCGAGCGGGCGCGATATCGCCGCGCGCGAGAGCGCGCGGTGCGGATTGAAACCGGAGGAGTATCGGTTTACCAGTCGAAATACTGGACATCGCCGCGCGCGAGAGCGCGCGGTGCGGATTGAAACACTGTGCTTCCGTCCGTGCCCAGGAATTGCCCGATCGCCGCGCGCGAGAGCGCGCGGTGCGGATTGAAACAGGGTGGCTGCGACCATTCGCGCCGGAATTGCAGCGATCGCCGCGCGCGAGAGCGCGCGGTGCGGATTGAAACTGAGTAAAATGGAACAGCCCTACGCGATTCTTTACCATCGCCGCGCGCGAGAGCGCGCGGTGCGGATTGAAACCGTGCTCGAAACATCTCCGTAAATGTTCAGCGTTATCGCCGCGCGCGAGAGCGCGCGGTGCGGATTGAAACTTCGGCTCGCGCGCTCATCGTGATCCAAACCACCATCGCCGCGCGCGAGAGCGCGCGGTGCGGATTGAAACCCACTCGTTCACGGCACCGGCGCCGATCCGTAGCTGATCGCCGCGCGCGAGAGCGCGCGGTGCGGATTGAAACTGCGCGCAGTCACTGCACATCCCATGACTCACCCGAATCGCCGCGCGCGAGAGCGCGCGGTGCGGATTGAAACAACCTGATCCCGGCATCCTCGAGATCATCGATATCGCCGCGCGCGAGAGCGCGCGGTGCGGATTGAAACACGGTCGTGAATGGTCTCGCGCTGCCATTCGTGCTCATCGCCGCGCGCGAGAGCGCGCGGTGCGGATTGAAACATTGTTTTTCGAGGGCGAGGGACGAGCACGAGGACGATCGTCGCGCGCGGCGATGGTGGGGAACCGGTTATCCCGCGCGACGCCCTGGCCGCGGCTCTCTACAGAAATCGACCCGCGCCTAGCCGCCGCCGGGCCTGCGCATCTTGCG
>JBBSPM010000109.1:0-11322 GCA_038258815.1 Chthoniobacterales bacterium
CAATGGCCGCCTAAGCGACCGCAAATTTTGATCGGGCTGCCACTCCGCTCCGGCTCGCTTACGCTCGCCTCCGCTCCGCGACAGCCCGATCAAAACCCCACCAAAACCATGATGCTTTTGCAGAACTTGACGCACACAACTCCGGAACGGTGAAATATCCGGGCTAGCTGCAAGGTCGTTTGAGCCCCGCCGCTCCGGAACTCCAGCCCAGAATCCGTTTGCCAAGAAAAGCCGCGCGATGACATAGTGCGCGCTCGCCGCTCTCGTGCGACCGTCCGCGAGCCATCCTTCACCTCACATGCCTGTCGATCTTCCCGAAACCACCTCCAAAATGGGCGGCCCGCTCGTCCGCCAATTCTCCGTTTTCCTGCCGAACAAAGTCGGCGCCATGCTCGAAGTGGTAAAGCTCCTGAACGCCCATCACGTCGACGTGGTCGCGCTCAGCATCGCCGAGTCCACCGATTCCGCGATCGCCCGCATCGTGGTGAGCGATCCCGATCTGGTGCAAAATCTTTTCGGCGAACACAACATCCCGTTCGGCATTTGCGAGATGGTGGTGGTGGAGATGACGGAAGTCTCCGGTCAGCTCGCGAAACTCCTTGCCTCGCTCCTGATGGCCGAGGTGAATGTGCATTTTACCTACCCGCTGCTCACCCGCCCGCGCGGCTTCGCGGCGCTCGCCTTGCACGTGGACGATACGGATTGCGCCTCCTCCGTCCTGCGCGGCGAAGGCTTTAAGATTCTCAGCCAGACGGACATCTCTCGTTAGGGCGCATCATGCCGTTTCGCATTTTTCAGAAAACGGCAGGGAGGGACGCCCGAGAGCGCTGAGTGCATGACGCGCGCTCGGCGTCGCACCGAATTTTCCCGCCGCGCCCGCGTTTGACACCCACGCGCTTACAGAACGAACATCAGGACCATGCGAGCGACCCTGTTCTCTGCGCCCGGCCGACCCGATAAGACTTTCACGATCGCGGTTGTGGCTGCGGTCATCCTTGGCTTGGGGGAATTGCTGGCCGTCGCGCTGCATTACGGCGCTCAGGTTCGCGCCGCGCGTCAAGCCGCTGCGCCCGCACCGGCAGCCGTCACCCAGCCCGCCACGAATACGGCGCAACCGCTGGCCACCGCCTCCGCCGCACCTGGGACGGCCAACGCCACTCCCAGCAACGCCGTCCTCTCCGTGGGCGAAGAACTGCTCAACGAAGCCAGCCAACTCCGCGCCCGTGGCGACACCACCAACGCGCTCGATCGATTGCAGAAAGCTGCGGAGCGCGATCCGCAAAATGCGCGCGTCTGGGCGGAGATGGCGATGATATACGAATCGATGGAACTCTTCGATCGCTCGAACGAAACGTGGCGGAAGATCCAGGAAATCGGTCCGACCGCAGGACCGCTCTATGAATTAGCCGACATGAAACTGAAAGTCGGCGCCGCGCCGACCAGCTCGTCGGCCGCTTCCGCGGGTCCAGGATTTGCCGGCGTGTCGCCGCTCGATTCCGGAGCCATGCGCAGCAATCCTGAGGGAATCCCGGACGGCTCCACTTTCGGAATCACGGAAGCGACCGTGACCGAAAATCCCGACGCCGATGCCGAGACCAACCTGACGCTGCGTGTGAGCGTGAAGGTGCGTTCGAACACCATCATTGATCATACGAAGGTGAAAATTCAGGTCTATTTCTACGACACGGTCGAGAACAACAAAGTGGCGTTGACCGATGCGGAAGTGAACTACGAATGGGTCACGCCCGATCACGATTGGAAGGAAACCAATCCGGAGATTTTGGCGGTCGGTTACGTGCGCTTGAAAAACGGCTCTCTCTCCACCGAAGCGGCCCTGGCCGCAGCGGCGGCGGCCGTCACTCCACCCGCCGCCGGCCGCAAAGGCAGCACCGGGAAAAAACCTGCCTCGACCGATTCGTCGAACCGCAAATATGCCGGCTATCAGGTCCGCGTTTACTACGTGGATCAACTCCAGGATGTGCGGGCCGAGCCGACGAAACTCCTGAATCTTTTCCCGCCGCCGCTCAGTCTGGCGAATCCGTGATGCAACTGCTCGTCGTCCACCACGACGCGGAGGTTGGCGAAGAGTTGGCGCGGATGGTGAAGGATTACACCGAGCATCACTGCGGCTTCGCCAACTCCGATCGCGGGGCGGTGGATTGGGCCCGCGGGGTCCCGCGTTGTTCGCTCCTGATCACGCAATTGCAAGGCGAAGACGTGAACGGCCTCCGTCTGGCCGCGACCTTGAGCGACACTTTTGCCGGCTTGCAGACGATGTTCCTGCCGGACTACGCCGCCGAGGAACAGCGGCTCGATATTCCGAGCACGAAAGTTTTCCCGGAGCCGATCGATGGCGAGCGTTTGCTGAACGCCATCGAGCGCGCGGAGACGCAACGGCAGACTGGGATGGATCTGTTTCATTCCCTCGATGTCCTGCAAATGTGCTGCCTCAGCGGCCGGAGCGGTGCGGTGCAATTGGTCCGCGGCACGCAAACGGCCGTCGTATACCTGCTCAGCGGACGCATCGTGCATGCCGAGCGTGGAACCGCGCGCGGCGCGGAGGCATTGTACGAAATCGCGCCCTGGGAAGCGGTCGAGTTTGCCTACGATTACACCGTGCGCGCCCCGGTCGATTCCATCAAAGTGCCCTGGCACGAAGCCGTCATCACCGCGGTGAACCGCCGCAAAGGCCAAAGCGTCGGCAGCGCCACCGACGCGACCGAAAAAGCACCGCCCCCCCCCGCCAGTGCCCCGCCCAAAACCGGACGCTGGTTCGGAAACCGCACGTAACCGGAGCCAGCAATGGAGCCGGCCCGCCCCCGGGCCGAAGCTTCTCTCCCACACCTCCGCCCGGCATCGCTTTCATCTCACACCAGTTGCGTTATTCTAAGCGCTCCATGCGGCTCCCGGTCTTTCTCGTCCTCCTCTTCTCGCTCGTCGGAACGGCGCCGGGCCAAATCCAGGTCGACCTAAAATTTAAGCGCCTCCAGTACATCGCCTACGAGCCGCTCATCGCCACGGTGACAATCACCAACCTCGCTGGCCGCGCCGTCGATCTCCGCGACGATGGCGGGCACGCCTGGTTCGGCTTCGAGGTCACCGCTGGCGAAGGTCAGGTGCTTACCCCCAAGAATCAGGAAGGCGAGCCGCCGCTGCGCATGGAAGCTGGCCAAACCGTCACCCGCAAAATCAACCTCGCCCGCCGTTTCCCGGTGCAGGAACTCGCCACCTACCACGCTCGCGCGCACATCTTCTTCGCCGATCTCAACAAGTTCTTCTACTCACCCTCCCGCGCCTTCCAGGTCGGCGATGCGCGCCCCATCTGGCAGCGCACCGTCGGCATCCCGGATGGAGTTGCCACCAGCGGGAACGTCCGCACCTACTCCATTCTCTCCAATCGTTTCCCCGATCACACCTCATTTTATGTCCGGGTGGAGGACAAAAGCACCGGCGCAGTTTACAGCACGTTCCCGCTCGGCCGCACCGTTGGGGCCGAGGAGCCGCAGATGGAACTGGACCGGCAGAACTGCCTCCACGTGCTGCATTGCGCCGCACCGCGCACCTGGGCCTACAACCGCGTCGGATTGAACGGCGAACTCGTCGCACACGCCACTTTTATGGAAACAAAAACGCGGCCACGTTTGCGGCGCGGCCCAGATGGGGCTATCGCGGTGCGCGGGGGCATGCTCGAACGAACTGTCGCGCCGGATGTCAAAAAGTCCGGTCCGAAGCTTTCCACCAGACCAGCAGCACCGCCCGACGATGACTAAATTTTCCTGCTCGCAATGCCACGTTTTCTCCTACGCCTGAACCGTTCCAAGACTCTCGCCACCCTCTGCGCCGCCCTCTTCCTGAGTGCGACCATTGTCGACGTCGGCGCCGCCTCCGGAACCATCGTGGTCGATGCCGGACACGGGGGCTTTGACCGCGGCGGCGTTCCGCGCCAGCAGATCGGCGAAAAAGCGCTCACGCTCGACGTTGCGCAGCGCCTCAAAAGAGTCCTCCAAGGAGCGGGCTATCGCGTGGTGATGACGCGGGACAGCGACGTCTTCATCCCCCTCGGCCTGCGCACCTCCATCGCCAATTCCCAACGCGGCGCCACCTTCGTTTCCATTCACTTCAATTCCGCCAGCCGGGCCGGAGCCAACGGGATCGAGACCTACTATTACCGGGGCGACAGCGCCGGTCTCGCGGCCAATATCCATCGCAACGTCGTCGCCATCGCTCCGGGCGAAAACCGCGGCATTCGCCGCCGCGGTTACTTCGTTCTTCGCCGGACCAATATCCGAAGCGTGCTGGTCGAATGCGGATTTCTCACCAACCCGACCGAAGGCCGTTACGCGCTGCAAGCCAGCTATCGCCAAAAATTAGCCGAAGCGATCGCGCGCGGCATCCAGGGCCAACGCGCGCCTTACAACAAGCCGCTCACGCGCGGCTCGGCCGCTTCGTCGGAAGTGCTTCCGCAAGCTATGGCCGGCCCCGACTTCGTGCGGGCCGCGCCGCGCGCCGCGCGTTCCTCGAAACGTTCGAGGAGTGCCAGGAAATCATCGCATTCTTCCCGCAAGAAAAGCTCCAAGAAAAAGAGCTCCAGCGGGAAGAAGAGGAAGAAGAAAAAGTAGAGCAGAGCCCCGAAGCCTTCCGCGGCGACTCTTGGCATGGAGAACGTGACCACCGACCAGGCATCTCATCCTGACTCCGCGGTCGTCACTTCTGGCCAGATGCGCGCGGCGGAGGAAGCTGCTTTCGCCGGCGGTATCATCGCGGAAGCCCTCATGGATCAAGCCGCGACGGGCATCGCCCGCGCCGTGGAAAAATTCTTTCCGAATCCCGGCCACTGCGTCGTTTTCGCCGGGAAAGGAAACAACGCGGGTGATGCCTTCGCCGCGGCGCGGCTTCTGCGAGAACGCGGATGGACGATCGAACTCCGCCTCGCTTACCCGGAGGAAGAGTGCGGCGAGTTGGCGGGGAAAAAACTTCGCTCGTTAGACCGGTCTGCCAGCGGGAGTTCGCACTGCCACACCGTGATCCTCGACGGATTGCTCGGGCTCGGCGCGAAGTTGCCGCTGCGGCCACCGATTGGGAGTGCGTGCCGGGAAATCAATCGTCGTCGTTCTGAACAAAATGCGTTCGTCTTCGCGATTGATCTTCCCACGGGCCTCGAGGGCGATTCCGGCGCGGCGGATGCCGACTGCGTGATGGCCGATTTTACCCTAGCGATAGGATTCGCCAAGCGCGGCCTCGTCGCCGACCAAGCCCTCGATTTCGTCGGTCGGATCGAGCGCATTCCTCTACCCGATCTCCATCCTCCCGATCAGAGCGATGCTGTCCTGGCCGATGGGAGCGCCCTGAGAGGACTTCTCCCGCGTCGAAAATTTGGCGCCTACAAAAACCAGTTCGGCCGCGTGGGTGTGGTGTCGGGATCAATGGGTCTCACCGGAGCGGCGGTCCTCTCCGCAACCGGCGCTTTGCGCGGCGGCGCGGGATTGGTGGAACTGTTTGTCCCGGAAGACGTTTACTCGATCGTTGCCGCCGCCGCACCGCCGGCAGTGATGGTGAAACCGATTTCTTCCTACACCTCTCTTCTCGACGAACCCATTGATGTCTGGGCTGTCGGTCCAGGGTTGGGCAAGGAACACGCTAGCGAAATTCGTCGGCTAATTGAGAAAGCAACACAGCCCATGGTGGTCGACGCGGACGCGCTCAACGCTCTCGCCAGCGATCCTTCCATCCTGAATGAATGCCAGGGCCCGCGTCTCCTCACACCGCATCCAGGCGAAATGAGACGCCTTTTTCCTGGCGCAGAAAAATCTCGCGCAGAGCAGGCCCGCGAATTCTGCGCTGCATATCCGGTCACTCTTCTTCTCAAAGGCAGCCGCACCATCGTGGCCGAACACAGCCATCCGCTGAGTTACAACACCACCGGAACTCCCGGCATGGCCACCGGCGGCATGGGCGACGTCCTCACCGGTGTGTGCGCCGCCCTCCTCGGACAAAATCTTTCGCCCTTCGAGGCCGCCCGACTCGGCGCATGGGTTTGCGGGCGCGCCGCTGAAATTGCGATCTTCCAGGGAAACGCGAGCGAAGAAACGCTGCTCCCGAGCGATCTTTTGCGACACCTCGGCCCCGCCTTCCGCGAAATCTGATCCGCCGTTATTGCGGCAACTCGCGCAAGAGATAAGTCCGCTCGTAAATGGCGGAGAGCGCAAGCGTGCACTCGATCGACTCCAACGCGATCACATCCGTCGCTTCGGTGAGAAACTCCATCTCCCATTCCTGCGCCTTTCGCCGATAAAGCGTGACCGCGATATGAAACTGATCAACCAGAGCGTAAACCTCCAGCGACGGCAGCGCTTGGTAATTGCGCAGTTTTTCCCCTCGATCAATCCGCTCGGTGTCGGGCGACATCACTTCGAAAATCACCCGCGGCTCATCGGCAAAAAGCGCCGCGTTCCCCGCGCCCGAGCAATCAATCGTCACATCCGGGTAATAAAAAAAGTTCGCCGCGTCTTTTCGAATCCGGACTTTGACATCGGAAGAAAAAGCCTCGCACGGAGTGCCACGAAGTTGCTGCCGCAACTCCCCGTAGATATTTCCCGCAATCCGGTCGTGGCCGATGCTCGTCCCCGCCATGGCGTAAATCACGCCCGCGAGATATTCGTGCTTCTCCTGGCTCACCCGTTCGCCGGACAAATACTCATCGGGTGTCTGGTAGTAATCGGCGCGAACGGCACTGCCCATGACGAATGCTACGGGCTGCGACCGTTTCGGCAAGGACTCAGCGCAAACCGATCCGCCTCGGGAGCCGCTCCGCCCACAACCGCCCCGACGCCAGACCCGGCGCTATCTCGCGTCCTGGACCAAGGCGGCAAACCGCGGATCGTTCCGCAGCGGATCCCACTCCCAACGCGACTTCAGATCGTTCACCGTCACGCTGTAGAAAGTGCTATCGACCGCACCCGGCGTTTTCAGCAAGCCTTCCAGCCGCGTGATCGCCTGTTCATTCTCCCCCACCCGCGCCTCGATCAGCGCCAGATAGCAAAGCATAATCGCGCCATCCACCGCATCGTCCGAGATCGGCTTCAACTCCACCGCCCGGCGACCCTCTCGCAGCGCTTCCTCCTTCAGCCCAAGCAGAGCGGCCGCCAACCCGAGATTGGCGTGCGATTCCGCAATCAACGGCGCCACCTTCGCCGCCGCGGCAAACTCCGTCCGCGCCTGCTCCAACATCGGCCGTGCCGCCTCCAACCCATCGCGCGCCAGCACCGTGCATCCCGCCAGTAACGCTTTCGGGGTCGAACCCCCGTTCAAATAATCCACCGCATCGAGCGACGTTTTCTTCAACGCATTTTCCGCTCCGTTGAAGTCGCGATTAATCATCGCCACATCCCAGCGGCAACCGGTCACACCTCCATCGGGATCAACCTCCGGTCCGATGCCTGCCAGCATCTCGCTGAAGGGGCCGGTGCCGTGCCCCTGAAAAAACTCCAGATAGCCGGCCTGGATTTTCGCGACTAACGAGTCCGGCGCCAGATCGCGCCAGCGCTTCATCGCCCGACTCGCCTCCGGCCAACGCCGCAGCGCGGAATACGTGTAAACCAAATTGCGCACCACGTTTGCATTTTGTGGATCGAGCTTTTCCACCCGCTCATAGGATGCGATCGCTTCCTGCCATTTTCCCTGGCGCCGCTGGATGGCGGCGAGCAACGCCGAAATATCCGACTCGTTAGGCGCGAGTCGCGCGGCGATGGCAAACTCCTGCGAAGCGGCCTCGTAATTTTCGTCCATCCAGTAAAGACAGAGCCCCTGCGCGAAATGCGCCTCCCCGAGATTCGGGTCGAGCCGCAGCGCGACTGCCGCTTCCGCGCGCGCTTTGGCAGACCAGCTTTCGAGCGGTTCGTGAAAATGAAAAATCGCCGCGCACGTCGAAGCCAGATGCGCATGAGCGAGGGCGAAAACCGGATCGAGCGCGATTGCCTGACGGTACAGCTCCTCCGCCTTCTGGTAATCGACCAGAAGCGTATCCGGCCGGTGTTCGAGCTCGAACGCGCGCAAATACAGTGCGTAGGCTTCGGCGTTGTTCGTCGGTTTTCGCGCGACCCGCTCCTTCTCTTCCGGAGAAAGTTTTGCCCGCAGCGCTTTCGCGATCTCCGCGGCCAGCTCGCCTTGCAAACCGAGGGAATCCTCCAGGGTGCGATCGTAGCGCTCTCCCCAAATTTGCCGATCCTTCTGGGTATCGGTCAGTTGCACATTCACGGCCACGCGATCACCTGATCGACGGACACTTCCCTCTAAAATATTCGTCACCCCCAGCGCCTCCGCGATTTCACCCAGCTTTCTCTTCTCCTGCGTTCGATAAGACAGAGTGGAAGTCCGGCTGATTACTTTGAGATCACTAATCTTCGAGAGACTCGTTAGGATGTCGTCCTGAATCCCATCCGCAAAATACTCATTTTCCTTGTCTGCCGTCATGTTTTCGAACGGCAAAACAGCGATGCTCTTGGCCGACACATCGCGTGGACGAAAACGATCAATAAGCAGTAACGCCACCGCCAGAGCGAGGACGCCGATGATGATAAAATCCATCCTCCGGCCGATGCCTTTGCGTGCTGCCGGCGTGACCTCTTCCTCACGCACGAGCCCTGCCGGCGTGATTTCGTAAAGCCACGCCACCAGCATCGCGATCGGGAACCCGGCGATCGAGATCACCACGATCATTCGCACCGTTGAGTTGGAAATTCCGAAGAACGGAAAAACCTGCGTCGCAATCTGGATGAGCAACCAGCTCACCGCGCAGTAACCGACCGCGGCCCGATAAACGTTTCGCCGTTTCAGCTCGGCAAGAAATTTCTTAAGATTCACGGGCAGATAGGCTTCGCCGCAGAGACTCCGTTACCTTGGCAGCCGATGCAATCAGCCACGTCGAGGCGAGAGCCAAAATCACAAACGCCCGACAAGAATTTCGTGCCATCGGGGAAGCAACATCATAGAAATCCGGAGACGTTCGATCGTTTGCACCCTCCCCATGAACAAATTTGCCCCGCTCCTCCTCTCCATTGCTTGCCTCTTCAGCTCCTGCAATCTCGCGACACCGCAAAATTATTTCGATCGGGCAGTGCTCAACTGCAACCTCATGCACGGCTTCGCGGGCCGAGGGATGCAGCAGGAACTCGAGAGTCCTTCGGACAAACTCGCCGATGCCAAAACCGGTGCCACCGTCTCCATGAAACGGAAGGAAATCATCGACGAAAAGGTTCAATCTCTAGAAACCAATCTAGCGAAAATCAAACAACTCAAAGAGACGGACGACACCCGCGAGGTGCTGCAGGCTTCCCTGGCGCTCTACAATTACGTCCTGCCGATCTACAAAACGGAGTACCAGGAACTGGCGAAACTCTATGATGAAGGCGCTGCGCCCGAGAAAATCGAAGCCATGGAACAGTCCCTCGGTGCGAAATATTTCGTGGGGTTCGAGACCCTATTCGACAAGCTCACAGCCGTAGCGAAACCGTTCGCGGCCCGTCACGACATCAAGGTGAAATGGGATGTATCGACGTCGCCATCGTTCTAGTAGCACAGGCATCTTGCCTGTGGGGACAGCGGGCGTCTCGCCCGGTGCATCAAAAGCATCGCCAGAGTCGACGAGAAGAGCACCGGGCAAGATGCCCGCTCTCCCCAAAGGCGGGACGCCGGTGCTACGACGCGCTCAGCCGGCTCGCAGCTACACAAAGCGCCTGACACGCACTAGTTTCGGCGCGCGTCCGATCTATGTCCGTCTTGACTTGAGTCGCGACGTCGTTTCCGATTTGAAATCGAGAACCCGGTGAATTCCGAACTGCTCCTCAACGTCGCCGACTACGCCCGCGCGGCGCGCGGCCAGATTGCGAGAGACGCGTTCGATTACTACGAAGGCGGAGCCCTTGATGAGTTCACGTTGCGCGAGAACACGGACGCCTGGATGCGCTTGAAGCTTTTCTATCGCGTACTGGCGGGCGTGGGAGAGCGCGACCTACGAACGACGGTCCTCGGTCAGCCGGTCTCGATGCCGATTCTGGTCGCGCCCACCGCCTTCCATAAACTCGCTTGCGCCGAGGGCGAGATCGCCAGCGCGCGTGCCGCGAAATCCGCTGGCACCGCCTTCATTCTCAGTTCGCTTTCAAATACCGCGATGGAATCGGTCTTCGCCCAGGCGGCGAGTCCGCGCTGGTTTCAGCTCTACATCTACAAGGACCGCGAGATCACGCGCGATCTGGTCCAACGAGCGGAAGCGGCCGGGGCGGAGGCGATCGTCCTCACGGTAGATGCGCCCGGCCTCGGCACGCGCGAACGCGATGCGCGGAATCGGTTTCGTTTGCCGGACGGTCTGATGGTGGAAAATCTCGCACCACTCGGGAAAGGCGAGTTCCCGCAAGTGCAAGGCTCCGGCCTGGCTGCTTATGTGCGGGCAAATTTCAAAGCCGATCTTGGGTTTGATGATCTGGATTGGTTGTGCGGCTCGACCAGTTTGGCGGTGGTGGTGAAAGGCATCTGCCGCGGGGACGATGCCCGCCGCGCGGCCGAGCACGGCGCGAAGGCGGTGGTGGTTTCGAATCATGGCGGGCGCCAATTGGATTCCGCGCCGGCGACCTGCGAAGTGTTGCGGCACGTGGCCGAGGCCGCAGCCGATCTTTGCGAAATCTATGTCGATGGCGGGATTCGCCGCGGGAGCGATGTGCTGAAAGCGATCGCGCTCGGAGCCCGCGCGGTCTTGGTGGGACGACCTGTTTTGTGGGGCTTGTGCGTCGCTGGCGAGGGCGGCGCTGCGCACGTCCTGGAAATCCTGCGTCGCGAACTGGACGAAGCGATGTTGCTCTGCGGCTGCACCAAGCTCAGCGATATCGGCCACTGGCTACTACGGCCTTAGACCACCAACCTCAACCGCGGATGCGAGTGCTCAAATGTGTAGAGTAGGCAGGAAGCGACGGATTGAGAGGCCGGAGCCAATGACCGTCTGCTTCCCGCCCCTCATCAAACCGGACGGGCGGTTTTCCCGCATCCGGCTTTCCGAGTTCCATCTCCGGGTCGCGATCGCTCGCTTTCCGAGACAGCGTGCTTTGCAGTTGCCGGACTTTATCGGGCGCTGTTAGTCCCGCATTCGCGGGACCGTCACCACGTCCTTCGCTGCGCTTCACCTCTGCGGAACAAGTGGCGTCGCTTCGCTCCTCCGTGGGTTGTCCGAACCAGAGGTCCGGCACGGGATCAGCACTCCTACCAACGCCTCCGACTTCTGTCCTAGCCCGCACGGCCTCCCTCTTTTTGGAGGTTGCACCGTCAGTTGAGTTTTTC
>JBBSPM010000110.1:0-11300 GCA_038258815.1 Chthoniobacterales bacterium
AGCGCCGCTCCTTGTTTCGCCACGCTCACGTCCCTGGCCTTCACAGCCGCCGTGCCACCGAAACCGAGAACATCCCCCATTGATCGATCTCCATTTCAAGCTTTTCGAAGCCGGCGCGCGCCACCAGCTGATCCATCTCCGCGGTGGTGCGACGACGCATGATCCACGGCTTCCCTTCGCGATTGCGCAACACCCTCGCGATGAATTCGAGCTGCGGATGCCAGGGCTGATTCGTGTAAATAAGATGTCCGCCGGGCTCGATCGCATCGGCCAGACCGGCGAGCGATTCGCCCACCAACTTGTTCGAAGGAATCAGCTCGTAGAGGCCGGAAACGATTCCGATTGTCGGCTGCGGTTGAATCGCGCCTAACGAGTCCCGATCGAAAGCATCGGCCTGCTCCACCGCGACCTCGGAAAGTCCCAGCCGGTTCGCCAAAGCGCGGGCCGCTTGAACGTTTTCCGGTTTGTAGTCGCGTAGTGTTGCGCTCATAGGGACATCCGGTAACGAGCACATCGTCTCCAGGACATAGCGTCCCCCACCCGCCGCGATATCGAGAATCCTGACCGCGCGTCCTGCGGCGTGCGTCTGTTCGATCGTTTGCCGCAGCAGCTTTTCCAGATGCACCTTCCGCTGCCGTATTCCGCGCCAGCCGATGCTGCCGAGGTAAGCCGAATCGATCGCGCGTCCGAGTCGACCACGGCCGCCCGGCTGGTTCTCGTAAACGTAGTCGAGCGCCAATCCAGAATCGAAGCCGCTCCGCCAACCGAGATCGATGCCTTTGCTCAGCCGACCACCGGTTTTCATCGCTGCGCGGATGAGCGGGAATTGCGGACCGCCGTGCAGCTTTAAGCGTTCATGCTCTTCCCACGTGTAGCCCATGCGATCCGCATCCAAGAGCGAAGCCTGTGTCGATGCTTCCGCAAAGCGGGCTACAATAAAATCGCGCACGCGTTCCATCACATCCGCCCGTTCGCGTTCGTGGAAGACGGCGTGGTGCGCGGCAGGAAAAACATGCATCTGCTTCACCGGCGATGAGAGCCCATTGAAGAATTCGCGCTGCGCTTTCAAACTGACCACCCAATCCGAGCCGGCTCCGATCATGAGTGTCGGCAAATGGATCGCGCCGGCATCGGCCAGGAGCCGCTTCCCGGTCTCGTGCGCGTCGAGCAGAATGTTAACGGGAATGCCGCGAAAGATGAGCGGATCGGCATCGTAACTCGCGGCCTGCACCGGATCGTGCGTCAGCATTTTCGACTTCACGTAACTCTGCACGTGTCCCGGTCCGAAAAGCTTTTCCTTCAAGCGCAAAGCCGGTCGCGCCAAGGGCACGTAGAGGCGCACTTGAAACGCAGCCGTCGCTAAAATCATTGCGCGAATGGGCGGCGCGTAATCATGCACCCAGCCCGCCACGCTGACCGCGCCGAGGCTGTGCGCGAGGACGATAATGTTCTCGAACCCGAAGCTGTGCTCGCGCGAAACGTGGCCCACGAATGCGTCCACGTCCTTGATCGTGACCGCAAAATTCTCCGCGCCACCGCGCGGTCCCGGCGAACGTCCGTGCCCGCGCGCATCCCAGGCGAAAACCGCCACATCATCGAGCCCGAGAAGGTCCACCGCTTCCTGCCAGCGGCCGGAGTGTTCGTGCCCGCGATGGAAAAGAAGCAGCGCCTTATCCGTCGGCTTTTCCGGAATCCACGAGCGGTAAAACAACTCCGCTCCGTCGAAGCTCTGCATCGTGTGTTCGGCTGGGATCATAGGTTTGTCCCAACTCTATTACGGCAGTCCGCAATTCGGAAGCGATAGCAGAGATACCCGCCTTGCCGGCAGTGCGATCGGCAAAGTTGCGCGGTGCGCCAATGATTAGGCGCACCTTGCGCGGGCGCGGCAGGCTGCGGCCCTTCGGCCACGCCGCAAAGGCTCCCTCGAGATGGCACGGATACACATCGACATCGCAACCCGCCACCAGCGCGCCGATGCCGGGTTTGAATTCCTGCACCGCGCCCGTCGTCGTGCGCGTGCCTTCCGGGAAAATGACCAAGACGTTGCCGGAATTTGCGAGCAGTTCCGTGCAAATGGCCAGGCTCTGTCGCGCTTGCGCATTGCGCGCGAACGGGAGCGCGTTCACCACGATCGACGCAATCCAGGTACGCGGCACACTCTTGAAAAAATAATCCGCGGCCGCCGCCGGAAATGCTCGATGCAGTCGACGAAACGGCAGCGCCGCCAGCAAGCACACCGTATCGAGATGGCTGGCGTGATTCGCTACCAACACGAACGAACCTTCGCGCCGCAGATTCTCCGCACCCACAATTTCGAGTCGGTGATAAACGCGCAATGCCACCCGAATAATCAGCGCCACGAGCGAGCGCATGCCGTAAACGAGCATGTCCGGTTCGCGGGGAAAATTCCGCAGCCGTTCGACCATGGATTGGTCGAGATCGCTCGCGGGAGTGTAACGCCAGCGCTTCATCGCAAGCCCTATTTCGTCGGCGGACGGATCAACGGAATCACTTCGCGTTTGTTGCGCCGATAAACTGCGAAGTTCTGGGCATCCACCGTGATGACGCCGTGTTTCGGGTAGGGATGGCTTTCACTGGAAGCCTTTGCGCGTCGAAAGGTCGCGCGCCCCACGCACGATTCCCGCGAGGCGCATGATTTCTTTACCATCTTCAATACGGGCACGCTCCAGATTCTGGCGGACGATCTCGCCCGGAGAAAGACCAGTTCGGATGGGACGTTTCCTCGCCCCAAGTCGCGAGTTCCTTCGGCATACGAACGGTGATTGTCTGACCCATATACAAAAGTGTAGTCGCGCCATAATCCGGGAGTCAACGGGCGCGGTTCAGGTCAGCGACGCAGCTTCGGCACCGTGGCGCCGGCGCGCCCCCGCGCCGAAGGATGAGATCCAGTCTCTCCAGCCCGAGGGCGGGCCGGCTCCAACGTCGATCGTTCTTCGGCTATTCATCCCTGCCCGCGACGGGCCCATCTCATCGCAAACCATGATAGTAGCCGGCCATGTGCATGAAAAGCGGCGCGACATAAATCAGGCTATCGATCCGATCGAGGATGCCCCCGTGGCCCGGAATGGAGGCGCCCATGTCTTTCGTGCCGATGTCGCGTTTGATCACGCTGATCGAGAGATCGCCCAGTTGCCCGCCGATGCCGATGATGAGGCCGGTCAGAATCAACTCCTGCGTTCCGAATACCGGCAATGAAAACCGCAAGAGCCACGGCAGCGCCATCGACACCGCCAGCGCTCCGAGCGCGCCTTCCCAGGTTTTCTTCGGGCTGATTTGATCGCGCAACGGATGCCTCCCGAAGAGCCGACCAAAAGTGAAAGCCGCGATGTCGTTCACCTCCGTCGCGAAGATGACGAAGCAGAGATAGCCATAGGCGTTAACCGAATTGGCGAGAAAGCTGAGGTGGCCGAACATCCAGCCGATGTAGATGAAGGCGACGATGCCTAACGACATGCGCTGCAGTTCGCCGCGAAAGCGATTCTGCAAAATAGGGATGAGTAGAATGAGCGCGATCGCGAAGACCGGCACCGCGACGAAGAATCCGTACCAACCTGTCCCCTGCTCGAACCCATGCGGATGCGGCATCGCGGCAGCCGCTCCCACGGTCACGATCCCGGCGTAAACCGCGCCCGTCATCCACCAGTCGCGGTAAAGCCCAGAGGCGCGCGCGAATTCTTTGAAGCCGAAAATTGCCAGCAACGTGACGCTGACGATGAACGGCACGCGGCCGGCGGAAATCACCGCAAGCGCGAGCGGCGCCATGATGAGCCAGGCGCGATACGTTTGCCAAATCGATCCGATCTGTTTTCGCGCGAGCACTTGCACCAGACCGAGGACAACGCCGCCCGCGATGAGGACACCCACGACAATCCAGACGTAGGCCAGGAAGGTCGGATCGTGCAGCGCAGTTTGCGGCGTCATCGCAAGGAATTTTTCGAGCGGCGCAAGAAGCGCCGTCGCACCGGCGTCCGCCGTAGCACCGGCATCTTGCCGGTGGGGACATCGGGCATCTTGCCCGATGATTGGCCTGGCGGGGCACGAAAGACGGATTCACCGGGCGGGACGCCCGGTGTCCCCACCGGCAAGATGCCTGTGCTACGGACAGTGCGTTTTCGCGCGCGGCACATCTAGGTATCGTCTCTCTTAGAATGGAGCGCGCCCATCGTGCGGCGGAGACGGGCTACGATCGTTTGCAAACAACCCGCGATCACGAGTGCGCAAGTCCAGTCGAGGACCGTGAGCGTGCCAAATCTGATTGCTACGTGTTGCCACAAACAGACGAACGTGATCCACGCGCCGAGATGCAGCACGACCATGCGCCACGGCTTTGACATCAGGCCGCCAAACTCGCGTCGCACGCCAACCGCCTGACCGAGCACGCCGACATATGCAGTCAGGAGCGCGCAGATTGCCGCCCAGTACGCGAGGAAAGGATTCACCAGCCCGCTGTGCGCCACTCCGAAAAAAATGATCACATCGGAAACGCGATCCGGCAGGTCGTTCAGAATCTCACCGCGGAGACTCGCCTGCCCCGACGCCAGCGCCACCATTCCATCGAGCATGTTGCACCAAAGCCGCAGGTAACAGAACAGCGGCGCGATCAGCAACAGCCAGGCATTCGCACCCGCCCGCCAAAAGCAGATCGCCGCCGCGAGCGCAAACATCATCGAGCCGTACGAAATCGTGTCGGGATGAATTCCCCAGCGCACGCAGAGGTCGGTGGCCAGGCGCGCAGTGCGGCGGAAAATATCGGCGATCGGCCGGCGCGAGTTGGGTTCGTAATTTGCCATCGTGCCCGACATTGGCGCGCACACTACGCAGACGATGATTCCCTTCCAAGGCGCATCTGCGACGCGAGGCGTCCAGCCCTGTAGCCACGTCGCTGCGTCGACGTGCCCGCGCGCGGAGCGCCTCGACGCAGCGAGGCGGCTACAGCAAACCTCTCGCTCGCCCTCTTCGATTCGTGGGTTAAATTGCCAGAGGCACGCAGCTTTCTTTCCCGATGAACTCGAACAACGGCATTTCCCTCAATAACGCGGCCGTCGCCGCGCTCCCGAAACACCTTCTTCAATTCGCGGTCGATCAACGCTTCGACGATTACACGCCGGTCGATCACGCGGTCTGGCGTTTCATCATGCGGCAAAACGCGTTTTTCCTGAAGGAGTACGCGCACAAGGTTTACTTCCAGGGTTTGCTCGAGACCGGCATCTCCTCCGAGCGCATTCCTCGCATCAGCGAGATGAACGACATCCTCGGCAAGATCGGCTGGGGCGCGGTGGCGGTGGACGGGTTTATCCCGCCGGCCGCGTTCATGGAATTCCAAGCCTACAAGGTGCTCGTAATCGCCTGCGACATGCGGCAGATCCATCACATCGAGTACACGCCCGCGCCGGACATCGTGCATGAAGCCGCGGGGCACGCGCCGATCATCGTCGATCAGGAATACTCGCGTTACCTGCAGCGTTTCGGCGAGGTGGGCGCAAAGGCGATGCAATCGAAGAAGGACTTCGAACTCTATGAAGCGATCCGGCGGCTCTCGATTCTGAAAGAGCTGCCAGACTCCGATCCGGACGAACTCGCCGCCGCGACAAAGCTGGTGGAAGATCGCCAGCGCGATCTCGGCGAACCCTCAGAGATGGCGCTGCTCTCGCGGCTCCATTGGTGGACGGTGGAATACGGCCTCATCGGCACGCTCGAAGAACCGAAAATCTACGGCGCCGGCCTGCTCTCTTCGATCGGCGAATCCGTCTCTTGCCTCGAATCCCACGTGAAGAAGCTGTGGTATTCCGTCGGAGCTGCGGACACGGCGTTCGACATCACGTCGAAGCAGCCGCAGCTCTTCGTTTGCGATGATTTCGCGCATCTCACCGGTGTGCTGGAAGAGTTTGCGAACGGCATGGCGTTCCGCGTGGGCGGACTGGAAGGAGTCAACAAGGCGATCGCCTGCAAGAATACGACCACGTGTGAATACTCCTCCGGCTTGCAGGTCAGCGGCACGTTTACCGAGATGCTGACCGACGAGAAAAACCAGCCGATTTATTTCCGCACCACCGGCCCGACCGCGCTTGCTGTTGCCGACAAACAATTGCCCGGTCACGGTCGCGATTATCACGTGGAAGGTTTCGGTTCGCCGATCGGGCGTTGGAAGGAAACGGAGATCACCGAAGGCAAAACCGCTCGCCTCGAATTTGAGAGCGGCATCACGGTTGAAGGCGCCGTCGAGAAGATCGTGCGCGTTAACGACCAGTTACAGTTGATCACATTCAAAGATTGCACCGCCAAACTCGGCGACCGCGTCCTCTTCGATCCGAGCTGGGGCACCTACGATATGGCCGTAGGCGACCGCATCAGCTCCGTCTTCAACGGCGCCGCCGACAAGGATTCCTACAACCAGGTCGCGCTCGTCCCGAAGGACCGCACGATCAAAGTCTCGTCCGACGCCAAACGCAAAAAACTCGAGAGCCTCTACCAACAAGTGCGCGACATCCGCGAGCGGACAGTCGGCTACGAACGTCTCGGCGAAATTTGGGAAACGCAGCAAGCGGAGCATCCAGGCGACTGGCTCCTCTCAATGGAAATCTTCGAAATGCTCGACGACGCCGGCGAGCAAAACGAGCTCAAGCAAAAACTCGTCATTTTCCTGAACGAGAAAAAATTAACCGACAAAGACAAAGCGACGCTGATCGAATGGGGCTTCCGGCTGGTTACATATCACAAGGCCGGATTGCAGACCGCTGCGCCCTGAGTTGAGTGTCCCTCTCCATCCGTTCGCCTTCCTTTCTCGGCTCACAACGAGTATCGCTGGAGTACGGAACCATGTCGTAAAACATTGCCGCACCACGCGGACAGCATCTCGATAGGTTAACAACATGTGCCATCCTGCACCGACCTCTCGGATCCATTCCGTCCGCGAATTTCTTGAGAAACTTAAATTAGATTATGGAGGCGGGGCACGTTCGATCCACGCACAATGGATATTTCGCGGGCAGTCGCGCCGACGCACTGAGCAGAATGGATGGCCTCTCATTCCGAAGGCTGGGCGGACATCCGGTTTCAAGGATGGCCTATCGTCGTGCCAGAGATGGAGAGATGGCGAATCGTCCTCCACGATAAAAGGCAAACAGGTCAAGCGGAGTGTGCCCCGCTTCTTTGAGCCTTTTGACATCTATGTTTTCAAAGAGTGGGGCTCGCGGGCTGTTGCATATAATCAAAACCTTCCGACGAATCAGTGGGAAAGACTGGCGCTCGCGCAACACTACGGATTAGCAACACGTTTGCTAGATTGGACAGAAAGTCCTCTGATTGCGCTCTTCTTCGCGGTGGAATTCGATGAGTTAAATCCCGGTGCGGTGTATGCCTTCACTAGGCCCCATGCAGAAGTTGACCCTGAACGGCATGAGCTTTGGGACATCGGTTCGAGTGAACCTTTTTTGTTGACCGCCAGTGAAGCTCCCGATCCCCATTTAGCTGCGGTTGCTCTTGCAGAAATTGCAGTTTACAAACCTCGCCCCTTTGATCGAAGGATGCTTCATCAAAAGACCCTCTTTACCTATCACTCACGACCGCTGGAGGCTCTTACTTCGGCGCAAGAAAGAGGGACACAGATCCAATCCCAAGAGGTCGGCCGGTTCGGAACTGATTTGATGGAATTTGTCGTAGACGGTGCTTGGAAAAGATCTCTGAGGGAAGAGCTTTTGATGCTTGGATTCGACAAGGAGACGTTGTTCCCCGATCTCGATGGGCTTTCAGCTCAATTAAACTACGCGCGTTGGTCTGGCACCTACACAGCACGAGCGACCCCCGAGTAGCGGTCCTGTCGGGGTCGCATCTTTTTGCATTCAATATTTGGAATCGCCGGCCTCCGCAAAAGCAGCCTTTTTGAAGCGTTGCATCGTTTCCGGGGAGCGCACGCTCGCAGCGTGCTGGTGACGGTGTGCCCACCGTCACGAACTTCCCTTGCGACGCCCACTTGGATCTGACGAGCACGGGGTTTGGAAAGTTCGTGATCGCAGAATGCGATCACCAGCACGCCATAGGCGTGCGCTCCCCAGATGGAGATCCGCGCCTCCTCCTACTTGTCGCACGCCATTTTTCCATCAGGTCGGTTGCAGACGTGCGCCTGCTTGCGCGACTTTCCGGCAATGAAACCGATCCGCGTGGTGGTGAACGACAAGATGCAGCACGGCTACGTCTATTTTCGGACGAAGGCGATGGGGCGCTCGTTTCGCGCGGATTTCAGACCGGAGGTGACGCCGAAGGAGTTGCTCGCGTTGGGCGTTTTTGGCGGTCGCTATATGACGGACTGCCGGAAGGAATTTCCCGCGAGCTGGTTCAGCAAGGCGAAGCTCTGTCCGGAGCGACAGGAGGCGTCGCTAAATTGTTTCGGGGTGAACGCATCTCAACCGCTCGCGGTCTGGCGGAAGAAGGGCTGGATTTTTGAGGAAGACCCGCGCGGCTGGTTTCAATGGTATTGCCGGTATTATTCCGGACGGCGCTGCGAGGACGATTTGCGTCAGATCAAACGTTGGCGCGCGGTGCGGCGACACCTTGCGCAGCTAAAGAAGAATTGCGCGCGGCGCGACCTGGATTGCCGTCCGCGGCAACGCCAGGCATTGCTCCATTGGGCCTACGATTCACGCAAGATCTGAGGAATCTCTAACCGCGGATTACGCAGATGTCGCGGATGGGAAATCACTTTTCTTCATCCGCTTTATCTGCGTAATCCGCGGTCAAAAATTCTCGTGTCACTGCCACACTTGCAACCGCCGCAATTCCCGTATCACCGCGCCAGACCAATCACGATTCGCGGCGGGACTCGCCGGGCTCGGATGCAAAATGCGTCCGATCTTCCGACTACCATCGGGAAAGCTCTCCTGCGCCCGCACCTCCGCGAATCGGCCAATTCCGATTATCCATTCGGGCTCCAGCGCGGACACGACCGCGCGCAGATGCTCGTCGCACGCTTTAAAGAGCGCGGTCTTCTCGGCGGCCGGAAGCTTTTCCGGGGTGCGATTGGCTCCGCCAGCCTCGAGAAATGCGAGCGGGCAATAGTTAAGAACGAAATGCGCCTCGAAGAATTTATCGGCCGACGCAAAGCGATCGGCGAAGAGTCGCCAGAGTCGTTGCCCGCTGATTTCCGAGCGTGCACAGGCGAACCCGGTGATCAACCGCTTCGGATGCTCGCGCGCCGGCTTCCCGATCGGCGTTTCAATGCCGAGCCAATCGCGCACGGCCGCGATTTCGCCAAAAGGGACGCCAGTTTGCGTCATGCCGAACGGCCCCGGATTCATGCCGAGAAAGATGACGCGCTTCTGAGTTCCTCCGTAGCGTCGCAAATACGCCTCGTGCGCTGGCCAAGCGTAGTCGAGCGGATTGTAAACGTGCGCCACGGGCGGTGTGAACTTCACTTTATTTGCCGCATAGCGCAGGGTCGCGGCGGCTTGCAAGAGCTGGTTCGCTATTTTCGAGTTTCTCGGCATCCGAGAAACGATAGCAGAGCGACGCGCATTGCAGCGCCGCTTGCCTCTGGAAACAGGATGAGGAAGTTTCGGCATGTGCCGGAACATTAAGACGCTGCATAACTTCGAACCGCAGGCCACGGAAGACGAGATTCACGCGTCCGCGCTCCAATTCGTGCGCAAGTTGAGCGGCTCTGCAAAACCCTCGCGAGCCAATGAAGAGGCCTTCGATCGCGCCGTTGAGAACATCACGCTAGCCGCGCACGAGTTGTTAGACTCGCTCGTCACCAATGCGCCGCCACGCGATCGCGAGGTGGAGGCGGCTCGCGCAAAAGCGCGTAATGCGGAACGGTTTCAGGCGGTCAAGGCGTAAAGATCGCTGCAGCCTCAGCGTTGCGGGGTCTGCTGTAGCCACGGCGCTGCGTCGCCGTGTTGGACGATGTCGATAGCAAACGGGCGTACGTCTCGACTCAGCGAGGCGGCTACAAGGCTTTTCGCAGGGTGAAACGGTTGTTCGCCGTTTCCCACAGTCGCAGACGTTCCAGGCGATTTTGCACGAGAGGATTCGTTTTCTCCCAAAGGGTCTGCACGATGTTTTCCCCCGTGGACGGCCGCTGGCGAAATTCCTCCGTTTCTAGATCGAGATGGCGATTGTCCCAATCGGCGACTGCCTGGCGGAGTGCATTTTGGAATTCAATGAAATTACACATCGTCCCGGAGCGCTCGTCAAAGTCACCGCCGATGGTCGCTTCGCTCACGTAAAGATGACCGTGGCCGCGCGGGTTATTGCACTTCCCATACATCTCCTCGTTTTGCTCCGGCGAATACTCGTAGCTCTGCAAACGATGGACCGCGCTGAACGGCATCTGCATTCCCAGCAATCGCTTCCCCGAGGCGTGATACTCGGCGAAAAAATCCGCCCGCTCGTATAACCGCACCCGGACCAGGGGCAGCGATGCACTCGCACGCTCGAAGAGGTATTGCGCGAGCACTTCGGTCGTCATCGGCCGTTGGGCGAGGAGATGGACCTCGGCGTTTAAGTTCCGATGATCCAATTCCTGCAACAGTGAGGCGATGCAAGCTTGCACCTCCGACTCGGAAACGAGCGGCGTCTGGAAATCCTTCGACTTCGCAGTCAGATGCACGCGGTAATCATGTCCATGTCCGTGGGGCGATGCCGCCACTCCGAAAAGTTCTTCGTTTTCGTTCTCGGACAAATGAGGCGACATCGTTCGCCGCGCGGCGGAAAACCGGAATTCGTAATGCGCCTCGATGCCTCCATCGACAAATGCGGTGGCGCTGCGGGTCGGCGTTTCCTCGAGATAAACGGCCGCCAATTCCGCTCCAGAACCGCGGAAGAGCGGTGCCACATCTTTTGCCAACTGGCGCGCCACGTTCTCAGCCGTCGGCACCACGCTTGCGAAGTTCGGATTGTCCTCGTTGAGAAACTTGTGGTCGTACCCATCGTCGATCACCGCACCCGCGCGCCGCTTAATCTCGCTAATGTTCATCAACATCCCGGTGGCGGGATCCACGGCTCCGGTGAAAGCGAACCATGCGACATAATTCCGACCGGCTCCGTAGCGAGCGCCGGTTTCCGCGCCGAATGCGCGCTGATTTCTGTCGTCCGACCACGCCGGAACAAAGAGCCGACGCGAAGCCGAAAACTCGAGACGTTTACTGACCGTCAAGTGCATGCATGGCAAGGAGCGGCGGTTTAGAAAAACCCCCCCGTGGGGAAAATAGTCACAGCGGTGTTGTGAAACCCGCGCCGTGTTAACCCGAACCCGGGGAGGGCGCGGGACAGCCCCCGCCGCCCGG
>JBBSPM010000111.1:0-11190 GCA_038258815.1 Chthoniobacterales bacterium
GCTGAAACGCGTCTCAGTCCGTCGTGCCGTCCTCCACCTCGACCAATGCAGCTCAAGTGCGCTGCGGGCGCGACCCCGACCGGCTGAAACGCAGAGTATCTAGAAACGAAGCCTCTCAACGTCAAGGGAAAGCTGACAGCCTGCCCGCCGTAGGATTGCGGAGGAGGGTTGGACGTTGGACGTTTCCCCATGCCCTCCCCAATCCTGATCGCTCCCTCCCTCCTCGCCGCCGACTTCGCGAAATTAGCCGACGAAGTCCACGCCATCGAAGCCGCCGGCGCCGATTGGCTCCACCTCGACATCATGGACGGCAACTTCGTCGATAATATTTCCTTCGGCCCCGCCCTTGTCGCCACCGTCCGCAAAGAAACAAAACTTTTTCTCGACGTGCATCTGATGATTGAGCGACCCGATCACTACGCGCCGCGCTTCATCGAAGCGGGCGCGAATTCCATCACCGTTCACATCGAACCCGAAGCCCGCCACGATGTGGCCAAAACGCTCCACGATCTCCGCGCTGCCGGCTGCCGCGCCGGTCTTTCGTTGAACCCAGCCACGCCCTTCGCCGCCATCGAACCCTTCCTCGCCGAGATCGATCTCCTGCTCATCATGACGGTCCAACCCGGTTTCGGCGGCCAAGCCTTCCGTCCCGAGATGATGGAAAAAGTGCGCGTCGCAAGAAAGTGGAAAGAGTCTAACGACTCATCGCTCGACATCGAAGTCGACGGCGGGATCAACGTCGAAACAGCCGCCCTCTCGATAAAAAACGGCGTCAATGTCCTCGTCGCCGGCACCTCTATCTTCAAAACGGACGACTACGCCGAAGCCATCCGCGCGATGCGATCTTCCGCGTCCTAATTGTCATCCCGAGCCGCGAAGCGTGTCGAGGGATCTCGCCGACGCAGTTGAAAACCTACTACGTCTATTTCCTGACCAACCGAAGTAGAGTCGTCCTCTACATCGGCATCACGAATGCCTGGAGCGGCGACTCTGGTTCCACGGCAACACCGAGCGCGACACCTTTGTAAAGCGTTACTACCTCGACCGCCTCGTCTATTACGAAAGCTATCAAAAACCGGGCGACGCAATAGCACGCGAGAAACAACTCAAACGCTGGCGGCGCGAGAAAAAGAACGCGCTGGTGGAGACGTTGAATCCGAAGTGGCGAGACTTGCGCCAGGATCTCTTCGATCCTGCGTAGGCGAGATCCCTCGACACGCTTCGCGGCTCGGGATGACAGTACGCGCCGTTCGATCAAATCACGTCTGACCGGGACGGTGACATCGAGGCGAGCGGCCTCAAATAACGAGCGACCACCCGCAGTCATCCCGAGCCGCGCAGACGGTCGAGGGATCCCACACCTGCAAATTAACCACCACTCTTCATCTCGAAAAAGATCTCCTCAGCACAGACGCTCGGGGAACGATGGCAAAATTGAATACAGCGCGCCGGCGGTCCCTATCCACCCGCAGGCGCGCTCTCCAGCGAAGTCTCTGACATGACCTCATCATTCTGCGTCACGCGTACCACTTCCTCGATCGTGGTCTTCCCCTGCCCCACACGCCTCCAACCATCCTGACGCAGCGTCTGCATCCCCTGCGCGACCGCCCCCTGCTTCAACTCTCCGCCATCGCGCTTTTGCACGATCATGCGACGCATTGCTTCGTTGATCACGCAGATTTCGTAAATCGCGAGCCGCCCTTGGTAACCGGTCTGTCGGCAATTATCACAACCAATACCGCGTATGAATCGCGTCCCCAATTCATGCACGGGAAATGCAATCTCCGCCAGATATTCGCTCGGGTATTCCACCATTTGGGAGCAGTCCGGACAAACCGTCCTGACCAAACGTTGCGCCAGAAAAGCGCGCACCGTGGAAGCGAGCAAGAACTGCTCGACGCCCATATCCAGCAAACGCGTGATCCCGCCCACGGCATCATTCGTATGCAGCGTGCTGAAAACCAAGTGACCCGTCATCGCAGCGCGGATCGCAATCTCCGCGGTCTCGAAATCGCGAATCTCTCCCACCATGATCACGTTCGGATCTTGTCGGAGAATGTGGCGCAGCCCTTTCGCGAAGGTGAGATCGATCTCCGGTTTCACATCGATCTGCGACACACCGGGCAACCGATACTCGACCGGTTCCTCAATCGTAATAATGCGCCGCTGCACCGAATTGATGCTGCTGAGGAAGCAGTAAAGCGAAGTCGATTTACCCGAGCCCGTCGGCCCCGTCACCAGCACGATCCCGTTCGGCTGCTGCAAGAGCGACTCGATCGTGCGCGAATGTTGCGGGCTCAGATCCAGCCGCTCGAAGCCGAACTGCTCGCTCTGCTGATCGCGACTCAGGAGACGCAAGCTGATCGACTCACCGTTCACCGTCGGGATGGTCGAAACGCGCACGTCGATATTCGCCGAGTTGGATTGCAAATTAATCCGCCCGTCCTGCGGCAACCGCCGCTCCGCGATATCCATGTGCGCCATGACTTTCAGGCGCGAGATGATGGCCGATTGCAGCACGCGCAATTGCGGCGGCACCGCCACTTCGTGCAGAATACCATCGATGCGATAACGAATGCGCAGATCGTCTTCCAACGGCTCCACGTGAATATCAGTCGCGCGTTCCACGATCGCTTCGCGAATAATCTGATTCACAAATTTCACCACCGACGCTTCCGGATCATCGGCATTCAGATCGGTGCTCGACTCGATATCCTGGTCCGCTTCGAAAGCGCGATTCGTCTTCAGGATTTCGTCAAACGTTTCCGCGCCCACGCCGTAGAGCGTCTTCATCGCGCGCAGGATCTGCCCGCGTGGCACCAGCACCCACTCCACCGGCTTCTTCAACAACTGCGAGGCAAGCTGCCGCGCCACCGAGTTAAAAAGGTCGTAGGTCGCGAGCACGATCGCGTTTTCCTTCAGCTCGATCGGCAGGATGTGATGCTGAAAAACAAAACGGCTCGGAAGAATGCCGAGCGTCTGGCGGTCGATCGTCTTCGCATCGATCGCCACCACCGGCACCTGGAACTGCTGCCCGATCGCACTGAGAAAACGGTTCTCATCGACTTTGCCGGAATCGAGCACCTGCGTCGTCCAGGAGCCGCCGTTCAGATTCGAAGAAAGCTCGACCGCTTCCTCGTACGTGGGCACGCCACTGGCCACGAGAAGATCAATGAGCGACTGGCCGAGCGCGGAATTCATGCTGGGCGATTATCGCATCAGTGGCCGAAGATTCCAATTGCCGGTAAAGCGCAACCCGCGCCGGCAGACACACGCGGTTGGACGGAGCGGTTCGTGCATTGTCATCCCGAGCCGCGAAGCGTGTCGAGGGATCTCACCGACGCCCTTTCGAACACGCTCTCCATGAAACCAACTATCGAGACCAAATGCGAGATCCCTCGACCGTCTCCGCGGCTCGGGATGACAGAAAAAACGAGCGCGCTGGCAAGACCCGCAAAACGTTCCGCTACGGCAAAAACAGCGCGCGACGCACCGCCACGTTGATCGTGCCGGTCAACTTGAGGCCGTAATTTTTCTGCAGACGCATGATCGCGTCCGCAGTCTCAGTCCCGAAAGCACCATCAATTTCACCGCAGGAATAACCCATCCGCTGCAAGGCCGTCTGCACTGCCGCGACATATGCCGGATCGCTCTGAAGAGTACGCGAACCTTTGAAATAATAATGAAATCGCACCGAGTAGCGTGGCTCCAAGTCGGTCGGCAACACTTGAGTGCTCTGATGTAACTTTCCGAACTCATCGCGCGGAGCTAACCCGTCCTGGTAAACGAACGGGCCGGGCGCAGCATTTGCGCGAAGACACACACAAAGAGCCAAAACTGTGACAATGAAACGCACAACTTTCATGATCTAACTATTTTCCGGAAGGCAAGTCGGGAAGATCCGGCGGAGCCAACTCCTTGCCATCCGCCGCCGGCGGACAATCCGGACAATCATCCTGATCGATCTCCGGGCCAAAGTGCATCTTGTCTTCCGACTTTCGGCGGAGCCGCTGCAGATCAAGCTTCGTCAAGCTCACTTCGGGATGCATGAGGATGATCAATTCCTCGCGTTGTTTTGATTTAGTCGTATTCCGGAACAGGCCGCCAATAACGGGGATGCGACTCAAGACCGGAATACCACTTTGGCCGCGGGAACTCCTATCTGTAATCAGACCGCCCAGGATTAGGGTGGAGCAATTCGGGGCGGAAACGGTCGTCTTGATATATCGAGTCGCGATCGTTGGAATGGTGTTGTTGTCGATCTGAGTCTGGCTGGCCACCTCATCGAGCTTTTGCAAGATATCGAGAGTGACCTCTTTCTCCGAGTTGATCAACGGCACTACTTCGAGCTGAAGCGCTACCTTCTTAAACTGGATGTTGGATTGCTGCGCCAAGCCTCCCACAACCCCACCGGTTCCACTGCTAATTGTGCTCACCGGAATAGGAATCTCCGTGCCGGAGGCAATAATTGCCTTCTTATTGTTGGTCGTAAAAATGGTCGGGCGCGAAATAGTCTTGAAGCGGTTTGTGGAATCTAGGGCATGAACCAGAGTACTTAAGCCGAGCGCTCCAGAAATGAAGACATTAGCGCCACCGGTCGTGGCGGTGGAGGCCGCGGCTGATGCCAGTTGATTGAAATTTACCAGATCCGACGGGTTCAAGATCGGCGCTCTCGCGTTCCCTGTTACGCCCGCTGCGCCACCCCTTCCACCAGGATTGCTGGGATCAAATTTCGTGAATCGCTGCAGGTAGTCGATCCCAAATTCTTCGCTGTTGTTCAACGTTAATGTCCCAATCACTGTGCTGATCACTACCTGCGGAGCCTTCACGTCCATCTCGTCCAAAATCTTCATTACCTTCACGACCACCTCCCGGTTGCCGAGAATGATGATCGTATTAGCCCTCTGATCAGCGATGATCTTAGCGTTACCGATCGTAACCGCCTGAGGTGCCGTATCGACGGCTTGGGTCGAAAGCTCTTCTGAGAAACTCTGCCCGCCGCCAGTGTTGGAACCAGAATCATTCGACCCTGAGCGATTCGTCGAGTTGCGATTTTGCTGCTGCGCTTGCTGATTCGGGTTCGGCACGCCGCCCGGAGGAGTCGCGTTCGCTCCATCTTCGCCCGGCTCCGTCAGTGCCTGCACGATTACCGGCAGAACATCGGCGGCGGAGATGTAACGTAGGGGCCGGGTGATCGGTTTGGCAAAATCAACATTGGCGTCGAACTCTCCGATCAGCCGTTTCACGAACGGCATGTTCACCGGGCGCGTGATGACGTGGATGCGATTCGTCCGGACGTCCGCGGCCATTTTGATTTTGCCGACCACGATTGAATCCTCGGTCAGCCCCGTCAGGCCGTTGAAGTCGTTCACCTCGAATTGACCGGGTTGCTGCACCTGCGACGGGACCGGCACTCCGGGGCGGACGTTCCGCACTCCGGGGACGCCGGGCGTTCCGGGCGGTTGGTTCCCCTTGTCGAAGACTTCCTTTAACATGTCCACCACCTTGCTGGCATCGGCGCGCTCGAGCTTGATGAACTCGCTCACCACTTCCGCCGGCGGGATGTCGACCTGGTTGATGATGTTTACCAGGCTGCGGATGACGCTCGAGTTTTCGGTCACGAGGATGCTGGAAGATTTCGGCAGCGCCAGAAACGACGTGTAAGGCTGGGGCGGCGAGAGATATTGGCCGAGCACCTGTTGCAACTCGGTGGGATCGGCGAAGCGAAGCTTGAAGAGGAAGCTGATCACGTGGTCGCCGATCGGGATCATGTCCTCGTCGGAGATGATGGGGACACCGGCGCCGCGGGGATTTTGCCCCGTGCCGATGACCTTCACCAAGTCGCCGCCGGCAGGGACGAGCGAGTATTTATTTAGAAGGAGATTGATCTCGATAATCTTGATCGCTTCTTCGCGCGGGACGGGCTTTGCGATGAAAATGTTCACCTTGCCCTGGACGAAGTTGTCCATGATCAGCTTCTTGCCGGTCAGCGTCTCGTAAAGGCGGAGGACATCGACGACGTCGCTGTTCGGGTACTGCAGCGTGACCATGTCCGGCGCGCCCGGCGGTGCCGTGGCTCCCGGCGCGATGGAGGAAGTAGGAGGCGGCAGCTGCGCAAAAGCGGAGCTGGCGAGGATCAGCGCTGTGGCCGCGAGATACAGGGGGCGAAACACGGGTTCTTATGTAGCGGGCGGGATGGCTGGGGTCAACCCTCTCGAACAGAGGGCGTTTGTTCGGTGGTGGACCGCTTGCCCGCCGTAGCCGGGCGTAGGAGGGTCCGACATTCAACCTCCAATGAAGCATTCCCGATACCTCGCAGTTTCTGTTCTTGTCGCTTTTTTACTGAATCCGTCGCCCTTCGCTTTCGCTGGTCCAAGCGAGGTCTCCCAGATCAGCGCCGTCCTCCGGGCGCAGGCCGAAGCTTGGAACCGAGGCGACATCGACGGCTACATGAACGGCTACGCGCGCGACCCCGGGACGGAATTTGTCGGCGGCGATACGCTCACGCGGGGCTGGCAAACGGTGCGAGACCGTTACAAAAAGAAATACGACACGCGGGGAAAGATGGGTGTGCTAAAATTCTCCGAATTGAAGATCACGCCTCTCGGCGGCGATGCGGCGCTCGTGACCGGCCGATGGAAGTTGACGCGGAAAATCGACAAACCGCATGGCCGTTTCACGCTTCTGTTCCGAAAACGTCCGGAAGGCTGGCGGATTGTGCATGACCATAGCTCCGCGGCGGAGAAATAAGGAGCCTTGTCATCCCGAGCCGCGAAGACGGTCGAGGGATCTCCCCGATGGAGTCGCGAATACACAAAGAACGGGACGCGAGCACTGCAGGTCACGCCTCCCTTCGAGCGGAAGCACACGAGCAAACGCGAGATCCCTCGACCGTCTGCGCGGCTCGGGATGACAGATCGCTAGCCTTTCAGCCGCGCCAAAATCTTCTCGTGAATTCCGTCGAATCCGCCGTTGCTGAAAACAACCACCACATCCTCCGCTTTGAGCAGCGGAATCAAACGCTCCACGATGTGCGCCGCGTCCTTCTCATAAAACGCCGGCCGGCCGCCTTCGGCGATGGCCTTCATCACCGCCTCCGGATCGAGCCGTTCCTCCTCTGGAATCTGATCCAGCCGCGCCACCTCCGAAATGAAAACGCCGTCCGCCAGGCTGAGCGCATCGGCGAGCGGCTGCTGCAAAACAGCGCGCCGGGTGGTGTTCGAGCGCGGCTCGAAGAGCGCCCAAAGCCGATGCCCCGGATAACGATGGCGGAGCGCCGTCAGCGTCTGCGCAATCGCCGTCGGGTGATGCCCGAAGTCGTCGATCACCTTCACGCCAGCGACTTCGCCGCGCACTTCCTGGCGGCGCGCAATCCCCTCGAAGCTGAGCAGCGCGCCGCGAATTTTCTCCAGCGCTGCGCCATAAAAACGCGCCGCCGTGATCGCCATCGCGGCATTGCGGACATTAAACTCACCGATCAACGGGACCTCAAAGACTTCTTCGGCTAACGAAAAGTGCGATCCGCTCGAACTGTAACTCACCTCTCGGATTTTCTCCGCGCAGTTTTCCGAAAACCCGATCGCCACCAGCGGCGCGGAAGATTCCTGCGCCACCTCCACGCAGTTCGGATCGTCGCCGTTGAAGAGGACCATCCCGTTCTGCGGCACGAGGCGGATGAGATGACGAAAGCTGCGCTTGATCTGACCGAGATTTTCAAAAATATCCGCGTGATCGAACTCGATATTGTTCACGATCAACAGCTCCGGCAGGTAATGGATAAACTTCGAGCGCTTATCGAAAAACGCGGTGTCGTATTCATCGCCCTCGATCACGAAATGCTTCGACTCGTTAAACCGCGCGCCTTGCCCGAGATTCCGCGGGATGCCGCCAATCATGTAGCTGGGGTCGAATCCCGCCTCGCTCATGATCCAGGTCAGGAGCGCGGTCGTGGTCGTCTTCCCGTGTGTTCCGGTGACGACGAGGTTGTGGCGCCCGCGCAGAAAATTCTGCCGCAACACTTCCGGCAGCGAGGCGTAGTAAAGCTTGCGATTGAGCACCGCCTCCACTTCGGGATTGCCGCGGGTCATTGCATTCCCGATCACGATGACATCCGCATCCGTGGGAATATTCTCCGCGCGATAACCGGAGTTCAGTTTCACGCCCCGCTTTTCGAGAAACGTGGACATCGGCGGATAGACGTTCTCGTCCGAACCGGTGACGGTAAATCCGCGTTCGCGCAGGGCGGCGGCCACCGCTCCCATCGCGGTCCCGCAGATGCCGAGGAAATGGAAATTGCGCGGTTCGCCAGTCACGCGGGCTTCTTTACGCGCGCAGGCGCGATTTGGCTACGGACAAAGCATCGCGTCGCGGAAAAATCTCAGCTTCCCACGGAAATTGACGCGTCGAGCTCTGTCATCCCGAGCCGCGGAGCCTCCTGCGCGCCAAAGCGCTTCGGCGGCGGCGCGACGGTCGAGGGATCTCTCGGCCGCTCAGCCGCTCAGGCGCTTTCTTCAGACGACCGACCCATCCGTCAAATCGGTTCCCGAGAAGATCGCCGTGTGATCAACGGTGAGCCGCGAGCCGAACAGGCAAAATGCATCGACGAGATCCCTCGACCGTCGCGCCGCCGCCGAAGCGCTTTGGCGCGCAGGAGGCTTCGCGGCTCGCGACGACTGCTCCGCATGCACCCTCACTTCTTCGTGAACACTTCCGCCGCGCTCCAGGATTCATCCGGCGGGTGCTTCTCGTATTCGAGCGCGCGCTCCAGATAATTCTTCGCCAGCGCGTCCTTGGGATAAACTTCGAGAAAGCGCTCGAAAAGAATCCTGGCCGGACTGAAATCTCGGGTCCGAAATTTCACTATCCCCTCTTCGTAAGACTCCAGCCACTTCAATAATTCCTGGTCGTAGTCGTCGCCCTTCGCGCAGAGCAGGGTGAAAACAGAAACCGGAATCGTTTTCCCCTTCACCTGGACCCGCGCCACGCTCCGGAGATGGAATTCATCCCGGATCAATTCTGCCGCACTCTCACCGATTAAAAGGTCCACCCCATACGTGCGGGTGAGTGCTTCGAGACGCGAGGCCAGATTGACGGCGTCGCCGATCACGGTCAAATCGGCCCGTTCGCGAGAACCGATGTTCCCGGCGATGGCTTCGCCGTGGTTGATCCCCACGCCCATCCCTAGCGTCAGCCGGCTCTCCTTCTTCCAGCCATCGTTCAATTCCTTTAAAGCGCGACGCATCCCGAGCCCGGCGCGGGCGCACTCTTTCGCGTCGGCGACCGGACCATTGCTTTGCACGTTGCCCCAGACCGCCATGATGGCGTCGCCGATGAATTTATCGAGCGTGCCGTCGTTATCGAAAACCACCTGCACCATTCGGCTCAAATACTCGTTCAGTTGCCGGACGAGCTCCTCGGGGTCGGCCCGCTCGCTCAGAGTGGTAAAGCCGATCAAATCGGAAAAGAGCACGGTCACAGGGACACGCGCCCCCTTCATCGTGCTGTAAAAACTCTCGGGATTTTCGAGGATGTCTTTTACCAGATTTTTCGAGACGTAGCGCTCGAGGGTGCGCCGCGTTTTCAGTTTTTCCCGGCGTTCCAGGATGTACTCCAACGCCAGAGTCGAAGCGCTGCTCCCGATAAATGCCACCAGGACCGGGACGGTGGGAATAAAAAGGCCCGGTCCATCATAGAGCAGCCTGGCTAGAAGCAGGTAGCCCAGTCCGATCGCCACCATCGCTCCCAGCGCGAGCAAGGGACGGCGGAGGAAAGCGACCAGCATCCACGCCACCAGACCCGCTCCCGCCAGGGAAGCATAGCTCGCAACCGCGGAGGCCTGACGGAGAAATTCGTGCGCCAGCGCCGCCGCGGCCGCATGCAAGTGCAACGCCGGGCCCGGCGTGCCCGGCCCCATCGGCGTATCCACGACATCGTGCAAGATTTGCGCCGAGGCCCCCACGACCACCACCTTGTCCTTGAAGAAAGCGCCGCCCTTAAAATTGCGCTGCCATGTTTTTTCATAAAAGACCTCCCAGACCTTGATCGGCTCATAGGCATTCGCCGCGCAAAAACGAATCGCATGGAAACCAAAAGCCTGCGGGACAGCTGCGCCGCTTCCCATCTTACCAAGCGCGCGCGCTGAGAGAGAAGTGTAAACCGGGTCCCCCGCCACGGGAGGCCCACCGATGAGTTGCCGATCCGACGTGGCATAGCGTGCGGATCGCACCTTTCCATCAATTTCGTCCGGCCAGAAATTCACCAATCCAACGCGATCATCCTCTCCGGGCGGCGGCGGAATCAGAGCCGAGTTGGGACCAATCAACGCGCCCGCCGCCTGGTCGAAATTCAGACCGATCACCACTCGATCGCGATGCCGATTCAGGGCGTCGAAGAACACCGGGTCTCCATCATTCGGCGGGCTGAAGATTAAGTCGAAAACAACCACCCGCGCCCCAGCGGCGAAAAGCCGATCCAGCAAAAGCGCCCAAACCTCGCGATTCCACGGGTAAGGACGTTCGGCCATCAACTGTAAACCCCGGCTGGCCGCGGTTTCTTCTTCCGACAAAGCACTGGCGGATACGACGTTCAGACTCAGCGAGTCTTGGTCGATCCCGAGGAAAACGAAGTCCTGGCGGGTCGGCGTCTTCCGACCGTCACGCCGGAGCAAATCCTGGAAGTTCTGTTCGCCGCGAGCGATGGCCGAGAGGAATGGCAACTCGGGATACCGAGCCGCCAAGACCAAGGCTCCGACCCACAAAGCGCAGAGCAGCGCCAGAACCAACCGCCGATACCGCGCAATCCAATCCATGCTCGACTCTAGAAATCACGCCGCGCCAGGCCAATGCTAAAGTGTGGTCGTCCACGCTTATTTGCGGCGCCCTTCCCAAGCCGGAAAAAAGTTGCCATCGCGCCGGGCATGCCTACCTTCCCCGCCCCGACGCTTTACTGCGTCCACCGTATCTGCGCTCCTGACGGATCTTGATTCCGTCTACTCAGCGAATGAGGTCGCGCAGATCATAACCAAGAACAATTCGCTGAAAGAGGAGCCTCCGGAGCGATTCCGGGGGATAACATTATGCCAAGAGCCACCAACGCCCCCGCCAGCCGGGAGCGACGCAAACGCGTTCTCGACAAAGCCAAGGGTTACCGCGGCCGTCGTTCCAAACTTTTCCGCTACGCGAAAGACGCGAC
>JBBSPM010000112.1:0-10847 GCA_038258815.1 Chthoniobacterales bacterium
CGCTTGCCGATCGCGGCGAGATGCTGCGCGATCGGGCGCCGCCGGAAGATCATGAGCGCCTTGGTCAAGCCAAAGCTGTCGAGCGCGGCGAGCTCGCCTAACGAATAAAGCTCGTCCTCGCGCGCAAACCGGGCCAGCTCCTCCGCGCTCAGGGGCGGGGGATCCTCCACCGTCTGTCTGTGGCGCCGCCGCGACTTTCTCCTGAAGATGTTCATGGGTTTGATGAAGCGTAGTGTCGAGCATTGAGCTGCCGATGGCCGGACTCGAACCGGCACGGGCCGTTAAGCCCAACGGATTTTAAGTCCGTTGCGTCTGCCATTTCGCCACATCGGCGTTGCGGCTCGCAGCTTACGCATGGATGGCGGGTGGAAAAGGGTTTTCCTCCTCGGGAGACAGGAGGGCGGAGGTCGGAAAGGCAGAGGTCGGAAGGACACCTCCGCCGCCGCTGCTGCTGCCACCATCATCCCGGACACGAGAAGCGCGACGAGGCGGCAGGAGAAAGTTCGTAGCTTCGTCGCCGGCGAAACGCTTTCTGGCGCGACCGCCCGTTGTTGCCGCATCACTGGATCACTCGTGAGCCCATAAAAGTGACTTTCGAAAGTTCACTTCTTCAGGTCAACACTGATCGAAAGCCCCCGCCCGGACCTATCGTGGCTGAAGGCGTCTTCTTTGTTTGCAATAATTGCGGGCGACACCGTAGCCGGGGGACATTAGGTAATCCGACGCGCTTAACCGGTCGCTATCTTCAGATCATCTAGGAATTCTGAGGCGGGTTCTACTGCCGTAATGAGAAGCTGGTCCCGGGCGCGGGTGCACGCGACATAGAGAAGATGGCGCTCGGTATCGTAGACTTCCTGCAGGTCCGCTTCATGCCGACTGTCTCGATACGCTCTTGCGAGGGGATGATTTCGTCGTCGCAGGCCATCACGGTGACCGCGCGGAATTCCAGACCTTTGGCGAGATGCATGGTTGCCAGTGAGGCGTATCCGCTGTTGGTCTGCTCGCCTTCGTCCAGGGCTTTGAACTTTAGGCCTGCCTTCTCGAGACTGGCACGGGCGCGCGGAAGCTGTGCCGCGGAACGAACGAAGACGCCGATTTCGTGAGCGGCGACTCCCTCGGCCATGCGTTCAGCGAACCACGCGCTGACTGCGGCGATCTCGTCCTCCTCGGTTTTGAACTTCTGCACCGAAGGGGTTGGCCCATTAAAAACCGAGATCGTATTGCTGCGATTCTGCAAATTTCCGTCGAGATCGGACATCTCAGCATTCAACAGCCGGTCGGATTGGCTACGAATCTGGTGCGAGGTGCGGTAGTTGACGGTCAGGTTCTGCGAGCGACCGCGGATATCGACTCCAAGCTCCAACCCCATGAAAACGGCTGTTGGAAAATGCGCTGGCCCAGGTCGCCGGCGAAGAAGAGGCTGTTCGGTCTGTTTCCACCAAGCGCGGCGAAGAACCGCAGATGGGCCACGGTCAGGTCCTGAGCTTCGTCGATGACGGCGAAATCGAATGGCGTCGCTTTTTCTTTTGCGATGGCGGCGGCGAGTTTCGTGAAAAGCGCTGAGGTGGTGATGAGTTCACGATCCTTGAGCTCGTCGATCACCCGCTGAAAAATCGACCAAAGAATGGTCTGTTGCTTCTTTGGTATTTTCGTTTTTCGGCCAAGCCGACTGACATTGGCGTAGGCTTCTTCGGCGTCGATCTGCCACGCATCCACTATCTGCTCCCACTCTGTGAGGAGGAAGCGCTGGTTGAATTTGTGGTCAGGAATTTCCGCCGCCGCTTTCTTCAAGGCTTCGACGATGTCTTTGCGGGAAGCGAGCTTTGGTTTGCCAAAGCGCGACTGATAGAGGCGAATGCCGATGGCATCGATCGAATAAACGTCAATTCGTTCGCCGAGAAGCAACTCGCTCGAAAGGAGGCGGCGCAACTTGGTTTGGAGGGCGTTGGCCAGTGTCTCGGAGAAGGTAGTGAGAAGCACGCGAGCGTCGGGATGAGTGCGAGCGAGATGCGCGGCGCGGTGCAGGGCGACGATCGTTTTGCCGGTTCCGGCCCCGAGCCAGCCACGCGGGCGGCCCCGGCGAAGTCCCGCTGGCTCAACTCGCGCTGCACGGGATGGAGGAAGATCGACCATTTGTCCCATGGATATTCGAGGGCTCGCGTTAGCTCCTCGACGTTTTCCACGACGCGGAAACGACGCTGCGCATCCGGATGTTCGAACGGAGTGACTGGGGCGACTGCTCTGGGCTTTGGTTTACCGCCCGTGGCGATTTCCAACAACGCTTCCGCTGCTTCGCTGGGTAGATGATCCGCCAGATCGAGAATGGTATCCTGATCCGCGACACGAACGTCTTCCAACCATTCCTTCGGAACTCCGTACCCCAGCAGCTCCGCATCGGTCAGGGAGGCGAAGATTTTCTGCTTCGCTATCTTCTCTGCCGGAATTGGCGCGTCCACGTAGCGCGGGACGAGAATCTCCTGAACGCGCTCACGGACCTCGACCAACTGCGCCGCACCGGTTTTGGGATGCGTCTCCAGCTTGCGCCTCTCCGCCCATTCGTAGGCGTCATCGTGATGGCCGACATAGCAAAGGAGCAGGCTGTCCTTCGTCTTGTGAATGATCAGTCGGATGTCGCGGCCAACGCGGGCTGACCAAAAGTTCTTGTCTTTGGACTTGTCGATCCGATGGAGTGCCATTCCCGGATTGACCGGATTCATCTGGAAGTCGAACGCCGTCGTCTTAGCGATCTTCTGCTCGTCGCCGGTGAGCCGCGCAAGACTATCGGTAAAAGTGTCGGCGATCAGGAATTCCATCATCGCGGTGGCCAGAAGCCTTCCTTGACTAACCTGCGTTCAATCACTTCACCCGACACAGCAAACCTCGCGGCGATTGGTTTCACCAAATACCCCAAGTGGCTTTCGTCCTGCAACTCGCTGCGCTTTAGCCCGCTTTTTTCCACCTGAGCCATAACGGCCTCGAACTCGGTGGCGAGCGCAGCTGGCGGGACGAGAAGACGCCCAGCAAACTCGTAGGCATGATATTCCAGAAAACTATACTCCTTGTCGGGAATTTCCAAGGTGAAGCGGACCCACTCTTCCACAGAGCTTCGCGGCATCCCGTCAAAGATCGGCTTATGTAGAACGTAATGCCCAAGTTCGTGGGCAATACTAAACCGCAGCCGGCTAAGGTATCTGTCATCCATGTAATGGCGGAGATCCACCATCAGCGTGCGCCAATTGCCCAGAAGTAAAGCGTCAGTATCCTCTTCTTCCCGCATCTTGGGGACGGGACGTATCTCCAGCCCGAGTTCAAACTCCGCGATCGCCATCACATCGACCGGAATCTTTCCCGACGGCCAATAGCGATTCCGAAAGTCATCTGCTACCCGCCAAATCTGCGACCGATCAATATACGGAGCCTTGAAGTCCTGTGGATTCACCGGCTTCAAGATCTTCTGATTTTCTCAACGATCTTGCGGAGCTCCTTTTCGGTGGGCCGCTGGCCGCGCAGCGTGCGGAAAAACGCCGGCAACTGCTTTACGAGCTCAGCGTCATCCATCAGGTCCTGGGGAATCATCCCTCGATCAGCTGCCGCGAGGTCGAAGAACAAGTACCATTCGTCACTTCCTTCCTTGAGGTTCAGCGCTTGAGCGTATCTCGCCAAAATCTCCCGATCTTGCGGGGGTATGATCGCTCCGCGTTCCATTCTGCTGATGTTTCCGGGATCGGCGCCGGCGGTCGCACAGAAATCGCGTAGCGTGATTCGTCGCTCCATTCGGAGCGATTTAAAGAATTCGGCAAAGTTCTTATGAGGCGTTTTCATTTCGTGTCGTGTTGGGCTTGTTGTGCAAAAACTACAACAAGTCTTGCCTCTCGTCCAGTCTGCCAGAGAAATGTCGATCCTTCGCGCAAAGCAACCGAATCTAAGTCAGATGTCGTTCGTTTAAGCCGAGCCCATGATTACAGCGCTTATTCGTTGGTTTCTGAACGTAAGAGCACTTTACCCCTAGCATTGCAATGATGAGTCGCGTCAGGAAAGCACCGAGCTCAAGGGTAAGAGATAATTCCGGGAGATGAGCGAATCCTATCGGTTGTCCGGCGAATTTCGCCTCATGTACAAGTTCATTGCGGATGTCAGACAAGCGACACGAATCTGACCGATGCAAATTTTTTGCCATCACTGCCCAAGAGGGCGTTTTTAGGCCGTAGGATTTCGCCAGGATGCAAAGGTCTTTCACTATGCGGGTCCTTCACCTCACCTTTCCGATGAATCCAATACAAGGTGTCCAGCACGGTATATTTGGCAGAAAATTCTTCGAATTCGTGATGATATAATCCCGAAAAGCAAAACCAGTGTATTGCCGCAAACATTGCCCGACGCTCATCAGTGGTCCGCGCTTTCCACCACGCGGTTGCAACATAAACAACCTCTGCAATCTCGCGATGATCGCAGACAAGATCCGTCAATTTACACGGCCGGATCGGGGTTCTATAGAAATGTTGCCATCCTTCTGGCAAGAGACGCATTCCATCAACTAGGCCAATCAAAGCAATTACGAAGTGAAGGTAATCCTCATCCACCCAGCTTTCGCTTCCCGTGATTCGATGTGTCAGAGGCAGTTCGTAAATTCCCGCAGGAACATTCGGCCGTGACTTAGTTTCCCCGGAAGACCCTCGCACCGGTTCGAGTGGTGGATAATACCAGCCATCGTACGCCCGCGGATCATTTTTTATAACGGCGGCCGATGCATCAAACGTCGGCAACAGATCAACGCGCGCTACGCGCGCATCGATTGTAGAATTGCGTGGCCACCAGCCGAAACGTTTTCCGATCATTGGCTGTTCACTGCCTTAGTCGAGTCTTCGAATCTACGAGTCAGCTTTAGGAGACCTTAAACACTTTCATCACCTCATCCCCCAGGTGATTGATTACTTTCACTGCGATGCGACCGGACTTCGGCTTGCCGAATGGCCGTGAAGTGTCGCTATTGAGCGTGGCCCATGCTTCGGGATTGATCTCAGCCTTTAGCGTGGTCTTGAGCGCGCTGTAGGGATCGTTTTGGCCGAGGAAGTAGGCGTGGCGGACGAAGAAGCTTTCGCCGTTGTAGTCGGTGTCGATGAACCAGCAGGCGATGCCGTCGGCGCTATCGCTGCGCACTTCGCCGGTGCTCGGATCGAAGACGTCGACGCCGTTTACTTTCACGCGAAGCTGGTTGCTCGCCGCGCCGGAGCCAGACGAAGGCGGGTCCTTCTCGGGCAGGAGGGTGATGTCGGGCTCGCCGAAGATGACGAAGAGGTTGCCTTTGCCGGTGTTCTTGAGATCGGCCGACATGTGGAGATCGGCGTTCATGCGTGCCTTGAGAATGCGGATGCGTCCGAGGTTGGCCAGCTCGCTGGTGTGCGCTTCGAAGTTGAAGGCGCAAGCGATGAGCACATCGAAGTCGGCGTCGCCGCATTCGCGCGCGGCTTCGACGAGATCGGGGCGGGTGACAGTGCCGAACTCCGGGCCGATGAAGATGCCGGCGCGTTTTTCGGAAGGATGAAGTTTGAAGGATGAATTATGAATGTCCGATTCCCCCTTTTCATCCTTCATACTTCCTCCTTCATCCTTGCCCACATAGCGGCCTTCGGCGCAAATGTAATGGCCGGGCCAAGGGGTGAGCGAAGTGAAGCTGATCTTGTCTTCCTTGTGCGCCTGCTGCACTCCGGCGCTCTTCAAGTCTTCCAGGATCATCTGCGGGAAACTTTGCTTCGCGCCGTAGTCGCCGTCTTGCTCGGCCACGCTCGGGTCGATCAATTCCTCATTCTCGTCCACGCCCAGGACCCGATGAGGGCTCAGGCTTTCGACGGTGAAAGGGCCGGCCACCCGTGTCTTCTTCTTATCTTCGTAAGGTTTGTCGTAGAGATATTCAAACTCCGCCTTGGCGGCGATGGAGGCATCGATCTCCTTCTGCCGGGCGATGCGCGCCTGCCACCAATCGGCGTGCAGTTGCTTCGCCGGCTCCGGCCAATCCTTGTTCGCTCCGCGGGGAATCTCCCATTCCTGCCACTGCTTCTTGAGCGCGGCATTCAGCTTCTCGCGCAACCGTGGGGACGATATCGGCGTCCGCCGTGCGAACTTGAGGTCGCAATTTGCGACCTCAAGATGGATGGCTTTTGGGATGCCGCCGCAATTTGCGACCTGATCTCAGACAGCTCCGGAGCCGTGAGCTGGAATGCGAAATCCTCCGGAAAGCGCTTCCGATTGCGCCGGAACTGTTCGTTGAGTCGCTTGGTGGTGACGCCATAGAGCGCGGCGAGGTCAGCGTCGAGGATGACCTTTTGTCCCCGAATGGTGATGATGAGACGCTCGACGGCTTCCGGGGAGATCACGATAGGGCTTTCCCGATGCAATCCGAATGCTGCATTTCTCGCTCTGCCGCAGCCCAGGCCAGCCGATCCAGAATCTCGTCGGCGATCTTCAAGCGGCGCGGAAACAGTTTCCGCAGCTTCTTCTGTTTCTCCTCGAAGCAGCGCCAGACTGCTTCTTCCTGATTGAAACGCCGGACGTTTTCCTGGATGTCGTTGGTGACCTGATTCATTCCTCCGGGAATATCACATGGTTGAGGGTCTTTACGCCATGACTTTCGGCGATATCAGCCCGGCTGATTAGCCGGTTGGGCGCCGGCAGTTTCGATCATCTTGTTAAACTCGCTCTCCACTTTCGCCGCGAAGTCGGATTGAATTTCGTAGATATCGGTGAATTCCGCGAAGCTCCAGCGGCCGTAGCTGCCGAGGTGATTCACACCCGGGACCCAATAAGTTTCCATGGTGGACTTTTTTTCCTTCGCGTCCTCGCGCCGGTAGCCTTTGATCTCGACGATGAGATTGAGCAAGTCTTCGTCGCCGTGGCCGTCATCGACGCGGATGATGAAGTCTGGCAGATAGAGCCGGTTCTCCGATCCGAAACGATAAGGAACTTCGAGGCCGAGACGGTAGTTCTTTGCGTAGGATCGAACTTGTGGATGGGATTCAGCCACGCGGCAGAACTCGGCTTCCCAATCACTATCGAGGATGATCCAATTGATGTGGCAACGATCGGAGCTGGTCTCCCAACGGTCCTGCCGTGAGGTGGGGAAGTTGACGTAACGGGTCGAACCGGCGGGATTGTAGGGATCGAGGAGAGCTTTGATCGGGTTTTTACCAACAAAGGCTCGGGTGATGCCAGCGGTTATCTTGTTGCAAGCCATGTCGGCGAGCTCCTGATACATGAGTTGCGCCGGGTAGGTGTCGCCTTTGCAAACGAGATAATGATCGAGCCACTCTTTGGTGATGCGTTTCAATTGACCGAAGAGGTGCAGCTTCGGTGGCTCGCCCGGGTCGCGCCATTTTGTGTAGAGGAGACGCTGTGTGACTTGAAAGACGAGCGTGGAGGGCCTGACATCGCCGAGGTGTTTCAGATTCAGATCCACGCTTTTCCCGATGATGCCCGAGTTCCGGGTGATGGATGGGCCAACGAGGTCGGGACTCAGGGTAAGAACGGAATCGTCGTTGAATTCTGCGGTCAGGCGCTCTTCCGGGAGTTCCACACGATAGCCGGCTACACGAGGGAAACGGATCTCCAAATGGTCGCGTTCGGGGCGAACGGCTTTGACCTGGATAGTCTCGCGAGGCGGTTGGGGCGGAGCAGGAACGGGCTTGGCAGTGAAGTCGAACGGAATGCCAAGGATGTCAGCGTATTCTATGTTGAAGAGACCCTCTTCGTTCAGGTCGTAAGATTGACGGCGAAGAGCGCGGCCGATGACCTGTTCGCAGAGAAGCTGCGTCCCAAAGGCACGAACCCCGAGAACGTGAGTGACGGTGTTCGCGTCCCAACCTTCGGTAAGCATTGAGACTGAGACGACGCAGCGGACGGCGGCACCGAGTTGATCGGGCTTTCCGACCGTGTTCATGACTTCGCGAAGCAATTCCTGATCGGTGAGCTTCTGCGCCGCCTGTGCGTCGCCCGTCCGTTGGATGATTTCGCGCCGGAAGCGTTCGATTTCATCGGATGCCATCGCGCGGAAATTGTCGTCCAGCGCATCGCCGGCTTCGAGCTGTTCGCTATCGATCAGAAGGGTGTTTGGCCGCGCCAGTGGATTACCGTGCTCGTCAAAATTTCGGAAGAGTGCGAGCCGACCGTTTTCCAGCGTGGTCGAACCATCTTCATTCTGGCGATGAAAGCCGGAGATGAAGTCGTAAACGAGCTTGGAGGTCGAGGTGTTGTTACAAACGATGATGAAGCAGGGAGGAACCTGAATATTGAAATCCTGCCAAAGCTTGAATGTCTTCTCGTAATGCCCGTAGAGGGCCTGGAGCGCCGTTTGCAATCGAGTCGGCAAGGCCAAGGGGTCGAGGGAGGAGGCTTTGCCGCGGCCTTTCTTCGGCATGTCTTTGCGGATGTTTTCCCAAAGATTGCGAAACATGGGCATTTCGTTCCCGGGGATGTTTTCAGCGACTGGCACTCGGGGGAGTTTAACGATGCCGCACTCGATCGCGTCCATGAGAGAGAAGTCACTCATCGTCCAAGGGAAAAGAGTGCCTTCGACGTAGCCTGATCCGCTGAGGAAGAATGGTGTCGCCGACAGGTCGATCACCTTGGATATCCCGAGTTTGCGGTTTACAGCTTCCAGGCCCGAAATCCAGAGGCGCGCCGCCTTCTTCCTGTTTTCGACCTCCTTTTTCTCTTCGCCTTTGACTTTCTCGTCCTCGCCCGAACCGACCTTCTCTCGATAGCAGTGGTGCGCCTCGTCGTTGAGAACGAGAATGTTCTTCATCGCCATCAACTCGGGCATGACGCGCTGGAGCATCTGCCCCTCCGTCTCAAGCGTTTTCAATTCATCTCCCCGACCTTGCAGTAGAGCGCGCGTGCCCTTCGCCAACTCCATCAGGTCACGAAGACGGAAGGCGTGGTAGTTGGTGATGACGATTTTTGCTTTCGCGATCTCGTCGAGAAGGTCGGCCGGGACCAATTCGTTCCTCGCGTAATAGCTGTTGGGGTCATTTGGTTGGAGAACGCGCAGGCGATCCTTGATCGTCAATCCCGGCGCCACAACGAGAAAGCCGCGCGAGAAGCGGTTGCTTCCAGGATGGCGCACAGCATTCACGGTTTGCCAAGCGATCAGCATCGCCATGACGGTGGTCTTGCCAGCGCCTGTGGCCAGCTTCAGCGCAAGGCGCGACAGGTCAGGGTTCGCTTCCTTGTTCGCGCTGGCGAGATGTTCGAGAAGCCGTTTGCCAGCGGCGGTATGCGGCGCTACCTCGGTGAGCCAAATCGCCGTCTCGGCCGCTTCGACCTGACAGAAGAAGGGGCGAAGTCCGGAGAACTCGTGGTGTCGCCAATGCTGAAGTAGCCGGGCGGTCTCTGGCGTGACCTGCCAGAGGTTGTTTGGAAGTTTGCGCCATTGATCCACCTGTTGACGCAGCTCATTGATGATCGAGGTGGGATCGTACTGCTGTTCTTTGCTGGAAAGTCCCTTGCCTTCGTCGAAGACGATTTGCTGCTGATCCGGCGAGCCTTTGCGCTTCTTCGCCTTCGGAATAGGCGTGATGAAGTCAGCGCGGCGGCGCGCATCGATTATTTTCTGCGTTGGCTGTCCTTCCCCATCCAACTCCCAATGCCGCGTCGGATATTCATACGGCGAATACAGGATCGGGTGATCGAAGAAAGGGTTCGCCATCCGGGGGTGAAGTCTATCGAGTCAAATCCTGAGACGTGGGCATTCGCGTTCGCTATTTCTAACGGGCTCGGGGATGGTGTCGAGTCTTTAAAAGACTGACCTCTGACATCCGAGCTCTGAACTCCGAAATCTGCCTTAACCCGTAACGCAGCCCTAGGCGAGGCCGGGCTTTCAAATGCGCAGCAACGGCCGGGCTTTCCAACGGACGCGCAGGTCTTCGCGGAGGGAAATGATCTAACGGTCATTTTGTCTTTGAAATTATCTGCGGAAATCGGCGTAATCTGCGAATAACTCCTGCCGCTTATTTCCCCAAGTGGTCGGATCAACCGAGGAATCGATTATGGTAAACTTCGATCACAACGCCACGAGATTCAGCGCGAAAAACGGGCTTCTTCTCGCGCAGCTCTGCAATGCTGCCTACGGCGCCGAGACGAATGCGCGCACCCTCACGCGCCAGATGGGTTTCACCGATTTCGAGTGGCTCAACCTCGAACAGCCGGTCGAAAACACGACCGCTCTCCTCGTCGGCTGCGACGAGTTTGCCGTCATCGCTTTTTGTGGCACGAAGAATCTGAAGAACTGGATGACCGACCTCCATTCCACGCCCGGGCGTTTCGCCTGGTTTTTCGAAGGCGCGCCCGATGTCGGCGAAGTCCACGCCGGCTTTGCCTTCGTGCTCCGTCATTCCTGGGAAAAAATCGCGCTGGCCATGAATCGCGTCATTCCGCCGGTCGCGACCGCGGTGGCGAATCTCGAAGGTCTTTCCACGCGCTCACAAAAGACACTCTGGATCACCGGGCACAGTCTCGGCGGGGCGCTCGCTGCGCTTGCCGGCGGTGTCTTCTCGATGTTGCCCGGCGGGATCATCCGACCGGTCGGCGGCGTCTACACTTTTGGTCAGCCACGGATCGGTTTGCATAATTTTTGCAGCGCCTACGATCGCCTTCTCCAGCACAAAACCTTTCGCTTCATCAACCGCGAAGACCTCGTCCCGCGCGTTCCTTTTCGCGGTTGGGACTACTCCGATCTCGGGCAGATGATTCACTTCGACGCCAGCGGCCGGCCGCAACGGGAGAGCCGGGAGTGGACGAATTTTCTCGCCCGCACCTTTGAGAGTTTTAGCGATTTCTTTAACATCGCGACGCACTTC
>JBBSPM010000113.1:0-10064 GCA_038258815.1 Chthoniobacterales bacterium
GCGGAAGATCTGCGTTTTGCTCTCGGCAAAGACATCCATGTCGTCGTCGCGCCGCCTGAGCAAATCGAGGAGCGAATCAAACACGCCTACGGCAGCGACTCCGCCAGCATGGAGGAAATCCTCCAGCAACTCGGCGAAGTCGGCGATCTGCTCACGATGGACTCCGCGGCGAGCGACGCCGCCAGTGCCGAAGCGGATGCCAACGCCACGCCCATCATCCGCTTCGTCGATCTGATCCTTTTCCAAGCGATTCAGGACCGCGCGAGCGACATCCACTTCGAGCCCTTCGAGCACGAATTCAAAATCCGCTACCGCGTGGACGGGGCGCTTTATGAAATGGCGCCGCCGCCCCGGCACCTCGCGTTGCCCGTGATCTCGCGCGTGAAGGTGATGGCGAACCTGAATATCGCCGAGCGCCGTCTCCCGCAGGACGGTCGCATTCAAAAGAACGTCGCCGGCCGCATGATCGACATGCGTGTTTCGACTTTGCCCACGCAGTTTGGCGAGAGCGTGGTGCTGCGCGTCCTGGATCGTTCGACCGTGAACCTCGACCTCGAGGCGCTCGGCATGCCGGATTACATCCACGATTACATCATCGAGGTGATCAACCGGCCGAACGGCATCTTCGTCGTCACCGGCCCGACCGGTTCCGGAAAAACGACCACGCTTTATTCCTGCCTGCGCAAGATCAACACCATCGATTCGAAACTCCTGACCGCGGAAGAGCCGGTCGAGTACGATCTCGACGGCATCGTGCAGGTGCCGGTGAATGAAGGAATCGGCCTCACCTTCGCGCGCGTGCTGCGCGCGTTCCTGCGTCAGGATCCGGACCGCATCATGGTGGGAGAAACGCGCGATGTGGAGACCGCGCAGATCGCCATCCAGGCGTCGCTCACGGGGCACTTGGTCTTCACCACTTTGCACACCAACGACGCCCCTGGCGCGGTGACGCGCTTGATCGATATGGGCGTCGAGCCGTTTCTCATTTCCTCCTCGCTCGAAGCCGTCCTCGGGCAACGTCTGCTGCGCACGATCTGCCCAAATTGCCGCGAGACCTACCAACCCACGCAGGCGTTCCTGGATCAACTTCAGCTCTCGCGCCGCGATATCGGCGAAAAGCAATTTTACTACGGCAAAGGCTGCGACGCTTGCAACAACACCGGTTACAAAGGCCGCAAAGGCATCTACGAGTTAATGAAAATAACAGACCCGCTCCGCGAGTTGATCAACGAACGCGCGCCGACCGTGGTCTTGAAAGAGAAAGCGGTCGAGCTGGGAATGGTGACGCTGCGCCAGGACGGCTTGCGCAGCATTTTCGACGGCGATACCAGCGTCGAAGAAGTGCTCAAATACACGTAGCCCCTGCGGGGAATGACGAAATCCGAATGACGAAATCCGAAACAATGGTGAAGCGCCGCGGTCTGCGCGAGGGCCTGCCGTCTTCACCGTTGACGCGAGGACATCCTTTCGGGCTTCGTTATTCGGATTTCGTCATTGTGGGAGGCACGCGTTTAGCGCAATCCTTCATTTAGTCGCGCAACCGCCTCCCACCCATGCCACGCTACAATTACGTTGCTCTCGATGCCCGCGGGCAGGAATCCGCCGGGTTGGTGGAGGCTGGCTCCACCAACGAGGCTATCGGGCAACTGCGGCAGGCCGGCTATTTTCCGACCGAAGTCCTGGAGGAAGGAAAAGGTGCGCCGCGCGTCTCAAAAGCAGCGAAGACGAAAAAAACGAAAGCCCCGCGCGCCGCCGCGCCGGTGGGAACAAAAAAGCGGATGGAAATCGTCCTCTTCGAGCGCAAGACGGTGAAGACGAAAATCCTCATGATCTTCACCCGCCAGCTCGCCACCCTGATCGATTCCGGCCTGCCGCTTCTGCGCGCGCTCACCGTGCTGGCCAAACAGGAGCGCGATAAGGTCCTGCAGAAAACCATCATCAATCTCTCCGACACGGTGCAAAGCGGCAGCACCTTTTCCGAAGGCCTCGCGCAACACCCGAAAATCTTCCACGACCTCTACGTCAACATGGTCCGCGCCGGCGAACTGGGTGGCGTGCTGGAATTGGTGCTGACGCGTCTGGCGGAGTTCCAGGAAAAAGCGCAGAAGATCAAAAACAAGGTCGTAGCGGCGATGGTTTACCCGATGATCGTCATGGTCCTGGCCATCGGCATCATGGCGTTTCTGCTCGTCTTCATTGTGCCGAAATTCGAGCAGATCTTTCACGACATGCTGGGCGACAAACCGCTGCCCACGATCACCCTCTTCGTCATCGGTGTGAGCCGGGCCGTCACGGACCACTGGATCGCGATCATTTGTTCCATCATCATTCTCGTCATCGGGCTCAAAATTCTCAGCAGCAGACCGCGCGGCCGTGTCCTGCTCGATCGGCTCAAGCTGCATATCCCCCTCTTCGGCGATCTCCTGCGCAAGACGGCGATCTCGCGTTTCTCACGCACCCTGGGCACGCTCGTCACCAGCGGCGTTCCGATTTTGCAGGCGCTCAACATCACGCGCGAAACGGCTGGCAATACCGTCATCGCCGGCGCCATCACGCAGGTACACGACGCGGTCAAAGAAGGCGAATCCATCGTGCAACCGTTGGAAGCGAGCGGGGTCTTTCCGCCCATGGTCATCAGCATGATCGACGTGGGCGAAGAGACCGGCCAGCTCCCGGAGATGCTGCTCAAGATTGCGGAAGTCTACGACGATGAGGTGGACAATTCCGTCGCCGGTCTCACCGCAATGCTCGAGCCGATCATGATTGTCTTCCTCGCGCTGGTCGTCGGCACGATCGTCATCGCGCTCTTCATGCCGCTCATCAGCATCATCAGCGGATTGCAGCAACAGACATGATAATGACCAGGAGAAGGGTGCCTGCGCAGCTCCGGGGAGCGCACGCGACCCGCGTGCTGGTTTCGGCGACCCGCCGAAACCTTCTTCATCTTCGCGACTCCCGCGCTCGGAAAAAGTTCGCTCGGCGGGTCGCCTCGCCAGCACGCGGGTCGCGTGCGCTCCCCGGAATCGCAAATCGCGCCTTCACGCTCATCGAACTGCTGGTCGTGATGGCGATCATCATCATCCTTGCGGGTTTGGTCGTGGCCACCACTGGCTACGTGCAGGAAAAGGGAAAACGTTCGCGCACCGAAGCAGAGATCGCTGCGATTTCTGCGGCGCTGGAAAATTACAAAGCGGACAATGGAATTTATCCGACGGAGACTTCCACCACAGAAACGCTGAACCCTGCGACTGCGGCGCCTAACACTTACGCCAGCGCCAGCGCGTTTCTCTACCGCAGCCTCGCCGGCGATCCGAATGGGGACCGCATTAGTGAAGAAAAGTCCTACTTCGACTTTAAGCCGAACATGTTGATCCCCACCGCTCCTGCTACACCGGTCACCGCTATTCGCGATTCCTTTGGCAATAGCTATGGGTATTCGACCATGCGGGCAACGGGAGGAACTGGCGGTTTTAATCCAACTTTCGATCTCTGGAGCACCGCGGGAACGGAAGGCGCAACCGCCGCGGATCAGGCGAAGTGGATCAAGAACTGGTAGTGCCACGTGTAGCGACGCCGCTCTGTCGGCGTAAGACGCGTGCTACGGCGACAGAGCGCCGTTGCTACAAACTGACCGCCAGTCCAGCTCTGATCAAGGATGGGCGTTTTCCTAAACGCCCCGGCGGCGGCTTGGAAGCACGCCGCTCCTTGTCTCGCTGTGTTCATTTGAACTTGCGCTCGTTAGCCGCACACGCCAAAATGCACCGTGCTCACGGAGCGACAGCAGGACATCCTCGGTTTCATTCAGAATGAGCAGCGCGAGAAAGGCATCACGCCCAGCACGCGGGAAATCCAAAAGCATTTCGGTTATGCCAGTCAGACGTCGGTGATGCAGTATCTCGCGGCGCTGGAAAAGAAAGGCTTTCTCGATCGCCACGCGCGCAAAGCCCGCGCGCTCGTTACGCCCGCACAGAAAGTTCGCATTACAGACATCCCGATCTACGGACAGATTCCGGCCGGTATGGCAGGAGCATCCGAGGAGGCGATCGAGGGCCATGTCTCGCTCGATACGAATAACGTCAACGCTTCGAAAAATGCGCGCACTTTTGCTCTTCGTGTCCGCGGGGATTCCATGATCGATGCCCACATTCTCGATGGCGATATCGTGATCCTGGAGGACGAAAAAGAAGTGCGCAGCGGCGACATCGTGGCGGCTTTGATTGATGGCGAGACCACGCTGAAGCGTTATGTGACCGACCGCGGTCGCCCCTATTTGAAAGCGGAGAATCCGCTTTTCCCCGATCTCGTGCCCGCGCGGGAACTGCGCATCCAAGGCGTGATGGTCTCGCTCGTGCGCAAGCAAATCAACGCTGCAGGCCGCCGCAAGCGATGATAATGTTCGATTGAACATATTCGACTCTGCTGTCATTCTTCTGGAATGGGAGCGAGCAGCAAAATCGTTGATCTCCGTGAGTTGCTCGCGGAGCGGTTCCCTTCCCCCCGCCTGACCGCGCAGAGTCGGCTCCAGACCGGCCTTGGCCCGCTCGATGCAGCTACCGAAGGCGGGCTGCCGAAAGGCGCCATCACCGAGTTGAGCAGTCCGAACCTCAGCGCTGGCACCGCGCTTCTGGTTTACCAACTCCTCCAAGCGGCCGTGCTCGGGCGCTACTGCGTGGCTTTGATCGATGGCCGTGATTCTTTCGATCCTCAGCCGCTGGGCCAGGTGCGCTTAGGTCAACTCCTCTGGGTTCGCTGCCGCAAAGCGGTCGATGCGGTCAAAGCCGCCGATCTGCTTTTGCGCGACGGCAATTTCCCGCTCGTCCTGCTCGATTTGGTTCTTAATCCGATGGAGGAACTGCGAAAAATTCCATCCGCCAGTTGGTATCGGCTCCAGCGTCTAGTCGAGTCAGCCCCGACGGCGTTCCTCGTTCTCACTCGACGCAGCATGATCAGCAGTGCGCATTGGAAACTCGCGCTGGAGAATTCCTGGCAGCTCGCAGACCTCGAGCGAGAGAAAAACGGCGCGCGGCTAAAATTCGAAGTGCAACGCGGGCACGGCGCGCGTCACGAACTGGCGGAGACAGGTTGATGTTTGCCACGATTTATCTGCCGAATTTTTATCTGCAGGCTGCTTTGCGTCATCAACCCGAGCTGGCTCGGCGACCGGTGGCACTGATCGACGATCAAGTCGCGAAAGCCGTGATCATGCAAATAAACCGGCCTGCGGAAGAGGCCGGCGTCCGCACAGGAATGACGCCGAGCCAGGGATTGGCGCGCTATTTGGAGTTGATTGTGAAATGCAGAGTGCCGGCTCAAGAGCGATCACTCGATGAGTTGTTGCTGCAATTCAGCTATACGCTGGCGCCTTATGTGGAAGCCACCGCGCCGGGTCTTTGCACCGTGCAATTCACCGATGATCGGAACTTGGGCACGAAAGTGGAACGGATGATCGCGCAGCTGGTAGAGACCGGACTCACCGCGTGCGCCGGCATTGCGCAAACGCCCGATACCAGCCTGCTCGCCGCACATCTCGCGCGTCCGGTTTTGCAGGTAGGCGACATCAAAACGTTTCTGGCTTCGTTGCCGATCGAGACGCTGGCAGTCAGATAACGCACTCGTCTTCACGGCCCACGCTCCTCCTGTCATCCCGAGCCGCGCAGACGGTCGAGGGATCTCGCAATCGCGCTGGCGGCTACGCGAATGATGGCGCGCGCCCGTCAGATCGGGAGTGAGATCCTTCGACTCCGCTGCGCTCCGCTCAGGATGACACTGGGGTTCGCGCCGAATGAATATGCGAACGCGGAGGTCGGCTCACAGAGCCAGAAAATTACGTTCCCACGAACTCCGGATATCTCGTCTTTAGCTGCTCACTGGCCTTCTGCGCTTCCGCTGTCTTCCCGGCTTTTTCGTAAGCCGCCGCCGCTTTCTGCAAGGCGCGCGGCGTGATCGTCGGATCATCGTAAAGCAGCGCGACACCCATAAACGCTTTCCCCGCGTCCTCGAAATTTCCGCGCTCCATTTGCACGTCGCCCGCCAGCAATCTCGCTTCGGCATTCACCTTGCCTTCCGGCTGCAAGCCCATGATTTCCTCGGCGATTTTTTGCGCGTCATCCGCTTTGTGCGCCGCGATTTTGGTCGCGCCCAGTGCGAGCAATGTCTTCACTCGGGCTGCCGGATCGGTCGTGTTCTGCAAATATTTTTCGTACGATGCTTCCGCCTCGGAAAACTTGTTCAGCTTGGTTTGCGCGTCGGCGAGATAGAACCAGAAATCCGAGTTCACGTTTGTCTGATCGCTGCTCCCGAGCAGAGAGAGATACTTCTCCGCCTCGGCGTATTTCTTCTCGTTGTAATAATCGATCCCGACCGATTGCAGAATCTCGCCCGGGATTTTCGCGTTTGGATCTGCGGCCAGAAATTTGTCGATCTCCGCCGTGAGCGCGGCGCGATTCTTTAGGTAGAAATAGGAGGAAATAATCCGCACCGTCGAGGGCGTGTAGAACTGCTCTTTGTTCGTCTTCCGCGCGGCTTCCAGCGGCGGAATCGCGGCCTTGTAATCCTTTGCCTCAAAGGCCGCCTTCCCGATGTAATACTGCGCCTGCGCCGCGACCGGGCTCTTCGGAAATTCCTTCAGGAGCTGGCGAAACGCGTCGGACATCCCCTTTCCATCGTCCTGCTGACCGAGCAGCAGGGCCTTCTGTTGCAACGCCGCCTCGCGCTCTTTCGCCTCCGGATAATCCTTCAGGAGCGTATCCAAATCAGCAATCGCATCGGCGTAATCCCGCGTCTCCTGATGGGCCAACGCGCGCTGCACCAGAGCTACCGGTGCCTGCGGATTCTCAGGGAAAGCTTTCAGGAAATATGTGAACGCCTCGACCACGCGCGGCATGCTCTTCATCTGCACCTGGCACCAACCTAATTTGTAGGCTGCTTCGGCGCGCAATTTCGGCGAAAGCTGTGAAGCGCGAAGTTCTTCGTAAAGCGGAGCGGCCTCGGCGAATTTGCCGTCTTTGTAAAAAGCTTCCGCTTTCAAGAGTTTCGCTTGATCGGCGCGTTCGGCCGTTGGATTCGAACCCAGAAACTCGTCCACCTCACTCACGAGTTTGGTCGGATTCGAATTGTAAATATTGATCAAGCGTTGGTAGCGCGCGTCTTTCGCTTCTTCGCGCTCGGGATACTTCGAGACGATTTGCGAGTAGAGCGTTTCCGCTTCCTTTTCGTGACCGAGTTGCCGTTCGCTGTTCGCCACCACCAGCATCATTTCCGGGCGCACGTCTTCGGGAATGTTCTCCTGGCTCTTCTTGTACTCCGTGCGCACTTCCTCATATTGCCCCGTGGAATAATAGAGGCGGAGCAATCCCACCTGAGCGATGCCACGCCATTTCCCGGCGTCGGCTAACGAGCGGCCTTTTTGCAGAAGCGCGGCCGCCTTTTCCAGCATCGCCTTGTTTTTACCCTTCTCGGATTGCTGCAGATCGTACGCGATCAATCCCGCTCGCACCGTCGTCTCGGCTTTCAACGCCGGTTTACTCGTCTCGCTCGCGAGCGCTTCATATTGCCGGAGTGCATCGATCTTTCGTCCGCGCGCGAGCAGGATGGAAGCCGCCGCCATGCGTGAATCCTCACGGAATGGATTCGGGCTTTTCGCTTCGACGACCTGGAGATAGAGATCCGCCGCGTCCTCTTTCTTATCGAGATTCTCCAGGCAACGCGCCTCGAAGTAGCGCGCAGAAAGCGCGAGCGCGGATTCTTTCGTTTTCGCCGCAGACTTGTGAAAGAGCGAGACCGCGCCCGCGTAGTCCTTCTGATTGAAAAGAATTTCTGCCACGCCATACGCAGCCGGCCCCGCGAATTCACTCTCTGGAAAATCATTCACCACGCTTTGGAACGAGGTCCGCGCGGCAGCCGGCCGATTCAGGGTGCGGTAACATTCACCGAGATAAAAGAAGGCGCTGGCCCGGCCGGAGGCACTGGAAAACTGACCGAGAAATTTCTCGTACTCGGGAATGGCGAGGTCGTAGAGCTTTCGCGAGAAGAGGCCGTTGGCGTAGTTCAGTTGTCGTTGTTCCTGCGATTCGGTCTCGGCTTGAGACGCTTCGGGAGGCGACTCTTGTTGCGGTTCGGGCTCCGGATCAATCACGCGCGGGGTGCTGACTACGGATGGCCGAGGCACCGGCGTCGCCGCCGCGGGAGAAGGAGAAGCCACACGGCGCGGCGTGCTACTCTCCACCGGCAAGGCGCGCGGGATCGGCGGCTCATCCACGGGCTGGGCGCGGCGGACCTCATCCGAGCGTTGGCCGAACGCCACGCTCAGCGTCACGCCCAAAAACACGAGAACGCCGAATGCGTTCGCCCGTCGTCTCATTTCGCAGTGGCAAAGGCGACGTTCGTCACCCCGGCTTCGCTACAAGTATTCAGCACCCCGACCACGTGCTTGTAAGCGCCCGCTTCATCGCCGCGGATTACGACGGCCTGGTTTGGCTCCAGTTGGACCAGTCCGCGCAGCATTTCTGAAAGTTCGGGTGCAGTCAGGGTGCGTCGATTCACCACCACAGTGCCGTCCGCTTTCACATTCACGACCACGTCACCAATCGGTGCGTTCTTCTCCTTCGCTTCGGAAGCTTTCGGGATCTTTACGTCGAGCTCGTTTTCGTTCCGCGCCGCGTTCCAGGTGAGGAGGAAAAAAATCAGCAGCAGCATGAGCACGTCCACCAGCGGGGCCAATTGAATGCCCGGATGATGGGGAGTGGCGTGTTTGCGCAGGTTCATGGGAGGGAAAATGACGAAATCCGAATGACGAAATCCGAATCAATGACGAAGCCCGAAGTTCGAATGCCACGAGGCGCCACTTCGGCCTTCGGATTTCGTCATTGATTCGTCATTCGACATTCGGATTTCGTCATTCCTAAAATTCATCTTCCAGCAACGCCGGAGTGCGCTCCGTGCGCTTGTTATACTGGAGTGAAAGCAGAGCCAGCACGTGGGTCACCGCCGCTTCTAGTTCCGAGATCAACCGCTGCGCGCGGCCGCGAAAGAAGGCGTAAAAAATCATCGCCGGAATACCGATCGCCAAACCGCCGGCCGTGTTAATCAGCGCCTCGCTCACGCCTTTGGAAAGCTGCAGGTAACGCGCCGAGCCGACATCCGCACCCAGCGCGCTAAAGGAACGCACAATGCCAATGACTGTCCCGAGCAAACCGAGCAACGGCGCGATGGTGCTGATATCCGCGAGGTAGGTCACACGATTGTTCAAGCTCGAGGCCACCCGCGTGCCTTCCGTCTCCGCAATCTCGCGCACCTGCTGAAACTCAGCGCCAGGATTCTTGGTCGTGAATTCGAGCATTTTTTGCACGACGCGTGCGATCGCTTCGCCATGACGATTCGAAACCGCGAGCAAGCCGAGGTAATCGCGTTTCCGCAAAAGCGCGTCGGCTGTGGCCATATAGCCGTGCGAAACCACCGCGCCGCGGCGAATCGTGAGGAAATAAACGATCACGAGCATGAGCGAAAAAACGGAGAGCAGGAAAAGCGGAATGATGATCGGCCCCGCGTGCATCAGGGCGTCGAGCATGGACGTCGTCTGCGGAAGATCCGGTGCCGACAATGCCGGCGCTGCGGGACTTGGGTCCTGCGCGAAGAGGGGCGTGGCGCTCGCCAGCGCGACGAGCATCGTGCAGATGCGTTTCATTCCGTAAGTTCCGAATATCATAGGCAGCGGCTGTTCGTGACGCAACAACACCGGAGCAGAGACAGCAGGCAACGCACCTTCGTTCAGACGAAAAGCCAGCGTCTTTCTTCAGCTTGAGCAGATTGCGACCACAGAGGCAAAGAGATGAGCCAGGGCCGGACCACTCCCACGCCAGCCATCACGCCAAACTTTCGTGCATATGCATAAAAGTTTGGCACCAGCCGGATGGAGCCGGGCCGCCCCCGGGCCGAACCGTCGGGAATTTAGAAATGATTTCAAAAGTCGATTGGGCGCTGTAGCGGGGGGGGGTTGAGCGCCGCCCGGGGGGGGGCCACAAAACGATGGGGGGGGGGAGGCCGCCCCCCGCCGGAAACACAATCGA
>JBBSPM010000114.1:0-9482 GCA_038258815.1 Chthoniobacterales bacterium
CTTCCGCTTCGCTTCGTCCTGCTGCTTTGCCGCCTCCGCGATCATCGTTTTTTCCTCCGCCGTCAGCGCACGCGGCTGCGGATAATTCTCGATCGCGATCTTGTTGCCATCATCGGAAACAAGCGTGTCGAGCGCTTTCACTAAACGCCAAACCGGGCTGTCGATCATCGCCTTGAGCGACGAATGCACATCCTTCGCCGGACCGCGTCCCCATTTCTCACCGCTCGAAATGAGCTGCACTTCGATCACGCCCTTCGCCCCCAGGCTCACCGCGACCACGCCATCCAGTCCCTGCATCGCCGACGGCATGAACACGCCCGTCGTCTTCTTCAACGCCGCTTCCACCTCCGGTTTACGCACGATCTGTCCGATGTGCGGCGAACCAATCTCCTCTTCGCCTTCCGCCACCATCACTAGGTTCACCGGCATCTTTTTCCCCGCGCCCTTGATCGCGTGCAACGCCGCCAGCAAGGCCGCTTCCGGCCCCTTCTGATTCACCGCTCCGCGGCCAACGATCACCTTCCCCGCGCCCGGCTTCTCCACGATGTCCGCGCTCAGCGGCGGCGCCATCTTCCATTCCGCCGGATCGAACTGCTTCACGTCATACATGAAATAGAGGCCGACCGTGTTCTGCGCGCCCGCATCGAGCGTCGCAAACACGCCCGGCTTCCCCTCCGTCTCGATGATCTTCACCTCTTGGAAACCCGCGTCCTTCGCCAGTTGCGCCATGTAGTCCGCGCCCTCTTTCGAATTTAGATCTTCCGCCGCGATCGAGGGCAGCTTGATCCAATCCTGTAACCGCTTCACCGCCTCATCATGCCGTTTGACGATTTCGGCTTTGATGGGCGCGAGATCGTTTTCAGCGGCTCGGACGAAACTCGGAGCCGCCGTGAGGATAGCGAAAGCGACAAGCGTAACGGTGAAACGGGAGGTGCGATTCATGGCAAAGTATCTGCGGCGCTTCGTTGTCCCACGCAAGCGAACAGTTCCGCGACCTTGAGCGGCTCTCGATATCGTCCTAATATCGACGCATGACCACTCTCTCGCCAACGCAGGCCCGCACCAGGTCCAATCAGCCGCACACGGCAATTTCTTACATGTCATCTATGCGATGGAGCGAACGGCGGGCGGGATTCTGTGTCAGGCGCAAGAGAGCGTGGACAATGATGTCCCGCGGCTCAACGGAGTAGAACAGACCAAGGCCTGTCGATCCGGTCACCAAACGACGGACTGGTCGCTCATACATCGGTGCGATTTCGGGATGGGCGCGAACGTGAACCAGCGTTCGGTCCAACTTCATGACGAAGCGCTCGCCGGAACCACCCTACCGCTCCTCGAGTTCGCCGAAGACTTGCAGCAGGTCGTTCTCGGCCCCCTGCTTCCAGACGATTTCAGGCATCGCGCCGTTTCAAAAGGCGGTCGCGCAGTTCTTCCCAAGGCGTGCCGCTGGCCGGATCAGCACTGTGATCGGCCAATCTCCGCCGCAGCAGATCCATCAATCCAGGGTCCCTGTCCTTCTCCAGCACGATCTGATTAAGAAGTTCCTCGGCGAGGATTTCCTTCTGCTCAGTAGGCAGCGCAAGAACGTCCGGCAGCGTTTCAACGATCACGACGGAATGCCACCGGAAAATTTTCTGAAAATGCGAGGGCTTCGTGTTTCGCCGAAGCCGGTTGTGCCTGGCGGGCGGTGGACTTGATCGCGTTCGTGAACAAATTCAGCAGCACTTGCTGGAGGCGGTCGACTTTGGCGCGCAGGCGCAGGTCGTCTGTTTTGGGCTCCTCACTGGCAACCCGAAATCAGCGGGGGCGCACTCCGCAAACTATCGGCTGCATCTCTCGCTCTTGACCTTATGCTACGCCCCGTCTCCGACGGGCTTCATGTTAACCGATGCACCGCTCGTGGAAGAGCTCGAGAACTACGCGCAGGACATCGTGGACACGGTGCGCGAGCCGCTGCTGATGCTCGACACGACGTTGCGCGTCCGGAGCGCGAACCGCGCTTTTTACCAGACCTTCCAGGTCTCTGCCGAAGAAACCGAGAACCGCCTCATCTACGAGTTGGGGAACGGCCAGTGGGACATCCCGGCGTTGCGAACCCTGCTCGAGGACGTGATTCCGACCAGCTCCGTTTTTAACGACTTCGAGCTGGAGCACACTTTTCCGGTGATCGGCCGTCGCGTCATGCTGCTCAATGGCCGCAAGCTGCGCGCGGGGAGTCATGCTGAGTTGCTCGTCCTGGCAATGGAAGATGTGACCGAGCGCCGGCGCTCGGAAGCGGATCTGAAGGCGATCGAAACGTATGCGCAAAACATCGTGGATACGGTGCGCGAGCCGCTCTTGATTCTCGATACGACCTTGCGGGTGCGGTCGGGTAACCGCGCTTTTTACCAGGCCTTTCAGGTCTCTGCCGAAGAGACCGAGAACCAGCTGATTTACGAGCTGGGCAACGGGCAGTGGGACATCCCCAGCCTGCGAACTCTTCTAGAAGATATTGTGCCGAAGAGTTCTGTCTTCAACGACTTTGAGCTGGAGCACACCTTCCCCGTGATCGGGCGTCGCGTGATGCTGCTGAACGCGCGCAAGCTGGAGGCAGGCCATCACGGGGAGCTGCTCGTCCTGGCGATGGAAGACGTCACCGCGCGCAAGCGGGCGGAAGAAGCGCTGCTGAAGGCGGGCGCATTGCAGAGTGCGATTTTTAACAGCGCAAACTTCTCCAGCATCGCGACGGATGAGAAGGGCGTGATTCAGATTTTCAACGTCGGCGCGGAGCGCATGCTGGGCTACACGGCTGGCGAAGTGATGAACAAGATCACCCCGGCCGACATTTCTGATCCGCAGGAAGTGATTGCGCGCGCCAAAGCCTTGAGCGCCGAGCTCGGAACGCGGATCGCGCCGGGCTTTGAAGCGTTGGTTTTCAAGGCCTCGCGCGGGATCGAGGACATCTACGAATTAACCTACATCCGGAAGGATGAGAGCCGTTTCCCGGCGATCGTGTCGGTCACGGCGCTGCGGGACGATCTGGGGGAGATCATCGGTTATCTGCTGATCGGAACCGATAACACGGCGCGAAAGCAAGTCGAAGCCGAGCGACTGCTGCTCGATCAACGCGTGCGCGACCAGCAGTTCTACACCCGCTCGCTGATTGAATCGAACATCGACGCGCTGATCACGACCGATCCGCGCGGCATCATCACGGACGTGAACAAGCAGATGGAAGCGCTCACCGGTTGCACCCGCGACGAGCTGATCGGCGCGCCGTTCAAGGGCTACTTCACCGATCCGGACCGCGCGGAAGCGGGGATCAAGCTGGTCCTGGGCGAAGGCAAGGTGAGCGATTACGAGCTGACGGCGCGCGCCCGCGACGGCAAGGAAACGGTCGTCTCGTATAACGCGAGCACGTTTCACGATCGCGATCGAAAGTTGCAGGGCGTGTTCGCGGCGGCACGCGATGTGACAGAGCGCAAGCGCTACGAGGAATCGTTGCAGCAGGCGAACCGCGCGAAGAGCGCCTTTTTGGCGAACATGAGCCACGAACTGCGCACGCCGCTGAATGCCATCATGGGCTACTCCGAGATGCTGCAGGAGGAAGCAGTCGAGCGAAAGCTGGATGGCTTCGGCGCCGACCTCGAAAAGATCAACGGCGCGGGCCGGCATCTGCTCGCGCTCATTAACGACATCCTCGATTTGTCGAAGATCGAAGCCGGGAAAATGGAGCTGTTTCTGGAGAGCTTTGATGTGGCGAGCCTGATCGATGAAGTGGCTTCCACCGTCCGGCCCATGGTGGAGAAGAACTCCAATACTCTGCATATCGAGCGCGCGGCGGATTTAGGCGAGATGCACGCCGATCAAACGAAGGTGCGCCAGGGTCTGTTCAATCTGCTCTCGAACGCCGCGAAGTTCACGCACGACGGGAGCATCACGGTGGATGTCGACCGGCAATTCATGGAAGGCGGCGAGTGGATTGTGTTTCGTGTCGCCGACACCGGCATCGGCTTGGATCTGGAGCAAATGGCTAAGCTCTTCCAGGACTTCACGCAGGCCGACGCCTCGACCACGCGCAAGTTCGGCGGCACCGGTCTGGGCCTGGCCCTCACGCGTCGCTTTTGCCAGATCATGGGCGGCGACGTGACCGTGGAGAGCGTGCCTAACGAGGGCAGCACCTTCACGATCAAGCTGCCGGCCGTTGTCAGTGAAGCGAAGCCGGAAGCTTCCGCGGAGAAAGTGGGTGCCGACGCTTTGATCGCTTCACTAAACGGAGAGAGCGGCGAGAGCGCCGAACCATTTTCGCCTTTGGAAAACTGCGTGCTGGTGATCGATGACGACCCGGTGCAGCGCGAATTGATGGAACGTTTTCTGAGCAAGGAAGGCTTTGTCGTGCGCACTGCCGCGGGCGGAGACGCAGGTTTGCGCCTCGCGCGGCAACTGCAACCGCTCGCCATCACCCTCGATGTGATGATGCCGGACATGGATGGCTGGAGCGTGCTCTCGGCGCTCAAGGCCGACGCCGCTTTGCGCGACATTCCGGTCATCATGGTCACGATGCTGGACGACCCGGAGCGCGGCTTCACCCTGGGCGCGGCTGATTACGCGACGAAGCCGGTCGATCGCCAGCGCCTCTCGCAGATCCTCAAAAAATACACCTGCGCGAATCCGCCCTGCCCGGTTCTGATGGTCGAGGACGACCCCGCGACCCGTTCGATTACGCGAAACATCCTGGAGAAGGAAGGCTGGAAGGTGAGCGAAGCGGAAAACGGACGCGAGGCGCTCGCACGGATGGAGGAGGAACGCCCCAGCCTTATCTTGCTCGATCTGATGATGCCGGAGATGGATGGGTTCGAGTTCGCTGATCGCGTGCGCCAGCGCCCCGAATGGCGCTTCATTCCGATCGTCGTCATGACCGCAAAAGACCTGAGTGCGAAAGAGCGACAGCGGCTGAGTGGCTCGGTTGAGACAATTCTCCACAAGACCGGCGATTCGCGCGAAGCGTTACTCAAGCAGGTGCGCGACTTGGTGGCGAACTGCGCCGCTCGCCACAAAAGTGAGGGACATGTCTAAGATTCTTTTAGTCGAAGATAACGAGATGAACCGCGACATGCTCTCGCGCCGGCTGGCGCGAAAAGGGTACGAGATCGTGCTGGCAGTGGATGGGCCAAGCGGCGTGGCGATGGCTCAAAGCGAGTCCCCTGATTTGGTCTTGATGGACATGAGCCTACCTACCTTGGACGGCTGGGAGGCAACGCGCCGTCTCAAAGCTGACGCATCTACGCAGCACATCCCCGTCATCGCGCTGACTGCACACGCGATGTCGGGTGATCGCGAAAAAGCTCTCGAAGCTGGCTGCAACGACTATGATACCAAGCCGGTGGAGCTCCCGCGCCTGCTGCTGAAGATCGAGACACTTTTGCGTGGTGCAGGCGAGCGCGAGATTGCCGACAAACCGGTATCGTGACCGCACCGCAAACTCCGAGCCGCCCCGAGCCGCCGCACCCGCTGCCTTCGGCGCTGCTCCACGAACTGCGGACGCCCCTTAATCACATCATCGGTTTCTCCGAGATGCTGATGGAGCAGCCGCCGGAAAAAGATGATGTAACCTTCCTGGCGGATCTGCAGAAAATTCACGCTGCCGGCCAACATCTCTTGTCGCTCATCAACGACAACTTTCACGCGACGCTTCCTCCCGGCGCACTGGCCGCGAACGACGAGCGTGGTTCCCAACCCGCCGCGAAAGCATCGTCGCACCCGCGCGCGGCGGCCGAACTCACTTCCGCCGCGGGCAAGGGATTCGTCCTCGTCGTCGATGACGCCGCGGCCAATCGCGACGTGCTTTCGCGGCAATTAAAACGGCAGGGTTACGAAGTCGCTACGGCCGAAGATGGACGACAGGCGCTCGACCAGTTGCGCGCCGCCGCCTTCGACCTCGTGCTGCTCGACATCATGATGCCGGAAATGGACGGCTACGAAGTCCTGCAACGTCTGAAGGCCGATGAAGCCTTGCGCCACGTCCCAGTCATCATGATCTCAGCCTCCCACGAACTGGAGTCTGTCGTGCGCTGCATCGAGATGGGAGCGGAAGATTTCCTCCCGAAACCATTCGAATCCACTCTGCTCAAAGCGCGCATCGGTGCCTGCCTGGAAAAAAAGCATGCGCGCGACCGCGAGCAGGAGCTCGTCGCCGCCTTGCACGCGCAGAACAGCGAGATGGCCGCGTGGCGGAAAGCGCAGGAGGCCGATCTCGCGGTCGCCCGCACCACCCAGCAAGCCATCGTCACCGTCGCGCTGCCCCGACTCGAGGGTTGGCAGGTGGAGACGCACTACGCGCCGCTCATCCAAGTCGGCGGCGATGTCTATGGCTGGCGACCACTGGACGGCGGCGCCTCCCTCTTCTGGCTCGCCGACGCCACCGGCCACGGAATCGCGGCCGCGCTTTTCACCACCTTGGTCGCGATGCTTTTTAATCACGCCAGCACCGAGGCCAGCACAGCCCAAGGCATTCTGGTGCGAGTAAACGCCGAGTTCCACAGCGTGCTTCGCGGACGCTCATTCATGACCGCCTGCTGTGCCGTCATCGAAGTGGATGGTCGTTTGTCGTTTGCCGGTGCCGGTCATCCGCCGCTTCTGATCCGCCGGGCCGATGGCGACGTCGAAGAAGTCCCATCACTCGCCACCGTCATCGGCCTCCACCCGGCGCTGGAAGTGGGGGAAACCAACACCACGCTCGCCTCCGGCGACACCGCGCTCCTTTACACCGACGGCCTCTTCAGTTCGAGGTCTGACAGCGGGGAGCGCCTCACCGGCGACGATCTCAACAAGGCCTTCGCGCATCTCGGCGGCGGCGGCGACTTGCTCCCAAGACTGGTGGCAGAACTCGCACAGCCATCCAAAGATCAAACTTTCGACGATGATATCGCCGCGATCGCGCTCCTTCGAGTTTAGCGGCCGTCGAAAAAAGGGATCGTTGAACGTGGCCGCACTAAAACCGTCTTCTGCACGCGGGAGAGTGAGCGTTCCCTCCAAGGCGGAGACCGGAGTTCAATTCAAGGAAGGGCGATTCCCGAATCGCCCCGGCGTCTTGGAAGACGCCGCTCCTTGTCGAGCCGCTTCACAAATCCAGCAGAACGCGCAGCCGATCCTCGACTTCGGCCATGGCGGCGCGTGAAAGCATACCCCACTTGGAAATAAGCCGTTCCTTGGAAACCGAGCGAACGGCTTCGCACATCACCACGCTCTCGCTGGTCGTCCCGCCATCTCCCTCATCGATTCTGACGTGCAGCGGGATGTCGCGCAGCGTGGAAGTTAAAGGCAGAACCACAATCAAGTCCGCCGGCCCAGAGTTGAACAAATCCACCGAGACGACGAGCACGGGCCGTCGGCCGCGTTGTTCGCGCCCGAGGGTAGGATTCAGGTCAGCCAGCCAGACTTCGCCTCGGCGCGGGTTGGGCATCAGATTCCGTCAGCCAAGGTTCCGTCCAAGCTGCGGAGTTCTGTCTGCCATGCCTTCCACGCGCTTTTGCTCTCGCGCAGTTTGGCGTAGCCGAGGTTGGCGCCTTCGAGCAGTAACCGCCTCCGCTCATTCTCCACCGATCGGTCGAGCATTTCCTGCAGCGATGAATTTGTCGCCTTGGCCATTTCCGTGAGGCTGCGATGAGAGGTGGGACTTATTCGGACAGTAGCGGGCATGAGAAATGTATACAATTCCGTCGACACATTTGTCAACGCCGCAGTTCGAGGAGAAGAGATGCGGCGGGACGACGGCGGCGAAGGCGTCTCGCGCTACGCGCGGCAGGGGCGGGCGGGGTCGCATCTTTGCCTTCAACAATTGGTTCGCGCTGAAAACTCTTTCGCAGGGCACTCGCGGCGCTTGACCAGCCGGATGATCTGGACAGTATGCTGTCCAATTATGAAGTCGATCACTTACACTGCCGCGCGCGAGAATCTCGCTTCTACGATCAACCGTGTCTGTGAAGATAACGCGCCGGTCGTGATCACGCGAATCAACGTGCGGGGTCTCAACGTGCGGGGTCTCAACGTGCGGGGTCTCAACGTGCGGGGTCTCAACGTGCGGGGTCTCTCAACGTGCGGGGTCTCTCAACGTGCGGGGTCTCAACGTGCGGGGTCAGTCCTAGCTATTTCAACGTGCGGGGTCTTTCAACGTGCGGGGTCTTCAACGTGCGGGGTCTCAACGTGCGGGGTCCAACGTGCGGGGTCAGTCCTAGCTATTTGCTATTTTCCGCGTTCGTTCGCAGCAGGTGATTCAGGTAACTCCAGCTCCCCATCCCGAGTTCCCCGGTAATCCACTTCAGCGACATCGTCGTCTGCGCTCGCAACTCACGCGCGATCTTGATCTTTACCGGGTGCGCTTTCTTTTCTGTTCGCAGTCGATCCAGATCCCAGCCAGCTCGGGCCAATCCCTCCGCCATCACTGATCGCGCCTTCTCCTCCTCTGTTTCCCATCGCTCGCGGCCGCCATGATGCTCTTTGAGGTCGCCTCCCAGCTTCCCCAGCAGGCGACTCAAAAACGCGTCTCCGCCCACCCTCCAGCCTTCGCGTAATTTAGCGGCCTCATCACCGCCAGCCACCACGCGTCGGGCCTCCATCCGCTGGCTAAACTCCCGTCGATCTCGCGCCGTCTCGCCGCTGATTCCGTGTTCGCCCAAAACCCGGTCCACCCGCAACCACGCTGGCCGCCGCCGAGCCGGCGCCAGATACGCCGGATAACTGCTCCAGGCGTAGTCCTCGAGTGGGCTCCCCGCTTTCACCAAACCCGCGCGCGCCGGATTCAAATGCACATAATCCGCCGCAATCCGTAGGTAATGAGAGTCCGTATCATCGATCGCCTGCGCCTTGTAGCGCCCGCCGAAAAGGTGCCCGGTGAGACGGTGCTGACGGTTAAAGCGCATCGTATAAGTGCCCAGCAACCACTTCATGCCCGCCACCAAATTCCCGCGCGGTGTTTCCACCGCGAGATGAAAATGATTACTCATCAAGCAGTAGGCGTGGACTTGCCAGGCCGTGCGCGTGCAAGCGGCCGCGAGGGTTTCGAGGAACAGCGTTCGATCTGAATCGCCGTCAAAGATGGCCTGGCGCCGATCGCCGCGATTCATGACATGATAGATCGCCCCTTCGTATTGAATACGGAGCGGTCGTGCCATCTTCGGAGTCTGAGGCCGACCGCGGAAATAGCAAATAGTTAGGACTGACCCCGAGCGGCTGCCGGACCCCGAGCGGCTGCCGCATTGTCCAACGGCTCTTCGCGCTCGCTCTGCTCCGGCTCGATTTCGAAAAACGCTGGTACCTCGTGACCGATCGCAGCCTGCGCGTCCGCGAAGGCGTCCTCAAGATTTGTGAGATGACGATCACGTTCGCCAACATCCAAAACATCTCGATCTCGCAAGGGCCGCTGCAGCGCCTTCTCGGTATCGCCGACCTCCGGGTCGATACTGCCGGCGGCGGCGCGCAAACCAGCGAGAAAAAGGGCAAGGAAA
>JBBSPM010000115.1:0-9442 GCA_038258815.1 Chthoniobacterales bacterium
GCGGAAGTGGGGCTTGGCCACAAAGAAGCCGCCTTGCGTAACGCGGAGCGGGCCGTCTCGCTCCTCCCGGCCTCGCAAGATCCGGTCTTCGGCCCGGGGATGGAGGAAAACCTCGCGGCCGTGGAAGCGCAGGTGGGCGAAGGCGAGCGCGCGCTCGAGCGGATAGAGCGCCTCCTCACCACCCCTTACGGTGCTTTCCCATTAACCCTGGCCGCCTTGCGACTCGACCCGACCTGGGACCCGCTGCGCGCGCACCCGCGTTTCAAAGCGCTCGTGAAAGGCCCGGAGCCGAAGACGATCTATCGTTAGGCGCCGGACAGACGCGGTGGGCCAAAGGCGCGGCGAATTGGAGGAGGATCGATCTTTTGCCTGAGATGAACACTTTCAATTCGATGGGGAAAATGAGATAACGACCCCATAACCAACGCGATCCGATCTTCCGCGGAGCTCAGACGGGGCGATCCCAGTGGATCGCCCCGCGGCCCGCGCTGCCGGTAAGATGAGCGGGCGATTCGTCGAAGAACTCAAGCGGCGCCATGTGTATCGCGTGGCGGCAGCCTATGCCGTCGTCGGCTGGGTGTTGATCGAGGTCGCGACGCAGGTCTTTCCCGTTTTCCATTTTCCGGACTGGGCCGCGCAGCTCGTCGTGCTCCTGATCCTCATCGGCTTCCCGATCGCGGTCGTGCTGGCCTGGGCTTTCGACGCCACGCCGGAGGGCGTGGTGCGCACACCGGATGCGCCCGACACATCGCCACATCGCTCGCGCCGCGCAGGCATCGCGGTCGGCCTGGTGGGCGCGCTGATCGCGGCGGCAGCGGGCGGCGGCTATTGGTGGTGGCACCGGACCCCCGCTGGGAAGGAGAATACAGCTGCTCCACCGTCTTCAATGACGAGTGCCAACGCGACTGTGCCGATCCCAGCCAAGTCGATCGCCGTGCTGCCCTTCGAAAACCTTAGCGCCGAAAAGGAAAACGCTTATTTCGTCGAAGGCATCCAGGACGAAATCCTCACCCGGCTGGCCAAGATCAGCGCGCTCAAGGTCATCTCGCGCACCTCGACCATGCGTTACGCCAGTCGCCCCGACAACCTGCGCGAGATCGGCCGGCAGCTCGGCGTCGCCACCATTCTCGAGGGCAGCGTGCAACGGGATGCCGGCGCTGTGCGCGTGAATCTGCAGCTCATCGATGCCGGCAGCGATACGCATTTGTGGGCGGAGACCTACGACCGCGAAGTTAAGAATATTTTTTCGGTCGAGAGCGAAGTCGCGCAACAGGTCGCCGATGCGCTCAAGGCCACCCTGCTTCCGGCAGAATCGGCTCAGATCGCGAACGTGCCGACGAAAAGCACCCTGGCCTACGACCTGTTTTTGAAAGGTCAGTATCTCTTCAACCAACTCCAAACCAGCGCCGCCAAGGACCCTGTCGCGGTGGGCGAGAGTGCGATCGATTACTACCGCCGCGCCGTCGCGGCCGATCCGGCTTTTGCCCTCGCCTATGCGCGACTCTCTTATCTCGAGAGTTATCAGCATTGGTACGGGGTGGATAATCGCGAAGCCATCGTGACCGCCGCGCGCGCCGACGCCGATCGCGCCCTCGCCTTGCAGCCGGATCTGCCCGAAGCCCACCTCGCGCTCGGCTACGTCCACTACTGGTGTCATCGCGATTACCCGGCGGCCTTGCGCGAGTTCGGGATCGCGCGCGCGAGCTTGCCTAACAATGCCGAGGTGATCGCGGCGATCGGCTATGTCCACCGTCGCCAGGGCGATCCTTTGCGCGGCGTTCCAGAAATGCAGCAGGCCGCCGTGCTCGATCCACGCGATTCCGTCCTGCCCCGCGAGATCGCCAATTCCTATGTCGCGCTGCGTCGTTATGCCGACGCCGATGCGGCTTACGCGCGATCCCTCGCTCTTTTTCCTGGCGACGTCGAGGCCCAGGTGCAACGCGCCACCAGCATGATGTTCGCGCGCAATCTCGAAGCAGCCGCGCGCGTCCTGGCCGGAATTCCGGCGGACACAGACCCACAGGGTTCGGTCTCGCTTCTCCGCTATCGGCTCGCCATGCTCACCCGCCAACCGGACGCTGCCCTCGCCACGATCGCGCACTCGCCCGACTGGCTCATGACCCGCTGGGAACACAGTCTCGCGCCCGCGAGCCTGCTCCGCGGGGAGGCGCTAACGAGAAAAGGTGAAAAGGAGGCGGCGCGCACCGCCTTTCTCGGAGCGGAGAAGCAGTTACAACCTCTGCTCGCTCACCCTAACGAGGTGGCCGACGCGAATAGCTATCTTGGGTTGGTCTATGCCGGACTCGGTAATAAGGAGGCAGCCCTCAGGGCCGGCCGTGCCGCGGTCGAAGCGCTTCCGCTTTCGCGTGACGCCATCGTCGGAGCGTTCTACGTCGAGCGGCTTGCCCGGACCGAGGCGAGGCTGGGCGAAACCCAGTCCGCGCTCGCGCACATCGAGTCACTCCTCTCCACCGCCGGTGGTGAGACGATCTCCGTCGCGACCTTGCGGATCGATCCGGTCTGGGATTCGATTCGCGACGACCCGCGCTTCCAAACGTTGCTGACGAAATATGCCGAGGATGGCAAGGCCGCTGCCAAATGAGTGAGTTCCTGCAACGCCTGAAGCAACGCAAGCTGGTCCAATGGTCGCTGGCCTATGTCGCAGCGGCGTTTGCGTTGTTGCAAGGCATCGACATCGTTGCGCAGCGCTTCGGCTGGCCGGATTGGATCGAGCGCGCACTCATCATTGCTTCCTGCGTTGGCTTCTTTGTCGTGCTCGTGCTGGCCTGGTATCACGGGGAACGCGGCGCACAGCGCTTCACCGGGACCGAACTGCTGATCCTTGCACTCTTACTCTCGTTAGGCGGCGCGTTCCTTTGGCGCTACGCGGCCGTTTCGCAGCCGAAGACCGCTTCCGTGCCGGTCGCGTCTTCGCCTTCAGCCCCTCCTGTGCCCGCCATTCCGGAGAAGTCGATCGCGGTGCTCCCGTTTGAAAACCTAAGCAGCGACAAGGAGAATGCTTATTTCGCCGAAGGCATCCAGGATGAAATCCTGACGCGGCTGGCTAAGATCGGCGCGCTCAAAGTTATCTCGCGCACTTCCTCAGCGCATTACGCGAGCAGCCCGGAGAACTTGCCCGAGATAGGAAAGCAACTTGGTGTCAGTAGTATTCTGGAAGGCAGCGTCCAGAAGGCGGGACACGAAGTGCACATTAATGTGCAGTTAATCAAGGCCGCGACCAACACACACCTTTGGGCCGACAGTTACAACCGCAAGCTGGATGACATCTTTGCGGTCGAAGGCGAAGTGGCCGGCACGATCGCCGAGCAACTAAATGCGACGCTGACCGGCGCGGAAAAACAGGCCCTGGCGCAGAAACCGACGAGCAACCCCGCCGCCTATGAAGCCTACCTGCGTGGTAATGCCCTCGTCTGGGAGGGAAACGAAGACGCCCTTCGCGCCGCGATTCAGTCTTATGACGAAGCGGTTCGCCTCGATCCGCAGTTTGCTCTCGCCTGGGCCGGTCTTTCCAGCGCTCGCTCCATCGGGTTCTACTATATGGAGTCCACGTCCGCGGCACGCGCGGCTGCGGAGAAAAGCCTGGCCCGGGCGGAGGCCTTGCACCCCGAACTTCCCGAGGTCCAGATGGCTCGCGCTAACTTTGGTTACTTTGTTCTTGGCGACAACAAGAGCGTGCGCGCCGTCTTGCAGCAACTGCATCTCATTTGGCCTAACAATGCCGACGTTATCCAGCTCCTCGCGTTCACTTATCAACGGCTCGGGGAATGGCAGAACGCTCTCGCTGCCTTTGATCAAGTGATTGTCTTAAACCCGCGCTATCTTCAGATCCGAAAGTTCGCCGCCTACACGCGCTGCGATGTGCGCGATTGGCCCGGCGCTCGGCATATTGTGGACGAAGCGCTCCAGATTTGGCCTAACGATACAAACTTGCTCGCGATCAAAGCTCAGATTTTTCAAGCCAACGGCCAAATCGATGAAGCTCAGCGAATCGTGGATCAGCTAAGGCCGGACCGGCTCGATTATGATGCCGTGGGTGCGGTTTGGTATCAGGCGAAGCTGCGGCGCAAGCCGGCAACGGCGCTCAAGCTATTGGAACCTCTCGCGCGCCCCACCGACTCGCTGCGCGAATGGATGCGCGATGCCCAAATCTTCGGCGAGCTGCAGGAATCGTCCGGAGATACGGCGGCGGCGCGAGCGAAATTCATCAGCGTTCGCGATGCCACAGAAGCAATCCTGCGGGAACAGCCTGATAGTGTGCGCTCCCTGGGTCTTCTCGCCTCCGCTTTGGCTGGACTAGGAGAGCGCGATGCAGCTCTGCAAGCGTTCGATAAGGCGATCTCCGTGCAGAGCAACGACGCGCGCACTCAGCCTTACTATCAGGAAACGAAGGCGCGAATATTGGCGCACTTCGGCGATAAAGATGCTGCCATTCCTATCGTGGAGCACTTGCTCACAATCTCTTACGAAGGCGGCCTCTTCGGCCCACCTCTTACTCCAGCGCTTTTGCGGCTTGACCCCGATTGGGACAATCTCCGCGGCGATCCACGTTTCCAGAAGCTCTGCCAGGAGAAGCAACCGTAAAATCGTATGTCTTCCGAACCATCTTCGGAGGTGACGTTCGAAATCGGGCACGTGCTCTTTATCGATCTGGTCGGTTACTCGAAGCTCTTGATCGAGGAACAGAAGAAGCGGCTGCGCTGTCTTACTGAGATCGTTCTCGCCACCCCGCAGGTCGTCGCATCACCTAACGAGCAACTCGTCAGGCTCCCGACCGGCGATGGGATGGCGCTGGTTTTTCGGAACAGCCCCGAGGAACCGGCGCGTTGCGCGCTCGAGGTTGCAAAGGCGCTCAGACCTCATCCGGAGTTGGCGGTGCGGATGGGGATTCACAGCGGCCCCGTTAGCGAGGTGACTGATGTGAGCGGGCGGACGAACATCGCTGGCGCTGGAATCAACATGGCGCAGCGGGTCATGGATTGCGGTGATGCCGGGCACATTCTGCTCTCGAAACATGTCGCGGAAGACCTGGAGCAATACGGTCATTGGCAGCCGCAGTTGCACGATCTGGGCGAGTGCGAAGTGAAACACGGCGTCCGCCTTGGTCTGGTCAATCTTTATGGACAGGAAATCGGCAATCCTCTACTCCCGAGCAAGCTGCGGGCTCTCAAGAAGCGACGGAGCTACGTTCGTTGGGGGGCGATTGTCGCAGGATTGATTCTTTGCCTTGCGATCCTCGCGACTCTCGTCTTCAGCCTGCGAAGAGCAGCGCCGCTCCGGGAAGTGGTGAGCGAGAAATCGATCGCCGTGCTGCCCTTCGTGAACATGAGCGCGGATAAGAACGACGAGTATCTGAGCGACGGCATGACCGAGGAACTGCTCAACGATTTGTCCCAAGTGAGAGGACTTCGCGTGCCTGGCCGAAGTTCGTCTTTCGCTTTCAAAGGTAAGGACGAAGAGGACATCTTCCGCAAAGTCGGCGCAGAGCTACATGTCAAGACAGTCTTGGAAGGGAGCGTGCGCAAAGCCGGCGACAAGCTGCGGATCACCGCCCAGTTCATCAATGTGGCCGACGGTTATCATCTCTGGTCGGAAACCTACGACCGCGACATGAAAGACATTCTCGCGGTCGAAAGCGATGTGGCCCGACGCGTGGTGGAGGCTTTGAAAGTGAAGCTCGGTGTCAATGAGGCCCGCACTTTAACAAAGAAGGCGACGGAGAATCCGGAAGCTTACCGTCTCTACCTCCTGGGGCGATATCATGACGCTAAATTCACCCAGGCCGACGTGGCCGAGGCGGTCCGCTATTTCAAGCAGGCCCTCGAATTGGATCCGAACTTTGCCCTGGCGTATTGCGGGCTGGCTGATAACTACGGCGCGAAGGCAGGGAACGCGATGCCCAGCAGAGAAGCGTGGGCCAATATGAAGACTCTGGCGCAAAAGGCGTTGCAGCTCGATCCCGAACTTGCGCAGGCTCACCTCGCCCTCGGCGGCGCGCTCGCTGGCACTTTTGATTGGGCCGGCGCAATGAACGAGCTTAACCGTGCCCTCGAACTCAATCCCAACCTGGCGGATGCGTATGATGGAATGGCGTGGCTTTTAACCATCTCCGGTCGATTCGATGAGGCAATCGCAAAAGAGAGGAAAGCCCTCGAGCTCGATCCGTTGAACCCCCTTTTCAATGACGGCTTGGGTTGGTACCTTTATTGGGCGCGCAGATACGATGAAGCGATGGTGCAACTCCGCAGCAGCCAGGAGTTATTTCCGACTGATGCCTTCTCCCATTTTGCGCTAGGCTTGTGCTTAATCAAAGAAGGACATCTGGCTGAAGCCAGGGTGGAGCTTCAGAAAGCTACGGAGCTGGACGACCTGCCATGGTATCTCGGTTGGCTCGGGTACGTTTATGCTGTTTCAGGGGATCGCGCGAAAGCCGAAGAGATTCTTCGCGATCTGGGCCAGTTGGCGAAAAGGAGGTATGTTACACCCAACGCGTGCGTGCCTGTCTATCTCGGACTAGGCGAGAAAGAAAAAGCATTGGAATGGCTGGAGAAATCTTACCAGGATCAGGATGGCGTCTGTTGGCAGCTGAAGATTGATTCGCTTTACGATGGCATACGCAACGAGCCGCGCTTCCAGGCGCTGGTGAAAAAAATTGGCCTCGATAAATGAGCATTCCGTCGTGAGCGAGAGGCCTTCTTTCTTCGCCGAGCTGCAGCGGCGCAATGTTTACAAGGTCGCGGTCGCCTGTGCGGTCATTGCCTGGCTGCTGATTCAAATCGCGCGCGCACACCGATCGACGCTCCAAGAGAAGCGTGGCGGCGGCTTTTTTGAAAGCCCTCCTGCCTCACGGAGGATGGGCGCGCACAACTTCCTAGCCAAACTGGAATCGCAGGACGTCCACGCTTCCGTGGAATCTTGTCACTCTGTCGGGAAAGAGGATCATGGCGCCTGAATCCGGAAGCAATCTGCGCCTCGAGATCGGCCACGTTCTCTTTATCGACCTGGTTGGTTACTCGAAGCTCTTAATCGAGCAACAGAAGGCGCGACTGGATCGTCTGACCGAAGCCGTCCTCGCCACCCCGCAGGTCCGCGCATCGCCTAACGAACAACTGGTCAGGCTCCCGACCGGGGATGGGATGGCACTGGTCTTTCGCAACAGCTCCGAGGAACCGGCGCGTTGCGCGCTGGAGCTGGCCGAAGCGCTCAAGCCTCATGCGGAGATGGCGGTGCGGATGGGGATTCACAGCGGTCCGGTGAGCGAGGTGACTGATGTGAGCGGCCGGACGAACATCGCTGGCGCTGGAATCAACATGGCGCAGCGGGTGATGGATTGCGGCGACGCCGGGCACATCCTGCTCTCGAAACATGTCGCCGAAGACCTGGAGCAATACGGTCATTGGCAGCCGCAGTTGCACGATCTGGGCGAATGCGAGGTGAAACACGGCGTCCGCCTTGGTCTGGTCAATCTTTATGGACAGGAAATCGGCAATCCACGACTCCCGAGCAAACTACAGGCTCTCAGGAAGCGACGGACTTACACTCGTTGGGCGGCGATTGCCGCAGGGTTAATTCTTCTCGCCGGCATTCTGGCGACCTTTTTCTTTACCTTGCGGAAGCCGGCCTCTTCCCAAGCCGTGGTGAACAAGAAATCGATCGCCGTGCTTCCTTTTGCAAATCTCAGCGACGAGAAAGCGAATGCCTACTTCGCCGATGGGATCCAGGACGAAATCCTCACACGCCTCTCCAAGATCGCCGACCTGAAAGTGATCTCCCGGACATCCACGCAGCATTACGGAAGCACGCCGGACAACCTGCCTGAGATCGCACGGCAGCTTGGCGTGGCGAATATCCTGGAGGGAAGTGTGCAAAGGAGCCCCGACGCCGTGCGCGTGAATGTGCAGCTGATCCAGGCCGCGAGTGACTCTCATCTGTGGGCCGATACTTTCGATCGAAAATTGACCGACATCTTTGCGGTTGAGAGTGAGATCGCAACCAACATTGCCAACAAGCTGCAAGCAAAGCTAACCGGCACCGAGACCGAGGCGATCAGCGCGCGCCCGACTGAAAGTAGCGCCGCGCACGACTTTTATCTCAAAGGCAGATTTTTTTGGAACAAGCGGACCGGGACGGACCTGCGCAAAGCGATCGAGTATTTCAATCAAGCCATCGCGAAGGATCCAAACTACGCGTTGGCCTATTCTGGACTGGCCGATTCGTATGTAATTCTCTCGGTCTTTGGTGCGGCGACTCCGCAAGACTCAATTCCACAGGCGAGAGTCGCTGCAAAAAGGGCTCTTGAACTCGACGCTACGTTGGCCGAGGCACACGCTTCATCCGGAAGGATACTGGGGCCGTTCGACTTCGAGTTTGACCGGTCGATTTCGGAATTCGAACGCGCCATTCAATTGAATCCAAATTACGCGATGGCCCATCACTGGCTGGGCTGGGGGCCTTTAACGGCCTTGGGCCAGTTTGATCATGCGATCGCGGAAGGGAAACGCGCGGTCGAGCTGGATCCGCTCTCCTCGATCTGTAACGCCGATCTTGGTTTGATCTATTTTTATGCGCGTCGCTACGACGAAGCCATTGCACAAATTCGCAAGACTATAGAGATCGATCCGCGCTTTTATATTGCGCATTATTATCTGGGCCAAGCCTTCCAACTTAAGGGGCAACTAACTGAGGCCATCGCTGAATATCAAAAGGCCGTCGAATTAGACGATGACCCAGACGCGCTTGCTCTCCTCGGCCAGGCCTGCGCGCGAGACGGACGACGTCACCAAGCACAAGAAATTCTGGCACGGCTGACGGAAGAGGCGAAATCCCGCTACGTCTCTGCGTATAACATGGCGCTCATGTTTTTGGGATTGGGCGACAAAGAGCAGGCGATCGATGCGTTGGAGCGAGCGTATCGCGAGGGTGCGGGCAACGATCTCTTCACCATCAGAGTAGATCCGATGCTCGACGAGTTGTGGGGCCAGCCGCGCTTTGAAGCGTTCGTGGCAAAAATCTTCCGGCCGAAGGAATGAAGATCGAGAACTTCTTCGGCGAACTGAAGCGGCGCAATGTTTACAAGGTCGCGGTCGCGTACGGGGTCATTGCCTGGCTCTTGATTCAGATCGCGACACAGGTCTTTCCATTTTTCGAGATCCCTAACTGGGCCGTGCAGCTGGTCGTCTTACTCCTTGTCCTGGGATTTCCTGTGGCCGTGATTCTTTCCTGGGCGTTCGAAATAACGCCAGAGGGAATCAAGCGCGAGGAAAATGTCAATCGTAGAATCAGCCGCAAAACCGGACGCAAGCTAACCGCTTTGATCGTGGTGCTGGGGGCAGTGGCGGCAGGCCTGATGGTCTTTCGCTTTGTCCGCTCGCAGGAAAGCAGCGAAGCCAAAAAAGAGCGTATGCCCTCGGCTGAGATCGAAAGC
>JBBSPM010000116.1:0-9189 GCA_038258815.1 Chthoniobacterales bacterium
CAGCTTTACGTCGAAGAAAATCGGAGCGGCAGTGATATCATCGCCCGGGGCTTCGACGAGAAAAACGTCCGCTGGGTCCTGCGCCGGGTCGATCTCAACGAATACAAACGCGCCCAGGCTGCCCCGGGAATCAAGGTGACAAGCCACGCCTTCGGGGTCGGTCGCCGGATGCCGATCGCGCAACAATACGTGGAGATCGATTTCGCTGCGCCTAACGACGCCGTTGGCTCAGAAAATTGCACCGCGTTGGAATCGAACCAACAACCCAGTGATTAAGAGTCACTTGCTCTGCCAATTGAGCTAGCGGTGCGTTTCTCCCCGCGGAGTTCCGGCGAGGGATTCGAAAACTACTCACCGAACTCCGCTGCACAACGCGGAAATTGCCTTTTCCGTCGCGCAATTAACGCGGTGAGAAGCGCGCTGGAGGGCGGAACTCCCGCGACGCTGCGGCGAGTGCCGTCGTCTCGGCGGCACAATCCCTTCAGCATTCCAAGGCTGGATTGGGTGGTGTTGGTCGTTGTCAGTTTCGCATCCGACGGCGGGTTGTAGAGTCCGCTGTCCTCAGCGGATCGGCTGCTCTAAAGCGCCGGCGAAACGCTGGGTCGCGCGACGCGACCTTTCGCGCGCTGGTTGGGGAGCGGAGTAGCCTTCGCTGCCGGAGTCGAGACCTCGGCGGCGTGTTTTCTGCCGAGGTTGAGCAGAGATTCCATGAGTGCTTCGTCGGGGCTCGAACAGACGCTGAGAACCACCGCCTCATCGCATCCTTCGCCCGCGAGATAGGCGTGTCCCATGTTGGAGTCGATATAAACCGACTCGCCAACTTCCATTTTGACCGGGTCGTAAAACTCGGTGTGAAGCACGACCCGCCCTTCCAGCACGTAGGTGTATTCTTCGCCGGAATGCCGGACTAGTTTCCCGAATGCTTCGAGGCTTTTCGCCCGCACGTGCGCGAGCACCGGGATCATGCGCTTGCGACGTAATTCCGGGCAGAGGTAATAATAATCGTAGTTCGGCGTGGCGACGCGGACGGCGTCTTCGATTCGGCCAATGCTGCGACGTGCGGTGATCGCGGGCTCGGGGCTGTCGCCCGGCTCGGCGAAAAGCTCCGACATGGTCATGTTGAGCCGCTGGCTAAGGATCTGAAGCTTGTCGTAGGTGAGCGTCAGCCGGTCGTGTTCAACCTTGGAGAGCGTCGAGAGGGGGATCCCCGAGCGAGTGCTCATCTGCTTGAGGGTCCAGCCGTTTCGCGCGCGGAGGGAACGCAGGAGGCTGCCAATCGTGGGTTGTTGCCGCGACTGGGTTGATTTCGAGTTGCCTGCCATCGGAGTCGCGCGATTCATTTTTTGTTGATCGGAGCATCATCGCGCGCCTGTTTCTTGTCAAAACTTGCCTCCGACCCGGACGAAATCGGGCTCATATAGAATAGGCGCTTGACAATTCTCCGATCTGGTCGCCAATGCTCCTGATCAGGATACTTCAGTAATCATGCGCACATACTCGACTTCCCTGTTTCTGGCCGTCGCCGTCTCCGTTCTCACGCTGCATTCCGTCCTTCAGGCACAGGTACCAAGCATCGCGCCACCTCAAGCCGTGCCGACAACAAGCGCTCCGGCAGCGGGAGAAAAGACGCCAGAGCTGCCGGCAATGGGTGCCCCTTCACTGACAAAAAATGATGCCGAAGCCTGGCTCGACGGTTTCATGCCCTATGCGCTCCAGCGCGGAGACGTCGCTGGCGCGGTGGTGACGATGGTGAAGGGCGGCCAGGTTCTGCTGAGCAAAGGCTACGGGTATGCTGATGTCGCCGCGCATAAACCGGTCGATCCTGACCGCACTCTTTTCCGGGCGGGCTCCGTCTCGAAGCTCTTTACCTGGACGGCGGTGATGCAACTGGTCGAACAGGGCAAGCTCGACCTCGACAAAGATATTAATAGCTATCTCGATTTCAAAATCCCGCCGCACGACGGCAAGCCGATCACCTTGCGTAACCTTATGACGCACACGCCCGGATTCGATGAGGTTGTGCGCGCATTGCTTGTCTCCAAGCCGAGCGACCTGACCTCTCTGCGCGATGCTTTGACGCGCTGGATTCCACCCAGTGTGACGACACCGGGCAGCACCCCCGCTTACTCTAACTATGGCGCAGCGCTGGCCGGCTATATCGTGCAGCACGTATCCGGGGAACCGTTCGATGATTATATCGAGCGGCACATTTTTAATCCCTTGGGAATGAAATACGCGACCTTCCGCCAGCCGCTGCCGGCGCGGCTCGCGCCCTTTATGGCAAAGGGTTATCAGGTGGCTTCCGGCGACGCCAAGCCGTTCGAGATCATCTCGATTCCGCCGGCCGGCTCGCTCTCGATCAGTGGCACCGACATGGGACGCTTCATGATCGCCCATCTGCAGAACGGCGCCTTCGGTTCGACCCGAATTTTGCAGCAGGCTACGGCAGTAGAGATGCATAACACGGTGGCGCCGGGGATTCCGTCACTTCACCATATGTTGCTCGGGTTCTACCAGAACGACATCAATGGCCATCGAGTTATTACCCACGCTGGTGATCTGCAATATTTCCACAGCGAGCTGAATTTTTTCCCAGACGACGGTGTGGGATTGTACATCTCGGTCAACAGCCTCGGCAAAGACGCGGCTGCGGCGCCGATTCGTTCGATGCTTTTTCGGGAATTTGGCGATCGCTATTTCCCCGGGCCGTTACCGGAAGGCAAGGTGGACCCCGCGACGGCGAAGCAGCACGCGCAGCTTATGGCGGGGCATTACGTTCTTAGTCGCGGCTCGCACACCAATTTTCTCTCTTTCGCAAACCTGCTCGGGCAAGTCAAAGTGGCAGCGAGCGGCGACGGCAAGATGGTGGTGGACGCACTGAAGTATGCCAGCGGTCAGCCAAAGAAATGGCGCGAGATCGCGCCCTGGGTCTGGCGCGATGTGAACGGCGGCGATCGTCTCGCGGCGCAGGTGTCGAATGGTCGCGTGTCCCGCTTTGGCTACGACGAATATCCCTTTATGGTGTTTGAGCCGGTGCCCTGGTGGTGGTCATCGGCCTGGCTGCTCCCGCTCTGGATCGCGTCGCTCGTCGTGCTCGCCTTAACCGTCATCGCGTGGCCGGTCTCGGCACTGGTCCGGCGGCACTATGCCGCGGGCTATGGCTTAACCGGCGCCGACGCCCGCGCCCATCTCATCATGCGGCTGGCTGCGCTCCTGGTCCTGGTTACCATGCTCGCCTGGCTCTTCACCCTCACGATGATGTTGAAGAACTTCGACTGGGTCGCACCCGGGATGGACGCCTGGTTCATTTGCTTACGGATCGTCTCCATCATCATCTTCATTGGTGGCAGTTTGGTCGCGCTCTGGAATGCCTGGGCGGTGTTGCGCAGTGGACGCAGGTGGCTGGCGAAACTCTGGAGCGTAGTGCTTGGGCTTGCCTGTCTTGCCATCCTCTACGTCGCACTTGTCTTCCACCTTATGGGTTACACCGCTAACTACTAACGTCGGCTGGAGGATCGAAATGAGTGTTACTCGTGCCCGCCTTACGCTTGAAGTCCATAGCGAGGACCTGCGGCTAAAAGAACCGTTTCGGATCTCCGGTTACACCTTTCAAGATTCTCCTGTCACTCTGGTGGCTCTGCGCGATGGCGACTTGGAAGGTCGCGGGGAAGCGGCTGGGGTTTACTATCTGAGTGATACGCCTGAGAAGATGCTTACCACGATCGAGGCGCACCGGGAGTGGATCGAAGCCAGCCTGACGCGGGAGGAATTGCGCGCCATGTTGCCGCCGGGCGGAGCGCGCAATGCGCTCGATTGCGCGCTCTGGGAACTTGAGGCGCGTCGGGCTGGCCTGCCGGTTTGGCAATTGGCTGGGATCGAGACGCCCCGCCCTCTCCTTACCACTTTCACTGTAAGTGCTAATGAGCCTGCTCTCATGGCGAAAGGCGCAAAGGCCTACACCGAGGCCCGGGCGGTTAAGCTCAAACTAACCGGCGAGCTGGAGGTGGATATCGAGCGTGTGCGTGCTGTCCGCGCGGCGCGGCCGGATGTCTGGCTCGGCGTCGATGCCAACCAAGGCTACGTATCGAGTACCCTTGAGCGCCTGTTGCCAGTTTTAGTCGAGACGCGTGTATCCCTGCTCGAACAGCCCTGTAAGCGTGGCGACGAGGGGATCCTCGACGGAATCGATCACTCAATCCCGATCGCCGCCGATGAAAGCGTGCAGGGCCTGGATGAGGTGGAGGGCTTATCCGGTCGCTTTGATGTCGTGAATATCAAACTCGACAAGTGCGGTGGCCTGACCGAAGGACTCATGATTGGCGAACGCGCCCGCGCCCTCGGAATGAAAGTCATGGTTGGCAACATGATTGGCACGAGCCTGGCGATGGCGCCCGGCTTTGTTCTCGGCCAGCAGTGCGACGTGGTTGACCTTGACGGTCCCATTTTCCTGACCCACGACCGCAGTCCCGGCGTGACCTATGCAGAGGGTCTGATCCGGTGCGATGACGCGGTCTGGGGTTCGGCGCGGCAGCCAGCCGCATGACCAGCGCGCAGGAAAAAACCTGGTTCGGTCAGCCGCGCGGGCTGACCATTCTGTTCCTCACCGAGATGTGGGAGTTCTTCTCCTACTACGGCATGCGCACTCTGCTGGTCTATTACATGACCAAGCACCTGCTCTTCGCGCAAGAAAAGTCCTCCTTCATTTATGGCTCATACACCGCAACGGCCTATCTCACTCCCATTTTCGGCGGCCTCATCGCGGATCGCTGGCTGGGTAAACGCAAGGCCGTAATCATCGGCGGCAGCGCCATGGCTCTAGGCCATTTCATGATGGCTTTCGAACCATTGTTTTATGTGGCGTTGGCGACGATCGCGCTCGGCAACGGACTCTTCATGCCGAGTCTTCCCAGCCAGATCAACGATCTCTATGCCGCTGACGATCCGCGCCGCGGCCGCGCTTATAACATCTACTACGCCGGCCTCAACCTCGGCGGCGTCCTCGCTCCGCTCATCTGCGGGACTTTGGGGGAAGTCTACGGATGGCACTACGGCTTTGGCGCGGCCGGGGTAGGCATGTTTGGCGGGCTGGTGATCTATCTGGCGGGCGGAAAGTATCTGCCGGAGGAGAGGCCAAGGCCTGGTCGTGTGCCAGCCAAGTCGGGAGTCTCGGAGGAGAAAGGCAACGACCTGAATCTTTGGCTGCTACTGCTGGGAGTAGGAATTGCCGCCACGGTTTTCCGCGGCGCCTATGAACAAGTCGGCAATACCGTTGCCCTCTGGACGGACGCCGGGGTCGATCGCGCTCTGGGCGGATTCATTATTCCGATGACTTGGTTTCAGGCTTTGAATCCGCTCCTTGTCATCACCTTAACGCCACCGCTCCTGCTCTACTGGCGTCGGCGAGCCGCTGGCGGAGAAGAGACGTCGCCGGCGCGAAAAATGGCTATCGGCGCGCTCATCGTAGCGGGCGCGTATTTGCTATTGGCGACCGTCTCGAGCTTCGCGGGAGCAAATCGAGCAAGCTGGCTCTGGCTGGTTCTCTTTTTCGTCATCTTTACTTTGGGCGAGCTTTACATTCTGCCGACGGGACTGGGCCTTTTCGCGCGGCTCGCCCCCGCCAGCCTTGGGGCAACGACGGTCGCCGCCTGGTTTCTCGCCATTTTCAGCGGCAGCATGCTCGCCGGGGTCGTCGGAACTCTGTGGAGCTGGGCCAGCCACCGCAGTTTCTTCGTTTTGCTGGCTGGCCTCGCCATCATTGCCGCGGTCTTGCTCTGGCTGCTCGACCGGCCGATCCGCCATCGTGAGCGAAAGGCTGCGCCACTCATGGTCGGCTGAGAGCTTATTTGGCGGATTGTGCTCGGTGAAATAATTTCAAAATAATTCTCTAATCAGGATTGACAATTCTCTAATCGGGTTACCAATATCCCAAATCAACAAACTCGGCTCCAGTGAATCTTGAGCCCGCTTTTAAATCCCACCGGAGAAAACACCATGAATATTCGTCAACTAGTCGGACCCACTCGGCGGACCAAATTGATCATCGCCCTCGGCGCACTGGCACTCTTGCCGATGGGCGTCGCCCCTGCGCAAGATGCTGTGACACCCCCGCCAGCTCAGCCGGCCTCCGCGGCCTCGCCGTCGCCGGCTCCCAGCGCCACGCCCGGCGCGCCGGAAACGATCGAGCGCATCGTCGTGACGGCGAACAAGCGCGAAGAAGATATTCGCGAGGTGCCGGCGTCTATCACCGCGTTCGATGACGTGCAACTGGAGAATCTACACGCGACCGATCTGGCCGACTACGCGGCCTACATCCCGAGCCTGCAAGTTAACTCGTCCGGCACGCCCGGAAAAATTATGATCGCCTTGCGCGGTATCACGACGCTTTCGAGCGGCAGCACTGTAGGCACGTACATCGACGAGACTCCCGTCGGTTCGAGCGGTCTCTATCAGGCTGCCAGCATCTTCCAACTGGACCTGCTGCCTTACGATATTCGCCGCGTCGAAATTTTGCGCGGACCGCAGGGCACGCTTTACGGTGCAAATTCGATTGGCGGGTTGATTAAGTATGTGACGCTGGATCCGTCGCTCACGACCCGCGAGTTTCACGTTGGTGGCGGCTTGAGCGGGACCGAAAACGCGGGCGATATCGGCTGGGATGTGCATGCGGTTGCTGACGTGCCTTTGGTGCAGGACCACCTCGGGCTGCGCGTGAGCTATGCCCGCAACGACCTCCCCGGCTTCATCGACAATGTCGCCAATGGTCAGCAGGGTATCAACAGTGCCACTCAAGAGAGCGCTCATATCGCCCTTTTGTGGCAGCCGATCGAGGCGATCACCGTCCGGCTGAGCGCTTTCGGGCAAAGGATCGACAGCAACAATAACGCGATCGTCAGACTCGATCCGGCGACCGAGCGTCCGGTTTTCGGGGACTTGAAAAATCAAGTCGAGGTCAACGAGCCGTTCAGTAAAGACATCGGTCTCATCTCCTTGACGGTGGATTGGAACCTGGGCTGGGCTACCGTCACCTCCGCCACCTCTTACTCCGACATCACCACCAAACAACGTTCCAACACGACAGACTCCTACGGGCAGTTTCCGCTGCTGCTCGGAGCGGGGCCCGCCGGTATTTCGCCTTTCGATGCGGGACTGACCTTGCAGAAGTTCACTCAGGAACTTCGTCTGACCTCCAGTGCAGAGGGACCGTTCCTCTGGCAACTCGGCGCGTTCTATACCTACGAGGATGGAAACCAGACTCAGTTCCTAACCCTGAATCAAGTGGACGGCACGCCGTATCCTGGTTTGGCACTTTTGGCCGATATATCCCTTCCGAGCACTTACGAGGAAATAGCTGGCTTCGCGAATGCTACCTACAAGTTCACCCACTGGTTCAGCTTGGGCGCTGGGCTACGCTATTCGCACAATGACCAGACATTCTCCCAAAACTTTAATGCCGGTGCAGTGATCCCCATTGGCAATACTCCCGGCAGTTCGTCGGAAGACATCGTCAATTTCATGGTCACGCCGCAGTTCCAATTGTGGAAGGACGGCCTTCTCTACGTGCGCATCGCGAGCGGCTATCAGCCCGGCGGCCCAAACATCGCTCTTCCGGGCGTCCCGCCTGCGGTCGACGCGTCTACTCTCATCAGTTATGAAGCGGGACTGAAGTCTGATTACCTCGACCACCGGATCATATTCGACATCACAGGATATCACCTGGACTGGTCAAACATTCAGGTCCCCGCCGTCGTCAACAATATCGGAGTGCTGGCGAACGGCGGTCAAGCGACCAGCAACGGCGTAGAGTTGTCGCTTGCCTTCAGGCCGATCACCGGACTGCAACTTGGTCTAAACGGCTCTTATACAGACGCGACCTTCGGTACCGACATCCCCGCTCTTAGCGCAACGGCTGGTGACCGTCTGCCTGACATCCCGCAATGGCAGGGATCGATCACTGCCGATTATTACTTCCCCCTCTGGAGAGGGCACAGTGAACCGGTGGTCGCCGCTAGCGGTAAAGATGGCAAGACGACCGTAGTGGCGGGAACCACTCAAAGCGCAGGATGGACCGGCCACGTCGGCCTCGGCGTCCGGCTGGTCGGTGACAGGAGTTCCACTCCTACTCTGGGGCAAACCTTTCCTCTGGATAGTTACGGCGCTCTCGATTTGAACGCCGACATCTCCAACGACCACTGGACGGTTCGCGTCTTCGCTACGAACGTGACTGACAATCGTGCCTACCAGAACATCGCCGCATTTTCGACCTTGGTCGGGACAATCCCCTACCTACAAGGCGTTCCGATTCAGCCGCGTACGATCGGCGTCCAAGTTGACTTTAAATTCTAGCTTTCCGCGAAATGTGCGGGCTTGAAGAAGTAACGGATGCCTCAACCTATCGCTCCGGCGCCTGACTTCACTGTCTTACCCCAGCCCTACCTGCTGTTCCTGGGCGACACAACCGAACTCGGCTACGCCAAAACCGCGTTTGGCCTGCGTGATTGGGCGCCGAAGCGCTGCGCCGGCGAATACGCCTGCGCAGGCGCAACGGTCGCGACCGGCTTGCCACGGCTCACTCCAATACAGGCCTACGCAAAAGGCGCGCGCGCCGTTGTCATCGGCGTAGCCAACGCCGGGGGATTCATTCCCGAAGCTTGGATTCCTGCGCTGATCGAGGCGCTAGAAGCCGGCCTCGATCTCATTGCTGGCATGCACACGCGGCTCGTTGACATACCCGCCTTGAAGTCAGCGGCCGATCGCTTGGGACGCATTCTTATTGACGTTAGGCAACCACCCGCCAAAATTGCGACCGCCACCGGACGCAAACGCAGCGGCCAACGACTCCTGACTGTCGGGACCGATTGTGCGCTCGGCAAAAAGTATACGGCCCTGGCATTGGCGCGCGCCTTTGGCGCGCGTGGCATTGCGGCTGACTTCCGCGCCACGGGACAGACCGGCATCCTGATCGCCGGCCAGGGCATTCCGATCGATGCCGTGGTCGCGGATTTCGCCGCGGGCGCCGCGGAAATGCTCAGTCCGAACGCGGCCGACAATCATTGGGATGTGATCGAAGGCCAGGGCGCCTTGTCGCATCCGGCCTACGCGGGAGTCTCGCTCGCGCTTTTGCACGGAAGCCAGCCCGATGTGGTCGTGGTTTGTCATGAACCGGGACGCGAGCGCGTCGTCGGCCATCCA
>JBBSPM010000117.1:0-9154 GCA_038258815.1 Chthoniobacterales bacterium
CATGAGAACCCCCATGCTTCCCGCAGCCGCCTAACGAGAAGAAACAGAAGACGCCCGCAAATGCGACCAGAGTCAGCGAGATAAACAACCGCCATGGACGCACGCGCGATGCTATTTGCCGCGCGCGCGTGAAGTCAACCGACTAAACTGGGAGCGCGCAGCGCGCGGGCGTGGTGACGAGGAACGCGGCGAGGTCCTGGCCTACCACATCGTAAAGGTTGTCGGCGATCGGGAACGGCGGCAGCGGTGGCGTCCACTGGGGGTTGATTTCCGTGCGTGCGGTGAGCGCGAGAAGCAAGGGGAAGAGCGGGAAGAGGCGGCGTACCTTATTGCGAGAGCGGGTCTTGACGTTCGTCACGTGCCGCTTCCGCATCGTACGAAGCAGCTAAATCGCGGAGCGATGACGCGAGGCGTTGGTAGCCTTCGTTGTCGACCGCATCTGCCATAGTTCGATACTTCTGAGCAAGCTCTCTCTCCTCACGTCCATGGGTAAACCCGTGGGTGCCTCGCATATTGAACAGTTCGCACGTAAACCCGGACCGCATATCGTCAGCATCTTTCGCGTTTAGAGCCGCAGCTACGACCTTCTGAATCCAGAGCCCGCTCGGATCGGGTGGCGCGTACGGGAGAACTTGACCTACTTGACTCATTGCGACGCCGAAATGACCAGATTTCTGTGTTGAAAGTCTTACGGCGTCTAACCAGTCGCTGAACTGCCTAGCGTCAAACGTTCCTTCCGGGCCTAGGCCCGGTGGCGTCTGCCACTCGCGAAGTAGCCGAAAACCGTTCGCAGCCATGCTCTTCGTTGTGTCGTCAAGCTCCGGCGCATCTTCTGACCTGTCCGACCGAAAGACGATTCGAATAACCTCACTGAAGAACGCCGGATCTGTAGCTAGCCGCTTTCCGAGGGTCTTAGGGATTGCTCCGCTTCCAACACGGTTCAAGAGCGGCAAATAACTCCACTCGAGCTGCGAGAGTTCCCGTTCGTCTACTCCAGTATTCGACTGAAGCCATTTCAGCGCACCGACTGCGGAGTGTTGAATCGGCGGACTACCCGTCTCAGTAGACGAAAGACTCTCCCGAAGGGTTCGCACAACCACTTCTACCGGCACAGCGGTTCTTCTAAATATTGCACTCTGAAGGCAATGGAGAGCCGCGCGAGGGCGGCGGTTTTCTAACAGATGCTCTACCCCCTCGATAAGGTCTTCGCCCGCTGTGTACGGGTTCGGATTAACCCGGGTCCAATATAGGTTCTTCTTTTCGCGAAGAAGATCAGCCGCTTGGTTCCAAGTAGCCTTGGAAAACGGGAGCATCGTCAGGAACGTAGTGATCTGCTCCTGATTCCAGTGTGCAACGGGCAGAGATTCGACCCAACGCCAGCCGTTTGCATGAAAGCGTGTCCAAACGAACGCAGACACAAAGTCAAGGTACCGCTCGTTCTGAAGGAACGTTGGCAGTAGGGCGGAATCTACGGCTTCATCCGCGGTCCTGCCGAGTGACGAACCGACTTGCGCAGCTTGCGCTACGTTTCCAGCGAACTGTATCACCTCGTCGATACCACCCTGCAAAAGGATTTCTCGCACAGCTGAGTCACGCTTCAGATTTAGTTTCTTCTCTTCCTGCTCGAAGTCATCCCGCTGCTCGTAGAGTTCGAAATCAGCGCCACTGAAAAGGCGCCTATGTCGGATAGGCGGGGATTGTGGTGCTATTTGTTTCGAAACCTGTTCTATCTTTTCCACCGCCGCTGAATCCATTGCCCACTCAGCATCGGCGTACAGTCGGTGTACGGACACGAGCTTCGCCAAAGCCTCCCATAGCGGCTCTCTGTCAGCCTCCGCCAGATCGCGAATGCTTGCGCTTTCAATTGCGTCCAGTAGTCGTCCGCGTGCGGGTTCAGGTATACTCGGAATGTGCTCCGCGATTTCAACCAGTTTTGATATATCGTCGATAGCGATAGTCACCGCCATCTCCGCATACGCGAGAACCTGATCCCAATAGTCGGTCGTATGCACCGTTGGTTCCCATCCTTCAGGAATGAATCGTTGAAAAGCCGGTTTGCGTGTCCCGGTGGTTACGCCTTGCGCGCTCGGCAACAGCGCAAGCAGAAGCTTCCAAGCAATATCCGGTTCCTCACGACCGAGTGCCGCAACAGCAGCTTTGCGCTTCGAGATATCAGCGAGCGTTTGGGGGTGCCACGGTAGAAGGATGTCACCTAGCGAATTAGCAGGCCGATTAGCCCAGTTACCACCAGGATCTATCGCGGCCAATCCTCCCAAAAGAACAACTACTTGTGTGAGGTAGTCAGAAGCCCAAGCGAGTGTCTCGAGCGCCCAGAGGACGCCAGTCATGTAGTTTCGCCCGAAGATTCCTGATCTCTCCTGTGAATAAATTTCACGAAAGGGTGAATTCGTTCCGGCAAGTGCCTTTTCGATTTGGCGCAAAAACTCCCTTGGTGCTGCTTCCGCTAGGAGCGGCAAGTAATGGCTGACGCTTGCCCATACACGCCAGTCTGCGTCCTCGAGGATCTGCCTGACTGCTAATGTCGCGGTCGTCTGCGGCTTCCCTTGTGTAATTGACGTCAAATATTCGGGATAGCTGCCTAGCAAAGCCAAAGTCTCGGCCAAACCTTTACGCAACGATTCCGAGTGACGTAGTCTTTTTGCTTCCGTCCTTATTCCCAATCGCTGCTCCGGAGCTAATTCGAGTTGAGGGTCCTGCTCAGCAAGAACTGCAACGGCGAGCTGCTGGAACCGGTCGAGATAATCATCAAATATTCGAGGGCCTGCGGCTTTCCAAGCGGCGAGCCGATTGATTACTTTCCACTTCCCGTTCGATTGCGCGACGGGGGCGTCGGGCAGTAACGAAAGATCGCGTATCGACGCGACCCACTCTTCTTGGTCCTTGATCATCTTCGCCAACCTAAGTTCCTGTGATCAACTTTCGAATTACCTCTGCGTCGCCTTGAACTTTGTCGTTCCATGCGCCGATGATTGATGCGAAAGCGATGGCATTTTCATACTCTGCCGGGAGAGCATGGCCCGCCGAAGAGGGTGGTTGTTGGTGAGCCGCTTTTAAGAACTCAGTCGGGATCATCTCCGGTTGAGCGCGCCGTGTGAATGCACTTCTCAATTCTTCCGAAAGCGTTTCGATCGTGATCGTGCCGGCGCTCTGGTTAAACGAGCCAACCTCCTTCGCAACGCTCGCCCAAAGGTCCGACGCATCATCAGCGGCAAATTGGCCGATATGCGACTTCAGCAATGACAGGGTCACACCCGACGCCACATCGAGGTCGTAGCCGAGCACGTGAAAGCTCTTTAGAAACTGCCAGAGCTGCTCGTTACTTACATCAACACCCTTATTCGCTTCCCGGAGCTGCGCGCGAAACGCTTGGAGCTTCGCACGCTTGCCGGCACTGCTGAATTGTGCCAGCTCGACCTTTGTTACGAAGTCTTGAGCAGTCTCTGAATGTCGCGCCCATTCAAGAATTGTCCGAACATTCTCGATGTCGGTTGCGGCCAACGGACCGGTGACAACTGCGATCATGTCAGTCCGCCGATCGAAAAGTTCAGCGTTGTTGAAATCCAGCCACGCAGCCTGGATCACCTCCGCGAACGTCTCGTCGCGCTCAGTGAAGCTTAGCGAGTGTTTAATCTGAGCAAGGAGCTTCGCCCGTCGCTCGCCGGCACGCTCCTGAACGAAGACTATGCAGTCATCCGTTTGGAATCCGGCGTATCGGCCCTGCAGCTTCACCTTGGTGATTGGAAAAGCGGGAAGGCAGGGTGCGAACCCGCCGGTCAGCATTAGAACGACAAACGCAGTCTGGATTCCGTTCTCGAAATTGGCACCGCCAGCTCCAGTGGAAAAAGGGCTGCTGAGTTGGGTTCCTTCGTCCATCGCCGCGAGAAGGGAGAAGAGAACGCACCCCAGCGGACAGCGCAACACTGCTTCGATCCGAAACTGACGGCGTGCCGCCCGAATCACTCCGCCCTGAGCGCGATCATCGGGTCGACGCGGCTGGCGCAGCGGGCGGGAATCCAGCAGGCGCGGAAGGCCATCGTGAGGAGGGTGAAGGCAATGAACGTTAGGGTGATCGGGTCGGAGGCGCTGACGGGGTAGAGGAAGCTCTTCAGCAGGCGGGTGCCGGTGAGAGCGAGCACCGGATTCAAAGCATCGATGCCGGCCTCGGGCAGAGGCGTCCGTCCGCGGAAGTGGTGGCGGAAGGGGATCGACAGTTGGGTCGGTGAAACTTGTCCTGCGCGGAGCCCAACGGCACGCGCCTTGCATCAAACAGGTCGTTCTGAGATAGTTTTCTGAGATGAGCGCGCGTTTGCGATTCAACGAGAAGAAGGCCACGCAAGCTGCGGCCTATCTGCTGCGGTTGCGCGGCGGGCGGATGAGCTACATGAAGCTGATCAAGCTCCTTTACCTCGCCGACCGCGAGGCGCTGCTTCGCTGGGGGCGCCCGATCACGACCGATCGATACGTCTCGATGGATCGCGGTCCTGTTCTGAGCCACGTGCTGTCATTGACGACCGAGCAGGACGACCCGGAGGCGCCGTCGGTGTGGGCGTCGACGATTGGCGAGCCACAGAATTTTGAAGTCGAACTGAAAGCCGAGGCGGACAGCGACGAGATGTCGGACGCGGAAACGCAATTGCTTAAGCAAATTTTTGCCGAGCACGGCGCGCTCAGCCGTTGGGAATTGGTGAAGTTCTGCCACGATCTGCCGGAGTGGAAGGATCCGCACGGCAGCGCGATTCCAATCTCATACCGCGATATTCTGAAAGCTGGCGGCAAGAGCGAATTGGAGATCGCGGCGGTGGAGGACGAGCTGGACCAACTCGCTGACGCTGATCTACTGCTGGCGGCGAGATAGGCCGTGGCGGTGCTGGGTGACACTTTCCTGCTTCCGAAGCCGGGAGAGGATATCGAGCACCTTTGGGTGCTCGTCACAGCGCCCGATCCGGGAACGCATCAAGCAATCATGGTGAACGTGACCACTCAGCGTCCGCACTCGGACGTCACGACCGTGTTGAACCTTGACGACCACCCATTTATCCATAAACCATCGGTAATTTTCTATGCGGACGCGCGCATGGTGGACGCACGGCTGTTGGATCAGTTGGTGGCGCAGGGCCAATTCAAATCGCATGCATCCGTGGAGCGCGCTGTCATGACTCGCATCCAAAATGGACTCGAGCAGTCACGCTTCACCCCGAACAAGATTAAGCGCGCTTTTGCTGGCGCTGCGAAGGCTGGGTTAACCTGATCGAATCTCGCCTAACCGCGCGGAAATGGTCCACAGATTGCGCAGATTTTCGGCGCCCAGGTAGGGGCTGAGCGTCGATTTCTTCGCTGGTGAATCGGCTGCCGTCCATCGGATCGTGCTTCCGGCATTAGAACAGAGGTGCGCCCCGTCACGGCATTTCTCTGGATGGTGCAGGGCGCTCGCGACGGCCGGCGGCCTCTCCTTCACTCCGCCCTCTTGGCGCGATCATCGGATCGACGCGGCTGGCGCGGCGAGCGGGAATCCGGCAGGCGCGGAAGGCGATCGTGAGGAGCGTGGAGGCGATTCCGTGGTCAAGGACAAGCCATGCAATCAGTTGGGTGCGAGCACCAGAAGAACGTGCGAATCGTCGGAGCCATCTGATGCCGAGCTGGCGGAGTCGAGGAATGTGAACCCGCATTTTTGCAGGACGCGGAGTGAGGCGGCATTGTGCTTCGCGACGCCGGCGTAAAGCGGCCGCGTCTCTTCCAGGCGAAGAAAAGCGGAGAGCGCGCCGGTGGCGACGCCGCGGCCCCAATACGCGCGGTCGATCCAGTAGCCGATCTCGCGCTTCCCGTCCGAATGCCAGCTCACGATGTTCCCTGCGACGTGGCCTGCGGATTCCGGTGAGACACCGGACGCTACAGGTTCCGGTGAGACATCGAACGTGACAACGATCGTCCTGATCAGGCCCGTCTCGTTGGCGAGGATCTTCGCCCAATGCTGGTCGAACGCGGCGCGATCGCGCGATTGAAAGGCGACCATCTCGACCGCGATTGGATCGCGCTGGTGTTCGAAGAACAACGGTAAATCGCCCGGTTCGACCGGACGTAAAGCGATGTGAGCGATCTGGGACATGTGACGCAGATTCTATCGTGACGCGGCGCTGATCAAACAAATCAAGTTCATCAGCATCCCGGTGCGCGATCACTTCTCCTGTCGGAAGACAGATGACGGATCACGCCGTAACGCAGCCGCAGGCGAGGCCGGGCTTTCCAAGCAGGAAAAGGGGATTGAATTTGGAAGTCAGGCCGTAACGAAATCGAAGATGAGGCCGGGCTTTCCAACCAGAAACACCGGGCGCGACGATAGCGCTTTGTGCTGAGCGAGGATCGGTGAGCGACCGGCACCCATAACCCAGCGCCGAACAATTCACTCCGCCCTGAGCGCGATCATCGGGGCGACGCAGCTGGCGCGGCGGGCGGGGATCCAGCAGGCGAGGAAGGCGATCGTGAGGAGCGTGAAGGCGATGAACGTGAAGGTGATCGGATCGGAGGCGCTGACGCCGTAGAGGAAACTCTTCAGCAGGCGGGCGCCGGTGAGAGCGAGCGCCGGATTCAAAGCATCGATGCCGGCCTCGGGCAGAGCCGTCCGTCCGCGGAAGTGGTGGCGGAAGTGGATCGGCAGTTGGGTCGGTGAAACTTGTCATTCTCGACCACGGCGCAGGAATTCGCTCTCGTGTTCGGGAGGGCCGTTGGCTAAATCTGCAAACACCAATGCGGGCAAAAAAAGACCGGGGGTTCATCACTATTTGGTTTTACCCAACTGGGAGAGGAATAGCCCCCGGACAGTGAATCACTGTTGAGCGAAACTTGACCAATTCAACCAGAATAGGGCGGTCCACAGATTCCACAGATTTTCGGCACCCTAATTCCCAATCTGGAATCTGCTTGAATCGGGCCCGAGGGAATCTGTGGATGAAAACTCCCCGCCACTGCCTTTCCCGTCGAGATGAGGGCCGTTGATCAATGCGAGAGAGTTAGGTTGGCGGGCCAAAATCCCAAGCGTAGTCGCGGGCCCCATGAAGCACACGCACCAGAGTGATTCCCTCCTCGGTCGGCATGTAGAAAATCAAATAGTTTCCAACAGGATAGAATCGAAGCCCGGGCGCGAGGTCTTCGCGGCGCGGGCCGCCATCGGGATTCGTGGCGAGCATCTCGCAAGCTGCATCGATTCGGTCGAGTTGACGATCGGCCGCCGAAGGATCGTCCTGCGCGATGTGACTCCAGATTTCGATGAGGTCGGCTTCGGCGCGCGCGGCTCGGTCGACCCTTGCCATCCCTTCCGATGCTAGGCGGTCCTGCGGGCGCGTGCCTTGTGCTTAATCTCTTCCATGTCGAGCGGTTCGACTTCGCCACGGTCGATCTCATCCAAGCCGATCTGGATTTCCCGACGCAGACTTTCGCGACGGAGCTTCCAGACGTCTTCGGACTCGCTCAACCATGCGACCAAGGCGCTGCGATCCTCCGCCGGCAGTGTGGCCGCCGCGGCCTTGATTTCCGGTAAGGTGCTCATGCCGGAAGAATACCAAAGCCCGCGACCTGCGGCAACCATCGTGATCGGATCGGAGGCGCTGACGCGGTTCGGGAGGTGACGAGTGACAGGTGACGAGTGACGAGCAGGGCAGCGACGCGCTGATGAGCGAGCCGATCGCCGCCAGCCCCATGCCCTGGCGGACGATGAGCTTTTGCACGTCGGAGAGCTGGGCGCCGAGGACTAACGAGCCGGGTGGGACGCTCATTCCCTGGATGACGAGCGCTTTTGCTGTCGCCGCGCTGGTCATCGGAGTTCGTGTAGGCGGTCCTCTGTGATCTTAAATCTAGAGCGGCGTCTCCATATCGGCTGCGCCCATCGCCGCAGGCCATACCCTGCCCATGATGATCACGTCGCGCCGAATCGTGTAAACGATTTTCCCAGCGTCGAAAAATTAGCTTTCGCCAGTCGCCGTCGCGCAACTCATCGAGAATGGTTCCAGCTTCAGGATGTTCGAGAAGAATTTGCGCGCGATCATAGATGCCGAATCCAATGCGAGCCGCCGCACCGGGATCGCGGCGCGCGATATAGCGAAAAATCGCTTCGATATCGCCCGACGCTTTCTCGGTCCAAACTATTTTCCGGACCATCGAGCGATACGAGTTTTCATTTGCTCGTTGCTGACAAGACGTCCGTCCCGAACGTCCTGCTCCGCTTCTCGCATCGCGGCCAGAAACGCAATCTCGTCCGTTACGTCTCGATAGTCGATGTCATCCGGAAGGCGGCTAATCGCCTGAAGAACCTGCTCTTTGACGCTCATTCCTCAAAGCCTACCGGAACAGACCTGAATCGGCAATTCTGCAGAAACCCGCGGCGTGATTAGGATCGAGCGAGATAGAGGTGCACCCGACGAGGGTGGGACATTGAATGATTGAATGAGCGCGTCGCCCACGATGAGCGAGCCGATCGCGGCCAGCCACATGCCCTGGCATAGCCGAAATCCCGCCACTCGACACGGCTCGTGCGCGTCGGTAAAATCATGGCGTGAGTTCGAAGCTGGCCGAGATAACGCAGGACGCTTTGAGGCTGCCGCATGATGAGCAGCTGAGACTGGCCCGTACGCTTCTGGAGAAGAGCGAAGCGTGTGGAGATGATGACGTCGCGGCCGTGTGGGAGGATGAGATCGAGCGCCGGATCAAAAGCATCGATGCCGGCCTGGCGAAGAGCCGGCCATTTGCGGAAGTGGTGGCAGAGGTTGATCGGCAGCTCCGCCGATGACGGTCGTCATCGTCGGGGAAGCCGAGCGTGAGTTTGCTGAATCGGTCGCCTACTACGAAGCGAAGGAAGCGGGGCTCGGGTGGCGCTTCCGCACGGAAGTCGTGGAGGCGGTCGGCTGGATCGAGAGGAATGCGGAGTTACCACGCCTGCGAGCGAAAAGTTATCGGCGGCGCAATCTGAAGGCGATCGGGGCGGAGGCGCTGACGCCGTGGATGCCGACGGCGAAGTCTTGATCAACTTCGACAAGCGCGGCGCGGGCGGGTAAGATTGGCCGGTGAGCTTCATCACCACCGGCTTCCGCGAGCTGACGTTGAAAGTGCGTCGGCAGAAGACGCGCTTCGCGCTCAAGCACGAAAA
>JBBSPM010000118.1:0-8660 GCA_038258815.1 Chthoniobacterales bacterium
ACCTGCGGCTGGATCACCTCCTTTCTAAGGAGAAATTCTTTCACCACTTCGGTGGTGCTTGAATAGGTCGACGGCTAAGACTGAAATCCTTCGGGGTTTCGGAGATGCCGTTAAGCCCTCGGAATCGAAAGAAACCGAGGCTCAGAGAGACACGAAACGGTAACGCACAATTCAGTTTTTGTTTGATTGCTGACAACTTTAAAGGCCGGACGGCTCACGCTGTCCGGCTTTTTCTTTGATTGGGGAGCGGTCGCCGCGGCGACCTGGTGAAGGCGCCTCGCCTTCACGAACTTGCTGTTACACCGTGGAAGAAGACAAAGTGTGCGTTCGCCTTCACTCTAACCCGTGAAAACACCCGACCGCCTCGGCGTTTAACCGCTACCTCAACGGCCAGGTCCTGACCGATAGCGCCGCGCTGCAATGGACCGGGCTCTACGTGCGGCTCTGCCGCCTGCCGCGCGTGGTCGATAGCTTCCTCGTTCCGGCCACCTCGGAGCCGCTCATCACCTGCAACGCCAAAGGCTCGGACGAGTTCCGCGAACGCGACGTCGGCGGCGCCTGGATCGCCCGCCGCATCGAGCCCGGCGCGATGTTCGTCACCCATTCCAAGACCCCCTACGAAGTGCGCTGGACTTCGCCCGCCGGGCAGGAGGTTGAAGTCATCCAGATCCATCTCGCCGTCGATGTCTTCTGCGGCGCGCTCGCGGCCGCCTGGCCGAGCCAGACCGACCGCGTGGAAGTGAGATCGACTTCCTCGGGCGCGGCGAAGCCTTCGCCCACCTCTGCCAGGCCTGCGCCGACACGCTGACCGCGCGCACCCGCGGCAATACCTGCCGCGTCGCCGATCTCACCCGGCTCTTTGCCAGTTACCTGGTCGAGAAATACACCGACGCCGACCGCGAAAAAGCCGAGGTCCGCGGCGGCCTGCCCATCCGCCAGCTCCACCAGGTGGAAGACCACATCAGCGAACGGCTCGCGGACGAAATCTCGGTCGCCGTAACGGCTGCAAAGCAACGGCCGGGCTTTCAAACCAAGCGCAGCCTGATCGAGATCGCGCTCGAAGTCGGCTACACCAGCCCGAGTGCTTTCGCCCAAGTCTTCCGCCGCGTCGTCGGCGTCAGGCCGACGGATTTCGGGGTGCACTGTAAGAATTTGCTCGTTCCGTTGCGGAACGCGCGCGGCGCAGGAGTGTTCGATCCTGACCGTTCGTGTTTCACCGCCACGCGTCACGCCATGATTGGAATTCGGAGGGTCGCACGCGGTAGCGCGCAAAATTACCTTCGTGCAGGTTCATTAGTTCTGTCTCGATGATTTCGACGAGCCGCGCGCGGTCTTCACTCGGCGCATTCTGCTCCACATCACGGCGGATGAATGCGATGGCAGCTACACGATCCATTCGCTCGCGGATGACGTTGCTCACCGCCATCATGATTTGCGTGCGGTAGTGCAGACGGAATGTGTCCGGCTCGCCGAGTGAGCGGCGCACCGCGGCGTAGCGCGCGCATGACCTCTCATACGCCCAGACGAAAACATCTCGTAGCAGCTCGACTCGATTCAGTTCGTAGACGCCAAGAATGCCATCGACGTAATCTCGCGCCGGCACGTCCACAAACGACAGCGGCGACAGATTGCGCCGGATCAGCGGAATGTTCGCTGCGAATCGCGACACGCGTTTGTTTACATCCTCGAATGGCTGGAGGTAGGGCAGATGCACCATGGCAAAGAACGCCTGTTCGAATGGGTCTTTGATTGCCGCTGCGGTGGCGAGGATTTGATCGAAGCATTCTTCGATCAGCTGCGGCCCTTCCAGTGGGTGGAAGACCGTGCCAGCAATCTCTACGGCAATCGTGCGCAGGCGTCCTCCCGCCTGTGGATCGGCGAGCAGATTCTCCGCGAGCAATGCGTGTAGATTGCAAATCGTGTAGCGGTTGAAGCCGATCTCCCCCGCGTGCTCCACGAGCAGTTCTATGGCGGCCTTGTGATTGAGGATCATCTGCGCCTCACGCGCATCTTTGCCCGCAGCACTTTCGCCGAGCGCCAGGAGGCGTTCGGTTTCGAGCAGCGAGTAGGTGTTTCCTTCGAGCCGACTCGAGTTCCACGAGAAGTCGATCAGCAGTCGGTTGAAAATGTGGCGCACGTAGGTACCAGCCGGCGACTCAGCGTCACGCGAGCTTCCCGCTTCCGCGAGCCGCCGACGGAGTTCGGCGGAGAGATACGCCGTCTCGTTTGGCCGATACGCGTCGAGAAATTCGCGCCGGTATCCGACCGGCTGTCGTTCATGAATTGGCGCTCGCACCGCAGCGCGGATCGACTCTCCGGCAGCCGTGACGGGCAGCTTTACGCCAAGCGGGAGTTCGGCAGCGGGCTCGGGTGCCTTTGCTACCTTTGGCAAGTGATAGCGACTTCCGCGACCCACTCCTGCGGAGACGAGACGCTGTTGCTTAACCAGCATCTCAAGCCGCCGTTGCAGCGAGCGAAGTGGCAGCTTCTTGGAGAGAGTCGAATCGATTTGGCTCAGCGACGCACCGTCAGGAAATTGACGAACTGCTTCCAGGATGGCACTGAAGTCCTCCGCTGGGATTTGCTTCGGCATTCAGTTAATGTGGCGCGTTTAAGTAAATGCGCCACAACAAAAGCCTTAAGTGGCGCGTTTCAACTAAATGCGCCATTATGTTCCTCGATGTGGCGCATTTCGATAGCGCTGGGACACGTTCGCTATCGAGAAATACACGAGCGCCGCGCGCGAAAAAGCCGAGGTCCGCGGCGGTCTGCCCATCCGCCAGCTCCGCCAGGTGGAAGACCACATCAGCGAACGGCTCGCCGACGAAATCTTGGTGAATCGTTAGCCAGCCTGGTGGAACTGAGCCCGTTCCATTTCTCCCGCGTCTTCAAGCAAACCACCGGGCTGAGTCCGCTGCAATCGTCATCCGCGAACGCATCACCCGCGCCCAGCAGATGATGCGCGAGAGTAAGCGCAGCCTGATCGAGATCGCTCTCGAAGTCGGCTACACCAGCCCGAGTGCGTTTGCGCAGGTCTTCCGCCGCGTCGTCGGCGTCACGCCGACGGAGTTCCGGAGTGCGCTGTAGAAACGTTGGTTGCCTGCGCTACAGTAAATTCGCGTGAAACTGCCGGCCGACGCCACGATCGCTCCCGAGAAGCTCACGCATTATCTTCTCGTGCCGCAAACACGCGGCGACAAATCTGCGTTCTTGAATCGCGCCGGCTATAGCGGCGAAAGGGCCGACCAGTTGCTGACCGATTTGCGCAACCAACTGCTCCCGATCGATGCGACGCCTTTGCACACGACGAAGTTCGGACAGTTCTACGAGATCCGCGGTGCACTCACAGGCCCGAATGGTGTTACGCTCCGCGTTCGCTCGATCTGGATGAAAGAGCATTTGTCCGGGCAGACGAAGTTCATTACACTGATCCCCGAACGATGATCGTCATGGCCTTCGAACTCTACACAGACGCTGCGCTTGCTCGTGATCTTCCCGAGTACGGGCTTCGGCGCGGCGATTTAATCAAGATCGTCGATGCTCATGTCGCGCCCGATGGCGAAAACGGTTACTCGATCGAGGTGTGCAACGCCCTTGGTGAAACAATTGCTGTCACCGCTGTGCCGGAATCGGCTCTGCAGACGCTGCACAAGAACGAGGTCCTCAGCGTTCGCGAGTTGAGCGCAATGCACTGATTCCGCCGCGCGCACAAACACCGCGAGCCGGAAAGCCGCTGTAGACGGGAAGCCTGAAAGGTGAAGGCGTGTGCAGCGACTGAATCAAGCACCCGCGCCCAGCAGATGATGCGGGCCGTAACGGCTGCGCAGCAATGGCCGGGCTTTCCAACCAGGCGCAGCCTGATCGACATCGCGCTCGAAGCCGGCTACACCAGCCCGAGCCATTTCGCCCAGGTTTTTCGACGCGTCGTCGGCGTCACGCCGACGGAGTTTCGGAGTGCGTTATAACGCTGCAAATCTTGTCATCGAGTGAGGCCCCCCTATAATCGTCCTCTGTGAGTCTCAGCGAAATCAAGAACGCCGTTAATACCTTGTCCGCCGACGAACTAACGGAGCTTGCGACGTTCATTCGCGAGCGCGACAACGCAGCCTGGGATCGGCAGATTGATGCGGATTTCGCCGAAGGCGGGCGCTTGTCCGGAGTTGCGGAAGAAATTCGCGGCGACATCAGGGCGGGCCGACTGCAGGACCTGCCTTGATCGGGAAAACCCATCCGCGTTTCTGGAAGGCGTTCGATCGCTTGCCGGCTGCCGTGCAAAAGATTGCCCGCGAGAAATACGCTCTTTGGAAAGACGATCCGTTTCATTCGTCTCTCGGTTTCGAAGAGCGTCGGAACGGCATCTGTGTCGTGCGGGTCGGGTCGCACTACCGCGCTCTCGGTCTGCGCGAGGGCGAGATCATCGCGTGGTTCTGGATTGGTACTCACGAAGAATACAACCGCTTTCGGTTCTGATCGTTTCCCTTTCAGCGTCTCAGGATTTCAGCGTTCAGCTTTTTTTTCGTCTTCCGCCGCGTCGTCGGCGTCACGCCGACGGAGTTCCGGAGTGAGTTGTAAGAAGCAGCGAGGAACGATTAGTGTGCCGCCTTAATCGAGAACCGCGAACAATCGTTTGCTTGAACTCAGTCACTCCAGAAACTGGCCCTTTGTTTTGGGCTTGAGGTAATACGCGAAGGCCCTCCTTCAAAAAGCGGTGTCGCAGGCCAATCGCGTAAGGCTCTACCGAGGCCTGTGAGATGTATTTCTGAAAGTCTTCGAGCAGCCGCGGATGCTTCGGCCTCTCATAATTTTTAGCAAGCCGGGTGAGGTCCTCGTTAATCTTGGACAGCAATAGTTGATAGAATTTGGCGAACGCTGGGACAAGGTCTTCTTGATCGTTGTTGTATAGGTCTTCGACAAAGAAGTAGGCAGTGATCGCCACTGTGCGGCTCGAGATGGTAGAGGCCACTGAGGCCAAACCGCGGTCCATGATCTTCAACACACGGCGAATGCGGACGAAGTTTGGGTCGTCGGAAGCAAGCGAGGAATTCTCACGAAAGAAACCGAGGCTCAGAGAGATTCGAAACGGTAACGCACAATTCAGTTTTTGTTTGATTGCTGACAACTTTAAAAGGCCGAACGGCTCACGCTGTCCGGCCTTTTTCTTGGTTAGACCTCCTCCCCGTCTGCTCCATCCAGATTCGTAAAATAGCTTCGTGTGTGGAGGCGAACTTCTTGTTTCGACGTTTCTTCCGCTGGCGCGAGATGGCGAATATCTTCTCGAAGCGCGGAACGTCCCGGAGCGAATGCGGATGCGCACCGCCCAGCTCGGGATGAGCTTCCAGAGAGTGGCTGAGTTTCAGCGCGCGGAGCACCTGCGCTTCCGGATCGGTACGAAAAACGAGGGCACCGTCGTGGCCGGCGCGTGGAGGAGCGGCCGTCGCCATCGCGCCCGACGAAGCCAATCGCAGCGCCCGGATCCCACGCCAGCGATAAGTATTCCCCGTCGTCTTCGGCGGCGGTCTCACCTGGGCCGGCTCCGGTGATCGAGTGGTAGTGCGAGCTTGCAGCTTGCGAAATTGCTTGAATGTAAGCTGCAAGCTTGCGCTATCTTGCCCGATGCTGGCCCGAGACGAATACGCACTCCGGCGAATCTCCTAGCCCGCCATGGAACGCCGCCTGACTGCCATCCTTGCCGCCGATGTAGTCGGATATAGTCGGCTCATGGGTGCCGACGAGGCCGGCACGCTCTCCGCGTTTAACGCGATTCGAGCTGATTTCATCGACGGTAAGATCGCTGAGCATCAGGGACGCATCTTTAAGCTGACGGGTGATGGCATGCTGGCGGAATTCCCAAGCGTAGTCAGCGCGGTCGCCTGCGCCGCCGAGATTCAACTCGGGATGCACGAGCGAAACGCGGATGTGCCACAGGATCGCCGCCTGGAATTCCGCATCGGCGTGCACCTGGGCGATGTGATTGTCGAAGGCGACGACATCTTGGGCGATGGGGTTAACGTGGCGGTGCGCTTGGAGAGCATTGCCAGGCCCGGCGGGATCACGATCTCTAGTTCCGTTCGCGATCACGTGGGGAACCGGCTTGACCTGGCTTTTGAGGATATGGGCGAGCAGAAACTCAAGAATATCGAGAAACCGATGCGCGTTTACAGCGTCTCTCGGGAGAGTTCCGCGGCACGAAACACCAAGGGCGCGGCGGCTTCGTTGCAAGAGGACCGTCCCTCAATCGCGGTGCTCCCCTTTAACAACATGAGCGGTGATCCGGAACAGGAGTATTTCAGCGATGGGATCACGGAGGACATCATCACCGACCTCTCCAAGATATCCGGGCTCTTCGTTGTCGCCCGCCACACCGCGTTCACTTATAAGGCCAAACTGGTAAAGGTGGAGCAGGTAGGTCAGGAGCTGGGAGTTGATTTTGTGCTGGAAGGAAGCGTGCGCAAAGCCGGCGCGCGGGTGCGGGTTACTGGGCAGCTGATTGGCACCAAGGATGGCGGCCACATTTGGGCCGACCGCTTTGATCGCAACCTAACCGATATCTTCGCCATTCAGGACGAAATCACCCATGCGATCGTCGAGCAGTTAAAGGTGAAGCTGCTGCCGCATGAGAAAAAATCGATGCGACAGGCGCCGACCGATAACGTCGAAGCCTATACTTATTACCTACGAGGTCGCGAGTTTTTCTATCGCCATTCGAAGCACTATTTTCACCTGGCGCGGCGCATGTTCGTTAAGGCGGTAGAACTGGACCCGCTTTACGCCCGTGCCTACGCCGGCATTGCCGACTGCGATTCGTTCCTTTTCCTGCACTATCACATAGATGTGGGGATCGATAACATCATGGCTACGGCGGCGAAGGCGCTCGCTCTGGACGACAAGTTGGCCGAAGCGCACGCCTCGCGAGGAGTCGCGCTCTCGGCCGGGGGACGACACGAAGAAGCCAGCGCGGAATTCGAACAGGCAATCGCGCTCGACCCTAATTCGTTCGAGGCGCATTACCTTTACGCTCGTGCCAGCGTCGCCCAGGGAAACCTCGAGCGAGCGGCTGCCCTTTTCGAGCGCGCCGCTCAAATCAAGCCGGACGATTATCAGTCCGTCTGCTTATTGATCAATCTCTACCGGTCGCTCGGTCGTGATCAAGAAACGGAAGATGCCGCCCGCAAAGGCATCACCCTCGCCGAGCGTGAACTTGAGCGTCACCCAGAGGATCCGCGGCCCGCCCATCTGGGAATCGCGGCACTCATCGAGCTCGGCGAAAAGGAGCGTGCCAGGGAATGGATCTCCAGAGCACTGGCCATCGACCCTGATGATGTTCACACTCTGTATAATGTCGCGTGCGGCTACACGAAATTGGGGGATATCGACAAGGCTTTCGACTTGCTGGAACATTCGCTCCCACGCTCCGGACCCGAGCTGAAGCGATGGATCAAGCACGACTCCGACTTCGACGCGCTCCGAAACCTGCCGCGTTATGAGAAAATACTCGAGCTGATCGGGTGAGGATAGGCGAGAAGCATCTTTAATCTGCACATGCTCATCGACACGCACGCCCCACCTCGGGTGAGGCGTAGCAAACTCCTTATCTGGACGTTTCTTTCGGCGCGAGATCGGCGAGGATTTTTTCGAAGCGCGGATCGCCGCGGAGCGGATCCCAGAACGGGTGCAGTTTCAATTGACCATAACTCAGCGTCCCCGGAATTCGGGTCGCTCTCGCCAATTGCTCGAAGGCGAGATCCTTCTCCCCGACCCATGCGCCAATGACCGCGAAGAGGGCCAGCATGTCGGAGCCGGAGATCGAGTCTTGCGCCACTGGCATGAGCTCCAGGGCCCGTCGACCTTCCCGCAGAGCTTCCTCTTTTCGACCGAGGCCAGCGTCGATCAGGCCGAGGACGCAGAGTGGGGGACCATAATCGGGTTGTAGGCGCACTAACTCTTCCTGCTGCGTTCGCGCGACGGTAAACGCGCTTTGCGCCGCGCCGCCATCACCACAGATACGAGCCTGCAACCCATCGACGAAGGCACGAGGAACGCGCACGAAATTCACCAACCGGTAACTATCGCCGGTCAGAGCTCCGAGGGCTCGAGTGATGCCCGCAAGATCGCGTTCACAAAGCATCAGATTTACCCAGCTGTCGGCGAGGTCGGGTGCGGCGGCAGGATCGTCCGCGAGAATGGCGTCGATCGCGGTGTGCAACGGCCGGAGATCAGCTCTCCAGTAGAAGGCGATCTCCGCGCGCTGCACCCTGGTGTCGATATCTTTCGCGGCAATTCTCAGGGCGCGGTCCAGAGCAGCGGCGCTCTCGGGGTAGCGGCGCAGCAGTTGATCGCTATACGCAATCTGTTGCAGCAAAAAAACATTGCGCGGATCCAGCTCGACCGCTTGGTTCAAATTGCGCATGGATTCCTCCCAGCGTCCCTGACGGCGGTCGATATACCCAGCGAGGGACAGGACCATGGAATCGTTAGGCAAAGTGCGCTGGGCGATGGCGAGCTCGGCGCGGGCGCGGTCATAATCGAGAAAGGTGCGATAAAGATTCTGGGCCAGAGCGAGGTGCGGTTCACCTGCCTCCGGGCGCAAACGCAGAGCCGTCTGCACGGCAGCGTCGGCCGCAGCGAGCCGGGCGGGGGTGTGGTCCAGGTTAATAAAATAA
>JBBSPM010000119.1:0-8466 GCA_038258815.1 Chthoniobacterales bacterium
CCGCGGCCGCGAAATGGCGCACCAGGAATTCGGGATGCAGCTCATGCACAAGGTGAAGGACGACCTGAACACGATGTCGCAAGTGGAGATGGAACCGAAAGCCGCCGGGCGAAACATCACCATGACGCTTTCGCCGTTGCCCGCCGCGCGTCGCAAACGCCGGTTCTCCGTGGAAGCCGACGACGCCGATGCCGAAAACGAATCGCAAGACGATTCGGACGACGCGGAGGAGTAGCGTGTAGCCACGTCCCTGTGGGACGTGCGAGAGCGACGTCGATCCCAGAGCGCGCGGCCGAAATCTCCGACGAAGTCTTCCACCGCACGTCCCGCAGGGACGTGGCTACAATGCTGATGCTTCGTGTCCGATCTGGACTGGTGTAGGCAACGGTGTCTGCGCTTCGATCAATTCATTCACGCGCGTGATCGAGGCTGCGCGCCCAGTCGTCTCATCCACCGTCACGACCGCACCGCATAACCTCACCGCGCCTTTCGCCACCGGAAACTGCGCGGGAAGATTTGAGATAAACCGTCCGACGATCGGATCAATCGCCCGTCCGAGAATCGATTCCGACGGACCACACATCCCGGCATCGCAAAGGAACGCCGTCCCGCCCGGAAAAATCTGTTCATCTGCGGTTTGCACATGCGTATGCGTTCCGATCACAGCCGACACCCGGCCATCGAGAAACCGTCCGAAAGCGATCTTCTCGCTCGTGGTTTCGCCATGCGCGTCCACGAAAATGACCTTCGTTTCCTCGCGCATTTGCGCGACCGCAGTGTCTAAAGCATCAAACGGATTCTCCAGGATCGGCTGCATGAACGTGCGCGCCTGCACATTGATCACTCCAACTTTGCCCTTGGCCGTCTCCAGGATAATCGAGCCAGCTCCCGGCGCGCCAGGCGGGTAATTAATCGGCCGCAGGAGGCGCGGCTCCGTGTTGATGAAACCGACGATATCCTTCTGGTCCCAAATATGATCGCCGGTCGTGATCACGGAAACGCCCGCGCGCAGCAGATCGATCGTGATCTTGGAAGTAATCCCGCGCCCACCCGCCGCGTTCTCGCCGTTCACGATGATGAAATCGACCGCGTGTTTCTCCTTCAGCGTCGAGAGTTGCGCGATGACAGCACTGCGTCCGGGTTCGCCGACGATGTCGCCGAGAAAGAGAATCGTCAGCATTTCGCGAACATGGTGTTAATTAGTGCGAAATCCAATTTCGTGATCGCCTCCCTCTCCAAATTCGCAAGATCGGCTGGCCATTTCGTCCTCGTTCTCGTCCTCCCTCTCGTCCTCGATTCTGCGCGAGCCGGGAACGTCAGTCCGCTCGCCAACACGCCCGATTGGAGCGCGCTGGAAAAGTATCAAGAAACGATCACGCACGACGAATTCATGCACTTGCTGAAGGACGTCTACTGCACCCGCGGAGTGAGCGAGGAACTCATCCGCGTCGAAGCCGCCGCGGCAAAAATCCTGACCGACAAAGAGAAGCAGGAATGGTTCACGCTGCGGTTCGCACCGGACGAAACGTCCGCCAAACCCGCGCCGCACCCATGGAAATCCGCGAAGAAGCTTTCGCACATCTCGCGCTTTCGGGAGTTGAAAGGCCTGCACATCGCGCTCGATCCCGGACATCTCGGCGGCAGTTGGGCGCGCATGGAAGAGCGCTGGTTTCAGGTCGGCGACAGCAAGCCGGTCACGGAAGGCGACATGACGTTGCTGGTGGCGAAAATTCTCGCTCCAAAACTCCGCGCGCTCGGCGCGAAGGTTTCTTTCGTCCGCGACAAAAACCAGCCCGCCACCTCGAAGCGGCCGGAAGATCTAGAGGAAGTCTCGAAGAAAATCCTCCTGCGCGCGGGTGACGCGCAGCCGCGCGAAGACTATGCCGGCCCGGACGATCCGGAGAAAGAACACACCGTCCGCTGGCATAACGAACTCCTCTTTTATCGTAACAGCGAAATCCGCCAACGCGCCGAGCTGGTGAACGAGCAGATCAAGCCTGACCTCGTCATCTGCCTGCACTTCAACGCCGAAGCGTGGGACGATCCGACCAAGCCCACGCTCGTTGATCACAATCACCTCCACGTCCTCATTAACGGTTCTTACCTCCCCCCGGAAATCGAGTTCGACGACGAACGTTTCGAGATGCTCGACCGCTTGCTCAGCCGCACGCATGCGGAAGAAGCCGACCTCGCGGAAACGGTCGCGCAGGCCATGGCGCGACGGACGAAATTGCCGCCTTATGAGTACACGACCGAGAACGTGACCAAGACCGGCACGAGCGGTTACGTCTATTTGCGGAACCTACTCGCCACTCGGATTTACGATGCCCCGGTCATTTATCTCGAGCCTTACGTCATGAACAGCGACGAAGTTTTCTGGCGAATTCAGGAAGGCGACTACGACGGCGTTCGCAACGTCAATGGTCGAAACCGCCCCAGTATTTACCGCGAGTATGCGGTCGGGGTGGTGGATGGCCTGATCGAATACTACCGCGCCGTGCGGAACTGAGCCTGTAGCGGCGGTCTATGACCGCCGAACGCCTGCGTGTTTTACACGGTTTCGGCGGTCACAGACCGCCGCTACAGGACGCTTCCGATCGCTTGCTCGATGTCGGTTAACGTCACATCGCGCGTCAGATGGGCCGAGCCCAGACGAGGCGTGACCACGAAACGCACTTGGCCGCGCTCGAATTTTTTGTCCGCGGAAACAGCCGACAGAATTTCAGGGCGCGAAAGATCGGCCGGAAGTTTTGTCGGTAGTCCGAAGGCCTCCAGGCTCGCGATCACTTTCCGGCGCTCCTCGTCCGAGAGTCCCGCTTTCCGCGTCGAGACTTCGCAGGCCGCGACAATGCCCAAACTGATCGCCTCGCCGTGGAGAAAACGTCCGTAGCCGCTCGCTCGCTCGATCGCGTGCCCCACCGTGTGGCCAAAATTGAGAATCGCGCGGGCGCCGGAGACATCCTGTTCGTCGCGTGCCACGATTGCCGCTTTGATCTCGATGTTGCGCGCGATGAGTGGCGCAAGTTTCCAACTTGCGGTCTGATGAGCGTGCAAGTTGGAAACTTGCGCTACCTCGTGCAAGAGCGCCGCGTCGGCGATGATCGCGTGCTTGATAATCTCGGCGAACCCTTGGTTAAACTCGCGCTTGGGCAACGTCTCCAGCGTCGCCACATCCGCAATCACCAGCGCCGGTTGATGCACCGCGCCTAACAAGTTCTTTCCCTGCGCCGTGTTCACCGCCGTCTTCCCGCCGATCGCGCTATCCACCTGCGCCAGCAGCGTGGTTGGAATCTGCACGTGAGGAATTCCGCGGTGATAAATTGCCGCCGCGAACCCTGCCAGATCGCCGACCACGCCGCCGCCCAGCGCGACGACGAACGAAGTCCGATCCAATCCCGCCGTCGTCATCGCATCGCAAACCGCTCCGATCTGCGCGAGAGACTTCGCACCTTCGCCGGCGGGAATCGGGACCAGCTGCGGATCGAATCCCGCCGCGCGCAGGCTGGTCATCGCCTTGTCCGCAAAGAGCGCGGCCGTTTTCTCATCCGCGACCACCGCGCAACGTGGCCCGCGCAGAACCTTCGCAATCAATCCGCCGGATTCTGGCAACAGATCGCAGCCGACCAACGCCTCGTAGCGCGCTCCGCCAGCCTGGATGGAAATTGTTCTCACGATTTTGCGGCCAACGGGGATTATAGTCAGATGAGACTTCGGCGCGAGGGGCGCGCCGGCTCCAGCCGCGGCGGTCTATGACCGCCGAAACCGTGGCCCGCAGCTTGCGCCGTCGGCGGACATAGACCGCCGCCAATGGAGCCGGCCCGCCCCCGGGCCGAAGTCTGGCTCCCGCGAACGATTCCAAATCCGCAACTTCGTGCTCCAACCCAAGGGGAGATCGCTTGACCCCGGCGGCGATTCCCGTCTTATATAGGCATGACTGATCCAGTTGATCCCATCGCGCCACCACCCGCTTCGGCGCCGGGGGCTGGAGGAGCGCACTCGGGCACAACGGGTCTTCCTTCCAATGTCGCAGCGGCGTTGGCCTGCATTCCTTTAATCGGCGGTATTATCTTTTACGTTCTGGAAAAGCACGATCGGTTCGTGCGCTTCTACGCCATGCAATCGATCATCTTGGGTGGCGCCTGGATGGTCTTCGTGATCGTCTGGAATCTGCTCTACTTCATGCTCGCGCACATCCCCGCGCTGGGCTGGATCTTTGGCATTTTGCTTTGGCTCATCTGGACGGTGGTCAACATCGCGGTCGTGATCGTTTGGATCATCGCCATGATCAAAGCCTTCAGCGGCGCCATGTGGGACATTCCCTATATCGGTCCAGTTGCGCGGAAGCAGGAAAACGGCGCGAGCGCAGTCTAACGACTGGATTACTCACTCGCGCGCCAACAGCTTGACCACGATCTCGGTCAGGATTAGCTCGTGATCTCGCGCGCTGCTGACGAGTTGAAGATTCGCTGCCAGACAAGCTTCCAGCCCATCCACTAGCTGCGCCGTCTGGAAACGGTGCGCCGACATCGCCGCGATCCCTAGCGCGTAGGTGTTTACGCTGCCGTCCTTCTTCCGCGGCAGATGCTCCGTGGCGCTCGGCGGCAGCCGATTTATGGTGGAGATAAACGAGAAAGGCGCTGAGGGCCGCGAAAGGCGATGCCGCTCCATCAGATCTTTTGCGAGCAGGAGATTCCGCACCGTCGGCAAGATCGCCACCAACAGAATGCCGATCGCGCTCTCGCCCTGATCCAGTAGACTGCGCACGAGTTCGAGCGCGCGGTTGAGATCGCAGGCCGCGAGCGCGTTGCCCAATTCGAAAATGACGCCCGCACGGGAGAGGGGAACCAGCGTCCGCACTTCCCCCGCCGTCACGCTGCGACCTTGGCCCACGTAAAGATCCAGCTTCTCCAACTCGTTCTCGATCTGCCGCGTCTCGCCACCGGTCAGGAGCACGAAAAGATCCAACGCCTCCTCCTCAAAGCGCATCCCGCGCGTCTTCGCCCGGCCGCGCACAATCTCCGTCGCCTCTTCTTCCCAACCGCTTCGGCTGGCATCGAGCTTATCGATCACCTGCAGGTCCGCGCGCTTCGAGAGCGCCTTGTAGAACGAGCGCCGCTTATCCACCTCCGTCGCGCTGATGAGGAAGGAGATATCCGGCGCCAGCCCTGCCGCGAGCACCTCGCCCAATTCCTCCAGCGCCCCCTGCACCGCGGCCGATCGGCCAATAACGGAATCGCCTAACGAGTTCGCATTCTTCAGCCAGACCAGCTTCCCGCCGAAGAACGGCAACGTCTGCAAAGCCTCGATCGCCAACCGCACCCGCGTGGCCGATTGCTCCGAGTTATCCCCCGCGCCGTCGATTATCTCCAGCCCGAAATCCCCCGCATCCGGCGGCGTCAATTGTGCCGCCAACTCCGCCGCCACGCGTTTCACCTCGCTCTCATCCGAGCCCACGACCGCATGAATATTGGTCGCGGAAGTTTTGGCTTTCGCTTTCGGCATCGTCCCGGAGTTTGGCCGCGATGTCGGAGCCACTCAAGCAGTTCGGCAGCGTTTCACCTCCTCGGTGCATGGAGTAGCCGCAGGCAAGTGTGTCATCCGAAGCTACGCACACGGCCGAGAAATCTCTCGGTGACACGGTGACTTCCGTCATGAGGTTCAGGACTAAACTGAATCTCGCCGACTGTCCCCGTTTTGCCCCGTATTCGGGCATAATTTGAATCCCGCCGCGTGCCAGCGAGGCGTTTGGGACGAAAAGGCCGTTGTGTTCCGATTCCGCGAACGTTTGGGTGAATCTCCCGAATCCTGCAGCATTTCTGCGCCTTGTTCCAGCCGCCGCTGGCGGATGCCGTTGAAGGAGCAGCCTTCCCGCACGCGGCGAGCAATGCCACGGCAACGAAGGCGCAGAGTGTTTTCATATTTTTCCCACGGCGGATCTCCCACCCTCGGCTCTATCGACGTTGAATCTCCCTCGCGGAGTGTCTCACGCCAAGGCGCCAAGACGCAAAGGTGGGGAAATTGTTGGGGCCCGACGGTGAGCCCGAGGTTTTTCTTCGTCCTTCCACCTTTGCGTCTTCGCGCCTTTGCGTGAGGGCTATTCTTTCATTTGGCCGGTCCTTTTCAGGGTGGGCTCTGTCTCGGCGGGAAACCGGGGGTGATCGCTTCGCAGAACCCCGGGCTAATGGCTGCTGATCCCTCCGGGATACTGCTAACCAGCATCCCCGCGTGGTTTTTCAACAGTCTGCTAGGCTCGCTCTTCCCCAATTATAAGGCGAGAGCGAGACGCAAGCGCGTCGCGTTTCTCCTCTACCGAAAACCTACTCGCTCCCCGCCTGCTCAGTCCCGTTGTAAGCGCCCGAAGCAAAGACCCGGAATTGCTCCTCCAGCGCGGCCAGGCTCACGAACTTTCCGGAGTAATGACGCAGCACCGCCGCCTCAAACGGTTGATGCCGGCTCAGCGCATCGAGCAGCCCGAGGAAGCTCGCCTTATCCTTCCCTGCCAGGAAACGCACCAGCCGCTCCGATTCATCATAGAACACGCCTACTCGCTCGGCGTCGGTCGGGTAGTCCATCGTCGCAAGCGCGGCGAGCGGGAATAACTCCGCGGTCGCCACGAGTTGGGAACGCGGCTTGACACTGTAACCGCGCGCCCGCTGATAACTGGCATGCGCGTTGGTGGAGGCATATTGCGCGAAGCCTTCATCGAGCCAGCGCGGAATGCCGTAAGGATAATACCGGTGCATCACCAGATGCACGATCTCGTGTCCCAGCGTGTTGTCCGAGAACTTGTAGGACGGGTCGCGCACGATAAACAAACTGCCTTGCGAATGAATCCCGCCCGTCCACTTCTCCAGTTGCCCCGCGCCTTGGAATGCGCGCCAATCCTCCGGCCGCTCGAAAATGTAGATGTGCGATTTCGTATCGCCCGACGGCGGCTCGTGCCCCAGCTCCTTTACCACCACCCGGTAATGAAATTCCGCCTCCACCGAAACCGGAGTCGCCACGTAGCCATGCACAAAGTGATAGATGAAATGCTCCGTCTCCGCGTGTTTCCAATCCTGCGCGCGAATGGCCAGCGCTTTCGCTCCCAGCGGATTGGGATCCTGCTGGCTCAAACGCGGGAAATCCACCTCCGGCAGACCGCCTAATTGCGCCTCCGCCGTCCGCAGGCAGAGAGACAAGGCGAAAACGAACAGCGGAAAGCGGCGCATATCCATCCTGCGAAGCTAAATTCGTGCGAGCAGGGCAGCGTTCACGCCCAGCCATCTACTTCCAGATGCACGCTCTTCTCTGTCAACGCGTTGTTTCTTCTCCGCGCCCGCATCCCTTTCATATATTCCGGCGAATTGCGCCACAAAGATGAGGCCCACCGGAAAGAATGCGACCAAGCGCGCCGCCGCGCCACGTGAGGTCGAGCCCACCGTGGACTCCGTCCTCGCCTGGCTAAAAGCGCACAGCAGCCCAGTCACCCGCGCTGGCATGGCCCGCTACGCCATTCCTTCCGACCACGCCCTCGGCGTCGCCGTGCGCGATCTCCGCCAGCTCGCCAAACTCCTCGGCCCCAACCACGCCCTCGCCGCCCGGCTTTGGCGCACCGGCATCTACGAAGCCCGCATGCTCTGCGCTTATATCGACGAACCCGAGCGCATCACCCCCGCGCAAATGGACCGTTGCTGCCGCGACTTTGATAACTGGGCCATCCCCGACACCCTCTGTTTCCACCTCTTCGACCGCACCCCGCACGCCTGAGCCAAAGTGCGGCAGTGGAGCCAACGCGAGAACGAATTCCAGAAAAGCGCCGCCTTCGCCCTCCTCTGGTCCCTCGCCGCGCACGATAAGCGTGATGCCGAGGCGCCCTACCGCGAAGTCCTCCGCCTCATCGCATCCGCCGCCACCGACGAACGGAACTTCGTCAAAAAAGCCGTCAACATGGCCCTCCGCGCCATCGGTCAACGCAGCCCCTGCCTCCACGCCGCCGCCGCCAAGACAGCGACGCATCCTCCGCGACCGAAAGACCAAAGAGCGTCTGCCTTGCGTCATGTGCGGCACGAGTTTTCCACTTTTCCCGAACTGTCACAAAGTATTCGACGACGTTCTCAGACCTTACCTGTATCGAGCACTTGAGGCTTTCGGCACCAAGAACCTTCCCAAATGCTGGAAGAAGAGCAATAAAGTTTCAGGTGTTACGGAGAGCAACTTACCAATCGATGAAAACGCCTAACCATTGCAGCGAACGCCTGCCCGCCGTCCGCCCCACATCTTCCATGGCCAAAGCAATCCACCTTTGATTGACGCTCGCCTCCGGTGGACGTCGCTGATTTTATTTGGCTCTTTCTCACGGCTGCGGAATGGATTTGAGGGATTCCTGTCGGAGTTTGAGGAAGAGATAATCGAGATTCGTGATGCCGCAGGCTTTGTGGATAATGCGGCTGACCGTGGCGTTAAAGGATTCCAAACGAGCGGAAG
>JBBSPM010000120.1:0-7766 GCA_038258815.1 Chthoniobacterales bacterium
CCTACGTGGAGCGTGGGCTGGCGCAATACGAAGCCGATTATCGTGCCCAGAGCGAGCGTCATCTGCGCAAGCTGGCCGCTCGCCTCGGCTTCTCCATCACCCCGAAAACTGCATGAAAATTCCTCAAGTTCATTGGCAGCCGCGCAGCGTGTCGAGGGATCCCGCCGACGGAGCTGACGTTTCCGCGCGCGGTCGCTCGTTGCCGACAGAGCGACTGCGAGATCCCTCGACACGCTGCGCGGCTCGGGATGACGGATCGGAAGCGTGCAATAGTTCCCGCGATGCCTAGCCATTCGCCCGATCTCTCTTCACCACGGATGCAGATCGTTCGCGGCGATCTCACCAAGCTCGACGTGGATGCGATTGTGAACGCGGCGAACTCCACGCTCCTCGGCGGTGGCGGCGTGGATGGCGCGATTCATCGCGCGGCCGGTCCGGAGTTGCTCACGGAATGCCGGACGCTGAATGGCTGCAAACCCGGTGAAGCGAAGATCACGCGGGGCTATCAATTGCCCGCGCGGTTTGTCATTCATACTGTCGGACCGATCTGGGCCGGCGGCGATCGCGATGAAGCCGATGTGCTCGCTGCATGCTATCGAAATTCTCTTCAGCTCACGGTCGAACGCGGCCTGAAAACGGTCGCATTTCCGGCGATTAGTTGCGGCGCTTACGGCTACCCGATCGAGGAAGCGGCGGAAGTGGCGGTGGAATGCACCTCGCGTTTTCTGCGGACGAACGCATCGCTCGATCGGGTGGATTTCGTTCTGACGAGCGATGCCATTGAACGCGCCTACGAAGCGGCCATGCAGGCGTTGTCTTCATGACTTCGCGCAAAGAGCTGCCGATTTTCGAGCTCGAACACGCGATCGTTTCGGCGTTGCGCGAGCGGCCGCGCTTGATCTTGCAAGCGCCGACCGGTTCGGGGAAATCGACGCAGGTGCCGCAGATGTTGTTAGACCACGGGCTGCTGGGCAAGGGCCAGGTCGTGATCCTGCAACCGCGCCGGCTCGCGGCGCGCTTGCTCGCGACGCGGGTGGCGAGTGAGCGGAACGGTCGGCTGGGCGACGATGTCGGTTATCAAATTCGTTTCGAGAATGTCGTGTCGAAACGGACGCGCATCCGGTTTGTGACGGAGGGAATTTTGTTGCGGCAGCTGATTCAGGATCCGGAGCTGCGCGGCGTGGCCGCGATCCTTTTCGATGAATTTCACGAGCGGCATCTCTACGGCGACATCACGCTGGCGCGGGCGTTGCGTTTGCAGGAAGCGACGCGACCGGACCTGAAGATCGTGGTCATGTCGGCGACGATCGACGTCGGCGCGCTGGAAGATTTCCTCAAGCCCTCCACGCTCCTGACTTCGACCGGCCGGCAACATCCGGTGACGATCGAGTACCTAACGAAACGAGTCCCCGACCAAACTTTGATGCATATGCACGAAAGTTTGGCATACCCGGTCTGGGAGCTGGCGGCGGATGAACTGGCGCGGATCGCGCGTCATACGGAGGGTGACGCGCTTATTTTCATGCCGGGGAAATATGAAATCCTGCGCACGCTTTCGGCGGTGCGCGCTTCCCGGGTGAGCCATGAATTTGTGGCGTTGCCGCTTTATGGCGAGTTGCCGCCGGCGGAACAGGACGCCGCCCTGGCGCGTTATGACAAACGGAAAGCGATCATCGCCACCAATGTGGCGGAGACTTCGCTCACGATCGAGGGCGTGCGGGTGGTGATCGATAGCGGGCTGGCGCGGATCGCTCGGTTCGATCCGCGGCGCGGGATCAATACGCTCTTGATTGAGAAGGTCAGCCGCGCTTCCGCGGATCAACGCGCGGGCCGCGCGGGTCGCACCGCGCCGGGACACTGCCTCCGGCTTTGGACGGAACGCGAACATCTCGAACGCCCGGCGCAGGAATTGCCGGAAGTGAAACGGCTCGATCTCGCCGAAGTGGTGCTGACTTTGAAGGCGAGCGGCGTGGACGATATTTCGCAATTCCGCTGGCTGGAGCCGCCGGAGCCGCGGGCGCTGGAGCGGGCGGAGCAGTTGTTAGGCGATCTTGGGGCCGTGGCGCAAGTTTCCAACTTGCGGGATCAGGATGTGCAAGTTGGAAACTTGCACTACGGGCGGATCACGCCGCTCGGGCGGCGGATGCTGGCGTTTCCGGTGCACCCGCGTTACGCCCGGATGCTGCTGGCGGCGGAGGAACATCGGTGTGTGCGCGCGATTGCGTTGATCGCGGCGGTGACACAGGGGCGGAATCTGATGCGGCGCGCGGAAGGAAAGCAGGCGCGCGAAGAGCGGGATGACATTCTCGGCGCGGATGATGATTCGGATCTTTTGATTCTGACGCGCGCGTTCCGTTTCGCGGAGAAGAACGACTTCGATCCGCGGCGTTGTCAGCGGCTATCGGTGAACGCTTCCGCGGCGCGAGAAGCGGCGCAGTTGTGGGAGCAATTCATCAAGATCGCGCGGGACGAGGGATTGAACGTGGACGTGAGCGAGCCGGCGCCAGGCGCGATCCAGCGCTGCGTGCTGGCGGGTTTTCCGGATCAGGTGGCGGTGCGTTTGGATGAGGGAACGCTGCGTTGCGCACTGGTGCATGGTCGTCGTGGTGTCTTGGTGCGAGAGAGTGTGGTGCATCGGGCGCGTCTGCTCGTCGCCTCGGAGATTCGCGAAATCGAGGACAGTGATAAGGAGCGGCAGGTCCTGCTCACATTGGCGACGCGGATCGAGGAACCGTGGCTGCGCGAACTGTTTCCCGAGGCTTTCCGCGAAAGTCTGGAAGTGAGCGTCGACACGGCAGCGCGGCGCGTGATCGGGCGTCGGCAAATTTCCTTCCACGATCTCATTTTGCGTCATGAAACGGCGGACCCTCCGGCCGACGAAGCGGCGGCGTTATTGGCCAAACAAGTGATCGCAGGAACGTGTCCGCTGAAGCATTGGGATAACGCGGTCGAGCAATGGATTCTGCGCGTGAACTGGATTGCGGCCTCGGCCCCGGAGCTGGAGCTGCCTCCCATTAGCGAAGCCGATAAGCTTTTTTTAACCGAGCAAGTTTGCGGTGGCGCCGTTAGTTATAAAGAGATCAAGGACCGCGCGGTTTGGCCCGCGGTGAAATCCTGGCTCTCCTCCGCGCAGCAAGGCTTGGTGGATCAATATGCGCCCGAACGGATCGGCCTTCCGAATGGACGAAAGGCGAAGGTAATTTATAGCTCGTCGTCTCCACCGGCGGTGGCGGCGCGGATTCAGGATCTTTACGGGGTGGAACGGAACCTCACCATCGGTCCGGCGCGCGCCCCCCTGGTGATCCAGGTCCTGGCGCCGAATCATCGTCCGATCCAGATCACCAGCGATCTGGAAGGCTTCTGGCGCGACGCTTACCCGAAGATTAAGAAGGAGCTACAGCGGAAGTATCCGAAGCACGAGTGGCGGTAACTTTCATCGCTGAAAGCGTTTGCAGCAGGCTACGGCACAAATCCCGCTATTCATTGGTATTCCATTCCGACTCTTGCCCTGTGAATACCGACGTCATCGATGCCCTTCTTACCGCCATGGTGCAGAGCGGCCCTGGTGTTTCTGATCTTCTTTTCGCGGTCGGCCGTCCGCCATTGATCGAAGAATATGGCGCGCTGCAGGAGTTCCCGATCGATACGGCAGATGGTTGCCTAACGAGCGAGCAAATAGATCAACTCGCGCTCCATCTCATGCAGGGCGATGGACGACTCGCGGATGAGTTGGCCGCGATGGGCTCGTGCGATTGCAGCTACGCCTTAGGCCAGGTGGCGCGCTTTCGTGTCAACGTCTTCCGGCAAAACGGCCGGCCCGCGATCGTGCTGCGGAAATTGCAGACGGAAATCCCCACCCTGGAAGCGCTCGGTTTGCCGCCCGTCTTCGGTGAAATGGGCCGGGAAAAGAACGGCATTATTTTCGTGACTGGCGGCACCGGCAGCGGCAAGACCACGACGCTGGCCGCGATCCTGAACGAGCTGAATCGGACGCAGCAGATTCACATTCTCACCCTGGAAGATCCGATCGAATTTTTGCATCCGCCGCAGCGCGCGCTCTTCAATCAACGCGAACTGGGGAAAGATTTCCCGGACTTCGCCAGCGGTCTCCGGGCAGCGCTGCGACAGGCGCCGAAGGTAATTCTCGTCGGCGAAGTGCGCGATCGCGCCACGATGGAGATCGCGCTCACGGCCTCGGAGACGGGTCACCTCGTTTTCACCACGATGCACACGATCAACGCCGGCCAGACGATCAACCGCATCCTCGGCATGTTTGCCAAGGATGAGGAACAACAGGTCCGGCAGCGCCTGGCCGATACTTTGCGTTATGTGGTGGGACAGCGGCTCGTGGGCAAGACCGGCGGGGGGCGTTTACTCGTGACCGAGATCATGGGCAGCAGCATGCGCACCCGAGAGAGCCTGCTCTACGGCGAAAGCGAGGGCCGCACTTTCCAGGAGATCATCGAAGCCGGCGTCACGCTGGGCTGGCATAGCTTTGATCAATCGCTCCTGGCCGCTTTCAAGGAAGAAACGATCACGGCGGAGACCGCGCTCTTGTTCTGCACGCACAAAAACAAGATGAGGCGCGACATCGACATGGAGGTGAAGCTGCGTAGTCAATCGCACGAGGAGCCTTCCGGTCTGCGCATGGAAAGCGAAGAGACGTCATTTGCGAGCGCGTTTCACTGAGAAGTGACTTTGATGAACCAGAGGAAGATGAGGAAATTAGAATGAGCGACTTGTCGGCAGAGGCGGAGGGCCAAGCGGATCCATCCGTCCCGAGCCATTTTAGAGCGAGGTTGAATCACAAACTGCGCACGCCGTTGAACGCGATCATCGGGTTCGCCGAATTGCTCGCCTTGCAGCCGGCGCAGCAGCGCGGTGGTGGAGACATTCAGCAGATTTTGAAGTCCGCGCGCGAAATGCTGCGGATTATCGAACGCGAACTCGCTGAAACAGTGGAAGACTCGAACGAGGAAGCCAGCACCATCCCGATGGCCGACCACGCCTGTGATATTCTTTACGTCGAAGATGATCTGGTAAATTTCACGCTGGTGGAGCGCATTTTGGAATTCCGGCCAGGCTTGAACCTGATGCACGCGCTGAGCGGCGAGATGGGTGTGCAATTTGCCGAGGTCTGCCAGCCACGACTGATCCTGCTCGACCTGAATTTGCCGGACATGCATGGCGCAGAAGTTCTGCGCCAGCTGCAGAAGATCCCGGCCACCGCTGAGATTCCGGTCGTGGTCCTGAGCGCCGACGCGACGCCGAGTCAGATTGAGCGTCTTCTCGCCGCCGGGGCGCGGAATTACCTGACGAAGCCGTTCGACATCGATCCGTTCCTCGCCTTGGTGGATGAATTCGCCATGGAAACGCCGTCCATCGCGGTAGTCCGTTAGCTTCGCTCCCACCACTTCCAACTGCTCTGCGACCGTGCCGATGACGCGATCGGAATCGCGCGGACCGGTCACGATCGAAAGACGGTCCTTCTCCGGCTTGAGGTCCGTCCTTGAATTCGAATTTGAGGCAAGGGGCGGTTGCGTCGAAGGTAGGAGAGCGACAGGCGCAACGGACCTGTCAAAAACGAATCCATATTATGATCAATCCCAATGGCGAAGAATTGAACAATCCGCTCCCGGGCTCGGTGCAGCCAGGCGGACCAGAAATTTCTACCAGCTCGAGCCGCTTCCAGGACACTACCGACAAGGTGTCGACCATGGCGGGCGACGCTTGGAAGCAAACCAAGGTGACGGCGAGCAACGCGCGTGAGAAGACCGAATTTCTCATGCGTCAAAATCCAGTCCCAACTGTAATAGGTGCCTTGGCCGTGGGTTTGGCGATTGGTTTGGCGATCCGCTATTCCTCCGAGTCGAAGGAAGTGGAGCGTGAAGTGAAGTCGCCCTTCGGCGATGTGAATCTCGGTATGCTTTCGCTGCCGTTTCTGTGGCCCTTCTTCAAGTCGATGCAGCGCCGCTACGAGGATTCGGCCGATCTCGTGCGCGAAGGCGTGCGGGACGGGGTGGATCGCTTGAAGAGCGTGGACGTGGACAGCTACGTGAAGCCGCTGCGCAAGAAGTGGAGTTCCTGGAGGAACTAGCATTGGAGCCGGCGCGCCCTCGCGCCGAAGGCTGAGTCTCCAACGAGAGAAATTGATGCGTGAGCGACCGGCCCGAGGGCGGGCCGGCCCCATTTTCGGCTTCCGTATATTCCACGCCGAGCCGACTCCTGCCGTTGGAACTCAAACAACCTATGCGACTCATCCTATTGCTGATCGTGTGCGCGTTAGCTGGCTGCGGTGGCGGGCGTTTGAACATGGAACGCGAGGCCGCTCGCGCCGAAAAGAAGCTGGATCGGCAGGCAGCAAAAGCGAAAGTAGCGCGCGCCGGAAGCTGGGGCTATTTCAGTGGGCAGGTCGAGACACGCTGGGAAGCCGACGGCGTGACGATGGCGCTCTTGAACGAGCTGCGCTACACCGATCCGTATGGCGTGGTGTGGGTCGCGCCCGCCGGTTCGCGGGTCGATGGAGCGTCTATTCCGCGGGCCTTCTGGAGCATCATCGGCGGGCCGTTCGAGGGGAAATACCGCAAGGCTTCGGTCTTGCATGATGTCGCGTACGACAAACAGACCCGCTCCTGGGAAGATGCCGATCGGATGTTTTACAACGCGATGCGGTGCAGCGGTGTGGGTGCGGTGACGGCGAAGACGATGTATTACGCGCTCGTTCGCCACGGCCGGCATTGGAAGCATCGCCAGGCGACGGCGGCGGATCCTCGTCCGCAACGTCCGACCGCGGTGGACCCGAGCGAAGTGAGCGAAATCCAGGATTGGCTAAGGAAGAACGATCCCGATCTCGATCAAATCAACGCGCGTGCCCGCATCGGGCGCCAGCCTTAACGGCGAGCGCGGCTGAGCGCAGATACAGGAAGAGGCGGTCCGACGCGCCAGCCTCCCCCAAAAAGCCCTGAGGCCGGCGCACCGCCATCGTCAACCCGCCAGCCGGAGGGAATCGCCCTAAGGCGCGCACCTTGAACGCCCTCGCAACGTGATGGAACGTTGCGCCACCCAAATTCCCGAATCGGCCACAATTTCTACGCCTCTGGTCGCTGCAGGGTTGCAGCTTTTTTGCCAGCCGATCGGCGCAGCGCGACAAACGTGCCTTCCAGTTCCGCCGCCACGCGATCGTTTTCTTCCACCCGGACCTTTAACTTGAGACGAGCTTTTCCTTTGGCGCGGAAGGCCTCGTGGAATGCGCTCAGTTCTCCCGGCATAGGACGCGCGCAGGTTGCGCGAATAACTTTTCGAATGGGATGATGGAAACGAATCGAACTCTCGCGAATGACCACATCCGCAGGCTGGTCACGGATTTCCAGCCAGAGCAAACCGTAGCCGGCAAGGGTGGCGACGGCGTTAATGCTGCCGCCGAAAGCAGTTTGCAGATGGTTCGAGTTGAGCGCCACCGGCGCTGCCACCACGAATCCGCTCTCATCCGACGCGACGACGCGCACGCCCATGGCGCGGGTGAGCGGAATGCGCGTGTGCAAGAATCGCTCCGCTGCGCGCAGGGAATCTTCGGTGTGGTGCTGTTCTGTCACGGCTCCGGCAGCACCATAGCCGACCACCGTCGGAAAGCGTCAAAAAGGCGTCCGGGCTAAAAAGATTACGATATACTACGAAAGGACTAGCGCGATTGGCACAGACCCTGCATACAGGAGCCCGTGCAACGACTTCTCGCAATTCTCTGTCTCGGATCGTTTCTAGCGTCCGCG
>JBBSPM010000121.1:0-7648 GCA_038258815.1 Chthoniobacterales bacterium
ACCCCCCCTTCAACGACTCCGACTGGTTCCGCAAAGACGACGACGTGCGCTGGCAGTATGGCGTCCCGCCCCGGGGCAACGCCAACTTCGCCTGGGTGCAGCACTTCATCCACCACCTCGCGCGCCAGGGCATGGCCGGCTTCGTCCTCGCCAATGGCAGCATGTCCTCCAACCAGTCCGGCGAAGGGACAATCAGGCAAGCCCTCATCGAGGCCGACCTCGTGGACTGCATGGTCGCCCTCCCCGGCCAGCTCTTCTACAGCACGCAGATTCCCGTCTGCCTCTGGTTCATTGCCCGGAACAAGTCCGGCCAACCCTCACCCGCCGCTGCGCGTCACCATCTCCCACTGGGAGAGGGACGGGGTGAGGGTAACCGTGGGCCGTCGAGCTACGCCGACATTGCGGGCTTTTGTAAATCAGCCAAGACGGAGGAAATCAAAGCCCACGGTTTTGTCCTGACCCCCGGCCGCTACGTCGGCGCCGAGGAAGTCGAAGACGACGGCGAACCCTTCGAGGAAAAGATGCCGCGTCTCATCGCCGAACTCGAAGCGCAGTTCGCCGAATCGTCTAAGTTAGAAGCTACTATCAGGAGGAATTTCAAAAGCCTGAGTGTAAACCCTCAGATCAAACAGTGACTTTCTGCAAACACGCATGAATAACGATCCTGTAATCGCCATCGTGCCAGACTCGTTGGACGCTACCGACGGAGCCGCGACTCCGTTCGGCAAACGTTGGGGTGGCGATATCATTCGACTGTCTCCTGAACATCTCGCGGCCTTGCAAGCTGGGGGAACTGTCGCCATCGATGTGCAGAACGAATACATCGTCTTTCTCAAGAGCAGGCAGGCGGGTGAAAGTGCTCTCGAAAGCTTGCCAGCAGGCATCCTCCCAGCTAAGAAGGAGGCTTCGCCCTGAAGATCAAATTCGTCGGTTCCGAGATTTCGCCGAGCCGGGTTCCCATCAAAGAGCTGGTCGAGCTGCTCAGCGATCTCGACAAAGGTCTGCTCGAATTCGCCGAAGAAGAAGCCGACGACGCTACGGAGGAACTTTCCCATCTCGCCTTGGAGCGACTCGAAGGCGGCTCCATCTCCCTCATCATCGACGACCCGACTTCCCCCGGCGTGACCGAAGACCTCGCCGGCAAGCTCGCCTTTCGGCTCCAAAACTTCCGCCTGCGCATCAGCGCCGCCAATCCCCGTCTCATCAATACGTTCCTCGGCTTCAATCATCGCCACCAATGCCGCACTCAAATCTTCCGCCGGCCCGCGGACTTGGAACCATTGATTGATTTCGCCGAGGCCGCACCGCCCATCACCGCCGACCTCATCGAAGAGATCACCTCCTTCTTTGGAGTGCTGGAGCGCGTGGGAGGAGCCACGCCCAAGGCATGGCTGCGCCTCGATAACGGCGACCGCATCATCTGCCGCTTGCCCGCCGACCGCATCCTCGCCCAGGAGCTAGCTCACCATCTATATAGAGAAGTTGGCCTTTCTGGTCGCGCCGTTCGCGACCTGCGCTCCGAAGAGCTGATCGAGCTATTCGTGGAAGAGCTGACTTATACTCAGACGCCAGTCACGGAATCCTTCCGCCAACTCGAGCGCGGGCTGCGCCGTTACTGGAGCGACGTCGATGTCATGAGTGTCATCCGAGAGGAGCGCGGCGAATATGGCGGCTAAGTCGATCCTCCTGGACAGTATGATCGTAAGCTGGGGCATCCGCGGCGAAGCCAACCCCGACCAACGGCATCTCATCGGCTGGACCCAGAAATTCCTGCAGCAGTGCGAAGCCGACGGAGATCGCATCTTCATTCCCGCGCCCGTGGTGGGCGAAAGCTTGCTCCGCGTCCCGCCGCCCGAACACGAAGAAGTCGTCGCGACCTTCGCTCGCAACTTTCGCGTCCTTCCGTTCGATCTCGCTGCCGCACGGGAATTCGCGCGCCTTTGGATCAAGCGTGAACCGCGCCTCCGAGAGGAAGATCTACGAGGAGGAATCGCTCCGAAGAAAGGCATATACCGCTTCGATTGCCAGATCGTCGCTATTGCCATCTCAAGAAACCTGGACTGTATCTACTCGCACGATAGCGATGTGGGCCGTTTCGCCGCGGGTGAAATCGAAGTTCGCGAAATACCTGAGCCACCTGAGGAGCAGGTCGACTTGCTATGAGCGGAAAGGTCATCAAAGCAAATGGTCGAAAGACGTGTGCTACGGCTGACAAGTGGGAAGAAGTGTCGTTAGGGGACGTGATAACACTCCAGCGTGGATTCGACCTGCCATCTCAAGAACGTAAGCCCGGTAAAGTGCCCATCGTTTCGTCGTCCGGCATAACCGACTACGACTCTGAAGTTGGAGTGAAAGGTCCCGGTGTGGTTACCGGACGGTATGGAACAATCGGGCAGGTCTTTCTCATCAAAGACGACTATTGGCCGCTCAATACGACACTGTGGGTTAAAGACTTTCACGGCAACGATCCTCGGTTCGCTTCTTATCTCCTGCGAACCGTCGATTTCAGATCATGCAGCGATAAGAGCAGCGTCCCCGGAGTGAATCGGAATGACCTGCATCAAATTCCCGTCTTACGGCCACCCCCCACTGAGCAAAAAGCCATCGCGGCGGTGCTTGGGGCGCTGGACGACAAGATCGAGTGCAACCGGCGGATGAACGCGACGCTGGAGGCGATTGCGCGGGCGCTCTTCCAGAGCTGGTTCGTGGATTTCGACCCCGTGCGCGCCAAACTTGACGGCCGCCAAGCGACCGGACTCGACCCTGCCACCCTCTTTCCTGAGCACTTCGAGCATGCCGAAGACGGAATGCTTCCCGTCGGCTGGCGTCACGCAGCCATCGAAGAACTCTGCGCCATCAACGCGTGGACGCTCGGCAGGAACGATGACTTGGAGACGCTGGAATACGTCGAGATTTCCGAAGTGAGTCGCGGCAACATCGCGAACATCGCCACCTACTCTCGCGGCAAAGAACCCAGCCGAGCCCGCCGCCGTTTGCGCCACGGCGACACCGTTCTCTCCACTGTCCGCCCCGACCGTGGTTCCTATTTCCTCGCGCTGAATCCGCCCGAGCATCGGGTCGCTTCCACCGGCTTCGCCGTCCTTACGCCGAGGAAGGCTCCGTGGTCATTCATCCACGCCGCGATGACGCAGCCCGAAGTCTACGAACACCTCGGCCAAATGGCCGACGGCGGAGCCTACCCTGCAGTGCGTCCCGAAGTGATCGGAGCTATCAAAGCCGCAGTGCCTAACGACTCTAAGATTCTTGAAGCCTTCCACAAACTTTGCGCGCCGTTGCTTGAACAAGCTGAAGGCAACCGCGCCCAATCCCGTACCCTAGCGACCTTGCGCGACACGCTGCTGCCGAAACTGCTATCAGGAGAATTACGCGCGGGTTTAAACTGCGTTGCAGCATGAGCGAGGGATTGTCCGCGCCCACCATTGACGAATTCAAGGCGCAGCCTTGGGAGGAGGTCGCGCGTACGGCGGAAATTCCAACCTATTCACACCTGCAAACGAAGTTTGCTCAGAAGATCAATAATCTTGAAGAGGCCGGAGACATCTCCGCGTCCGCTGTCTATCGCTTCCTTGGGCAGATAAGCTTCATTCATCTGCAACCCGACAACAAAGACCAGCCGCTCCGCGCCGGCTTGATTTCGGCGACGGGACGAAGCGCGCCGATCGAAGACTTTAACGAACAGGCGCGAGACACGATCGAGCGGCTCGCCGACCAGACGAGCATCCCGCTCCTTCGAGCACGATTTGCGGACATAAGTTGGCTACTTTCCAAGGGCCGCAAGAACTACAAGATGGCGGAACAAGCAGCCACAAGCTACTTGGCAGCGTTCAAAGCGGTCGACGATGCGGGCCACTGGGCCTACGAATTCGATTGTCTGAAGCGCGGAATGGCGTTGGCGCGTACAGTCGGCGTGAAGAAGCCGCTATTTGGTGAATACGTCAGTTTTATCGAGACACGATTAGCGTCACTTGAAACCACCGGCAGCGATTCACTCGGCGCAGGCCTGCTGGATCTATTATTCGAATACCGCGTCGGAGATCCTGTTCTTGCGGCGCGCATTGGAGAGGCGCTCGGTGACCGGTTAGAGGCGGCAGGGAATTCGTTTCTCGCCCAGACATACTTCGACATCGCAGGCCGCTTCCATCGCGCGAACAACGACCCGGTCAACGCTCAGCGGTTAGGGATCAAGAAAGCCGATTCTCTGGTCGCCCAAGCCGAATCGTGCATCGGCAAAGAGGGCCAAGGCTATTTCTCCAGCAGCCACCATCTCGCGATTGCCATTGAATGCCTCAGGCAATCGAGTGGCGATGAAATCCGCATCCAGACACTTCACAAGACGCTCGTCGAGTGGCAGGCGAAGGCTACATCGGAAATGAAGTCGGCGAGCCACGAGATAGACGTCTCAGAAATCATTAAAGCTGCAGAAGAGCGCGTGCGAGGCAAAGCTCTGCCCGACGCGATCTTCGCGATGGCACTGGGGCATTCAGTCCTCAAGCCCGAGGAACTCCGGAAGAGGGTCATCGGGCTGATGCGTGATTACCCACTGAGCCACATGTTCGGAACGTCGCTGATGGCCGCAGATGGCCGGGTAACGGCGTACAAGCCCGGTGGTCTGACGGAGGACGAGAAAACGCGGAAGATTGCCATCGAAGCCGAAATGTTTCACCAAGCGTCGCGCATTGATTGGGATCTTCGCGCTCGCTCCTATATCAACGTCTGTCGCGAGGAAATCGTAAGAGAGCACCAGCCGTCTCTCCTCGATCTCCAATTTCTGGTCTTGCACAACCCCTTTATCCCTCCGGGACATGAGATGATTTTCCTCAAAGGAATTTTGGCGGGATTCCGCGGCGACTTCGACATCGCGGCACACTTCCTCGTGCCCCAAATCGAAGAAGCACTCCGCCATGTTCTCCAGAGCGCTGGCCACGTCACTTCCAAGCTGGATTCGAAGATGATCCAGGAGCACAGATCACTCGGCGTTCTGTTGGGCCTGCCTGAAACGAGCAAAATCCTGCGTCCCGATCACGTTTTCGAGTTGAGGGGAATTCTTGTCGAGAAGTTCGGCTACGATCTTCGAAACCGTCTCGCCCACGGCTTCCTCTCCTACAACGAATGTTGGGGTGCCGACGTTCTTAATCTCTGGTGGCTAGTTATCCGCTTGTTATCATTTCCCGCCGCTCGCAAAGCGAAAGAGTGTGTTGCCGCTGGGACTAAATGAAACTTCCGAATGCTACCGCAGCCGTCGTCGCGCAGGGGAAGATTCGCGATTACCTGCTCAACGCGGCGCATCCAGACAATGGCGGCAAGTCGGCGTTTTTTATCTCGCTCGGCTTTGACCGCGACGACCGGGATACGCTGGCGAAGGCGTTCAAAGAATTGGCGCAAAACGCCGAGGTTTCTGCGAGCTTGGACTCCACTCACGGGCGGAAGTATATTCTTGATGGTCGTCTGCGGTCGCCCAGCGGCAGGTCGCCGGTTGTGCGGACGATTTGGATTGTTGACCGCGGAGACGATATTCCACGATTGGTGACAGCGTACCCGTATGAGGAGTAAGCCATGATCAAAGAACACGATCGCGTAGTACTGAAAGTGCCGGTGCCGGCGGAGGGACTCGAGGCCGGCGACGTCGGAACGGTGGTTCACATTTACAAAGACGGCCAGGCTTACGAAGTGGAATTCATCACCCTCGATGGCAAAACTGCGGCGGTGGTGACGCTGGAATCAGCGCAAGTGCGGCCGGTCGGTCGGCGCGAGATCACTCACGCTCGCGAGCTCGCGGCGAAGTAGCTGGAGAAAGACCATGGCCGATAAAGTGAAGCTTTGGTTCGATCCGCAAGGTGATTACCTCGAGGTGAGGTTTTCCGATGCGGCGGGCTTTATGCGCGAGACGAAGAGCGATGCGGTGATGCAACGTGTGGACGAGCAGGGCCGGGTGATTGGTTTCAGCGTGCTTGGCGTGAGCACGTTTCAGAAAGGTCACCCGCTCGAAGCGGAACTCGCCTCTGGAACATAGCGCAGCAGAGCAACCAGACATCAGTATTCTCTCTGACCAATTCCTAGCCGAAGTATGCGGACTCAAATACAAAACGTCGCCGCCGAATTACTCGCGAAATTGTTGGGCGACGAGATTCGCGTGCGAAACGGAATCTCGTCCAAAGCCGAGAGTTCTCCGCCGTAACCCGTAACGCAGCCGAAGGCGAGGCCGGGCTTTCAAATGCGAGGTAACGGCCGGGCTTTCAAAAGCTGAAGAAGGGGATCGCGAGGCGCGATCCTCAGCACGCGAGGGCGCGTGCGCTCCCCAATCACAATCGCGCGATCGCGACGCAGGAAGTGATCGAAGAGCTGATCAAGCTCGCCAAAGTGATGAGCGCCGCCACCCAACGCGGCGTCGATCTCGGCCTGAACGACGACCCGTAACGGATGCGAAGCAACGGCCGGGCTTTCAAAGTCGCTTTCTAGGACACGCTCACCGCGAACGACAGTGCCGTCGAAGCGATGGGCCAGGACGAGCTCAAAGTCATCGCCGCTGAACTCGTCACCCAAGTCCGCAAGAGCGTCACGATCGACTGGACCGTCCGCGAAAGCGCCCGCGCCAAAATCAAAGTCATGGTCAAACGCATCCTCCGAAAGCACGGCTACCCACCCGACCTGGAAGCTGATGCGACGCAGCTCGTTCTGGCTCAGGCCGAGCTTCTCTGCGCCGATTGGGCTGCATGACGCAAATCCAGCTTCGAATCGTGCCGTAGAGCGGAGTGCTCCGGGGATGTCTTCGCCCGCCCACTCGCCAGGTTGAGCTAGAGCCGGTTGGCGTCAGGTCTGCACCACGCCCATGTGAAAGCGCGCGCCCTGTGGCATCGGGCGGGCGGCGTAGCCTAACAATCGCACGAGGACGTCGCGCGTTTCGTGCGGTTGAATGATCGCGTCGATCCAGCCGCGCGCCGCGCCGTAGCGGATGTCGGTTTGTTCTTCGTAGGTTTCCTTCACCTTCGCGCGCAGTTGTTCCAATTCTTCCGCCGAGGCTTTTTTGTCGCCGCGCTCGCGTGATTTTGCGAGGACGGAAAAGACGGTGTCGGAAGCCTGCGCCGCGCCCATCACGGCGTAACGCGCATTCGGCCAGGCGAGGAGAAAACGCGGATCGTAGGCCTTGCCACAGAGCGCGTAGTTGCCCGCGCCGAAGGAACCGCCAACCACGACGGTGATCTTCGGCACGACGGAATTGCTGACCGCGTTGACCAGCTTCGCGCCGCTCCGGATGATGCCGCTCTGTTCCGCGTCGCGCCCGACCATGAACCCGGTCACGTCCTGGAAAAAAATGATCGGGAGCCCGGTTTGATTGCAATCCATGACGAAGCGCGCGGCTTTGTCGGCGCTATCGGAGTAAATGACGCCGCCCATCTGGATGCCGGCCTTTTTCGTCCGCACCTGATGCCGCTGATTGGCGACGATCCCGACGGAATGTCCGCCGAGCCGGGCATAGGCGGTAACGAGCGTCTTGCCGTAGTCCGCTTTGTATTCGTCGAGCGAACCGGGATCGATGATCGAGGCGAGAAGGTCGCGCGCGTCGTATTGCTTCTGACCTTCCAGACTAATGAGATCGTAAACTGCTTCGGGCTTTTTCTCCGGCCCGGCA
>JBBSPM010000122.1:0-7627 GCA_038258815.1 Chthoniobacterales bacterium
CGGCCGGAATTATCAGCTGCGGGCGAGGAATGATCCTGCGCCACGGCCGAGAGCGTGAGCAGCGAGAGACAAAGAAGGGATAGACTGAGTTGTTTCATATATTTTGAGAAACCGCCCTGTGGCGGTAAGGCATGAAACGGACTCGCCCACGGGTTCGGTTCCTTTTTTCGCAGAAAATATACAAAGCGCTCCTCGCCCGGTTCGCGCCGCCGGATCGGTTCGCCCTTGCGAACTCCGCGCTCCACCTCCCCAGCTCCCAACGGTGTCCCGTTGTCAGCTGTCCGTTTTTCCATTCCGCATTGAAAGCCCGGCCGTTGCTGCGCATCCGTTACGGCCGCATTACTTCTTCTGCCTTGACGCCCTTCGTCCGTTCCTGTAAGCCGAGCCCTTCATGCGGAATTTCTTATGATTATTCTTTTTCGAATGTTAAGGGCCGGCGTTTCCATCTCTCTCATATCGCTATTTTTAGCGCCCCTCGCTTCGGGCCAGCTCGCGCCCACCACCAACGTCCCCCGCAACGAGGCGCTGGAAAAATACGACAACCCGCCGGCGGTCCCTCGGAAAATAGAGACTTCGCCGCGCATGATCTCGCAATTCAATTCATTCACCAGTTTCCAGGCGAACGTCGACGCGAATCACCAAAATATCCTGGGCGACGCCGCGAACGAGTGCTCGATCTCGGCAGATCCCACAAACCCGATCAAGAAGGCAATCGCCTGGAGACAATTCAACGACGTGACCTCCAACTTCCGGCAGGGTGGATGGGGTTACACGAGCGATGGCGGCGCCACCTGGACCTTCCCCGGCGTCCTCGAAGCCGGCATCTTCCGCAGCGACCCGGTGACAAGCTCCGACGAGCTCGGAAAGTTCTTCTATCTCAGTCTTCAATCGAATGTCTCCCAATCGTTTTTTTGCGACGACCTCTGGCGCTCGTTGAACGGCGGCCAATCCTGGACGCTCCTTTCCGGTGAGCGCGGCGGAGGCGGCGGCGACAAGCAATGGTTCACGATCGATAAGACCAACGGGCCCGGTCATGGGTTCCAATACCAGTCCGACGACGGGATTAACTGCAGCGGCGGCGGCGTCCAATTTCAACGTTCCATCGACGGCGGAGTCACCTGGCAGGCGCCAGTCAGCATCCCTAACTCACCTGCCTACGGAACCCTCGACGTCGACACCAATGGGAACGTCTATGTCGGCGGTGAAGGATTCAGCCAGTTCTTTTGCGTGCGCTCGAGTAATGCGCAGATCGCCGGCCAGACACCCACTTTTGACCGCAGCACTCCTGTCAACCTCGGTGGCGGCCTCGGGAGCGGAGGAATCAATCCCGCGGGCCTGACCGGGCAGACCTTCCTCGCGATCGATCGCTCCGGCGGATCGACGAACAACAACATCTACATGCTGGCCAGCGTCGTGCCTAACGGGCGTAGCACTACCGACGTGATGTTTGCGCGCAGCACAGATGGCGGCCTTACCTTCAGCGCGCCGAAGCGAATCAATGACGACCCGGTCAATAATACCAAGTGGCACTGGTTTGGGACATTTGCCGTCGCTCCTAATGGACGGCTCGATGCCGTCTGGTATGACACGCGGAATGCGACGAATGGGATCGATTCGCAACTCTTTTATTCCTGGAGCACCGACGCGGGCGTCACCTGGGCGCCGAACGTCGCTGTGAGTAACTCGTTTAATCCGTCCGAAGGTTACCCGAACCAGAGCAAGATAGGCGACTACATCACCATCGTATCCGATAACACCGGAGCCGACGTGGCCTACTCGGCGACCTTTAACTTCAATCCCGGCCGGGGGCAGCACGAAGAAGACGTCTATTACGTCCGGGTAGCTCCACCTGCCTCCGCCCTCACCCTGCTGAGCGCGGCGTCGCGCCTCACTCATGGCGCGGCCGGCACATTCGACATCCCGATGCCGCTCACCGGCACATCAGGCGTGGAAGACCGCAGCTCGAGCACTTACAACGCGGTCTTCACCTTCGATGCGGCCGTCACCTCCGGCCAGGTTCAGGTCGTCGGCGGCAGCGCCACCGTCGGTGCGATCTCCTTCAGTGGAAACACCATGACCGCTTCTCTTACCGGCGTGACGAGCGCGGAAGTGGTCACCCTGCGTGTGCAAAACATCAATGGCGACGGCCAGCAGCATGGCGACATTCCGTTTGGATTCCTTACCGCCGACGTGAGCGGCAATCGCACCGTCGACAAACCGGACCAGCAACAGATCAAGACCGACAAAGGCCAGCTGGTCACGGCCGCCAACTTCCGCGACGACATCAATCTAAGCGGGAGAATCGATAAGCCCGACCTGAGAGCCGTGCAGACCAACCGTGGTCACTCGATCCCGTAGGGCTCGGAGGTCTGAGGTCAGCGATCGGAAGTCAGCGGTCACTCATCCCGTAGTCAGTTGTCCCCCGCCGCCTTCCGCATCCCGCTTTCAAATTTTCCTTTCACTCACCCCCGTGATTTTGAAATCGTTTGAGCCTGATTTTTGCAGGACGATCGTCTTCATCACCTTACCCGAAGCGTGCGCAGAACCCCTGCGCAGGTTATAGCGCAACGGGAATGTCACCCTCACCTCCCCGCCGCGCCTACGATCGATCTTTAGATCGCCCGCGAGCCAGAACTGCCGCTCCGGCCAGCGCTCGTCGTAGCGGATGAGATCGCGCCGCACCTTCTCCCGCGAAACATTTCGCGCGCCGAAGTAATTCACCCAATCCGCAAAAACTCCAGCTCCGCTCCCGTCCGCGGGTCGAGCCCGGCGAGAACAAACGCCCCCACATAATCCCGCAGCCGTTCCCGGCTGGCATTGTGCTCGTTCGATTCCGACGCCACCTCCTCCGGCTGTGACGCCGGCGACGACGGCTCCTCGGTTCGAGCGGGAACCGGCCTGGCCGCGACCGGCGTCGGGCGAACCGGCGGCGGCGTAGCCGGCGGAGGGATCCTCCCCGCGTTCAAGTCCCGGAGAAACTGCATGTCGCCATTCCGCAAGCGCCGCCAGGTCCCCGCCTGGGGCAAAGCCTCCGGCGCCGGCGACTCGGCGGCCGACGCCACCTTGAGCGCCTTGAGCGTGGCCGCATCCAGTTTGCCGGTGATCGCCAGCCCGTTGCGAATCTGATAGCGGGTCACAGCCGCGGACGTCTCGCTGTCATAGACCCCGTTAGGCGAGCCATCATAAAAGCCGCGCGCTTTCAGCCGCGACTGCACCTCCTGCACCGTCACATCCGCCGCCCAGACCGACCCGAGACAGAGCCCGAGCACCGCCGCCAAAAACAAAAACCGTTTCATCACCTACCCAAATCGGATGCGCGCCGACTTTCACACGCATCACACTCCTCGAAGCGGCAACCACATCCCCACCGCAAGGCGAGCGACTCCGATCTCCCGGCTCCGCGCTCCTGCTCCCGTGTCGTCCTGTAGTCCCTTTGTCAGTGTCAGTTGTCAGAGTTCAGCCTTCCCAAGAACCAACAACCGATAACCGTTACGCTTAACCAATAACCGCGGTGCTCCGCACCGCCCACCAACAGCCATACCCGATAACCGCGCCTCGGCAGCCGAGGCCCAATAGATCGCGTGGGCTCCAGAGCCTTTACGCGATTTCCCTAGACATTTCTCCTCTGCCCGATAGAAAAGCCGAGTGTCGACCCCGGAGGAACGAGCCCGCCAGAACATTGACGCCTGAAGTGAGGGATTTTCTCCTTTGCTTCTCACGCCCAGGCTAGTAAGGAAATCCTGTCGTGGCCCTCCATCCGAACTTTCCACAGTCTCCATACGCGTCTCTCGTCGCGGACGAACGATGGTTCCCGGCCGCTGAGGAATTACGCGAGACGGCCTATGAAAAACTCCTTCCCCCTCTCGTCGCGAAAATCCGACAAGAGGTTCAGGATTGGCGCGGATCGAATTACGCCGGGTCGTCACCGATATCCCGCGCTCTCCTGAAATGGTGGTTCGAGAAGGAGCATTTGCTTGAAGAAGCGGACGGCACCCTTTCGCCCTCCCGCTATTACTTCGCGCAACGAGAAGCCGTCGAAACTGTCATCTGGCTCTACGAAGTCCGACGCGCGCGCGACAAATTTGATCTCCTTCGCTTTGACGCATCCGGGGCCGTCTCGAGCGGAATGTTCGCCGAGGAATGGCCGCGTTATGTCCTAAAGATGGCGACTGGCGCGGGAAAAACGAAAGTCCTGTCTTTGCTCATTGCATGGAGCTTCTTTCACAAGCTCTATGAGGCGGACTCGGCTCTTTCTCGGAACTTCCTCGTTGTGGCGCCAAACATCATCGTTCTCGACCGACTAAGATCGGATTTCGACGGACTGAAGATTTTCTTCAACGATCCGATTCTCCCGAACAATGGCCATGAAGGCCGCAACTGGCGCGATGATTTCCAGCTCACGCTTCACATCCAGGATGATGTCCGAGTCATTCGCGAGTCCGGGAACATTTTCCTAACCAACATCCATCGCGTTTTCCTGGGAGAAGTGACAGAGCCCTCGCTCGAAGACGCCGACCTGAGCAATTACTTCCTTTCCCCGTTTGGTCCCAAGCCCGCTGGCAAGACGACGGACAGTCACACCGATCTCGGGGAAATCATCCGCGAGGTCAGTGAACTCGCAGTCTTCAACGACGAAGCGCACCACATCCATGATCCGCGCATGGCTTGGTTCAAGTCGATCGAGGACATCCACCATCGGATGTTGCAAAACGACCACCGCCTGGCGCTGCAGATCGACGTGAGCGCAACCCCGCGTCACGACAACGGCGCTATCTTCGTCCAGACCGTCTCAGACTACCCTCTCGTCGAAGCGATCCACCAGAACGTTGTGAAACACCCCGTCCTACCGGATGCGGCCAGCCGCGCCAAGTTGCATGAGCGCACCAGCGCGATCTTCACCGAGAAATATGCCGACTACCTCGCTCTCGGGATCGAAGAGTGGCGCAAGAGTTATGCGGAAAACAAGATTCTCGGCAAGAAAGCCGTCCTCTTCGTCATGGTGGACGATACCCGCAACTGCGATGAAACCGGCGTCTATCTGGAAAGGGGTTGCGCGGAGCTCGAGGGAGCCGTGCTCGTTATTCATACCAAGAACAACGGGGAAATCTCAGAGGCCGCCTCCGGGAAAAAGAAAGAGGAGCTTGATCGGCTTCGCGAGGAGTCGAACAAGATCGACACTTGGGATTCGCCCTAAAAGGCCATCGTCTCTGTCTTAATGCTGAAAGAAGGTTGGGACGTTCGTAATGTCACTACCGTGGTCGGCCTCCGCGCCTTCGCCGCTGCGAGTAACATCCTGCCCGAACAAACCATCGGGCGGGGTCTCCGCCGTATGTATTTCGGGAATGACTCCGTGCAGGAAACCGTTTCCGTCATGGGCACGCCGGCCTTCATGGAATTTGTCGAGTCGATCCAGACCGAGGGCGTCCCCTTGGAATTCCGTCCCATGGGCGCGGGAGCCACCCGGCAGGACTCTCTCATCGTCGAAGTCGATTCTGAAAACACCGAGAAGGATATCGACAAGCTCGATATCCCTCTGCCGAGGCTCTCGCGTCGCTATCAGCGCGAGTTCAAGAATCTCGATGCGCTCGACCCATCGAAGCTGGGAAACCGCGTCCTGCCGATAAAACCCTTCAGTCCCGAAGAAACGCGCGAGATCGTCTTCAAAACGATGCTCGACTCCGAGATTCACCACACGATTAAACTCGATGGCTCAGGCCCCGCCGACTACCGCTCGGTCGTCGCCTTCTTCGCGCGCCAGCTTCTCAAGGACCTCCGCTTAGTCGGCGGCTACGATGTCCTTTACGGAAAAGTGAAGACCTTTATGCGTGACTTCCTTTTCACGCCTTCTCCCGCCGACCTCGAAAGCCCGGTCGTGCTGAGGAACCTCTCCGAGCCCGAAGTGGGCAAGATCCTCTACGACTCCTTCAAGAGCGCAATCAATGCGCTTACCGTCACCGAAGCCGGCGACACTCGCATCGAGGATCGCATCCGGCTGCGCGACACCCGGCCTTTCCGAACCGAGCATCGGCGCTACCTCACCGCTACAAAATCCATCTTCAACAAAGTCGTCGGCGAACCACAAGGCGGCGGGTTCGAGCTCTCCTTCGCCGCCTTCCTTGAAAATGCGCCCGACGTCGAGGCCTTCGCCAAGAACTACCTCGCCGTCGGCTACAAGCTTGATTATGTGAAGAGCGACGGCGACCTCTCGAACTACACTCCCGATTTCATCGTCCGCACGGATGACAGCAAGATATGGATCGTCGAGACCAAAGGTCGCCAGGAACTCGATCTCCCACAGAAGATGGCGCGCCTGAAACAATGGTGCGAAGACGCTACCAGCGCCGAGGAAAACGGACAGCGCTACGACTTCGTTTTCGCCGATCAAATCGGTTTCAACAAGCATGCGCCAAAAACGTTCGCTGCCTTGATTGATAGTTTCCTCGACTACCGAAACGAATCCATTTACGATGCCGTCTAAGGATCGACGAGGTATGCCCGACCCATCAAAGAACGAAACCGAAGAAGCCTTTCGCCTTTACGCCGCGGGGAAGATCTCCCGCGGACCGGCGGCGCGCATGGCGGGCTTGACGCGGTCAGAGTTTGATCACGAACTCTACCAAAGAAAAATCCCCAGCTACACAATCGAGATGTTGGAGGAAGATTTGGCGACATTGCGCGTCCTGCGTGAAGAACCGCCCGAGTGATCGTCGTCACCGACACTTCGGTCGTACTTTACCTCGCCTGGCTCCGGCACGAATCGTTGCTTCCCGCGTTGTTCGATACCGTGCTCGCGCCGCCCGAGGTGAAACTGGAATTCGAGCAACTCGCTGCTCGCGAGGAGCGCTTTATCGGCCTGGCCTTCCCGGCATCGATTCAAATCCAGCAACCAGAATCGATTCCCGCTACTCTTTCCGAAAACACCGCACTTGATCGAGGCGAACGTGCCGCTCTCGCCCTTGCTTTGGAGCGCCACATCACCACTGTTCTTCTGGACGAGAAACCTGCTCGCGCCGTAGCCAGGCGACTTGGGCTGCGACCAATCGGCGTTCTCGGTATTCTCCTCGAAGCGAAGGAGCGGAAGCTCATTGAAGAAGTGCGCCCCCTGCTCGATGCCTTGCAAATGGAAGCCGAGTTTTATCTGGGTGAAAGCCTGCGCAGCGAAACGTTAAGAAGAGCTGGAGAAATTCTCTGACCCATGCCCCGATCGAGAGAAGACACCTACGAACTCTCCGACGCCGAGAAGCGCGATCTCATCCGCCTGATCGAGCAGGGCAAGCCGCTCCCCGAGCGCTACCGCTTCCTCCTCTTCGAGGATAAACGTGAAGTCGAGCTCGTCTGGAACGGCAAGACCCGCGAAGTCGCCACCGCCATCCTCCCGTTCCAGACGCTCGAGCACATCGACGAGCCGCGGAAAGAAAAGCGCGACGACGAGGAATTCGGCTTCGACACCGGCGGCCGTCCCGCAAAGCGGGACTGGACCAACAAACTCATCTGGGGCGACAACAAGCTCATCCTCTCCTCCCTCAAGGCCGGCGCGCTCCGCCGCCAGATCGAGGACGCCGGCGGCCTCAAGCTCATCTACATCGACCCGCCCTTCGACGTCGGCGCGGACTTCAGCATGGATATC
>JBBSPM010000123.1:0-7597 GCA_038258815.1 Chthoniobacterales bacterium
CAGAGAAATGGCGATCATCAGAAGCGGCTTACGATGGCGGGAGTGGGGCGCTCATTGGGAGGGAGTGATATCGGGGAACGCGATGGCGCCGTCGCCCCGTGGGCGAGCGGAAAAACCGCGGGGTCCTGGGACGAGCGCAATTTGAGGAAGGAAATGATGGGGCTGCCTGGCAAGGCGGATGCGCTCGCTCCGCGTTGACCGGGCCCACCAAGAGTGGGAAGCCGACTGGAAGGAGCCAAAGGGCCGCTGGAACTTCGGCCCCAACTTCAATCATACCCGCGGCGGGCTCGCCGCGAGCTTTGCGCTTCCTCCCGGCCGGCGGTCGAATAGCATCGGATTCCGTGAAAACGATCCCTCTCCTGGCGGCTGCCGCCATCTTCGCCACGCCCGTGCTTGCCCAGCCCACTCCCGAGCCCCGCTCCGACGTCTCGAACAAAGTGCTCCTCGCCAACCCGGAGACTGTAGAGCTTGAAGCCAGCACCTTGGGCCACCTCGCTGGCGACTACTACAATTGGCGCAATGAAAATTATCCCGTGCGCAGCAGCGATGCCGGCCTGCACACTTGGGACGATCGCCTAACCGATTTCTCCACCGCAAAGGTCGCCGAGCGCGCGCAATACGTGAAGGCGCTGCTCGAAAAAGTCCGCGCCATGAAAACCGAGGCGTGGCCGAAAGACGAGCGCATCGATTGTATCCTCTTTCGCGCGCAACTGGAACGCGTCGAGTTCAGCGATCGCATCCTCAAGAGCGAGGCGACGAACCCGCAGGTCTACGTCGGCGAGTGCTCGAACGGCATTTTCTCCCTCCTGAAAAAGGAATACGACACGCCGCAGAAACGCGCCGCCGCCGCCACCGCTCGTCTGAAGCAAATGCCCGAGATGCTGACGCAAGGCCTCAGCAACCTGCAAAACCCGGTCAAGCTCTACGCCCGGCTCGCGATCGAATCCGCGCGTTCCATCGATTCCCTCTTCACCGGCAGCCTCATGACTCTGGCGACCGACCTCCCGCCTAACGAACGCGACGAGCTGGTCAAAGCGCGCGACACCGCCATCACGGCCCTCCACGGCTACGCCGACGAGCTCGAAAAACGCCTCCCGAAGATGGTCGACTTCGCCCCCATGGGCGAAGCCAACTACAACTACTACCTCAAGCACATCCTCCTCCTCCCGCTCGACGCCACCCAGGTGGAAATGCTCGGCCGCGCCGAGCTGGCGCGGTATCGCGCGCTCGAATCCATGCTGCCCGACCCCTCGCTAGCCGACCCCAATCCCGCCCGCAGCAAAAACATCCCGCCCGACCAGGCCGCATTCCTGAAAGCCTACGAAAGCCGCGAAGTGGAAATGATCGCGTTCCTGAAAGAGCACAAACTCATCACCCTCCCCGATTACCTTGGCCGCTTCGAAATCCGCCAACTCCCCGAAGCCTTCAAACCCACCAGCCCCGGCGGTTTCATGAACCCGCCCGGCGTTTACGATAAAGACGCCACCGGCTTCTACTTCATCCCCACCTACAACCCCGGCTCGAAAAACTTCTACATCCGCGCCGCGATCGAAGACCCGCGCCCCATCCTCGGCCACGAAGGCATTCCCGGCCATTTCCTCCAGCTCTCCATCGCCAATCACGTCTCCGACGAAATCCGCCGCCAGCACGACGACGGCGTCTTCATCGAAGGCTGGGCGCTCTACGGCGAAGAGATGCTCCTACGCACGGGACTCTATCCCGAGAACTCGCCCGCGCACGGCCAGGTCCTGCGCCTCTCCCGTTACCGCTCCGCCCGCATCGGCGTGGATGTGAACCTGCACACCGGCCGCTGGACCTTCGAAGAAGCGGTCAAATACTTCATGGAAGCCGGCGGCCTCGACCGCGAAGCCGCGGAAGGCGAAGCCGCTGGAGCCGCCTCCGATCCCACCCAGAAGATCTGGTACATGACCGGCAAATGGCAGATCATGAACCTGCTCGGCCGCTACCGCGACCAGAAGGGCAAAGACTTCGATCTCGGGAAATTCCACGACGAGTTAATCAGCCACGCCAGCCTCCCGCTCTCCGTCATTGAGTGGATCCTGCTCGACGATCCCACCGCGCTCGAACAGGCGCTGAAATAATATAGCCACGTCCCTGTGGGACTTGCGGGAAAGCGCGCGGCCAACTGATCGACGTCCTCCGGCTCGGTTACATCACCCTCGCACGTCCGCGAGCAATTCATTGAAGACGTCATCCGCCTCGTTTTCCCAAATCTCGCGCAGACGACGTTCCGATTGCGCGAGCTACGCGGCGCGGTCCGTATCGTCGGGCAGAGTCTCGACCGAAAGACGGACCTGAGTGTGCTCGACCAGCGCCAATGGCTGGAGCGGCCGCAAGCCTCCGTCTTCGGCGAGGCCGTCAACGACAGTGATCATGAGTGCAGGCTACGTTTTCTTCCTTTTGAAGCGCGCACTCGCAGGTTTCCCGATTTCAGTCTCGCAACAGCGCGGCGATCACCTCCCGCAAGTCCGGCACATCCCTCGTCGCCACATCCCAGAGCACCTCGTCTATTATCTCATCGTATCCGTGAATCATCACGTTACGCATCGCGATCATCTGCCGCCACGGGATCGCCGGGTGGCTCGCGCGCCACGACTCGGGCACACGCGTCGCCGCTTCGCCGATTAACTCCACGCAGCGCTCCAACGCTCGACGAAACTCGCGATTTGCCGCCAGATTCTCCGGCGCACGGTTCGCCACCAGCGCCGCCACCTCATCGGCAAACTCCAGTATCTGCCGGAGCGTCAAGTCCGGCTCACGCCTGCTCATAGAGCGTCACCGCTTCTCGCCGCACCTCCTCCCGCAGCAGAGGGTGCAGCTGCGAAGCGAAGTCCACGCGGTGGCCGAGAATCGCGCCCAATTCCTCCGCGAAATCAAAATAACCCAGCCCCACCCCACGCAGCGCGCCCGGGGCAAATTCCGCCAGCACATCGATGTCACTCCGCTCCGGCTCGAAATCCTCCCGCAGCACCGACCCGAAGAGCGAGAGCACGCGCACGCCCCGTTGCCGACAAAACCGAGCCACCCGCTCGAGGTCGATCGCAATGGGCAATTGAGTCGTCGTCATGGCTGCCGAAGCTAACATTTGCGCCTCGATTGGCCAACCGAATCGGAACCTCAGAGCGGCTCCACGTTTCACTACCCCTTCCGCATCGAATCGCGCACGACCGCTTTCGGTTAAGAGATCGCGGCCATGTTCTTGATCCGCTCCTGTGGCGTCAGTGCAATCATCTGGAGCACGTCCCAGCGGTCCGCTTCACGAAACGTCCGGCTCTTTTTTACGACTCTCTCCACTGCCACGAGTCTACCGGTCCCGAGCGAGGGATTCAATGGATTCTCCAACCCTGCCGCTTTCCGAGTCCCGCGTAAGACGACAGGCCGAGATTATGGGACCGACCCCCGACGAGTTAATCAGCCACGCCAGCCTCCCCCTTTCCGTCATCGAGTGGATTCTGCTCGACGATTCCACCGCGCTCGATCAGACGCTGCGTTAGACCGGCGCCAGCGCCGGCCGGAAATGTCGAATCGTGCGGATCGACTCGGAAACCGCCGCGGCTTGAGTCGTCTTCAAGGAAGAAATCTGCACCAACAGACTCAATGCCGCCTCCAACAGCCCCGCCGGAGCCAGGGGCGTTTCCTCTTCAACGATAGCAATATCGCGAGCCTTCACGCGCAGGCGTTTTCCCAACTCCCCACGCGTGAGGCGAGCATCCTCCCGCAGCAGCGCCAAGGCCTCCCCCAATTCAAAGAGATGACGCGCCGCCGCATATTGCGGATCAGTCGCCATGTTTCGCTCGTGGAATTTTTGCAGATCGTCTTTCACAGGGAACCGTGTCGTTGAAAATACCGCTTCTGCCTCTGCTGAGCAATTTCCATATCCTGCCGAGGAGTCTTTTGCGATTTCTTTTGAAACCCGTGCAGCAGGACCACGCGGTTGCCTTTCGCGAACGCAGCCAACATCCGATAAATATTGCCCCCGTATCCACTCGCACCTCCCAAAGATCGGAGCCGCTGAGCTTCTTCCAAAACTTCGTCGGCACCACGGGTTGGCTTCGAAGCAACTCCAGAATTCGCATTACCTTCGCGCGCGGTGCCGGCTGCAGGTCAGCGAGAAATTCCTCTATCGGTTTGTCACCGGAGTCAGTCCGAAAAAACACGATCTCGCGTGGCGCCATGGAACCTTTCTGGTGGGAGAGTGCCAAACACGAGGACGTCGCCGCAAGGATAGATCGCTTCGTCGAACTTCCGGGGCGATTTCCAGCCAGTTCGCGAAGAGCTCAAGCTGCAGAACGGAAACCTCCCGCTCCTCCACGCGGAGCCAGAGATGTTCCAACAGCGCCCGCGGGACACCGCGCCGGCGAATCCTAGGCATCAGGCTTGTCGCCGTAGAATCCGCGCGTCATCTCCTCGCGAATTTTGAGTTTCTCGATCGGATCGGACGCATCGAGCATCTTTCCCTCGTTCCCAAGTTCCCTCGTATGCCCTCGTCCCCAAGTTGCACTTGGGAACGCGCTTGCCCCGAAGCTGAGCTTCCACCATCCTGCGCCCGCCGCGCCCGAGCACTTCCGCTACTCCTCAGCGCACGAGTGGCCGCCCCGAAAGGCCATGCCCGGCGCTGCGGTCGGATGCGTGGCGGTGAGCGAAGCCCAGCTTCGAGGAGACTGGCGTTCCCAAGTGCAACTTGGGAACGAGGGCATAATGGCAGGTGGTCAGACCACCGCCACTTCCACGTAATCCGCCGTCGACGACGGCTCAGGAATCGGCAGCCCGGCGGCGCGCATTTCTTCAAGATGAAACTCGATCGCGTCGCGAATCAATTCTAATGCTTCGCCCTTCGTCTCCGCCGCGGCGACACAGCCGGGCAGATCGGGAACATGAGCCCCATAACTGGTTGGCCCCTCTTCGATCAGAATCGCGTAACGCGTCATTCGTTCTTCAATCCGGCTTGCTTGCGGATACTGTTCAGAGAGCCTCGCGGAATGTCACAACGCTCGGATGACCGGCGATGGTCACCAATCCGGGTTTGCGTGGATGTTTGAATGCCGATGACTGCCAATTAGACTCTCGAAGATTCAATCCGCTGTCTGCCACCCGTGATCGAGGCCCTCAGATTTGTGTTCCAGAGCCAAGGCAGCGCTTGACGCTTTTCCCGGCACCGGCCAAACTCTCCATGCTTTCGTGACCGACCCCCGCACCGCCCCGCTCTACCCCATCGCGGAGGCTGCACGCATTGTGCAGGCACCCCGTTCCACTTTGCGCGGCTGGCTGCCGCGCTACTCCGAGGACGGGCTCAGCTTCCTTGAATTGCTGGAAGCGTACACCATTCAGACCCTTCGCTCCCGGCATCAGCTCCCCATGCGCTCCATCAAGCGCGCCGTGCAGTTTCTCCGGAAAGAGACAGGCTCGCCCTATCCGCTCGCGTTGGAAGGTCTCGGCTTTGAAACCGACGGTTCCGAACTTTTCATTACCCAACTGGGCAAATTGGTCAGCGCAACCGCCCACGGTCAGATGGCCATGAGACAGGTCCTGAAAGCCTTCTTGAAACGCGTCGAATACGACGAGCGCGGACTCGGCACGCGCTTTTACCCCTTCACCCGCGACTTCCGGACCGACAGCCCGCGCCTCATCGTGGTGGACCCACAGCTCAATTTCGGTCGTCCCTGCCTCACCAGTCACGCCATCTCCACCTCCATGATCGCGCGACGCTACAAAGCTGGGGAATCGGCCACCGAGCTGGCCAGCGACTATTCCTGCGGCCGAAACGAAATTGAAGAAGCCATCCGCGCGGAGCTCGTCGAGCTCGCCCGCGCCGCCTAAATCGCCCGTTTTCTTTGTCGATCGCAGCCTCGGCGGCAAGGTCGTGCCCGCCCGATTGCGCGCCGACGGCTGGCTGGTCGAGCGTCATGACGATCACTTCGCCGCCGCCACGCCCGATCCCGAGTGGATCGCCGAAGCCGGAAAACGCGGCTGGATCATTCTCACCGCGGACGAGCGCATCCGCTACAACCCGCTGGAGAAAGCGGCCTACCTGAACTCCGGAACGCTGGTGTTTCTCCTGGCGAATCGAAAAAGCGCCACCGGCGCTGAAATGGCCGACGCCTTCATCGCCGCCCGCACCAGCATCGCCCGGCAAAATCCGCCCGCGATTTTCAAAGTCTCCGTCAGCGAACGCCGCGCCGAATTGTGGATCAGCGGGGACGCGTAACTTCGTTCCGATTTCCCAGAGCGCGGGGCAGTTCCAGAATCTCGCTCGTCTCTCGAATCATCAAGACCTCCGCAATTCCAATGGAAAACACACAGCGAAATTTTGAAGCTGACCCCGGCTTACCCTCTCAGGGCGCAGCCACCTCGTCCTTCACCATGGTGGCGCGGCTGCCCAACTTTTACCACCTGGGCCATCCTCGACCGTGAAGCTCAGCTTCGGGGACATCGGCGTTCCCAAGTGCAACTTGGGAACGAGGCGGAAAAACGCGAGCACCGGGGTGTCGCGTCGGACGCCCCGGCAGTCAGCCCTAGCCTCCCCTTCCCGGAGCACTTGTCCATGACCATAAATATGGTTTCCTTCTTCTCGTGAAGACCACGCTCGAAATCCCCGACGCGCTTTTTCGTAAAGCGAAGGCTACCGCGGCCCGACAAGGGCGGACCATTAAAGATTATGTCACCGAAGCCCTGACGGAAAAATTGGCCGGCAAAGGGAAAGAACAAGGCTGGCGATCTCTCTGCGGAAAACTCACCGCAGAAGGGAAAAAAGCCGCTCGTGCAGTAGATGCCGTCGTCCGAGCCGCCGACTTCAACCAGGTCGACCCAGAGATCTTTCGATGATTCTGGACACCAACGCGGTCTCAGCCCTCTCGCTTGACGACGCCAAACTCGTCGCCGTTCTCGGGTCCACTCTGCGCCATCATTTGCCGGCGATCGTGATCGGCGAGTATGAATTTGGCCTCGCCGGTTCGAAGCGGAATAAGGAACTGAAGTCTTGGTTCGAGTTGCTCATCGCCGAAAGCATCGTGCTCGGTGTCGACCGGGAAACCGCCGCCTACTACGGCGACATCTGTGCGACTCTCAAGCAAAACGGCACGCCCATTCCGTCGAACGATCTCTGGATCGCCGCGCTGGCCGCACAACACGGGCTGCCCATCGTCAGTCGCGACCAGCACTTCGACGTCGTCCCCCGGGTGGGTCGTCTCGGCTGGTAGGTTCCCGCGTTCCCAAGTTGCACTCAACTTCTTCTGCATCAAACACAGACCATCGCCGCCTTGGGCGATGACGCCGATTCTGTCAGAATTCTTAGCCTGACCCCTAGCAGACTCACCCGATCAGCGTCAAGCCGAGCGCCGCGAACAACTTCTTCTGCATCAAACACAGACCATCGCCGCCTTGGGCGATGACGCCGCTTCTGTCAAAATTCTTAGCCTGACCCAAAATTCTTAGCCTGACCCCTAGCAGACTGCCTCGACCACGAGCACGCGCCGCCCGTGGCAGCCGGGCAGGGCTGGCGCCGAGGCGGCGAGCCGGTCGGCCGCCCGCCACCAGAGCCGGCGCAGCCACTCCAGCGGCAGGCGCGCGCGCGCCGCGC
>JBBSPM010000124.1:0-7459 GCA_038258815.1 Chthoniobacterales bacterium
AGGAAACAGTAGCCGAGAGCAAAATTAGGATCGCGTGCGACTGCGCGATTCAGCAACTCAATTGCGTTGGAAAGATTCTCCTCCCGATTGCCGAGGCTCGTGATTCCGTCCAACAGCTCCCGCCCTCGCAGGTAAAAGTCGTATGCTTCCGCGTCGCGCGTCGGCGGTCTCTCGATCGCCGCTCTTTCCGCGGGGGAAAGTTTCATCTCTAGAGCGCCCGCGATCCGCGCCGCGAGATCGCTCTGCACAGAAAAAATATCCCTTACCTCGCGATCGAAGCTCTCCGCCCAAATCTGCCTGCCGTTAGTCGCGTCGATCAGTTGAACGTTGATGCGCGTTCGGCTGGCTGCGCGTTGAACGGTCCCTTTCAGAACCGTCCGCGCGCCCAGTTCATTTCCGATCTCACGCAGGTTGCGCCGCGTTCCTTTGTAAGGCAGGACCGAATCGCCCGAGATCACCTTCAACTGCCCGAGTCTGGAGAGGTTCGCGAGCAGGTCACCGTGGATTCCACTGGCCAGATAATCGCTAGACTTATCTTCGCTCAAATTTTCGAAAGGCAGAACCGCGATACTTTTGTTGCTGGTGTTTGGGCCTGGCGCCGAACTAAGCAGTTTTTCAAAGCGGGGATTGCCGCGCAACGGTCTCCAGAAGGGACTGTCTCTCAGCCGCTCGATATGCATTCCTCCCGGGGACGCTAACGAGTGTTCTAGAATCGGAATTGCCAGATCGGGCTCGCCCACCAGGACGTAAATTTGAGCCAGACCATCGAGCATTCCCACTCCCGCCCAGGGATCTTTTGCTTCGGGCATGATCTCGGTCGCGCGTTTGCCTTCGCGGATGGCATCTTCTTTTCGCCCCAGGCCGGCATAGACCTCCGCGAGCACCAGATGCCAGGCGCCTTCCAACGGCCGCTGCTGCACGGTTTGTTCGATGCTTGGTCGCGCTTTTTCAAAATTAGCACGAGCCTTCGCTATGTCTCCGATACGCGTGTAGAGCTGGCCAAATAGGAAGGACTTCGGGATGGGCGTTAGCCATCCCACGGTAAAGGTCTCCTGCGGATTTGCCTGGAGGGTTTGTTCCGCCTCTTTGTATTTGCCCAAAGACAGCGCGGCTTGGAAACGCCATTGGGTCATGAAACCTTGCGGTCCTTCGCCTGACGGCGGTCGCGTCAGCATCTCTTCCAGCGCGCTCGGGTCGGCTTTCCAGAAGAGCTGGAGATAAGCGCGGTGCGTTTGATACTGCCAGCTGTCAGGTGCCAGCGCTATGGCCCTATCCAAGGCCTGCCAGGCCGCGGCATAATTTCTCGTCTCGTAGTAATTATAATAGAGGCGATGCCAGCGCTCTTCGTTGTTTGGATCGAGCGCGGCTGCTTTGGCGAGGTGCGCGGTCGATTCTTCCCACTTCCCGAGGTGACGCTCGACGCGGCCGATTTGGGAGAGAGCTTCCGGATCGCTGGGCAGGCCACGCAAGGCAATGGTCAACTCACGCATCGCCTTTTCGTAGTCAGCCTCTCCGCTCGAGTTCTCGCCGATCCAATAATAGCGGCCGAGGGCGAGATGCGCTTCGGGCAAATCCGGTTGCAAGCGGAGTGCTTCGTCCGCCGCGGCCTTCGCCTTTATCCTGCGCGCGGGCACCGGATCGTAGCCGCTATGAAGCTTGGTTTCGACTTGCGAAAGCCGCGCAAACGCCAGCGCAAAAGAAGGGTCGAGCGCGATCGCTTTCTCGAGAAGTTCTTCCGCCCTTTTGAGGTCGCCACCATCCCCGTCGTAAGCATAGGAAATGTCGTTGGCCTGCAGATAAAAAAGATAAGCGTCGCCGTTTTCCGTCGGGCGGCGCTGCAAGCGTGTGGTTTCACGCGGTGTCACTTTGGCTTTGAGCGCGAACGTGATTCGCGCGGCCAGATCGCGCTGCAAGGAAAGGAGATCCTTCGTCTCGCGTTCGTAATTTTCCGCCCAGATTTGCTCGCCTGTCGCCGGGTCGATCAATTGCACATTGATCTGCGCCTGCTCGCCGTGCCGCCAAAAGGTTCCTTCCAGAACGGCATTGACGCCAAGTGCTTTTCCGATCGCAGCCAGGTCGCGTTTTCCTTCCTGATATCGAATCACCGATCCGCGCGAGATCACCTTCAAATCCTCGATCTTCGACAGACTAACGAGTAGATCATCCTGCAAGCCCCTAACGAGAAGCGCATCCTCCTTGTTCTCGCTCAGATTTTCGAACGGCAAAACGGCGATGCTCTTGCCCGCCGAGCTGTTTTCAGCCTCGGCGTTTTGGTTCGTCGCGGAAGCAATCAGCTTCTGAAAACGCGGATTGCTCCGCAGCGGTTCCCATAGCGGATCAATCCGCAGGCGTGCGATGTGTTTGCCCGCCGGAACGGATAGGGAATGGCCAAGGAGGGTCAGCGCCAGCTCAGGTTCGCCCACCTCGACATATAGGTCGGCCAAGTCATCCGCCATCCACACACCGAACCACGCGTCTTTCGATTCCGGGAGTAACTCGCAAGCTCGCTTTCCTTCGCGAATCGCTTCTTCTTTGCGATCGAGCCCTGCGTAGACATCGGCCAGGACCATGTGGCGGTCCGCATTCAGTGGCGCATCGTGGACCGCACGTGCGACCTCCGGAAGAGCGGCCTCATAATACTCGCGCGCTTTGGCTCGGTCCTTCTTCGCGAAATTAATGTTCCCCAACAGCAATGACTTTGGAACGGCCGGCATGCCATTCCACGGGATCTCGGGTCGCGGATCGTCTCGCACCACTTTCTCGGCCTCGTCGTATCTGCCGAGGAATACCTTGGTGCGAATCCAATCCGTGTTGGGATCATCGCGCGGGCCGGCGGGCGGGCGGAGTCGTTCGATCGCGCTGACATCGCCCTTCCATTGGACCTGGAGCCAGGCGCGGTGCAGCTCGAAAAGCCATGAGTTTGGGGAGAGAGCAATTGCACGGTCGAGGGCCTTGGCGGCCTCCGGATATCGACGCAGAGCCAGGTTGCCATAGTAGATGCGATGCCAGCGGTCGGCCGTGTTAGGATCAAGAGCCGCCGCCTTTTCCAACCCCGCGAGCGATGCCATCCACTTGCCTTGTTGCCGTTCGACGCGCGCGATCAGGCCCTTGATTTCCGCACTGCCGGGCAACCCGCGCTCGGCCGCCTGGAATTCCCGCAGCGCGCCCGCGAGGTCCATCTCGCCGCGGTGTTTCTGACCCTGCCAATAATAACGGCCCATCGCCATATGGGCTTCCGGCAGGTCGGGTTGGAGGCGGAGCGCTTCTTCGGCGGTGACTCTGGCTTTCTCGACTCGAGCCGGAGTTGGATCATATCCGGAAAAGATCGTTTCGAGCTGCGAGAGCTGCGCGAGCGCAAGAGCGAACTTCGGATCGAGACCGACCGCCTCCTGGAAAAGTTTCTCGGCCTTTTCCAAATCCGGCCGCGCTTTCATGTGACCTGCGAAAAGATCGTTTGCTCGCACATACAAGAGGTAAGCCTGAGCATTTTCGGTCGGCTGCCGCTTGATTCCGGCGCTCTCCATGGGTGAGAGGGTGGCTTTGAGCGCGGAGGCGACTTGCAACGCCAGGTCGCTCTGGATCGCGAAGACATCGGTGATCTCGCGATCGAAATTATCGGCCCAGATTTCCCCTCCGGTCGCCGCATCGAGGAGCTGCACGTTAACGCGCGCGCGCGTCCCTGCGCGGCGCACGCTTCCTTGGACCACGGCAGTGACTCCCAACGTTTTTCCAATCTCGGGCAGATTTCGTGAACTGCCTTTGTAGGGCAGGACCGATTCGCGCGCGATTACCTTCAGATCCCGAATTTTCGAGAGATTCACGAGCAGATCGTCATGAATTCCACTCGCGAAGTAGGCGTTTGTCTTGTCATCGCCTAAATCGTCGAACGGCAGAACCGCCACGCTCTTCTCCGCCGTGGCTTGAGCGGTTTGGCCATTCAAAGGCTCGAGCAGTTTCTCAAAGCGCGGATCTGTTCGCATTCGATCCCAGGCTGGATCGAAGCGGAGGCAGGCGGGTGTTATCGCCTCGAAATATGGAACCGCGAGAGCGTGCTCGAGCAGCGGGATCGCCTGATCCGCGTCGCCGAGAATTGCATAACCTCGAGCGACCACCTCTTTTGCGATGGGCGCGACGTAAAGATCGTTAGCCGTGCTCTGCAGGAATGCTTTGGCTTCCTGCTCCATCTCGTCGCGCAACCCGAGAAGAGCGTTGGTCTCGATCAGCGTCAGGCGCACCGGCAAGACCTCTCGCGCCGCCTTTAAATCCCGCCGGGCCTGCTCGAGCAGAGATCGCGTCTCGGCTGAATCGCCGGCATAGAACTTAATTTGCGCCATGCGAGCGTGTTCGATCGCCACCATTGCTGGCGACAACGTGCTTTCATGTTGTAACTCAGTCTCAATACGCGCGATCGCCTCGTCGAACTTACCGCGAGAAATGCACAGCGGGATGTACCTGCCGAAAAGCAGACTGCCGCCAACCATCGGGATGTGCTCGTTCGGCGCCTCGTTTAGCAACCTTTCTGCCTCCTCTATATTGCCTTCCGCCGAGTAAGTCTCCGCTTTCATCCAGAGCGCGTCCGGGTCATTAGGCTTAACCGCCAGTGAGCGGTCGATCGCGTCGCGCGCCTCGGCGAATCTGCGCAGGCTGCGATAGCTGCGAGCAAGATTGATCCGAATTTCGAAATTGAGCGGATCAAGATTCAGGGCTTCGCGTTGGAGCTCGATCGCTTCGCCCCACTTTCCCTGCCGCCGCTTCACCAGGCTGATGAAAAATGGAACTTCAGAGTCGTTAGGCGAACGGCTCCGCGCCTGCTCGAACTCAGCCAGCGCGTGCTCAAGATCGCGCTGCTCGTAATAGAGCAAGCCCGCTGCGGTGTGCGATTCGCCGAGATCGGGCCGCAAACGGAGCGCCCTGTTCACCGCAGTTTGCGCGCGCGAGAGATGCTCGGCTCGCTCCATCCCGGCCTGCGGCAAGGTATCGGATTCCCTGCAACCAAGCTTCGCCCAGGCAAGGGCAAAATTGGGATCCAGCTCCACCGCTTTGCGGTAAAACTCGATGCTGCCGGCGACGTCTTCAGAGTCGCTTCGTTGCAAGGCGAGACCGTGCAGATACATGTCGTAGGCTTGGGGATTGGTTGTCCCCACGGTTGCGATCTCGTGGCGTTCCCGGCCGGTCAATTTCGCTTCGAGTGAACTGGCGACGTGTTCCGCCACCTCGCTTTCCACCTGCAGAACGTCGTTTGCCCTGCGGTCATAGGTTTCCGCCCAGAGGTGGGAATCGCTCTCGGCTTGGATTAACTGCACGCTGATTCGAATCTGATCGCCCGCGCGTTGCACGCTTCCTTCAAGGATATTTGCGGCGCCAATGCTTTTGGCGATGTCGCGCAAGTTAGAGGGAGCGCTTTTAATTTGTTCCGTCGAGGTTCGCGAGATGACTTTCAGGTCTGCGATTTTTGAGAGTCGGGTAAGAATGGCGTCTTGAATGCCACTGGCGAAATAAGCGTCCGTTTGGTTTTCGCTTAGATCTGCGAAGGGCAGAACTGCGACGCTCTTTTCCGGCGCTGTCCTGGTTTCACTGCGCGAGCGATAAAGAAACGCAACCCCCGCGGCGAGCGCGACCACCGCTGCCGCTAACGCGATCCGCAGCGGCCATTTCTGGCGCCCCTTAGCCTCGCCACTAATCAGTTCGAGCTTCGCGGCCAGCTCGCGCACGCCTGGACGCGCCGCCGGCTCGATCGCCAGCATTGAAAGCATTAACGTCGTCAAGCGTGCGGAGACGTGGGCTGCTTTGAGTTGTTCGGTGGGCGGCGCGGCACTGCCCGCACGGTCGCCAAACGGCATGTGACCGGTGAGCAAATACCAGAGGGTTGCGCCTAACGAGTAAATGTCGGAACGCACATCCACCGGCGCGTCCGTAAATTGCTCCGGACTGGCGAAAGCTGGTGTGCCAATAAATTCGCCGCGCGTCAGAGCTCTCACATCGGGCGTCTCCGCCAGCGCTTTGGCGAGGCCGAAATCGATGACCTTAACCGCGATGTTATCGCCCTCATCGCCGGTCGCGATCATCACATTGGCCGGCTTCAAATCGCGATGCACCAGTCCGCGTTTTTCCGCGGCGCCGAGCGCTGCGGTGATTTGCCGCGCGATTTCGATTACGGTTCTCGCATCGAGCGGCCCGCTGCGTCGCACTCGATCGTCCAGCGTTTCGCCCTCGACCAATTCCATTGCGTAAAAGCATTGTCCGGTTTCTTCGTCGATCCCGGATTGATAAACGGTCGCCACATTCGGATGACGCAGCGCCGCCGTCGCGCGCGCTTCGCGCATGAAGCGCTCCCGCGCGTCCGATCCGCGTCCGGCGAAATCCGCCTTGATGAGTTTCAGCGCGACCACGCGCCGCAACGATGTATCGATCGCCCTATAGGTCACACCCATCGCGCCGCGGCCCAACTCCCACGCATGGCCGTCTTCGCGTTTCTCGATCACATATTGGCCGAAGTGTTCGGCCTCCGCGGCGGGCGATTTCTCGAAGGCCAGCTGAAGCATGCAAACCATGCAGCCAAAGTCAGCCGATGAAGTCGTCTCCAGCGCCGCGCCGCATCTCGCGCAGGCCGTCGATTTTGCCGCGACAACTGCAGCCATGTTCTTATCCCGCTCCCAGCGTCTGGCAAAGATAACGGAGTTCTTCATCGACATCGGCCGGATCGGAGACAGTCCCGCGCACTTCCTCGCGCAGAATGTCGCCGTAGCGTGCGCGTAATCTCTCGACGTCTTTGCGCAGCGTCGCCGCCGGTCGGCGCACGCGTGCCGATAACTCGTCATACGGAGCTGCCTCTTCCAAGCCTAACGAAAGATGCGATTTCAGCGCGCTGAACAATGCCCCCTTCCCGGCAAAGACACACTCTTGCGCCAGCCGATCGAGTGACTGCCGGAGCAGTGTCTCCGCCCATTCGCGATCATAGACCTGGTGTTCGTTCCAACGTTCGTTGCGCGCCACCTGATTCTCCGCTTCCGAAATGGCCGTTTCGTCGAATGGTTCGCGAATCTTTCCGCCGCCGCGTTTCTGCGCGTGTTCGCGATCGCGCGCGTCGGCGACAAAATGCTTCAACGCGCCGAGGAGAAACGAACGGAAACGGCCCTTCTCGCGATTAGCTCGAAAGTAAGTACGATCGCGGATGAGCTCGGCGAAAAATCCCTGGGTTAGATCCTGCGCATCTTCGGCGCCGATCCCTTGCCGGCGCAGGAAAAGATAGAGCGGCCGCCAGTAAATCCGGCAAAGCTCGGAGAGCGCGTCGAGCGACTGGCTGGGCGTGGCCTCGGCACCGCCCGCGGCGAGGACCAGGGTCCAACGGGTCGAGGCGAAAGCATCAGCCGCCGCGTTCGCCTCGACGGAACCGGGGTTCATCCCAGCTTTTTACTCGCCCTGCCGAGGAAAAAGCAACCTGATTCCGCGAGGCCAACGC
>JBBSPM010000125.1:0-7392 GCA_038258815.1 Chthoniobacterales bacterium
AAACCTGAGAGCGAACTACCGACTACGGGACAACAGGACGACAGACAGCTGGGAGACGGAAGCTGGGAGCTCTAAGCTGGAAGTTCGAAGCTCGGAGTTGGATCACGGATGCGGAAGATGGGAAAACAAGCCGCCCAGAAAAATATGCCGAGGATCGCCCAAATAATCAGGAGACAAAGCCCGACCACGAGCGACGCAGAATCGTTCAAGATTATCCGAGAACGCTTATGTATCTGGGGTAAATGTGACAGTGCTCGGCTTTACTGGCGGTAGAAGCGCTCGTAGCGACTCCATGAGCGGCCGCGTGTCGTCGAGCCGATTGGACCTTGCGCGCAAGGCGATGATCGCGATCGCATAACGCGCGATATTTTGCTGATGCACCATGTTGCCATCCATTGTAACAAGAACGCCGAATCCGGCCTCGATCGCTTTCCTTAGCAACTCGCCATTTTGAATTCCCGCTCAGCCCAGCAAAGGCACAGACTCAACGTGATATCCCGGTAAGTCGCGGCGCAGACGCCAGTCGAGATTTTCGTCCAGCAAAATACGCATCAGCGCGAGGCGAGGACATGCTCCCTGGATTCCTCGAGCAAGGCGATGACCTGCTCGCGCTTCACGCTGGGGAAGCCTTCCAAAAATTGCTCGAGCGAATCACCCGCTTCCAAATGATCAAAGAGGCTCTTCGCCGGCACGCGCGTCCCCGCAAATACAGGTTCGCCTCCGAGCACCTCGGGATTTTGTGTGACCACGCCACTCATGTAGAAATGCTACTGGAAAACGATCTGAACGCCAATGCGCTTCTTTATGGAAAGCCCAGCGCCGCCGAAACGGAGAGAGGCATTCATCGTGCTGTCCAGACTTCATGGACCTCTATGATGTTCTCTCCGAAGCCTGCCATACGCCCCTCACTTCCGAGGAAATTGCGGAACTCTTCCATGCAGGGAGTTTCAGCGACGAACCCTGTCGCCGAGTCGGCGCGCGCTCGTGGCGCACGCTCGACGAGCTCTTTCCTCTGCTGAAGTATGATGCGGGAGACTATTCGGCTACTCCGAAAGCGAGAGAATCGCTGAGCCGCTCGATGATGTTCCCTTCGGCGTGCGCGCTGATTGTCCTCCTACTCGGATCGATCGCGTTCTTCGCCTGGGATCGGGTCAGACCGTTGAAAAGAGATGGAGTATTTGTGACGCATCGGCATCAACGAACCTCCGTCACGAGGCCGGCGGCACTCGTCTGGCCCGCAAACAACGTCTCATTCCAGCCGACGCCCTACAGGGCATCGGTGGCAGACCGGACCCGATTCAATCAGGAACGATTAAACGCGGAACAACGCCAGCGGGAACAGACTGCGCGCGACCAGGCCGCGCTCGCTGAGCGGCTGCGAGCTGAGGCGGCACAACGAGCGCGCGAGGCGCAAAAAGCAGCCGGGACCGACTACCACGTCCCGCTTGATGAAAACTATTACATTCCGATGCCCGGAGCGGGCGTGTGGATAAAGGTGCACGACGACGATGTCACGAGCTTCGATATCTGGATCAACGGCGCGCGCTATCGGGACGTCCCTAAGGAAAAAGGGATCACGCACTTGAGAACAGACGAGAAACTTGTCTATAACAATGGCAGCACCAGTCTTTACTATGTCTGGGAGATCGCAGGTGAGATCAACCATTGCATGCTACGGGTCCGGCAGAATTGAGATTCAACGTGTGGGAACGGAGCGACAGGGAGGAGTGACGTAGACGGGCAGCCGCTAGGTAGCGGTGAGCGAGGGGGCACCGAGTGAATCAATGGAGCCGGCGGGGACGGCCGACATAGACGAAGCCCGAAGGGTGAGCGAGCGGGATGCGAGAGAATCAAATCGCGGGAGAGTTGAATCACTGCTTGCTGAGGGTGCGGGAAAACTGAACCGTCGGGGAGGTTGCATTGTGAGGCCCCGATGTTGCTACAACAGCAATCATCATGGAAAACATCCGCGTCAGAGTCAGCATACGTCTCAACCAAAATCACGCTCTCAGCGAGCAGGATCTAGAGAGGCTCAAACCAGTAATTGAACGAGGGTATTCCTCTTTAGGGAAGCCCTGGCGTAAACTCGAAACGACGGCGTAATCTTGTTTGAAGCTGATGGAGAAGAACGTTGTCAAGATTCGCTCAGCGGCCATCCGCTATTTTGGCAACCAGATCGCGATCGGACGGAAGCATGACGTCATTTACCAGAATCTCATCGACCAATACGCTCGCAGCATCGGCTTCTACATACGAGGCTTTGTCACAACTGAAGGGCAATTCGTTGATCGGCGAACCGCGGCGAAAATCGCGATTGCAGCGGGCCAGATCAAAGAGCTAGAGGATCCTAGCGAGGGACTGCACAGCGGCGACCTCCCGGCTCTAGACGACGATCTTCCGCCATTTTCGGAATCGGAATGGGAGTTTCTCTAGCGGAAGCGGTTTGAATAAGCTCAAGCCAACAATCTCGAGTGGCGTTTCTGGACTCGACCTCTGTCGACACCATCACAGTCACTACAATACGAGATACCGACAAGTCAGCTTCTGCGTCTGCAGCTTGAGTCACACTTGCAAGCGGGCTGACCCCAGGCCGCGGAACCGCACGAGGAGGGCTTTATTGCTCGGCGGATGCCACGGCGGTCTCGTCAACGGCTGACCGCGCTGGGAAAATTCTCAGCAAAACGCGGTGTCCGGCCAAGCGAAGAAGCTCATGGCGGCGTCGTACCGACCGTCGTAATATTTTTGCTTCAGGTGCGCCAAGTCCTCTTCCCACTCGCTAATCGCGAGCCGAAACGTCTCGGAGTCCTGCCTCTTCTTGAGACGCGCGCTCGTAGCGATTAAATCCGCCATCTTCTTGAGCCTTGTCGCGGTGTCGGCATCTCCCCACGCTCTCATATATTCGGACGAGTTCACGGGAGGGAGGACACCGAGGTAAGCATCGTCAAGAATTGCCTGGCGGCCTTCACTGGTCGGTCCATTGACGCCTACTGAGTATCCCATCGCTTTTAACGGGCTGTGATCATGACGGAACACTTCTTGATCCAGTTTTGTGAACCCTTCCGGAGCGTCTGTATTCGGCCATATGAAGTCTTGACGACTTTCTAAAATTTCCACCATCCGCTCAAGCGTTCTCTGGCGAAGCCGTTTTGCTGCCAGTCTCTCCCGGTAGGGGAGCTCCAGGGCGATTTGAGTGAGCTCATCGATCGAGTGCCAAGAGCGCGTTACCAATTCGTCCAGTTGACTGGTAGTCAGATTGAAGTGTTGACGTTCTTCTGAGACAGATGGGTTCACGTCGACCTATCAAGCAAGATGCATGCGCACGCGCGAAGAGCTGCGCCATCTGCTCCTCGGAAAACTAGCTCTCCTCGCGACCGGAGAGCTTAGAAAGCAAATTTTGCGCTGAGACATGGACTGCCGATTAGCGCCTACGAAATTCTCCAATCCGTAGACCAGTTTCTCATCCTCTCAGGATTTTCCTTGTTGATATCCGCCCGAGAAGGTTCACCAGCGAGATAGTCGGCTACGGGCTGGGTGGGCCTTATGCCGTGATTTAGGTACTGGAACTGGATGGCGCCCGCAACGAAATCGCGAATACCCGCACTACAATCTAGCTGCAGGGCCAGCTCAACCTGTAAACCGCCGAGCGCCTGCCACGTGAGGATCCCACTCCGTTGCAAGGGATCGGCTATCAAGCCTCTCGTCTTTTTGACATCGGCCTCATCAATCAAGTAGATCAAGGATCGCTTCGGAGCCCAGGAGAACTCCGCGAGATCAAGATAACTGGCAGGGTTGGCGTCGGTCTTCTTGAACGCTCCGCCTTTGATTTTTGCCTCCACAATGATCACATGATCACCATTCGCGTCGCAAGTGTGAATGGCGATATCGGCGAGTTTGTTCTTCTCCGCGAGGACCTCATACCCCCAATTGCAACCCGAAATTCTGACGGAGGGCTGTTCGATGCCCGCTGCGCTTAGTATCCCATCGACCCAGATTTCAGGATTGAAGAGGATGAAGTTCTCAAAAAGGGTCGCCGTCAGATGATTTTCGTGCCGCGGCGAGAGAAATGGATGGCTCTTCCAGGTATGATCAAACCAGGAGCGCCGCAGCCGACGATAAGCGTGCGAATTCTGTGAGCGTGGTATGGCCGGCAGGACCTCCCACCAACGCTGAGGGAGGGGACTATCCTTCTTCAAAGTAGTCGCTGTCGATCTTCTTCACGCTGTAGGCGTGTTGTTCGGCGACACCGATGCTGTGTTCGATCATTAGCTCTGCCAGGCGTCGGCCGTCGATCAGAATGACTTTTTGATGCAGGCCGTCCGCGTACGCGCTGGCGTTCGCATTGAACGCGCTTGTGGTGATGAAAACTCCTTTGCCAGCCTTTTTACCCGCCAGCGCACCGACAAAATTTTGAATCTCTTCTCGGCCGACGTTTCCCTTCCATCGCTTCGCCTGAACGTAAATGACATCGAGGCCAAGGCGATCCTCATTGATGACGCCATCGATGCCCCCATCCCCCGTTTTCTGCGTAACGGCGGCGGCTTCTTTGCGCGATCCGCCATACCCCATCTTCACCAGCAGGTCCAAAACGACCTGCTCGAACCGGAAGGGATCGACGGAGGCCAGCTTGGTCCGCAAATCGGTTACCAATGTTTCCCTCAGCTCGGTGAAAGCGGCATCAATGCGCTCTTCCGGGGGCGACTCATCGTCGCCGGCTGGTTCGTCGTCAGGTAGGATGGCGTCGGTCGTTTTCCGATTCCTGGTCTTTACCGCAGACGCAGCGCGTGACTTTTGTTCGAGCATGAATTGCTTGAAGGGCTCAAACTCCATTAGAAACTGGCGCTCGATCTTAGGAGGTGGGTTCTTGAGCAACTCTGACCCGGATGGCGTAATCCGCAGCGTTGCCTGTCCTGATAGCTCGGCGAGTCCAGCCTTCCGGAGGTGGAATCCGGCCCATCCCTGGCGATTCCGAAGGTAGGTCGACTGCGTGCTGGGGAGCATCAGATTACGCTCCTCGTCCGTCATCCGGAAGTGATCGCCGAGGCGGGCGGCCAGATCGCGTTGATGATGTTCTTTTCCGTCTGCCAGCAACTGCAGCAAAGGCAGCATCATTTCGTCGTATTTGGGAATGGGCATAAATTACCTCTCAGGCATTCGACGGTCCGGCCTTTCCTTTTTCTTTCGAGCCAAGGCTCGTTTGAGACGCTCTATTCTCTTCTCGTGCGCCAGGCGTTCCGAGTGCAGTTCTAGTTGCAAGAAATTCACCGCTTCCAACAGATCTTCCTTCTTGGCGCCTTTGCGCCAACCAGACCAAAGTTTCTGTGCTCGATTTCCCGCTTCTTTCAGCACAGGCAACGCATGCTCGGCGCCGGCCCGAATTCCTTGGCGCAACTGATGCTTGGCGACATCTGTAGCTTCGCGCACCAGCCATTCCTTTATGGTCAATTTGCGGGGCATGGCCGGTCCTAGCCGATATTAACCGGCACCAGCGTCATCGTGTCGTTGCCGAAGATGTCGATGACTTTTACGGCGATGGTGTAGCGGCCCGGCTTTTCGTAGGTGTGGCTTGCGGTGGTTAGTTCGAGGGTGCGGTCGCGGCGGGTGCGGAAGCTTTGCCATTCGTTCTCGAAGATGTAGGCGCCGGTCCAGCGCTCTTCGAAGTCGAGCAGCTCGCCGGCGTCGGCGGTGCCGGGGAGGGCGTTTTCCACGCCGAGGTTGGTCGCTACTTTGATGATTTCTTTGCGGCTTTCGTAATCGAAATCGACCGCCCAGTAATCGACCCAGTCGGTCCACTGCTTGGTCAGCACTTCGCGCTTGATGATGCCTTCCTTGTCTTTGCTTAATTTGAGGAGCTGGCCTTGTTCGCAGACGACTTCGCTTTTGCCGGCTTTCATTTCGGCGGCGATCGATTCGGCCACGCCTTGGGAGTAGTAGACGGAGAAATCGGTCAGCTCGACGGCGAGGGTGAGCGGGTTTTTTGGGTCGTAGCGCGGGGTGACTTCGATGTAGGCGACATCGAAGAAGCGGACCTGGCCGCGCTCGACGGCGCGGCGGTCGAACACTTCCGGCGGGATGGTCTTGGGGGCGAGGTCGATGCCTTTCCCCTTCGCTTCGTCGAGGACGGCGGGGAAAAGGCCCATCTCGAACTCGAAGGCGAGCACGTCCACGCGAGTGGCGCCGCGCTTGCGGCATTCGGTGATGACTTCTTCGATGAAGAGCCGGCCGACCGGGAGATTGATCGGGCCGACGACGACGAGGCGGCCGCCGCTTTTGCCATGAAAGAAGGTGGCGTCGGGCAAGGGCTCGGCACGGTAAGCTTTGAGGATCAATTCTCGGAACTCTTGTTCCTTGCGAGCGAGGACTTCGGCTTTCTTTTTGGCGGAGAGACGCGGGCCGACGTTGAGATAAGCCTGGCGCTCGTAGCGGCCGAGGTTGAGCACTTCAAAAGCGCGGAAGGGTTTACCCGCGGCTTTCAACTCGCGCTGCACCTGGATGAGCCGTTTACGCGTGGTGTGGATGCCAAACTTGCCGAGGTCGGTGACGATCCATTTGCGGCCCAGCTTTTCGGCTACTGCGGCGGTGGTGCCGCTGCCGGCGAAGAAGTCGGCTACCAAGTCACCTTCGTTTCTGCTTGCCTTGAGTATGCGTTCAACGAGTAACTCTGGCTTCTGAGTGGCGTAACTCGTGTCCTCCTTCGCCTGCGAATTCACTGGCGAGATGTCTGCCCAAACCGTACCCACCGGAACGCCTTTTCCTTCATCCAAGAACCGGCGCAACTGAGGGCGCCCACCCTCCTTCCTAGGCAGTTCGATTCGTCCTTCACCGAAGAGCTTTTCCATTGTTGCGAGTTCGTATCGCCAGCCCATTGCTGGCGGCGAGCAGCCGCGCCACTCGTACATCATGTTCGGGCGCGGATTCGGGCTTGTGAGATTGTCGAGTCGGTAGCGGCGACCATCTGGTGTCGTATTGGTGTATTTCGAGCCGAGATAGCCTTCGTCGTAAGGCTCATACTGCGCATTCCAGATGTAGCTTTCGCCTTTTGTCCGCCATAGAATCGCGTCATGGATTATCCCCCATCGTTGGCTGTCGCCGTGAGCGGTTACTCTTTTCCAAGTAATCATCGCGCTGGCTCCGGTCGAGCCAAAGACCTCACGAATCGTTGCTTCGATTGAGGGAGCTACATTTGGCCCCATGTGCACGTAGATGCTGCCTTCAGGATGCATCAGATCGCGCATAAGGATGAGCCGTTCGTAAATCATCGCGATGAACGAATCCGCGCCGCGGCCCCAGGTGTCGCGGTAGGCGATTTGTTCGAGGAGGTTCGGCTCTTTGTGGAAGGTCTCGCCGCCGATCTCGATATCCATGCTGAAGTCCGCGCCGACGTCGAAGGGCGGG
>JBBSPM010000126.1:0-7263 GCA_038258815.1 Chthoniobacterales bacterium
GGAAGTCACTTGTAGCCGAAGTGCGCGCGCCAACCCGCAAGGGAAGCAGCGCCCTACGCTATGAGCGGTAACTGGGATGAAGTCGTAACAAGGTAGCCGTAGGGGAACCTGCGGCTGGATCACCTCCTTTCTAAGGAGAAAGCGCGCTGCGCGCGAATGTCGAAGTTCGAAACCCGAATGACGAAGTTTGCTCCGCAACGCACTAGGTCGACGGCTAAAACCGTTAGGATAGCGCGAGCATCCTTGCTTGCGAGATTCAGCGGCATGCCGTGAAGCCCTTGGGATCGAAAGAAACCAAGGCTCAGAGAAGATCGAAACGGTAGCGCACAATTCAGTTTTTGTTTGATTGCTGACTCCTTTGAAATGCCGGACGGCTCACGCTGTCCGGCATTTTTTCTATTCGCGCTTATTCCTCTGGGGAGCGGTCGCCGCGGCGACCTGGTGAAGGCGCCTCACTTTCATGAACTTGCTCGTGCACCATGGAAGAAGACAAAGTGTCCGTATCGTCTTCACTCTAACCCGTGCAAACCCCTAACCGCACCACCGCCGCTGCCTTTCACCGCTACCTCAACGGCCAGGTCCCGGCCGATACGATAGCGCCGCGCTGCAATGGACCGGGCTCTATGGCTCTGCCGCTTGCCGCGCGTGGTCGATAGCTTCCTTGTCCCGGCCACCCCGGAGCTGCTCATCACCCGCGCCCAGCAGATGATGCGGGCCGTAAGGCAGCCGAAGGGCGAGGCCGGGCTTTCCCAACCAAGCGCAGCCTGATCGAGATCGCGCTCGAAGTCGGCTACACCAGCCCGAGTGCTTTCGCCCAGGTCTTCCGCCGCGTCGTCGGCGTCACGCCGACGGAGTTTCGCAGTGCCTTGTAAGAATTTGCTCGTTCCTTCGCGCAAAAACGCGCGCGGCGCCGGAGTGTTCGATCCTGACCGCTCATGTTTCACCGCCAGGCGTCACGCCATGATTGGAATTCGAAGGGTCGCACGCGGTAGCGCGCAAAATTACCTTCGTGCAGGTTCATTAGTTCTGTCTCGATGATTTCGATGAGCCGCGCGCGGTCTTCACTTGGCGCATTCTGCTCCACGTCACGGCGGATGAATGCGATGGCAGCTGCGCGATCCATTCGCTCGCGGATGACGTTGCTCACCGCCATCATGATTTGCGTGCGGTAGCGCAGACGGAATGTGTCCGGCTCGCTGAGTGAGCGGCGCACTGCGGCGTAGCGCGCGCATGACCTCTCATACGCCCAGACGAAAACATCTCGCAGCAGCTCGACTCGATTCAGTTCGTAGACGCCAAGAATGCCATCGACGTAATCTCGCGCCGGCACGTCCACAAACGACAGTGGCGACAGGTTGCGCCGAATCAGCGGGATGTTCGCCGCGAATCGCGAGACGCGTTTGTTTACATCCTCGAAGGGCTGGAGGTAGGGCAGATGCACCATGGCAAAGAACGCCTGTTCGAATGGGTCTTTGATTGCCGCTGCGGTGGCGAGGATTTGATCGAAGCATTCTTCGGTCAGTTGCGGCCCTTCCAGCGGGTGAAAGACCGTGCCGCCAATCTCTACGGCGATCATGCGCAGGCGTCCTCCCGCCTGTGGATCGGCGAGCAGATTCTCCGCGAGCAATGCGTGTAGATTGCAAATCGTGTAGCGGTTGAAGCCGATCTCCGCCGCGTACTCCACGAGCAGTTCTATGGCGGCCTTGTGATTGAGGATCATCTGTGCCTCACGCGCATCTTTGCCCGCAGCACTTTCGCCGAGCGCCAGGAGGCGTTCGGTTTCGAGCAGCGAGTAGGTGTTTCCTTCGAGCCGGCTCGAGTTCCACGAGAAGTCGATCAGCAGTCGGTTGAAAATCTGGCGCGCGTAGGTACCAGCCGGCGATTCAGCGTCACGCGAGCTTCCCGCTTCCGCGAGCCGCCGAGGGAGCTCGGCTGAGAGATACGCCGTTTCGTTTGGCCGATACGCGTCGAGAAATTCGCGGCGGTATCCGACCGGTTGCCGTTCATGAATTGACGCCCGCACCGCAGCGCGGATCGACTCTCCCGCGGGCGAGACGGGCAGATTCACGGCGAGCCGGCGTTCGGCGGCGGGTTCAGGTGCCTTTGCCACCTTCGGCAAGTGATAGCGACTTCCTCGACCCGCGCCTTCGGGGATGAGACGCTTTTGCTTAACCAGCATCTCAAGCCGCCGTTGCAGGGAGCGAAGTGGCAGCTTCTTGGAGAGAGTCGAATCGATTTGGCTCAGCGACGCGCCGTCGGGAAATCGACGAACCGCTTCCAGGATGGCACTGAATTCCTCCGCTGCGATTTGCTTCGGCATGCAGTTAATGTGGCGCATTCAACTAAATGCGCCACAAAAATGGCCTTAAGTGGCGCGTTTCGACTAAATGCGCCATTACCTGTCTCAATGTGGCGCATTTCCGACTCCGGCACGCTGTAAGCGTGGAACAGCCAGTTGACGGGCGCTCAAATCTCTTTAAAGGTGCCGGCGAAATCTCCACCGGCGAGTTCACCACTACAGCAGCTCCGACGAACTAAAGTCCTCTTCATGGACACGACACCTAGGACCGTCAGAGCTTCATTATCGAAATCTGCGCGGCGGAGAAGAAAGGGTTTGGTGGAGACAGCGGGGGCAAGAGCGTCGCGCCCGCCCGTCCACCAAGGAGAATCACACTTCTGGGGCGCTTGGGATGGCGGGCCGCAACGACTCAAGCGCTTCGCGCAAGTCACTGAAACCACGCTTGTCTATAGGCGGATCGAGTTTCAATTCTTCGCCCGCTGCTGAATCGAAGACCGCGTAGCTGCAGGTGTATTCAGGGCTGCCAGCGATCGGGGTCCATTCCTGAAGAGCGACAAGTCCATTTGCCGACCAATGGGTGCTGTGGCGGAACCAACGCAGGCACTTGTGTTCATCTTTCCAGTCGAGGGCCGAGGTGTCCACACTATCTCGGAAGACATGAAACTGCCGTGAGGTTTCGAGATCAGGTCGGACCTTCTTCAGGCAGCCCAGATAGAGGCGATTATGAGCCCATCTAAACGAATGACCCCAATGAAGAATTCCCTCGATAGGCCGGACGCTTCCAAACTTGTCAAACCGCGGAGCCCAAGTCGGCGGTGTGCCCTCCTTCAATGAAGCGTCATCAAGCAACTTGGCGAAACGCTGAATCGAGCGGGGTGGTTTGTTTTGAAGCAATTTCGCTCGCGCCCGGATTTGGGTCAGCATCCACGCAATTCCAAGCCCAGCGTAAATGCCCTGTTCCGTGTTCACATCGTCTCGCTCGACATAGTTAGCTGGATATCGAGGCCGAGGCCGCGAAGTGGCGCCCGAATAAGCGAATCCCGTGTCTAACGACATTAAAAACTGAGGGACGAATTTCGAATTGGGTGTCGACTTCGCCATGGCAACCCATTTTTTGCTGAGTTCGGTTAGGGAGGCAGACTGTGCAGATAGCAAATAACAAAGTGGCCAAGCCTGTTCCTTTGCATTCGGGAGCTCGTCTGTGAACTTAAATAGTTCCGACACTCGCCCGAGCTTTTCCCAATCCTCCCCCAGTTTCTTTTTCGTCAAATTGGAGGATGTCATGATCGCTGCAATGACTTGATCGCATAAGACATTCACCTTTGAGCCATCGGCACTGGTCGCCAGCATGACCTGCGCGTCCGCAGGAACCACGAGCAAATCGATCTGCGCGTTAGCGTCGTCGCCGACGTAATTCAGGATTTGACCACCTTGTAGGACTCGGAATTCGGGGACCAAGCTCCCGCTGAAGAAATTGCTGTGAGACCCGTTCAACCTCCGATCCGTAATCACTGTTGTTGATCAACATCCGCGCACCTAAAATCTGCTCGAGCAAAAGAAGCCGGAGGTTGTGGAAATGATTTCTGACGGCGAGAGCGGTCTTTAGTTTAAGCTTCTCTTGAACAGGTCGCAGCGTGAACGACTGCTCGATTCGTTCGTAGATGCTGCTGACGGATACCTCCAAGTAGAACCAATGTTTTTCCGATGCGTCATCAATCGCTCGTTCGATAGCGTGCGCCTGTTTGGTCAGGTGCTTGGTGGATCGAATTTTGTGCAGGCCCTGCGACAATAACTGCCAAGTCTTCGCGGCCAGATCACCCAATTTCTTTGCTGATCCCACCAGAAGATCACAACGCTTGTGGCTTAGCACCTTCGCTTGCTCCGCGAGGACGTGTCGCAGCGCGTGTTCAAGCAAGGCATGCGTCTCGGGAGTCGCTTTTGCCATCCTTCTATTCGTCTGGGGCGAGCGTCGGAATCATCAACCGCCCCAAGCGACGATAGATGCGGAAATCGGAGTCGAGGGTCCAGACGCGGGGCTTGTCGTGGAGTTCGGCGAGGCGGACAAGGCAGGCGTCGGCGAGCGACATCGGCTGGTCGTGATAGCGGCGCATGAGTTGGCGGAGCGGGGCGAGTTCGCTCTCGACGGAGAAGGCGATGTTGAGCACGCCGCGTTCGATCAACGCCAGCAGCGGATCGGCGGCGCAGCTATGGCGGCGCAGGATGTGCGCGGCTTCGGCGAGCACGGGTTCGCAGGTGAGCAGCGGAGGACGGAGCGTCGCCATCGTCTCGCACGCCCAGCGGTGATGCTGCGCCTGCCGAACGAGAAAGGCGACGATCGGACCAGTATCGGCGATGACGACCTCCCTCATTGGCCGAAATCGTCGAGGTATTTCGGGTTCGTCGCAATGTCCCGCGGGCCCTTGAGACAACCCGCTAGGTCACCCGCGAGGTCGAGGCATGAGGCCGCACGATCCTTGCGGGGAGCGAGGAGCATTTTCTCGACGCATTCGCGAACAACGGCGGACTTCGATGTGTGCCGAAGTTGCGCTTCTTTCGCCAGGCGCGAGTCGAGCGTGTCAGGGACTTTCAGCGAAATGGTCGTCATGCTGAAAGGTATTACGCGCGCTGCATTCTGACAATACCAAAGGCAGTTCTCTTCTCAGCAAGAACGCGACAGCCGGCGCACGATTGCGCGAGCAGGATCGCTTTGACGCGCGATCTTGTTCGCATGCAAAAGCGCAAACTTGGTAAGAGAATCTGGAAGCGGCGGCCATCGGGCTCGGGTGCATGGGGATGAGTTTTTCCTACGGGCCGCCGAAGGATAAGCAGGAGATGACGAAGCTGCTGCACGCCGCGGTGGAGCGCGGCGTGACCTTCTTCGATACGGCGGGAGGCTTACGGTCCCTACATTAACGAAGAGCTGGTGGGCGAGGCGCTCGCGCCCTTCCGCGAACAGGTGGTGATCGCGACCAAGTTCGGGTGCGATCTCAGTGGCGACGACAAGCGGCCGGGCGCGGCGGGATTGGATAGCCGGCCGGAGCAGATCAAACGCGTTGCGGAAGCTTCGCTCAAGCGGCTCCGGACGGATGTGATCGATCTGTTCTATCAGCATCGGGTGGATACGAACGTGCCGATCGAGGACGTGGCCGGCGCGGTGAAGGAGTTGATCGCGGAAGGCAAGGTGAAGCACTTCGGTCTCTCGGAAGCGGGCGTGCGGACGATCCGGCGCGCGCACGCGGTCCAGCCGGTGACGGCATTGCAAAGCGAATACTCGCTCTGGCATCGCAAGCCGGAGGCGGAGGTGATCCCGACGCTGGAGGAACTCGGCATCGGGTTCGTGCCTTACAGGCCCGCTGGGTAGAGGCTTTCTCACCAGCAAAATGGATGAGACCACGAAGCTGGGTGACGATGATTTCCGCAGCAGACTGCCGCGTTTCGCGCCCGAAGCGATGAAGGCCAACCAGGCGATGGTGGATCTGCTGGAGAAGATCGCGGCGAAGAAGCAGGCGACGCCGGCGCAGATCGCGCTCGCGTGGTTGCTGGCGCAAAAGCCGTGGTTCGTGCCGATCCCGGGAACGACGAAGTTGCATCGGCTGGAGGAGAATCTCGGTGCCGCTGACGTTGAAGTGACGAGTGAAGACTTGCGCGAAGTTGATGACGCTGCGGCCGCGATCACGGTGCAAGGTGCGCGCTATCCGGAGAAGCTGGAGCAAATTACCGGACGCTAGGTTACGAGCTAAGAATCAGGAAACCTAAGACATGCACATCAAGCGAAATGGTTCACAGCCTTTCGACAAGGGGCCGACCGATTGGTTCACGGGTCATGTTCGCATCGATCCGCTCTTTACAGCGCCTGAACCCGCGCGCGTCCGCGGTGCCAGTGTCACCTTCGAGCCGGGTGCACGCACGGCCTGGCACACACATCCGCTGGGACAGACGCTCATCGTCTCTTCCGGGATCGGCCGTGTCCAGCACGAGGAGGGCCCGGTCCAAGAGATTCGGCCCGGTGACGTCGTCTGGTTCGCGCCTAGCGAGAGACACTGGCACGGCGCCGCGCCGACCACAGCTATGACTCACATCGCCATTCAGGAAGCGCTCGATGTCGAGGTTGTCAATTGGATGGAGAAGGTGACTGACGAACAATACGGCGGCTTCGTTTAGCTACACGATTCGGCCAGCACTTAGCGACCTGGGGGAGCTGACAGCTTTCATTCCCGACGCAAATCCCGCTTTCTTCCCCGGCGATCCAGACTTAGAAGGACGGCAGAAATGAATCACCTCAGCGACCAAGCCCTCCAGATCCTGCACGAGTGGGTGCAATCCGAAAGCCTGCGCAAACACTGCTACGCTGTCTCCGCGTGCATGAAGCATTTCGCGGAACTGAACAGCGCCGACGCAGACCTCTGGCAGGCCGTCGGGTTGCTCCACGACATGGACTACGAGCGCTTTCCCAACGCGGAACAGAGCGCGACCGAAGAACATCCTTCCTCGGCTGCCGAATCGCTGCGCGAGAACGGCTGGAGCGAAGAAATTTGTCGCGCGATTCTCTCGCACGCGAATTACACCGGAGTCGCGCGCGAGACACCGATGGAGAAAACCCTTTACGCTGTCGATGAACTGAGCGGCTTCGTCACCGCCGTCGCCCGGGTGCGCCCATCCAAGAGCATCCGTGAAGTCGACGTCGCCGCGGTGAAGAAGAAGATGAAAGACAAAGCGTTCGCCCGTGCAGTCAATCGTCAGGACATCATCGATGGCGCACAGCAACTTGATCGGCCTTTGGATGATGTCATCGCAGAAGTCATCGTCGCTCTCACAGCCGACGCTGATCGACTTGGCTTGGCTGGCGTCACCCCGCTTTGATTGTTGTCACAAACTAAGCTGCGCCTCTACCAGATGCGCGCACGATCGGCCGGCGCGACATACATTTTGTCCGCCGGCTGCACTTTGAAGGCGTCGTACCACAC
>JBBSPM010000127.1:0-7163 GCA_038258815.1 Chthoniobacterales bacterium
GCCGCGATCATTGCCGGTCTGGTCATCGCCGCCGAATTTGCGCGGGCGCGGAGCGACGCGAACACGGCGCAATTTTGCCTCGACTATGCCGACTGGCTTTCAGCGCACCTCGAGGAATGGACGGTCACAACCTGCGGCGAACTCGTCCCCGGCCGGCCGCGGCATTATCTGCGCATTACACCCGCTGATTGTAACGACCCACACGCGACCGCCCAGCCGGATACCGCCGTGTTGCGGATCGCGAATGGCGGCGGTGAGCATCCGGCGCGCAACGTCGTGGGCGGAGATTTTCTCAGTCTCGTCCGGCTCGGTTTACGCGACCCGCATGATCCGATCGTCGTCGATTCGCTGGCGGTCATTGATGCGGTCATCAAACATGATCTTCCGCAAGGCCCATCCTGGCGGCGTTACAATCATGACGGTTACGGACAACGCGCGGATGGCGCGGCGTTCGACGTCGCCGGGGTCGGCGGCGCATGGCCGTTGCTGACTGGTGAGCGCGGCCATTACGAGCTGGCGGCAGGACGGGACGCGTTGCCGTTTATAAAAACGCTCGAACATTTCTCAAACGCCGGCGGAATGCTGCCCGAGCAAGTCTGGTGGAACGACGATTTGCCCGGGACAAGATTCAAACGCGGCCTCCCCACCGGCTCGGCGATGCCGCTCTGCTGGGCGCACGCGGAATACCTCAGCCTTGTGCGCAGCCGCGCCGACCGCGTATCGTTCGATCGCATCGCGCCTGTGCACCAGCGTTACGTCGAACAGCGCACCGGGTCGGAGGTCGAGATGTGGACCCGCGCACATCGGCGTGCGCGCATTCCAGCAGGCAAAACGTTGCGAGTGATTAGCAGCAGCCCAGCGGTGATTTATTGGCGCGAGGCCGGTGGTGCCGGAGGTGAAGTGAGGGCAAGCGAGACCGCGCTCGGGGTTTGGTTCGCCGATCTGCCGACGAGCGCATTGCCTGCAGGAACTCAAATCGAGTTCACGTTGCAGGTCGCCGAAAAAGAGGATGCGGAACTCCATCACGTTGGCATCATCTCCTGAAGAAAATGAAGCCTTCTCCTAAAACGACAAAGATTTCTCTGATGCTCGCCGATGTGGACGGGGCACTGGTGACGAACGACAAGCTCGTCACGCCGCGGGCCCGAGCCGCCGTCGCAGCTCTGCGCGCTGCAGGTATCGGGTTTACGATCACGAGCGGGCGTCCGCCGCGCGGCATGAAGATGCTGATCGACGACCTCAAGATCGACACGATCGTCGCCGGCTTTAACGGTGGTGTCTTCGTGAACCCGGATCTAAGTGTGATTCAATCTCGTTTCATTTCCCGAGCCGCAGCGACCCGCGCGGTGAAGGTGATCGACCAGCACAAACTCGTCGGGTGGCTCTATACCGCGACCGATTGGTTTGTGCCCGATCCCCAGGGTGCGCACGTGGCGCGCGAGGCTTGGACGGTGAAGTTCGAAGCGAAAGTCTCGACCGATTTCAACCCGCTGCTGGACAGCGCGGTCAAGATCGTTGGCGTGAGCGACGACCTCGATGCAGTCGCCAGATGTGAAGCGGCTCTGCAGGCGGAGTTGCGCGGTCAAGCTTCCGCTGCGCGTTCCCAGCCTTACTACCTGGATGTAACCAACCCGGAAGCTAACAAAGGCGGCGTGGTCGACTTTCTCTCCCGTTCTCTGCGCATTCCGGCGGAAGAAATCGCCACCATCGGCGACATGCCTAACGACGTTATGATGTTCGAGAAAAGCGGCCTGAGCATTGCCATGGGCAACGCCAGTCCGCAGGTCCAGACGCAGGCGAACTTTGTCACCTTGAGCAACGAGGAAGATGGATTCGCGCATGCCATGGAGGAATTTGTTCTCCCGCGAGCGACCTCTGCTTCCACCTGAGAAACACCAATGAGCAAAGCGCCAACGAAAGACGAATTCAAAGTCGGAGATCATGTCGAGTGGAACTCGGAAGCGGGCCGCGTTCGGGGGACGATCAAGAAAAAGGTGACCGCGCCGATCAAGTTTAAGACCTACACGGTGCGCGCCTCCAAGGAGGAGCCGCAGTATTTGATCAAAAGCGATAAGACGGACCACATGGCGATGCATAAAGGTGCGGCTTTGAAGAAACTCGCTAAAATCAAACACGCCTCTAAGAAACGGACCTAGAGCGTGTCATACGCTTACTGGCGGCCAGGATGATGCAGACTCGTCCCGAAGGGACGCCAGATATTAGCCCGCCTGAGGCGGGTGGAGGCCGCTGCAGCGACCGTAGCCACCGGTTTCAAACCGCTCCGCACGAGATTGCGCTCTGGCAGGAGCGCGAGAAACTCCCGCATGCCCTCGACCCATCTCTCTCTGCATTACCATCTCATCTTTAGCACCAAAGATCGCGAGCCATGGCTCTCGCCCACCCCACGCACCCGTGTCCACGAATACCTCGGCGGCGTGATTCGCGGCCTCAACGGCGTGCCGCATACAGTGGGCGGAACCAGCGATCATGTCCACGTCTTGGCCGGATTGCGCGCCACCCATTGCCTGGCGGATGTGCCCCCCCCGAGATTTCTGCCAGCGCTTGGGACGATTACGGAGGGCGGCCAAAGGAGCTAAGATGCCATCACGAAGTCGAACGATCGCAACGGCCGGGTTTTTCATACGTGGTCAGGATTCCGCAAAACGGCTCGCCACCTCCGTGACTGATGATATAGATTCCGTCTGGCAGTTGATTGAATCAACAAAGCGAAACGAAAGACGAAAGCGCCCCGTATTCGTAACGTGCGCGGAACGAGCGGATTCTCATCCGATCTGTTCGCACGAATACACGTCTCGAATTTCCGCATTGAAAAGGCGTCCTTTCGATTCGGCGCGCAACAAGTCCGCGAAAACCGACCCCGGCACACAGTGGTACCGATATAGGCGACCGTTTTGAAATCTCACCTCCAGAATCGACGCCGCGTTGTCGTACCCAATCGATCACAATTCGCTGGAAACGACATTTTGCATCATCATATCCTGAAATATGGCATCTGCTCATCCCTGTCTCGACATTTTCGCCGCCTGCGTTTCGGCGATAGGCCGCCAGCAATTGATTCGACGCGAAAGCAACAAGGACAAAGAGTTCCATTTTCAAAACTGGCTCCAGACTCGCTTGAGCGAAACAAAATTCAAGTTTGAATCCGGTGGTCGAAATACATATCCCGACTTCCGTCTGGTCGCGTCGACCAATGGATTCGAGGTGAAGGGGTTGGCATATCCTGGCCGCGAGGCCAATTACGACTGCAACAGTCAGGTGCCGTCAGGAAGCCACAATGGTCGAACGATATTCTACGTCTTCGGTCGGTATCCCGCTGTCCCCGACGGGAATTCGTATCCCGTTTTGGACTTGGTGATTTGCCACGGCGACTTCCTCAATGCCAATCACAACTACGTTCACAAAAACAAGAACGTCAAAGGCTTTGGCAGCTACGGTGATATCATGATCCGGGATAGAAAAATGTATGTCGCGCCAACTCCCTTCGGCCTCACGACTGGAACCGCCCACACTCAGACGCTTATTTTGCCTGCCAGCTTCCCAACGGACGCCCGCTTTCGGTCAGTGGGTGGGCTGGTGCGACGGGAAGCTGATAAACTCATCGTTGGATACACCTTCGATCTCCGAACCAATGCCTTGACGCCCGAGTCAATACAAAACCCGTCGGCCGGAAGAGAACACGCTTTCACAGCATACCGTTTGAAGGGCGCCAGAACCGGAAAGGTCGAGTTGCGCTCGACGCGTGAGGTTCTCGCGGAAGTAGAGGAAGCTGCGGAGGGAAAAGATGATTAGGCCGCTTAAAACAGACCCGTCCCAAGTTGCGGACAATCGTTTAATTGAGTCCGATTCCTTTCCGTTTGAATTCATATCTGCTGTGGCAGAGATCGAGAGTTGGAGAAAAGAAATCTATCGACCGATCTACCACGTTCACAAATGGTGGGCAAAACGGTTGGGGTCGGTCTTCAGGGCGATGATCATTGGTTCTATCGTCCCCGATACGGTCGATTTGCAAGAGGCATTCTATAAGAACCATGACTTCGCCGGTCGCACGGTATTCGATCCTTTCATGGGCAGCGGCACGACATTAGGCGAAGCTTACAAACTCGGTCTTTCAGCCTTGGGGCGGGACATAAATCCTGTGGCGTGTGAAGGGGTTCGTGTAGCGTTTAGCGAATTAAGCCGCGATAAGCTAATGGACGCGTTCGGGCGCTTGTATTCGGAAGTCGGAGAACGCATACGGAAACTCTATGAATCTACTGATGTGAATGGGCATGCTGCCGATGTTCTGTATTATTTTTGGGTGAAGATATTGCCGTGCCCAGCGTGCACAGCGTCGGTAGATTTATTCTCTTCCTACATTTTTGCCCGAAATGCCTATCCGGAGCGAAAGCCGGAAGTTCGGGTCTTCTGCCCTTTTTGCAGTGGAATCTTTTCGGCGGACGTGAACGATTTAGCCACTCGCTGTCCCCACTGTCACGCTACGTTCAACCCGCATCTAGGCCCGGCGAAGGGAGCATTTGCCAGCTGCAATACATGTGAACACAAGTTTGCAATCGCTAAGGTCGCTAAACTGGCCGGGCGTCCGCCGTCTCATCGACTTTTCGCTAAGCTGGTTCTGACATCGTCTGGCGAGAAACAATATCTTCCTATTTCGGTGGCAGACATGAAACGTTATGAGAACGCCTCCAACGAATTATTAAACAGCGCTTTGCCTCTGCCGACGCTCGACCTCGAAGACGGATACAACACAGCTCAGGCGATCAACTACGGATACACTTCTTGGCGTCAGTTTTTCAACGATCGTCAACTGCTTGCTCTTGGCTGGCTCCGGCAGGCGATAGTGGAGATTCCCGAAGAGACAACGCGCGATGCTATGCTCGCCGTCTTCTCCGGTGCACTCGAATTCAACAATCTTTTCGCTTCTTACAAGGGAGAGGGCACAGGGGCGATTCGGCATATGTTTTCCCACCATATTTTGAAGCCAGAGAGGGTGCCAATCGAAGGAAACGTATGGGGTACGTCGAGAAGCTCTGGGGCGTTTTCAACCCTATTTAAATCACGATTGATGCGGGCGATCGAGTACCGTCTGGCCCCGTTCGAAATCGGAATAAAGTCAGCTAACGTAGGCGGCGGGAGACGAATATTCGGCTGCAGTGACATCATGCAGGATCACTCCAATACCGAATGGCCACCTTGTGATCTTGAGCGACGCGGAATTCACATTTCGTGTGGAGACTCTTCAAAGAGTGGGCTGCCTGACAAATGTATTGACTTAGTCATTACCGATCCACCGTTTTTCGATAATGTTCACTACTCGGAATTAGCTGATTTCTTTTTTGCCTGGCAGCAACTTGGATCGACGCCTTTTGCGAAGGTCGGTTCAACCACTCGTCATCCTCGAGAAGTTCAGGATGTAAACGCCGACCAATTTGCCGAAAAGCTCGGCCTTGTTCTTGCCGAATGTAATCGAGTTCTACGAGACGATGGTTTGCTAGTTTTTACATACCAACACTCTCGCTCCGATGGGTGGCTCGCCGTAGCTGACGCAATAACAGCGAGCGGTCTCTCCGTGATAAATTGTCATCCCGTAAAGAGCGATATGTCGGTCGCGACGCCAAAATCGCAGGCGAACAATCCGGTTCAGATCGACGCCATTCTTGTATGTCGAAAGAAATCAGCTGATAAGAGGACACTCCCAGAGCCGGCGACTGCAGTTCGAGATGCTGTTCGCAAGGTCCAAGCGAAGGCCGATCGAATGCAACGCGCCGGTCGACCTCTGTCTGAAGCGGATCGCAGGGTGCTAATTATGGGTCAGTTTCTTGCCGAAGCTTCTCCTGGGGATCTAAAAGGAGCACTTAGAAGCTATATTGCGATCCTAGAACAAGCCGCCGTAAACCAAACGGCGACTTACGAAGAAACAGCCGATGCCTTCAAAAAACGAGCTGAGGATCCGCAACTGGTGCTTTTGGAGCATCACGGAAAATATTCTTCCCGCGCACCCGGGCCGTAGCAAATCACAGCATGATATCGACATGATGGAAGCGGAATTGTCCCTGCGACCTTCGCGCTCGGAACCTTTGCACGACGTTCTTCCTCCGCTAACATCGTTTCAGGCAGCTCATTGGCTTCCTACAACGCACTCCGAAACTCCCTCGGAGTGATGCCGACCACCCGGCGGAACACCCGCGCGAACTGGCGTGGGCTGGTGTAGCCGACGTCGAGCGCGATTACTATCATCTGATGATCGAGACGCCCGGAGGCCAATCTGGTCGCCAGCATGCCATCGCGGCTCAGTGGAATACGAGAGCGATACCTCTGGTGAGCGGCGAGTTTGAACCCTTCTCGCGCTCCTATCGGTGCGCCCGCCTCTTGGAATAAAGAGCTTCCGATGGTTCCGGTCGCCGGGCGACCTGCACCCGCCTCAGGCGGGCTAATTTCTCTGACTCCTCCGGAGTCGTGACCGTCGTCGGATCGACGCGATGTTGTCACGACCGGTTCCATTGTAGCGATCGACAACCTGAAGTGCATGAAACACTCTTAGCTTTAGGATCCTACGACGAACCATTTTCGAATAGCACGCGGGAGAGATGCGGGTATTCCCGTCGAGGACGGCGGGCATTACTTCGGACCCTTTAACCTACGACTTCGGCAGCGCGCTTTTGTCCGTGAAGAGCGCGAAGAGATCGATCGGAATGGGAAAGAAGGTCGTGGTATTATGCTCGTTCGAGATCTCGCGCATGGTTCGGAGGAAACGGAGTCGGAGCGCGATCGGTTCCTTACTCATCATCGCGGCGACCCGACCCGACCCGGCGCTCGCCTTCGGCTATTTCCAGAATTGGAGCTTATCGATGAGCTGGTCCCAGTAGAGGCGCAGGCGGCTGTAACTCTTCCCCTGTACGCCCTGGTCGTTCAACCCCCAGTTATAAGGCAGATAACTGATCTCGTAATCGCCGCCGGCGAGGAAATCATGATATTTCTGCGGCGCGTATTTGGGCAGGATCGCCTTTACGCCGCCGGCTTTTTCGAAGTCTTCCTTGAACCAGTTAAAGATGCTGGAAATCTCCGCCTTCTTCTTCTCCGGCATGAAGTGATTCAGATCTTCGCGTGCCAGCCACGCGCGATACGCGATGTCGATCTGCTCATCC
>JBBSPM010000128.1:0-7008 GCA_038258815.1 Chthoniobacterales bacterium
AGTGGCTTTCTGAAGACAATTTCTTCGCCCCTGTAAACGATTCATTTGTCCCGCCTTCGCCCATGGCGCGCGGAGGCGGCTTGGTGAAAGGCGGAACGTTTCACCCGTCACTCGCGCGTGCAGGCGGATCGAGTCACATCGCGAGGCCCGCTCGTCACTCGTCACTCGTCACTCGTCACTCGTCACATTTCACTTGTTCGCGTTCGGACGAACCCGCCGTGGTGGGTCACTTCTTCATCAGCGCCTTTCTGATCCTGGCGACGACCCGTGCTTGATTCTTTGCCGATAGCTGACATTCCCAAATTCGCACGACCTGCCAACTAGCCTTACGCAGCGTACGCGTGACAAGTCTATCTCGGGCAACATTCCGTTCGAATTTTGGTAGCCAAAACTCAGGCCGGCTCTTTGGCGTATAGGTAAACTTGCAACCCGGGTGTCGATGCCAGAAGCACCCGTCCACGAAAACAGCGACGCGTTGTTTCGGAAAAACAAAATCAGGTTTGCCGAATATCTTCCCGTTTCGGCGCCAGCCAATGATGCGTGCCTCCTGGAAGAGCCGAATGAGTCTAAGTTCGGTTCCGCGATTGCCACTGCTGCGAATGCGCGACATGACCGCAGAGCGTTTTGCCGGGTCGAAAACGTCAGTGCGTTTTAGGCTGCTCGGAAGCGCGCGAATTCGCCCGGCAGTTTGTCGAGCAGAGCCGCCGCGTCCATCGCGTAGAGATCCCATGTCACATCCAGTTGGTTGCAGAGCGATGCGAGTCGCCGCGCGCTTCCGCGCGATTTGCCGCCAGCTCCGCGTTTCGCAGCGCGCGTCGAGCGGTCGATATAAAGCTCAGTCGCAGCCGGCATGATCGCTCGATTTGAAATTAACTCCTGCCGCGACGCGAGCTGCTCGACAATATCTCCCGGCGTATCCAGCGGCTGCGAGAGCACGGCGAGAGCGCGCGCGGGATCATCCCGGTGCGCACGGTAGATCAGCCAAGGACCAGCCAGCAGGTGCCGGTAATATCGCTGGTAGTTGGTCGACTCGAGAATGTGGCGGGCCCGCGCTCCTGGGTTGCGCTGACCATGCCGGTCCACTGGACAGAGTGTGTCGTGATAAAAAAGCGCGAGCCATGTCCAGAAGCCCCGGTCCCGATGTAGTTCCAGCAATCCCGATTCCGCGAGGCGTTCCTGCAAATATTCTGCTGCTTGAAATCGGCTCTCGAAATTGCGCGGGGCAATTTCCACCGTCGAACCAACATCCTCGGATGTGGCGTCGTCGGCCAGCACGTCGCTCGGATAAACGAACGGTGTGGGCGTCTTGAGCGAATCAAGGTACTCGCCGAATCGCCTGATGCCCTCATCGTTGAGACGCCGAAGTTTCATTTCGTCGTTTCCTTCCAGAAGGTGTCGAACTTTGCCAGCAAGCCGCAGCGCCGCGCAAAGGCAGCTACTGCGTTTTCAATCCAATCATGACTCGCCTCGGCACCTTCATCCTCTGTGGGAAGCTCAGTCATTCCTGGCAGCAGCGAAGCGAAGCGGAGCCACTTCGACAATGGCTCCTCTGAATCATCGAGATCGAAGTGCTTCTCGAAAAGCAGCGTTCGCGTGAGCACCTCGCGCAGCACGGCCGGATAAACCAGAGCTACGAATCCTGGCGAGAGGGAGACGGCCCTCCAGTCGCCCACCGCCTTATTAACGAGCAGCGAAGGTTCCTCTTCGAAATCCACCCGCCACAACTGTTCACCCAAATCCTCAGGAACAACCGGCAGCAGCGAAACGCGATTCTCCTTTTCCTCTTCTGGCTTCTTCAGCGTGATCCGATCGGCTTCAGCCAAAAGCAGACCGGATGGCTCCTCCACGGAAGTCACGCGCACGCGAAATTTGATCCCGTCAAAGGAATCAAATTCCGTTAACATGCGATCAGCCGGCGCCTCAACTTTCGCCGCATTTCCAAACGGAAACCGCATCCACGTCGGCGAACCCGACCGGTAAGCTTCCACCGCCACCAGCGCGCTTCCTGGCAATTCGTACGCGTCGAGATCGATGCTTGCGTCAAACGTTCGCAGACCCTCTTCCTCTTTAAGGAGGATGCGCACATCCTCGCGCAGAATCCTTTCGCGGCCGGTGTAATTAAACTTCCGGATCATCCGCGTTGGGTTTTGGCTTTACATCCACATCGATGAAGAGATCGCGGTTGGCATCGAAACCGACGACCGAAATGTGAAAATCCGGATCAGTCACTTCGAGAACAGCGCGATTTTTCGAACAGTTCTGAATGCTCGCGCCGACTGGCGGCGGTTCGAAGCTAATCGGACTCTTATTCAGCTTAAAGTCCGCCGGATCGTACTGGCCCAGCGCCCGGCCGCGCCTGACGACGTAGGCCACGCGGATATCGAGGAGCTCGGGAACCGGCGCGTCTTTCTCCCCCTTCGTCACAGCAAAGCCCCCAGTTATTTGTTGGATGCGATAGCGCTTCTTTCGCGGTTCGATCGGCTCAACTTCATCTTCCGGCAGTTTCCCACGTTTTTTCTTTTTCCGTCGCCGCGCTTCCGGCGTCTCTTCGTCAGGCGGAGCTGGTAAATAAAAATAGTCAATTAGCAGTCTTTCGCCGCTGGGGTCAGATTGTTTGCGCATAAAAGCGATGTTCTAATCGGGAACACTCCCTGGCAAGCGCTCTGTTATCTAAACGGCGCAATGGCGCGCTCTGGCTCACTGAATCTGATCGGCAAGCGCGTTCGTATGGCTCGTCGGGAGCGCAAGCCACCGCTCACACAGGATCAACTTTCAGGGAAGCTCGCCGCGCTCGGCGTCAGCATTGATCGAGCAGGTATTTCGAAGGTTGAAATCGGTGCACGTTGCGTCCTCGACTTCGAACTGAAGGCATTTGCCAAGGCGCTCGGCGTCACAGTCACATGGCTGCTAGGCGAGAGAAGGTAAGGCGATGCCGGCCTACTCGCGTCGAACGGTCGCAGAGTTCTTAGCAGCGGACGCCGCGACAATTGTTGGGGAGCTAATCACCGCTGCGAGCGCAGAGGGTTTTGCAGACCATCGGCACCGGCAAACCGATGCATGGCATCGTGAAATTGCGATTTTGAAAGACTCGTTTACGGAGCTTGTCCAAGGCGATTCGTCGAGCGACGAATGGTCGCTTCTGCTCGAATACCCGATTCCACGTCGTCAGCGTCGCGTGGACACAGTGCTACTGGCCCGAGACCTGGTTTTCGTGATCGAATTCAAGACCGAGGAGAAGAAGCATACGGCAAGCACCCGAAGGCAAGCCGAGGACTACGCGCTTGATCTGCGCGATTTCCATGAGCAAAGCCGCGCTCGTGTCATCATCCCAATCGCGGTCGCTCCGCAGGCGGGGTCTGTCGAGCCACGCGCAGCAGAGGACGATGATCTGGTTCGCAAAGCCTACCGAGCGAACTCGGCAGATCTCGCGTTGATCATTAGACGCGTCTTCGACAGCGAAACACGCGCGAACCGTCAAAGCATTGACCCGCGCTCATGGGATCAATCCATCTACCGGCCTGTCCCTACGATCATCGAAGCCGCGACCGCCCTTTACGCCGGTCACAATGTTCGCGAAATCGCGCATTTAGCGGCGGGAGTAACGAATCTCACCACCACATCCGAACGTCTCGTTGAAATCATTCGCGAGGCGCGAAACAAATCACAGAAAGTTATCTGCTTCGTGACCGGTGTTCCCGGCGCAGGAAAAACGCTCGCGGGACTGAACGTGGTTCATAATCCGGAGATACGTGCCGACGATATTCCTTCGCCGGTTTTTCTTTCGGGGAATGGGCCCCTGGTAAAAATCGTTTCCGCTGCCATCGCGCGCGACCGCCGTCGGAGGGGTGATGCAAGCGACGCGAGCCGAACCGTCTCCACTTTCATTCAAAATGTGCATCACTTTGTTCGCCACGCCGAACAGCACGAAGACGAACCGCCGCACGAGAAAGTGATCGTGTTCGACGAAGCCCAACGAGCTTGGAACGCGCATCAAAGCGCGAAGAAGAAGCGGGGAGATTATTCAGAACCGACCGCGGTGCTGCGAATCATGGATCGTCATCGGGACTGGGCAGCGATTATTGCATTGATTGGCGGCGGCCAGGAAATCAACAGCGGCGAAGCAGGAATCGAAGAATGGGGCCGAAGTTTGTCCGCCGAATTCGCGCATTGGCGCATTGCAGTTTCGCCTAATAGCCTGGTCGGCGACGCAAGCCTTGCGGGCCATCGATTGTTTCCGGACGCCATCGATTCTCGGCTAGCAATTTCAGAAGAGCCTGCGCTACATCTTAACGTCAGCATTCGCTCATTTCGCGCGGAGAAGATAACGCGCTGGGTGGAAGCGGTTCTCAACTGCGACGCCGCAGAAGCCGCTTTCCTCGCTGATCAAATGGCCGAGTTCCCGATACGGCTATCTCGCTCGCTTGACGCCACGCGATTCTGGTTGCGCGAACATGTGCGCGGGCTTCGGCGTTGTGGTCTAATTGCGAGTTCAGGTGGTATTCGACTGCGGGCGGATGGAATAGAAGTCTCCTCCGGTTTCCGTCTCGCCAATCGCGATCTCTACACGCATTGGTTTCTCGCTGACTTGGACGATGTCAGAGCGTCCAATCAGTTGGAAGTAGCTGCAACGGAGTTCGAGTGTCAGGGCCTCGAGTTGGATTGGACCGGAGTTTGCTGGTCGGGCGACGTCAGTTTTGAATCGCAAACAAGCACCTGGCGTTACCAAACGTTTATCGGTCGGCGTTGGTGTGAAGTCCCGCAAATCACCGACCGCGCATTCATGCTGAACACATACCGCGTGCTCTTGAGCAGGGCTCGTGAAGGGATGGTGATCTGGGTTCCACCAGGCGATCCTGTCGATCCAACGCGATTGCCGGAAAGACTCGACTCTACCGCGGTATTTCTCGAGCTCTGCGGCGCTCAACTCTTGTCGTAATGCTTCAAGAGCAAGACGCGGATTCTACTTCTGGTACATCCACGCGATCCCGGCCGATGAGTTTCCCCAGCTCTGCGGGAGGAAATTTCGTCAGGTCTCGCTCTATCACTTGCCGGACTTCCGGGAAGTTCGCGCGAAAGGTGGTGACCGCTTCGGAATTGAAATCAATTGCGGCGAGGCATTCAAACCCCGCGCACTCCATCTCGAGCGAAAAACCGCCGCAGCCGTAGAAGAGGTCGATGAAAGTCGGCGCTTCGTCCGCGACTTTCTTCACGCGCGCATCCCTTCACAAAGCTCAGAGATCGACGTGCCGAGCGCCTTGGCGAGTCGAATGACAATGAGGAGACTCGGGTTTCTGACGCCTCGTTCGATGCCGCTGATGTAGGTGCGGTCGAGATCGGCTTTTTCCGCGAGTTGATCCTGAGAGAATCCCTTAGCCTCACGTTGCCGGAGGACATTGCGGGCGAAGGTATGAAGGGCGCGGTCGCGCGGTGGGGCCATGCCCGCCGACGGTACTCGGCGAGACGGAAACCGTCTGTGGACGATCGGCTACAATGTTCTGAACTGGAACATTTTCGTCCAAACGCGGGCGGCAGGTGCTTGCATCACCGATATTCACGGGGCCTTGGACGATCAGTCTAGGGAGGATGATTCAAGATGCTGCGGAGTCACCACGGTTTCACTCCGCGATCGCGGACGAATTTGCCGGTGAGGTGTTGCGGCGATCGAGCCAACAAATCAATTCGCCGCCTTAAGATCGAGCTCGCCTAACCTGCCTGCGACGTTGAAGTCGCGAGCCATTCCTTGATCTTTGCCGAGTTCTTCCGATCGAAGGCGTAGGTGAGCTTGCCGAGCGGATGCCGGACGACCACGCGGAGTCGGGCTTTCTCGGGGTGGAGAATGCATTGCTGGAAGTCGGTGCGGTTAAGACTAAAGGCACGCGCGAGGTTTCGTTGTACGCACAGGACCGAGTCTCCCATTAATTTGAGCCGGCACCGTTTCGACGACGCCTGCACGATGTCGGACGATTGTTTGAGTCTGGTCTTGAAGATTTGCCTGCAAATGGTGGAAGCCTCCCTGATCGTGGCGTGGTCCATCGAGGCGATGGCTTCCTTGAGGTAGCCAAGCTTTTTATACTGGATAAAAAAGACGGCGGCAGCGATGGCGGGAATAATCAATCCGTGCGGCTCGATGTGACCCGTGTAACCAGCCCGGGCGTTGATGATCACGATCCCGACATTCCAGCAGAGCAGGAGGAGACTAACGATCGCTTCGCTCAAGAGTGCGCCGAGCGATGGCTTTCGCAGAGCCGTCAGGCCTGTGCCGAGCATGAGAAGGGCGAGCGCTAGAATGCCTGCGTTCAACGGATTCGCCAGGACCGCGAAGTAGCCGATGAACAAGTTGATGCCGCCCCAGACGATGCCTGCGATCGCCGCGTTCCGAATCGTCTTGCGCGCGCAAACCACGAGCAGTGCCTGGTTCTGGATGGAATCAAAGGCGGGATCGTGAGCCATAGGCCAAGGATTTGAGCAGTCCTCATGCCGGTTGGAGAGAGCGCCGCCGTCGAGCTGGCCGCCGCTGCTGGAGACGTTCACCATCCCTTTACAAATCAGGCGAGATCGGTTCGGTCATAACGCTTGAGCCGCAAACGAACGCCGATCGCGTAGACGAGATAGTAGCTGATCAACCCGGCCGCGACGGCGAGTGAAAGTTGCGTCGCCGACGCAGCCAGGAGCAGGTTTGATGACGAAACTTCGGCCGGGTGAAAGTGACGCCAGAACCCGTAGATAAAACGCGCCACAATCGCCATCGTGATGAGAAGCGCGAGCGACCGGCTCGGCGTATAAAAAAAACCGCCCCGATCCGTCTCCCAGCGGGTCAGGAACAACCCGCAAAGGCCGAGCAAAGCTCCCATCGCCGCTCCGGCGAGGGCGAATCGAAACGCGTGCTCGACCCAGAAGGATGCGCCGGCTGCGAAGAGCAGAAAAAGCAGCGCGGAGAAGCCGGTCATCCAGAGGTTCAGTATTGCGACCCAGCGCCGGCCCTGCCGCCGGGCCGTCCCCGCGCGATAG
>JBBSPM010000129.1:0-6989 GCA_038258815.1 Chthoniobacterales bacterium
CACGACAGTTTGCGGCTTCCACTTCGGCGACGAAAGCTCGGCCTCGAGCAATTCCGGCGCGTTCTCCTTCACCATGATCCTCGTCTCAAAGTCCAGGCCCGCCGAAAAGCCGAGATACTCATGCGTGGGTCGCGCGTAGCAGTAAGCGCAGCCGTGTTCGCAACCGCGGTAAGGATTCACGCTCGCGCCGAAGCCAATATCCGGGCTGTCGTTGCGCGCGATAATGCTCTTGGTGCTGTCGCGGAAAAATTGCGTGGCGGTCCGCGGCCGCTCATCCTCATCCCCGGGCTCCACCGGATCGATCTCGACGTGAAGCTTCTCGAAACGATTCGCCGGATTCCCCGACGCGCCGCGCGTTCGCTGCGCCTCGGTGAAGTGCGATTCCTTATACGCTTGCCACGCTGCAGTGGGATTCGCGCGATTCTTCACGCGTCATGTTCGCGTGAACATGCATAAATGTCCAACGCGCATCCTGCAGTTCCTCGACACACCGCTGCTCGCCGCTCCTTGATCATCCGCGCCGCGATGGAACAATACTACCGCTTCACGGCAACCAGGAGGGGTGGTCGAGCGGTTGATGGCTCCGGTCTTGAAAACCGGCAGGGCGAAAGTCCTCGTGGGTTCGAATCCCACCCCCTCCGCTTTTCTTGCAACCCCGAGCCCAGCGCGCCCTCGTCGCAGTGATCCGGAAAACCGCGATTCCGTCATCCTGAGCGAAGCGCAGCGGAGTCGAAGGATCTCTCCGCCGGTCTGGCGAACACACTGCCACTCAGCGCGCAGGCGACAGAGCGACGGGGGGATCCCTCGACAGTCGCGCCGCCGCCGAAGCGCTTTGGCGCGCCGGAGGCTCCGCGGCTCGGGATGAAAAACATTCTCCTAAGTTTTCCGCCTCCCAACTGTCTAAGCTCTTGTGGAGCAAATGCTGAACGGAACCGCAGAACCAGACATGCAGGAACTGCTCCAGCGTTTCGAGATTCCCCTCCTGCAATACGCCACCCGCATCCTCGGCGATCGCGAACGCGCCCGCGATGTCGTGCAGGAAACCTTCGTCGAACTGCAACGCGCCCCACGTGAGCAGACCGATCAGGCCCCGGCGAAATGGCTCTTCACCGTCTGCCGAAACCGCGCCCTAAACGTTTGCCGAAAGGAAAAACGCATGACCTACCTCGACGAAGAGCTGCTCGAAAAACGCGAAGGCCTCGAGCCCGCACCCTTCGCGCAGCTCGAACAAAAAGAAGCCACCGGCTTTCTCCTCCGCATCGTCGCCACCCTCCCGCCCCGACAGCAGGAAGTTATCCAGCTCAAATTTCAAAACGACCTCAGTTACCAGGAAATCAGCGAGATCACGAAACTCTCCGTCAACCACGTGGGCGTGCTCCTGCACACCGCCTTGAAAACTCTCCGCCGGCGCTACGCCGGCGCCTCGCGCGATTTCCTCCCCTTCACACCCCGCACCACATGAAAATCAATCTCGATGATCCCAACCTGACCGCCTACGCGCTAGGCGAACTCTCCGGCGACCTCCGCGCCGAGATGGAAAAAGCCGTCCTGGCTTCCGCTGAAGCCCAGGCTTTCGTGCAGGAAACGCGGCAGATCGCCACGCTCCTGGAAACCGAATTTGCCACCGAGTTACAGCAGGCAGAGCGGAAACCGTTAAACATCCTCCCGCTCCCCGCCCCGCGCAGCTTTTGGTCGGACAACCGCTGGGCCTCAATCGCCGTGGCTGCGCTGCTCGCTGTCTGCGCGGTCGTTGCCGCAGTCGCCGTCTCAGGATTGCGCGACCATCGGCCAACTTCGGTCGCTTCCTCCCAAGGGAAGGTATCGTTGCCTCCGGCTGCGACACCGCCCGTTGAAATTCAGATGGAGCTGGTAGATGTCCCTGCCGTCGAAGAACCAGATTTCATCAGCGTCTACTTTGGCCTCCAGACCGAATCGCCGTTGCTCGCGTTCAACCGAACTGAGATCGCCCCGTCTCTCCTCGGTGAGAGGGTCCGAACGGGCGTTGGAGTTCCCCAAATCTTGGTCGCCGCGCTTGGTTACGATGATCGGCCTCAGCGCGACGCCAATTCCTACCATACCTCCTTCGACCGAAGCACGACGGAAGACTATACGGCAGGGATCGTGACGGAACGATATCGCATCTTCGGGCCAACCTCACTAAGCCTGCGCTCCGCAGTCGCCGAAAGGCGGCCCGACCCAACCCAATCGACGGGCAACCAGATGGGATTCAACTCATCTTCCGCTTCCGGCAGTGGTCGTCGGCTCGTCACCGGCCAGGATGTCACCGACTCATATCCCACGACGCAACCGTCAGCCCCGCCTGCCGATCGCCGGCAGGCCCTAGGCGGAGCCGATCCGGGAAGCCCCATCGCTGCGGGTCGCATCCAATCTGGAATGGCCACGATCATGTACAGACCGCTCCCCGTGAGACAGTCCGCACAGGAGGAATCCTTCAGCACCGCCGACTACGGCCACTTCGAAGAAAATCCCTTCCTTCCCGCCGAGACAAATCCCCTTTCCACCTTCTCCATCGATGTGGACACGGCTTCCTACGCCAACGTCCGCCGCATGATCAACGCCGGTACGAAGCCGCCGAAGGACGCCGTCCGCGTGGAAGAGATGATCAACTACTTCTCCTACGATTACCCGCAGCCAAAGCCTAACGAGCCCTTCTCCATCAATCTCGAAGTCGCTGGTTGCCCCTGGACGCCGGAGCATCGGCTGGTGCGGATCGGCTTGAAAGGGCGCGAGATCGCTGCCGACCAGCGCGGCGCGAGCAACCTCGTCTTCCTCCTCGACGTCTCCGGCTCAATGCAGCCCACCAATCGTCTCCCGCTGGTGAAACAAGCCATGCGCCTGCTGGTCGATCTGCTGACGGAAAACGACCGCGTCGCCATCGTCGTTTACGCGGGGAACTCCGGCGTCGTCCTGCCCTCCATCACCGGCGATCGGAAAGAGGAAATCCTCCGCGCCCTGGAAGAATTGCAAGCCGGCGGCTCCACCAATGGCGCCTCCGGGATCAATCTCGCCTACCAGCTCGCGGCCGAGCATTTCATTAAAGGCGGCGTCAACCGCGTCATCCTCGCCACCGATGGCGACTTCAACGTCGGCGTCACCAGTCCGGGCGAACTCGTTAGACTGGCGGAAGAGAAAGCGCAAGGCGGCGTCTTCCTCACGGTCCTCGGCGTGGGCGATGACAACCTGAAAGACGCGACCATGCAAAAATTAGCCGACAAAGCGAACGGCAACTACGCCTACCTCGATTCGCTCGACGAAGCGCGCAAAGTCCTGGTGCAACAAATGAATGCCACCCTGGTCACGATCGCAAAAGACGTGAAGGTGCAGGTCGAGTTCAATCCCCTGCGCGTCGCGTCCTACCGCCTCATCGGTTACGAGAAACGCCTCCTGCGGAAGGAAGATTTTAATAACGACAAGATCGACGCTGGCGAGATCGGCGCCGGCCACACCGTCACCGCGCTCTACGAAGTGGTCCCGCGCGGGGGCGAGAAAGATCCGCTCGCCGGCGCGCCGCCCGTCGATCCGTTGAAATACGCCACGCCCGACCCGCGCGCGGTTGCCTCTAGTTACCCCTCGCCCGATCTGCTCACGGTGAAACTGCGTTACAAAAAACCCGAGGGCGACAAGAGCGAGCTCATCGAGCGGTCGCTGATTGATAACGGCACCACGTTTGCGAAAGCCTCATCCGACTTCCGGTTCGCCGCCGCCGTGGCCGAGTTCGGCCTCATCCTGCGCGGCTCCGAGCATAAGGGAAACGCCAGCCTCGGCGCGGTGCTGGAAGACGCCACCGCCGCCAAGGGCGAAGACGCTCAAGGCTACCGGGCCGGTTTCATCGAGCTGGCGCGGAAAGCGCAGGCGTTGGCGTTCTAAAGTGAACGGCAATCTCCAGACGCCAGGAAACGCGCCCTTTTCCCAAACTACGCCGCATCTTTAGGGTCCACCTCCATCGCCAGCGTCCGCCGACGCCGCGCAGTCCGAGCTGCACCCGCCTCGTAGCACAGGCATCCTGCGGCATCCTGCCTGTGGGGCGACCGGGCATCTTGCCCGGTGATGCGGGAAATGGACGAATCATCGGGCGAGACGCCCGATGTCCCCACCGGCAAGATGCCGGTGCTACGCACCTGTACGATGGCCCTGCCGAAGCGCGCGATTCCAACCGTAGCCGACCATTGGCGCGACCAGAGCCGTCGCCACCATCCAGACCACCGTCGTCATCAACCCATCGATCCAATGCGAGAATGCCCCGAGCGATCCCGACCAGTTGATCACTAACATCGACGCCGCCGCCACCATCCCGCTAGCCCACACCCCCATTGCGTAACCGATAAACCGGTCCCGAGTAAAACCGCGCACACCCTTCCGCGTGCGCAGCCATGCCACGAGCAGGAAGATAGCAAGCGCGAGTAGACAAATTCCGCACCAGAGCAGTGAGTAAATCCAGACCGCCGCGCCCGGCGGAAAAAGGCCGATATCGCTCACTGCGCCAGTCTCCCCACACGCGACCGCGTATCGAGCATATTCCGAGAGATGAAGCGCCACGTCGCCAACGCGCAAAGCAAGCCGATCAGCGCACCGCCGATCACATCGGAAAAATGGTGCGCGCTCAAATAGATGCGCGACATCGCGATCAGTATGGGAATCGGAAGCAGGATCAATCCCACCCGGCGCCGCGCGAAGATCAACGTGCCGAAGACCGCACTCGTGGCCGCGGTGTGACCGGACGGGAAGGAATTGTATTTCGAACCGAAACGCGGGCCGTTCCAACCGACATCCTGCGTCACCGTCGGGCGCGAGCGGCCGCTGGCTATCTTGACCACGCGATTCACTCCGCCCGCGAGCGCACACGCGATCACGATGGCAGCGCAGATCATGATCCAGCGCCGGCTGCCGAGCGCATAGGCGATTAACGCCCCGATCAGCGCCGCGATGATGTGCGGCGGCCAATCGCCCCACCAGCTCACGCGCTCCATGAAGTGGGTCAACGCCGGGCTCGGATGGCGCGCGACCCAGGCCTGCATCGGCGCATCCAGATAGAAGGCAGCGACGAGCAACCCCGCGCCGAGCAGGAGCCAAAGCGGCCAGCGCAGCGGATCGTCGCCTCGTCTCACGGCAGAAATTCCCGTTTGTCTTTCAAGCGCGTGTATCTTTCAATCCGAGCCTTGTCTTCTGCAACTCCGATAAATCGCGAGCACGCGGCGGCTGCCGGTGTCCGCAAATTCGCGCTTCTTTTCCTCGGCACCTTGTTTTTTAACATCGCCGGCTCGTGGACCTTGCCGTTGATCGATCGTGATGAACCGCGTTTTGCCGAGGCTTCGCGAGAGATGCTGCAACGCGGCGATTATGTCGTTCCGTATTTCAATAATCGCTACCGGTTCGATAAACCACCGCTGACTTATTGGTGCCAGAGCGTGAGCTACCGCGTCTTCGGCGCGAATGATTTTGCGGCGCGGTTGCCATCGGCGATTGCAGCGGCGTTGACGGCTGTGGTGCTGCTGGCTTGGGGACGGCGGGTCGGGAAGGAGCGGGTCGGCTGGTGGGCGGCGCTCATCTTTTCGCTTTGTTTGCAGACGTTCATGCACGCCCGCGCGGCGGTGGCGGATATGTGGCTGGTTTTTTTTATGACCGCGGCGCACTGGGCGGGGTATGAAATTTTGCGGGGCGGTTTGAACGTCGAACGTCGAACTTTCGAGGAGACCAAGATCGCGTCGCGCTGGTGGTGGATTTTCTACATCGCCCTCGCGCTTGGGTTTCTCGCGAAAGGGCCGATCGGGTGGATGCCGCTGCTCACTTTGGTCGTGGTGCGGTTCATGGTTCCGGATCTTCGAGTGGCTCGACGGTTTCACTTTTTCGCGGGGATGTTGCTCGCGTTCTTGCTCGTGGCGCTTTGGGGAATCCCGGCGCTCTGGCGGACGGAGGGATTATTTCTCGATGTGGGGATTGGGAAACACGTCGTCGGCCGCTCGTTCGTGGCGATGGAGGGACACGGCGCTGGGAAACTCTGGAGCTATCTGGCCACGTTGCCCTTTTACTTCGTGCTCATCTTCGTCTCGTTCGCGCCGTGGTCGATCAAGCTGCCGTGGCTGGCGAAGAAACTTTGGCGGCAACGGGACGCGGTCGATTGTTATTTGATCGCAGGTATCGGGGTCATCTTCGTCGTTTTCACGTTGGTGAAAACGAAGCTGCCGCATTACACGCTCCCGGCGATTCCGTTGCTTGCATTACTGCTGGCGAAGGCGCTGGTTGCTCTCCCCGATAGCCGACGTTTCGTTAGGCGAACCGCCATCGCTGGCGGCCTGGCGGCCTTGCTCGCGCTCGCCGTTACCCCGGTGGTCGCGCATTTCTCCCCCACCCTGCAACTGCTGCAGCAGGCCCGCGGCGATCTCCGGCGCGAGATGGAAATCGGTGCGCTCGATTACCGCGAGCCGAGCCTGGTGTGGTACTTCCGGAAATACATCGACGGCTGGATGGTGAACCTGGGCGCGGAAAATCTGCCGACGTTCTTCGCCAAACCCGGCAGTCGCGTCGCCGTCATGTCGACCGCGCTCGCGCAGCAAGCGTATCCCGTTCTGCCGGCAGGCTGGAAAAGCTACCGCGCACACGGCTTCAACACCGCCACCGGCAAATGGGTCGATCTCACCTTGCTCGTAAAGCCCGCAGGATAACCCTGTAGCCACGTCCCTGCGGGACGTGCGGGATCGATTCGCATCTGCAATTTCCAAAGCCCGCACACTGCCGTCATCGCCACTCCCACACGTCCCACCGGGACGTGGCTACACGCGAGATCGCAACGCGGCGATTGCCCCGGTAAATTCCCTCAGCAGATCTCGGCCTGATCGGGTGGCCCTGACGGGATTTGCGCCCGTCAGGGCTCCCACACCACCGGACGTGCGGTTTTCCGCATCCGGCGGTTGGAGACGTGCGAGGTTTATTTCGCGAGGTCGTTTGGAGTAATGAACCCATAGCTCTGGAGC
>JBBSPM010000130.1:0-6962 GCA_038258815.1 Chthoniobacterales bacterium
AGATCAGCGTTCATTGGGTCGTGATCGGTGAATTGGCCACCGGCAATCTTCCGAAGCGCGCCGAGTTTCTGGCCACGATCAAGTCATTGCAAAAGCCAGGACCGGTTCGCCGGAAGAATGCCTCGCTTTCATTGAAAACAACAAACTTGCCGGCCACGGTCTCGGCTGGAACGACGTGCAACTGCTCGTCGCCGCGCGTCTTTCCCGGCACACCCTCTGGTCGCTCGATGCCCGGCTCGCTGCGGCCGCCGAGGAGTTAGGCGTTGGGTATCAAGCCGCATGAAGGTTCGGCCAACTCCGACGCCGAACGCCCACGGCGGTCCTCGACCCCGCATATGCCACGGCGTAACATGACGGATTCATGGCGCGCGACCCAAAACAAGTCCTCGTTTACCACATCACGCACGTGGACAATCTACCCAGCATCCTGAAAGATGGAGGCCTGCACTCCGATGCTGTGATGGCAGCGCGCGATCCAACTCTCATTGGTTACTCGGAAATCAAGAAACGGCGATTGAATGAAATTAACGTTTCTTGCTGCCTTTTCCACAACGTGGGCGACTTCGTCCCGTTCTATTTTTGCCCTCGTTCGCCAATGCTTTTCTCGATCAATAAAGGGAACACCGGCCATCCTCCCGGATGCCAGCGAAATATTCTCCATCTCGTCAGCACGGTGGCCGAGGGCCTCTCGGTTGGAAAGTCCTGGGCAATTAGTAGTGGCAATGCCGGCGCGTACCACACCACATTCGAAGCAGACTTAGAAGCGCTCGATTCGCTCGATTGGGGCGCGATCAGAGCTACGGACTGGCACGGTAAGCAGCATCAGAAGATGGCCGAATTTTTGGTGCAGGATTTTTTCCCGTGGGGCGCAATCCACCAGATTGGCTGCTTCAACTCAACGATTGCCACGAAGGTGACCGAGCTGCTTAAAAAGCAGAAACATCAGCCTTCTGTCGAAGTGAAGAGCTCGTGGTATTATTTGTAAGCCAATGATCGAGATTACCGAAGGCAACTTACTGAAAGCGCGCGCGGAAGCGCTCGTGAACACCGTCAATACTGTCGGAATCATGGGGAAGGGAATCGCTCTTCAATTCCGGCAGGCATTTCCGGAGATGTTTCGCGCCTACGAAAAGGCGTGCCTCGCGAAGGATGTGCGCTTGGGAGAGGTGCAGGTTTTCGATCTCGGTGGTCTGGTCGGAGGTCCACGCTGGATCATTAACTTCCCGACTAAAGGCCATTGGAAGGAACGAAGTCGACTCCCCGATATCGAAGCCGGCCTTGAACATTTGATCGCGACGGTCAGGAAGCTCGGGATTCGATCGATCGCCCTTCCTCCGCTCGGCTGCGGTAATGGCGGGTTGGACTGGACCGATGTTCTCCCCCGAATCAAAGAAGCGTTTGATGACTTGCCCGACGTTCAAGTGCTCGTCTTTCCGCCCAGCGGCGCGCCGGATGCCGCAACGATGCCTAATAGAACCGTGCGCCCAAAGATGACGAGTGGCCAGGCGACGCTGGTCTCGTTGATGGACCGCTACCTGAGAGGAATGCTCGATCCGTTTGTAAGCTTACTGGAAGTTCACAAATTAATGTATTTCTTGAAAGTGCTGGGTGAACCTCTGCAAAGACTAAAGTTCACCCAAGGCACTTACGGACCATATGCTCCGGCCTTGCGCCATAGCTTGATCCAAATGGAAAATCATCTGACTCGTGGTTTCGGCGAAGGTAAGGACGAGCCGTCTACACCAATAGAGCTTCTGCCGGGTGCGATTGAAGCATCGAAGACGTTTCTCACTTCGAAGGAAGAGACAGTCGAGCGGATGGAGCGGGTAGCTAAGCTTATAGAAGGATACGAAGATCCTTACGGAATGGAGTTACTGAGCTCAGTCCACTGGATGATGGCACACGACTCGTTAGCGCGGAACGACGCCACGGCGGCAATTGAGGCGGTCCGTCGTTGGAGCCCGCGCAAACGAAAATTGCTGAAACCGGAACATCTGCAAAAGGCTTGGGAACGCCTGAAAGCGCAGAATTGGGATGCCTTTGCCGCCTGAGTCCGCTTCGGTTCGTCGTGCCAGGCCGTCGACACCGACAACCTCCGAATCGCTGGCGAAAACGCACCCGGAACTATCCGCGCAATGGCATCCGACGCGTAACGGAGGACTGACCCCGGAGGGTGTAAGGGCGAACTCAACCAAGAAAGTTTGGTGGCTCTGTCCGAGGGACCCACGGCATGAGTGGGAGGCCAGGGTGGGACATCGTACGCGCTACGGTAACGGATGTTCTTACTGCTCTCATCGAAGGACTCTCCCGGATCAGGTTCTTGCCGTCCTTTATCCGCACATCGCGGCCGAGTGGCATCCGATCAGGAACGGAGCTTTGAGCCCAAATATACTTTCACCTGGCTCGGGCAAGATGATCTGGTGGCAGTGCTTGAAGGACTCTTCACACACGTGGCGAGCTACCCCTTCACAGAGAACCGTACGAAGAACGGGATGCCCTGCCTGTGCAGGGCGCAGACAAAGCCAAGAGACATCCTTTGCTGCCCGTTTCCCACATTTGCTTGAGGAATGGCATCCGAAACTAAACGGACATCTCCGACCCGAGCGGATGATTGCAAATAGCCGCGAGATGGTTTGGTGGCAGTGTCGGAAAAATTCCGAACATACTTGGCAAACACAGGCTCGTACCCGTATCGCTCGTGATAGCGGATGTCCGAGCTGTCGCGACAAGACACGACGGAAACTCCCGCCCCTCGCCGAGGACTCCCCTCAGTTGGCTGCGGAGTGGCACCCAACCAAGAATGGGGACCGGACCCCAAGTAACGTAACTGCGGGGGCCAAAGGGGAGGCATGGTGGCGCTGCTCGAAAGATCCAACCCACGAATGGAAGGCATCGGTCAACGGGAGGCGCCGCGGCAACGGTTGTCCTATCTGCGCGGGTTATCTTTCGCATTCGACGACCTCGCTTGAGTCACTCAGGCCGGAGCTCGCAAAGGAATGGCATCCAACGAAAAACGGCGTCCGCAAACCCAGTGACGTAACACTAGGGAGCGGGAGGGTGGTCTGGTGGCGTTGCTCATTGGACCCCCGACACGAATGGAAATCGAAGGTCCTGAATCGCACACGCGGTCGCGGAAGCGGATGTCCCGTGTGCGCCAGAGTGGTTCCGACCGCAGATACTAATTTGGCAACGCTCTATCCGGCGTTAGCCGCCGAATGGGCTTCGGAGAAAAACGGCGTTCTGACGCCAATAAGTGTGTCGTGCGGATCCGAGAAGAAAGTTTGGTGGCGCTGTGCCAAAAATCCAGCGCATATCTGGGAAGCACAGATTAAAAACCGTGTGAACGGGAGTGGCTGTCCTGCGTGCGGACTGGGCTGGACCGTGTCCGCTATTCGCGCTTTTGTCGATGGGCTAAAACACCACCTCCAGACCTTCATACCCGCCGAGTTGTATGTGCTCTTCCAGCAGAACGGTCTGCTGGGCGGTGATCGCAAATCGCAGGCGTTCATCGATGCATTGGCGACCGGTAGGTTTCCTTTCGGAGAGATCGAGAAGTTCTGCCGAGGTGAAAAGTCGCTCGTGGACAAGTTCCTCGCCGACCAAACAACGACGTTAGAAAGCTTAGCGATCGAAACTGCGAGCACCGTCGAGCAGGGGGAGTTAGGTCTCGCCAACGAGCCTGAGGCGGACGAGGCGGCGTTGCCGGCTGTGGAAACCGTTGACGTGCTGCGGTCGCTGCAATCGGCGGTCGTGGTCTCAGCAGATCAGGAAGCGGTAGAATTTCTTGCCGCCTCGGCACTGGCAAAGATTTGGAAGCACGCCTTTCGTGATGAAGCCGCGGCGCTGGAGCAAGCGCGGACGTTTGCGGGCGACGCGTATGCGGATCGGGTGCGCACGGATTTCCTCGCGGATTACGAACGCGCTTCGGGGCTACCGATCCCGCCTGGCTATGCCTTCACTGTTGATGGAAAAATTGCGCCACCAAATTTGATGCAGCGACTCACGGCAGCGCGGGTGCTGCATCGGCGACGCGTCGGTAATTGGTCGGGAACCGGGGCGGGCAAGACTCTCTCTGCCGTTCTTGCGAGCCGGGCGATTGGTGAGGGTCTAACTGTAGTGTGTTGTCCGAACAGCGTCGTCGAAGGATGGCGCGCGGTCATTCTGGCAAGCTTTCCCGACAGCGTCGTCGGCACAAAATCGTTCAGGCCCGATTGGGCCACAGTCGCAGGCGACGCGACTGGCTTCGGACCCGCGCCACTGCACCGCTACCTCGTGCTGAACTACGAAATGTTTCAGCAGGAAGACTCGGAGGCGAAGGTGCGGCGCTTTGCTGAAGAGGAGACAGCGGACTTCATCGTCGTGGACGAGATTCATTTTACCAAGCAGCGTACGGCGGAGAATCTCTCGCGGCGCAAGCGGGTCGTCTCCGCTCTCGTCGCGCTTGCTGCGGCGAAGCAGCCGCAACTCTGCGTGCTCGGCATGTCGGCGACGCCGGTCATTAACAACCTGCAGGAAGGCCGGAGCCTTGTGGAGATGGTCAGCGGTCTGGAGCATTCCGATCTCGAGACGCGCCCGACCATCGCGAACTGCATGAAGCTGCATCAGCGGCTCGTGTCACTCGGCACCCGCTGGGTGCCGAAATACGACGCCGAACTGGAGCAACGCGAGGTGCCGATCGATTGTGCTGATGCGATCGATGAAATCCGCGCGCTCGGTCGTGCCGGCTCGCCGCTGGCGTTGGAGCAGATTCTTACCCGCGTGAGGCTGCCGATCATCCGGCGCGAAGTGCGGCGGAGACGCTTCTTTACACTCATTACTTGAAAGGCATCGAAGGCCCATTGCGCGATGCCCTCACCGCCGACGGCTGGCGCGTGGGCTTCTTCACCGGCGACGACAAGAGCGGTCTCGACGCTTTCCTGCATGGCGATGTGGACGTGCTTATCGGTTCGAGCGCGATCGGCACTGGCGTCGATGGACTTCAGGAGGTCTGCGAGCGGCTCATCGTGAACGTGCTGCCGTGGACGAATGCGGAGTTCGAGCAACTCAAGGGACGCATCTATCGGCAAGGTCAGCGCGCGGAGAAAGTGACTGTGGTGTTGCCGCTCACGTTTGCCTCGGTTAATGGCGAGCGCTGGTCGTGGTGCGAATCGAAGATGCGCCGGCTCAAGTTCAAGAAATCAATCGCCGACGCGGCAGTCGATGGCGTCGTGCCCGAAGGACATCTCCGTTCGCCCGCGCAGGCGTATCAGGATGTGATGGGCTGGCTCGGACGCCTAACGACTGGCGACGTGGAAGTAGTTAGTCGCACACCGATCATCGCCGCGCTTTTGCCGGATGCGGGCGAGACCGAACGCCGCACGCGGAGCTACGGCGAATTTTCGACGATGAACCTGCGTTGGAACCAGACGGACAGCGCGACGACAGCCGAAAGGCTGCGGCAGAACCCCGAGGAGTGGGCGCACGACCACACGTCTACCGCGAGGCCCGGAAATCATGGGCGGTGGTGCCTTTCGGAAGCAATTCGCTGGGCCGAGAAGCGCGGCGGCTACGTCATCGCCGACTTCGGCTGCGGCGAGGCAAAGCTGGCGGAAGCACTGGCTGACCGACACACCGTCCACAGCTTCGACTACCTCGCTGCCAATGACGACGTGATCGCATGCGACATGGCGCACGTTCCGATGGAAGACGAAGTGCTGGACGTAGCCGTCTTCTCGTTGTCGCTGATGGGCGCAAACTTCAGCGACTACCTTCGCGAAGCATGGCGCCTTCTGAAGTTAGACGGGCATTTGCACATCTATGAGGCAACGTCCCGTTTCAACGACCGCGAAGGTTTTGTCATCGCATTAAAGCAACTTGGCTTCGCCGTCGTGGAATTGCACGATGTTTGGAAATTTACCCATATTCATGCCGTGAAGGTTGAAGGAGAACCCGCCGAGAGCATTGAGTTAACTTTTTGATCTGCCAATACGCGCGCGGTCTTTGGCGATTTGCCTTCCCAGGCTCTACCGCAACGCCCATTTTCCGATCGCGGTCCCGCGGCGATTCGAGTGCAGGAACTGAAAGAAATAAAACGAGTCAGCGGCGCGTAGTCCCGCAGCTCGACTTCGTTCAAGCTCTGGGCGGTTGATAGGAACCGGGAACGGTTCGAAACGAGATGGCCAATCGGTTCCAGCCATTGATGGCTATGATGGCGAGGGTGAGATCCACCAGCTCTTTCTCGCTGAAATGTTGGCGGACGCTTTCGTAAGTTTCATCCGGAACATGGGTCTCGGAAACGCACGTGACAGCTTCCGTCCAGGCCAGCGCGGCTCGCTCGCGTTCGTTGAAAAACGGGGTCTCGCGCCACGCGTTCAAGGCGTAAAGCCGCTGCTCGGTCTCGCCGCCGGCACGCGCGTCTTTGCTGTGCATGTCCAGGCAAAAGGCGCAGCCATTGATCTGTGAAGCTCGCATCTTGACCAATTCGAGAAGGGACGGTTCGAGCCCGCTGTGTCTGGCATATAGCTCCAAGGCGAGCATGGCCTTGTATCCCTCCGGTGCGGCTTTCGTGTAATCCAATCGCGCTTCCATAACTAAATAACGATCCCTCGTTTCTCCAGAGCCTGCGCCACAGCTTCCACACTGGCATCCGGCAAAATTTCGCCATCGATGTCGAGCGTCGGACTTTTGCTCTGCCCTGAAACCGCCTCCACTTCTTTTCCGTAGGCAGGATTCGTCGTCACATTCCTTATCTCATAGGGAATGTTCAACTCGTTCAGAAAACCCATCACGGCGGCCGACCAGGGGCATCCAGATTTCCGGTAGAGAGTTATTTTCATGCTGAATCAGCTTTTCACCAGCGCGAGGAACTCGGTGCGGCTGGCGAGGTTTTCCTTGAACGCTCCGAGCAGACAGGAGGTCACCATTGTGCCTCCGCGTTTGCGGACACCACGGCTGCACATGCATTGGTGCATCGCTTCGATCAT
>JBBSPM010000131.1:0-6931 GCA_038258815.1 Chthoniobacterales bacterium
ATTCGGTGACCGGGTGCAATTGCGCACATACGATTCTGCGCCTGCCGCGACGCTTATCGCTGCTGACCCGGAACTCGCCAGCGGCAGAATCTATGTTGAGCACTATATTCATGGCCAGCCGTGGACGAAGCGGCCTTATTTGGGAAGAGAAAAAGGGGTCGGTCCGATAATCTCGGCAAATCGGCTCGATCTGCGAGCCGCGGGAAGGGCTGGAGCCGTTGGATGCCACGGAAGGCTCGAGTTGCAGGAAATAGGGGGCAGCTGCAGAATGCTGCTCATCTCCTATTTCGCGATTTGCGATTGCTGGTAGAGCACGTTTAGCCAGCGCTCACCCCGTTTCATGTAGAGCGAGCTGACCCAACAGGGCGACGGGACTTTCTGGTGGCAGGTGGTGTCCTGATCCTCGCGATAGGTGAGCAAGGCGGTGTCGCTGGCGAGGAGCGTCATTTGGAAATCAGCCAGGGTGTAACTCTGCACTTTGCAGACCGGGCTCCCGACAATCGCGACCACCTCGGCCTTGGTGCTGCGCCCGCCAAATCCCACCTCGACGTGATCGTCCGAGAGGAATTCCTGGAAGAATTTTCCGTCGCGGTTTTTCCAGGCTTCCCACGATTGCTTTTCGAGGTTGACCAAATGCTCCTTGAGCGCGGCGGTCTGGGCGGAATCCGCTTCCCCATGGAGGCTGCGGTGGAAGACCAAAACGGAGAGAGCCAGGATGACAGTGCGATTCATAGATTTGAGCGGCTACTTTCCCAGAAAGCCGCACCGGATGAATAGGACTTAAGAGCGACGGATTCGGCTCTATCCTCGCTTCCCCGCCTCGCACGCGGCGAGGGGTCGCGAGCTGCGATCAGCTGAAGGATGGCACTCAGGACCCCTATTCCTCCTACTCATGGCGGATGGTCTGGTGCCGGCGACCTGCCTAACGCAAACTCTCCCGCAGCGCGGAGATCCGTGGAGGGATTTCGCCATGGGACCCCTCGATCGCCTCCGGCAGCAGTTCGCGCAGACTCCGGCCATCGTGAGCGACATGGTCGATCCGCGCGCCATGCGCCAGCAACGTTTCGACCGTGGGCCAACTTTGCGCCCGCGTCGCGCGCATGATCTCGGTGTAACCGTCGGGATCCTGCGCTTCCGGATCGGCGCCGTGATCGAGGACCAGAGCGAGACCTTCGGGCCAGCCGTAGCCAACGAAGTAGAACCAGTTCCCCCTGCCCATGTGTTTGCTCAGGTCCACCCCGGAGTCGATCACCACGCGCAGCAGGGCTTCGTCTTTCTGGTTGTAGATCATCTGATATAAGAGGCTGGAATTCTGATCGGGATCGATCCCCGCCCGGAGCAAAATGGCCAGGACATCGTGGTTCGCGTGGCCGTTTTCCAAGGCCAGGCGCATGAAGGTCATCCCTCCCCAGCCCTCCGCGCCCAGGTTCCCGGCGGGCGCGAGGGACGCCACTTTTGCGGTGTCCCCGGCGACGATGGCGTCCGCGAGAGCGCGGTCAGCCGGCGTGGAGAAATACCCGCGGCCCGCTTCCTGATCCGCGATGCTCGGCGCCGCCAGACGTTGCGCCAGATCGCGCGCGCTGAGTGAGATAAACCAAAGCGCCGGCAAGGACACTAACGCGAGACCGATCCCGTAAGCGGTCGGCTTTCGGATCGCCGCCACGATCACGATGACCACGATCAGACACACCACGATCGCCAATCCGAAGATGATCACCAGACCGCTGAACTCACCCTGGTGGCCCAACTCTTTCAGGGTCAGAACCAGAACCAGCAGCAAATTGCCGCACGCCGCGATCCAAAAAAGTGTCGCCAGCCATGGCTTGCCCTTGTCGTCCGACATCAGTGTCCTCGTGTCACGACTTTGGTTTACCACACGATTTGTGCAAGATCCCCTCGCTCCCCTCGTTCCCCTCGTTCCCCTCGTTCCCAAGTTGCACTTGGGAATGCACTTGCCTTGGAAGCTGAGCTTCCAGCATTCTGCCCTCCATGCGCAGCCGCTATCGCGTACACAACACGGATCAGGCGCACTTCGTCACTTCCACCGTGGTCGGCTGGTTGCCGATCTTTACCACCATCGCGCGCTGCGACCTGCTGGTGGAATCGCTCGAGTTTTGCCGCGCGGAGAAAGAGCTAAAGATCTACGCCTGGGTCATCCTCGATAATCACTTCCACGCCATTCTCTCCGCGCCCGATCTTCCGCGGGTGATGGCCGATCTAAAGCGTCACACCGCGCGGCGGCTCGTAGAGTTACTGCACGAGGAGAAGGCTGAGTGGCTCCTGCATCAGCTCCGCTATCAGCGAGCGGCGCACAAGACGGAGAGCGCGCATCAGGTCTGGCAGGAGGGCTTCCACCCGCAGTCTATCCCGACCGATGCAATCATGCTGCAGAAGCTGGAATATCTGCACAATAATCCGGTGAAGCGCGGGCTGGTCGCTTCGCCGGAGCATTGGCGGTATTCTTCGGCACATGAGTGGTTGTCGGGGGCGATGCCGTTGTTGCGTTGTGATGATTGGCGGTAGGCGAAGCTCAGCTTCGGGGACAGGTGCGTTCCCAAGTGCAACTTGGGAACGAGGGGCACCGAGGGGCACGAGGAGACTTGGGAATGAGGGAGGCGGCGCGGGTGTGCGTGCCCCAAGTCGCGCTCACCGCCGTCATGCGCAAACTCATCGTCTTGCTCAACCGAATGCTCAAAAACCCCCACTTTAAGCTCAACTCCGTCCCCGCCACAGGCCTCCAAAAGTTCCCCCCGAACGCCGGGGTTTGGGGCTGGCGAAGTCCCAATCCAAATCACCAACTTCTCCCGAATAAAATCCGTTGCTTTCCAACACCGTTGCTCCAAAGCGCTTCGCGCGAAATGAAAGCTAGCGCCGCAAACTTTCACGCCGCAAACTGGCGCGCGCAACGGACCGCCGCTTCCACCACTTTCTTACGCTGAAACGTTCTCCCGGCCGTCGCTTCCTCGATCTCTGCGACTAATCGCGAACCGACGACAACTGCATCGGCATACCGACAGACGCGCTTCGCTTGCGCGCCCGTGGTGATGCCGAAGCCGACCGCTACCGGGAGGTCTGTGATCGCTCGAATTCGTGCGACCAGCGCTTCCGATTCGTCTTTCAGCTCGCGCGCGGTTCCGGTGACGCCCGTCCGGGCTACCACATAAATGAAGCCTCTCGCCATCCGCGCGATCCGCTTCAGGCGATCGTCGGATGTGGTCGGCGTGGCGAGAAAAATCAGATCGATCTCTCGTCGCCGCAGTCGCTCGTGCAATGGCACCGCTGCTTCCGCTGGCAGATCGACGACAAGGACGCCGGCGATTCCGCAGGCATCCGCCTCTCTGACGAACCGCTCGATCCCGAACTGCAGGATCGGATTGTAATAACTGAAGAGCACGATTGGCGCGAGGTCGTTAGGCGGAATGCGTTTCAGGCACGCCAGAATTTCCGCCAACGAAGTCCCCTTCTCTAACGAACGCTGCGCGGCCCGTTGGATCACGGGCCCATCGGCCGTCGGATCGCTAAAGGGCACGCCCACTTCGATCGCAACTGGATTGAGCGCGCTCAGCGCTGGCAAGAGCGCGGCGGTCGTCTCCAGATCCGGGTCCCCAGCGACCAGGAACGGGATAAATCCGTTGCGACCAGCCGCGGCCCGCGAAACGAAACTCTCGCGCAAACGACTCATGCGAGCGGCGACACGGTGGCCAGGTCCTTATCGCCACGGCCCGAGAGATTCACCACGATCGATTGGCTCGAGGGAAGTCTCTTCGCGAGACGGACGGCGTAAGCCACCGCATGCGCGGATTCGAGCGCCGGAATGATCCCCTCCAGATGGGCCAGCAGCTCGAAACCTTTCAGCGCTTCGGCGTCGCCGATCGAGACATATTCGACACGCTTGCTTTCGCGCAGAAAAGCGTGTTCGGGCCCGATCGCCGGGTAATCGAGACCGGCGGAAACCGAGTGCGTGTTGGAAATCTGTCCCGCCTTGTCCTGCAAGACGTAGCTCAGCGTTCCGTGCAACACGCCCGGCTTTCCGCCGCCGCCTTTCAGAAAACGCGCCGCGTGCTGACCGATGCTTTTTCCTTTGCCGGCCGCTTCCACGCCGATCATGCGCACACTGGCATCGCCGAGGAAGGGATGAAACATTCCGATCGCATTCGATCCGCCGCCGATGCAGGCGACCAGGACATCCGGTAACTTCTTTTCTCGAGCGCGGAATTGCCGGCGTGTTTCTTCGCCGATCACTTTTTGGAATTCCCGCACCATGAGCGGATACGGATGCGGCCCGAGCGCGCTGCCGAGCAGATAATAGGTATCGCGCGCATTCGCCACCCAATCGCGCAACGCCTCGTTGATCGCGTCCTTTAAAGTGCGCGATCCGCTTTCCACGATGCGTACCTCGGCGCCGAGCAGCCGCATGCGCAGAACATTCGGGGCCTGGCGGCGAACGTCCTCCGCGCCCATGTAAACCACGCAATCGAGACCGAGCAGCGCGCAAACCGTGGCCGTGGCGACGCCATGCTGGCCCGCGCCGGTCTCGGCGATGATGCGCTGCTTCCCCATCCGCACCGCGAGCAGACCTTGCCCGAGCGCATTGTTGATCTTGTGCGCACCCGTGTGGAGCAAGTCTTCGCGTTTGAGAAAAATGCGTGCGCCACCGGCGTGTTCCGTCAGCCGCCGCGCAAAGCCCAGCGGAGTCGGACGGCCGGAATATTCACTCTGCCATTCGGAGAGCTGGCGTTGAAATTTCCGATCTTTCGCCGCCATGAAATAGGCTGCGGTCAATTCCTCCAGCGGCGCGATCAGAGTCTCCGCGACGAAGCGCCCGCCATACGCGCCCCAGAATCCCTGTTCGTTAGGCTCGGAGCGCAGTCTTTTCATCTGGCAGGGTCGAGTCCTTCTACCGCGCGAACGTTTTCGACAAACCTGCGCATTTTTTCCCGGTCCTTTTGGCCTGGCGCAGCTTCGGCACCACTGCAGGCATCCACCGCATCCGGGCGGACCGCCCGGATCGCGGCGGCGACGTTTTCACTCGTTAGGCCACCAGCCAGAATCAGGTACTTTACCTGTGGTCGCACCGCGGCGGCTAATGACCAGGGAAAGGTTTCGCCGGTCCCGCCCGGCGCCGTGCCACTCCAGGTGTCGAGCAGGACCGCATGACTCGGATAGCTGGCGGCATCCACTTTCGTCCGGCCGGAACCGACCCGCAGCGCCTTGATCACGAATGGCAGATCGATCTCGCGGACGTACTCGGGCGTTTCTTCGCCGTGCAACTGGACGGCATCGAGCGGCAAATCGAGCGCGATTTTCCGCACGAACTCCAGCTCTTGATTGACGAAGATGCCGACGAATTTGATCCGCGGAAACCGCGCGCGCACCGGCGCCGCGATTTGCGCGGCCGCTTCCGGCAAAATGCAGCGCACGCTCAGCGGCGAAAAATTGAGACCGATGATGTCCACGCCCGCCTCCGCGCAGGCGAGTGCGTCGGCGGCGCTGGTGACACCGCAGACCTTGACGGCGACTTCGTGATCGGACTCCAGCATGGTCAGGTAACCAGCGAACGCGTCGCGGCAAACTCCTCAAACGAACGCGTGGCGGTGATTTCCTTCAAGATTTGGATCGCCTTCCACAGTTCGCTAAAGGTGTTGTAGAGCGGCGACGGCGCAAAGCGAATCACGTCCGGTTTTCGGAAATCGGGAATCACGCCGCGCGCGCGCAACGCCATTGAGATCGGATGCGCTTCGGGATGGCACAGTGAGATGTGGCCACCGCGGCGCGCCGGGTCGCGCGGAGTGCCGACAGTAAAGCCGAGTTCAGCCAGTTCCGCATCGGCCGCGGCCACGATGAACTCTGTCATCGCGATCGACTTCCCGCGGATGCGCTCGATGCCCGCTTCCTCGACGGAAAGCAGCGCGCCATCGATCGGCGCCATGCTCAAAACCGCGGGCGTGCCGATCTGCAATGCAGACGCGCCCATCCCCGGAAAGAATTCGTCCGACATTTCGAACATGCTTTCTTTGTGTACGCTCCACCAGCCAGCGAGACCCGCGTCGACCACGCCGTTTTCGTTGAAGTGTCGGCGATTCAGATAAAGCCCCGCGACCGATCCGGGACCCGCGTTAAGCCACTTGTAGTGGCCCCACCCGCCAAAATCTGCGCCCCACTCATCCAGCGCGTGCGGCAGGATGCCGACCGAATGCGAGAGATCGAGGCCGATGATGACGCCATTCGCTTGCGCCGCCCGGCAGATCCGTTTCAGGTCGAGGAGTTGGCCGGTCGTATAAACGACGGAAGGGAAAAGTGCCATCTGCAGCTCGGGATTTTGCAGCGCTTCTTCGATTCGAGCTTCGTCGAGGAAACGCGAATCGCCCGCCGGCACGATGACGATGTGCTCGTCGGGATCGAGGCCGCGCAGTTTCAGATGACTGCGTAATGCATAACGATCCGTCGGGAAGCTGTGCGCATCGATCAAGACCTTGGTGCGTTTCGCTTTCGGTCGGTAGAGCGTACACAGAAGCTGATGCAGATTGATCGTCATCGAGTTCGCGATGGCGATCTCGTCGCCCTCTGCGCCCACAAGTTTGGCCACGCGTTCCGCCAGCGCTTCGGCCATCGTGAACCATGGCGAATCGCCATCCAGCCAGCCCGCAATGCCGCCGGTTTTCCATTGCTCGAGCACGCTAAGCAGGCTGCGCTCGGCATCGCGCGAGAGCAGGCCGAGCGAATTCCCGTCGAGATAAATGCGCCCCTCGGGACAAAAGAAGCGCGCGCGGAAAACGGCGAGCGCATCGGAGTCATCGAGTTCTTCCGCCGCCACGCGTGAGGGTGCAATCTGCATAAGGCCCACCATGCCACGAGCGCGCCCAACTTTCATCAATCGCCTCAAGGAGGGGCGGGGGACAGGGCGCCCCCCCACGTTACCCCCACCGGACGA
>JBBSPM010000132.1:0-6520 GCA_038258815.1 Chthoniobacterales bacterium
GAAGATCATCTGAAAATCGGCCCGCGCACGACGGAGAGCGTTGCCGTGCAGGCGGTTCAGGTTTTTTCCTTCGAGGATGACGGTGCCGGAAGTGGGGCGGACCAATTGCAGGATAGTGCGTCCGAGGGTGGACTTGCCGCAGCCCGACTCGCCGACGAGACCGAGGACTTCGCCTTTACGCAGCGAAAGCGAGATGCCATCGACGGCCTTCACGGTGCCGAGATGGCGTTTGAAGAGGAGGCCGCGCTCGACGGGGAAGTGAGTCTTTACATCCTGGAGATCGAGAAAGACGTCGGTCATGCGAACGGCATCATACCACAACCGACGCGGCGGGAAGATTTCCGGGGAGCGCACGGCTCCAGCCGTGCTGGTGATCGCATTCTGCGATCACGAACTTTCAAAGACCGTTGCCGCAGAATGCGGCAACCAACACGGCTGAAGCCGTGCGCTCCCCAGACGTCCCTCCCGCCACACCGATTGTGTTATGGTGTCGCTCAAATGCCCGATGTCTTCCTCGATCTGAAGGATGTAAAGACTCACTTCCCGGTCGAGCGTGGCCTCCTCTTCAAACGCCGCCTCGGCACCGTTAAAGCCGTCGACGGCATTTCACTGTCGCTGCGGAGAGGCGAAGTCCTCGGTCTCGTCGGCGAATCGGGCTGCGGCAAGTCCACCCTCGGACGCACCATCCTGCAGTTAGTGCGCGCCACTTCTGGCACCGTCATCCTGGAAGGGAAAAATCTAAACCGGCTAAACGGCAAAGCCCTCCGTCGCGCGCGCGCTGATTTCCAGATGATCTTCCAGGATCCTTACGCGTCGCTCAGCCCGCGCATGACGGTATTCGACACGCTCGCGGAGGCCCTCCGCGCGCATAAGAAAATCGCGCGCCGCGACCTCCCCGCCCGAGTCGCCGAACTCATGAGCAAAGTCGGTCTGCTCCCGCGCGCGATGAAAAAATATCCGCACGAATTCTCCGGCGGGCAGCGTCAACGCATCGCCATCGCACGCGCGCTCGCGGTCGAGCCGAAGCTGATCATCGCGGACGAACCGGTCTCCGCACTCGACGTCTCGATCCAGGCGCAGATCATCAATCTCATCGCCGCGCTGCGGCGCACGCTCGACCTCACGATCGTCTTCATCTCGCACGATCTATCAGTGGTGAAACACCTCTCCGATCGCATCGCGGTCATGTATCTCGGCAAGATCGTCGAGCTGGGAACCCCCGATCAAGTCCTGGAAAAGCCGCTCCATCCCTACACCAAAGCACTCGTTAGTGCGGTCCCGATTCCCGATCCCAAACGCGAGAGCAAACGTCTGCGTCTCGTTCTCGCCGGCGATCCTCCCTCCCCCATGAATCCTCCAATCGGCTGCTCGTTCCATCCGCGATGTCCCTACATGATCCCGGAATGCAAAGCTCAAGTCCCGCCCTTGGTCGATTGGGGCGAAGATCATTTCGCCGCCTGCATTCGCGTAGCCGAAATCCGCTCGTAGCACGCTCCTCGTAGCACAGGCAAGATTCTGCATCCCCATCCCGAAACGACCGGGCAAGATGCGCCGGTCTCCCCACAGGCAAGATGCTTGTGCTACGAATGCGCCAGCCACCGCCCTCCAGTTGCTGCTATCCAGAACGCATGAAATAGAGCTAGGTGTCATCCGCCCCCGCGACGCTTGAAGCAGCCAAAGTCCAGCGCTCCGCACTCGTGGCCGGCCTCGCGGCCTTCATCTTCTGGGGAATCATCCCGGTCTATTGGAAGCTCCTGCAACGCGTTTCGGCGCCGGAAATTCTCGCCCACCGCTTCGTCTGGACGAGCGTTTTCCTCACCGGATTACTCACGTGGCAAGGTCGCTGGCCGGAGGTGCGCGCCATTCTGCATTCGCGCCGCACTTTGCTTCTCTGTCTCGCCAGCGGCACCGCGGTCTCGCTCAACTGGCTCACCTTCATCTGGGCGGTCAACGCGGGGCGCGTACTCGAAACGAGTCTCGGCTATTTCATGACGCCGCTCATGAACGTGCTCTTCGGGGCGCTCTTTTTGCGAGAACGCCTGACGCGTTTGCAGCTCGCTTCCGTTCTCCTGGCGGTGGGCGCGGTTGTGAATCTCACGCTCGGCTACGGCAGCTTCCCGTGGATCGCGCTCGCCCTCTGCGCGACGTGGGGCTTCTACGGACTCCTGCGCAAGATTTCGGGCACCGCTGCCATTCCCGGATTGTTCCTCGAAACCATCCTGCTCCTGCCATTGGCGCTGCTTTACCTCGCGCGCCTCGAGATCAACGGCACTCTAGTCTTTGGCGCCGAGCGTTTATGGTTGTCGGCTATTTTGATCAGCACGGGCATCGTCACTGGGTTGCCGTTGGTTTGGTTCGGTCACGCCGCGCGTCATCTTCGCCTAACGACCATCGGTTTTCTCCAATATCTCGCGCCGAGCGGCACATTTTTCCTCGGAGTTTTTCTCTACCACGAAACTTTCACCCGCGCGCATCTCATCACTTTCTCGCTCATCTGGGTGGCGCTCGCCATTTTCACTTCCGAGACGATCCGCGTCTGGCGCTCCAAACGCGAGACGGTGAACACCGTCCCGCCGATCGCGGACTAACGAAGCGCCGGGTATTCGATTGCCCGGCGGGCGTGCGGCCCTATCTTGCGCCCTTCATGTGGAGCGAGGACGATTTTCAATACGCGGCCGAAAACACGCAGGTTATCCTCGCGCCCGAACACCAGATCGCGACCTTCGGAGCCACCAGCTTTCGCTTTTATCTGATCTCGGAGTTGATGGATCAGGTGAACGAAGTGCGCGTGCGCGATGGGCGCATTCACGCCGAGCGTCCGCAAATCGTGACGCCGGAGCATTACACGCGGCTGCTGCTCGAAGGATTCGGCGACAAGGCGCAACGCTATGTCGAGCAACTGCGTGAGCGTCTGCGCAATGTGGCGGTGCTGCGTTACGGCTTCCAATTTCGCAAGACCGACGTGCAGGAGAATACGTTTCGCGAGTCGCTGGATTCCGTGATCGAGCGCACCAAGACGCGCGTGCAAAATTCCGGCGAACCGCTCAGCGCGGTCATCCAAGGCGTGGACGATGCGTGGGAAGTTTGCCTGCTGAAATTCACGATCGACCTGATCGAACGTTCAAGTGGCGGGAACATCGGCGACTTCAAGCGGCGCGGGATGTTGTGACCTGGCGATATTTTCAAGACGAGTTGTACGACGCCGCTCTGTCGGCGTAATGCGCATTCTCTGGAAGTCACGCTTGCTAACGGCAACAGCGCGCCGTCTGGAGCCGGCGCGCCCCCGCGCCGAAGATTCTTCATCCGCGTTTGCGAACAGACTTCGGCCCGAGGGCGGGCCGGCTCCATGCGCTCCCAAAAAATCACTCCTTCTCGTAGCGCCGGATCAATTTCAGAAAACGGATCGTGTCACGCACTGGATGGATGCTGCTAACTTCGTCGCAATACACTGTGCTCACTGGCACAGAATCGATCCGGTACCCCTTCCGGCTGACCTTGATCAGCATCTCCGTTTCGTATTCGAAACGTCCCGTCGACGTGAGCAAATCGGGAATCACGCTCTCGTGGATCATCCGGAACCCGCATTGCGTATCGGGAATATCCTGCCCACACGCCCGGCTGATGCGCCGGCTCATGTAGCGATTCGTTAGGCGCCGCACCCGCGGCATCGCGCGCGTGTCGCTCATCCGCGTGCCCACGATCAACTGCGCGCCGTTTGCTGCCGCCAGCAGAAACCGCTCGATCTCTTCCGGCAGATGCTGACCGTCGCCATCTAGCACCAACGCGTAGGATAAACCGCGCTCCAGCCAGTGCCGCAGCCCGGTATTGATCGCCTCGCCTTTGCCTTTGTTCTGCTCGTGTACGATCACTTCGCCGCCCGCCCCGCGCGCGTTGGCAGCAGTGTCATCCGTCGAGCCGTCATCAACCACGAGCACGTGATCCAAATGCCGCCGTGTCCGCTCAACCACATCCGCGATGTGCTTCTGTTCGAAATAGGCCGGTATCACTGCTCCGACAGTGGACCGGCTCGCGGCGGTCGCGCCTCGGAGGCCTTCCATGCCTAGCGCACGACCGGATGGAAATCCGCCGCGTGATACGAACTGCGCACGAGCGGACCGGAGGCGACATGATCGAAGCCCTTGGCCCGCGCGCTTTCGCCATAAGAATCGAACCGCTCCGGTGTGATAAATTCCACCACCGGCAAATGCTTCGGCGTCGGCCGCAGATATTGCCCCAGCGTCAGCACCTGGCAGCCGACTTCGCGCAAGTCATCCATGGTTTGGAACAGCTCGGACTCCGTCTCGCCAAGCCCAAGCATAACGCCGCTCTTGGTCACGATCTTGGGCGAAAGCTCCTTCGCCTTGCGGAGAACATCGAGCGAGGTGCGATACTTCGCGCGGGAACGAACAACGGGCGTGAGCCGCTCCACCGTTTCCATGTTGTGATTGAAAATTTCGGGGGCGGCGTTGGTCACCATCTCGATGCACCAATCTTGCGCGTGAAAATCCGGCACCAGCACTTCGATGATGATGCTCGGATCCATCTCGCGGACCGCCTGGATGGTACGCGCGAAATGATTCGCTCCGCCGTCCTTCAAGTCATCACGCGCCACCGCAGTGATGACGACGTGCTTCAACTCCATCCGTCGCACCGCTTCCGCCACGCGCTCGGGCTCATCCTCCTCCAGCGCAAACGGCTTGGCCGTGCTCACCGCACAAAATCCACAGGCGCGGGTGCAACGTTCGCCCGCGATCATCACCGTGGCGGTCCCCTGACTCCAGCATTCCCAACGATTAGGGCACTGCGCGCTCTCGCAAACGGTGTGCAACCGCAGATCGGAAATCAGCGCCTTGGTGGAGAAAAATTTCGGGTTCGACGGCAGCCGCACTTTGATCCAGGGCGGCTTTTTCGCCTGGTGCAGAGCGGGATCGATTTTCGCGCAAGACATCAGGGCCGAAACTATTCGCGGAGGCGGGGAAAGTAAACCGGCGGCGTTCATCTGAGGTGGCCGGTATCGAATTTGCTTGGCAAAGGCCGAACCGACGTTAACCGGCCGGCATTTGAAATCGGCGTCCTGTCTGGCATCATTAGCAAATGACTGCGGTGGCTGAGATCAAGACTGCGGCTGACGGACTCGTGGTGTCCAATCCCGCTATTCTCGGCGGCCTCCCCGTTTTCCGTAGCACGCGGCTGCCCGTGCAGTCGCTCTTTGACTACCTCGCCGACGGCCTGACCCTCGACTACTTTCTGGAGACATTCGAAGGGGTCACTCGCGATCACGCTTGCGCCGTGCTGCGCTACGGTTGGAAACGGATCGCAGCGGAATTGGAGTGAGTGAAAGTGTTGCTCGATGTCTGCACCCCCGTGCAGGTTCGCCTGGCCTTTCCGGGTCACGATGTTCTTACAGCCGTAAGAATGGGCTGGCGCGAATTCGAGAATGGCCGCTTGCTGCAAGCCGCGGAAGAGAGCGGTTTCGACCTGTTCATTATCTGCGACAAGAATTTGCGCAATCAACAGAATCTACGTGGCCGGCGTCTGGCCATTCTGGAACTTTGGACGAATCACCGTCCCACGCTCGAACAGCATTTCCCGCTCATTCGGCAGGTCGCCGAGGCCACTCAGCCCGGCGACTATCGCGTTCTATCCGACCCGACTCTCGAACCATAAGCTGCGACAAGGGTCGGTCCCGAACGATCGAAAATTTCCGCGGGGCTTACATTCGCGTCCGCCCCGAAAGCGCCTGATAGAGCGTCAACTCGTCGGCAGACTCCAGTCCTCCGCCCGCGGGCAGGCCGTGCGCGATGCGTGTGAGCGAAACTGGAAAAGGCTTCAACAACTCCACCAGGTAATTCGTCGTCGCTTCGCCTTCCACGTCGGCCGCCAGGGCCAGGATCACTTCCGTGAATCCCTCTGTCTCGACGCGCTTCACCAATTCGGCGATGCGCAGATCCTCCGGCCCCACATGATCGAGCGGTGAGATGCGCCCGCCTAACGAATGATAGCGTCCACGGAACGCGCTCGTTTTTTCCAACGGAAGGATGTCGGTCGGCTGCTCCACCACGCATAGCAGATCCGCCGCTCGCGTCGGATCCGCACAGATCTCGCAGACTTCTTCTATTGTAAAAAAGCCGCAACGCGTACACGGCCGAATCAATTGCCGCGTCGCGGCGATGGCACGCGCAATTTCATCCGGCTGCTGCCCGCGCGCCTGCACCATCCAGAGCGCGATCCGCTCGGCCGAGCGCGGCCCAACTCCCGGCATCTGCCGCAGCTGCGTGATTAATTCCCGGATCGCAGCCGGATACTCGATCCTTCTCAAAACGTAAACGCTAGCGCAGTGCGATTCTTGCTTCGGCCGCACCGCGTCCGGAGCGCTTAATAGTCGCGGCTTCGCAGCGGCAAATCCTGTAGCGGGGGGGGATGACCGCCGCAACCCTGGTTTGCAGATAAATCCAAACGCGGGCCGAGACCGCCCCGACAGGGCGCCCTCCGCTCGCCCGCCGGCTCTCGAGACCTTTAA
>JBBSPM010000133.1:0-6480 GCA_038258815.1 Chthoniobacterales bacterium
TGAAAGTCTTTAACGGTCGTTCCGCGCTCGATCGTATTGTCTTTCGCCCTTTGGCGAAGGCGGCTCTCAGAGCGTCTTCGATCACCTCCCGGAGGGAGCAATGGCGTTCATGAGAGACCTTCCTGGCCTTTTCCAGCAGCGAATCTTCAATCGAGATCGTCGTTCTCATACATCAAGGCATATCGTATCTGCATCATGATGTCAACGTCCAGAACCCGCCCGAATGAAATGCCGGTGACTTGCGCTGCGAAAGCGAGCGGATCGCGTTCAGCGAGTGGCTTTCTGAAGACAATTTCTTCGCCCCTGTAAACGATTCATTTGTCCCGCCTTCGCCCATGGCGCGCGGAAGCGGCTTGGTGAAAGGCGGAACGTTTCACCCGTCACTCGCGCGTGCAGGCGGATCGAGTCACATCGCGAGGCCCGCTCGTCACTCGTCACATTTCACTTGTTCGCGTTTGGACGAACCCGCCGTGGTGGGTCACTTCTTCATCAGCGCCTTTCTGATCCTGGCGACGACCCCTGCCTGTTTCTTTGGCGCCAGCTGACATTCCCAAATTCGCACGACATTCCATCCAGCTTTCCGCAGCGTTCGTGTGACTAACCGGTCGCGAGCGACGTTCTTGCCAAACTTTGGCAACCAGAAGTCGATTCGAGATTTCGGCGTGTAGCTGAATCCGTAATCAGCGTATCGAGCCAGAAACATCCGTCCCGAAAACCCCGACTCGCTGTCTGTGAAAAACAAAATCACATTTACCGGAAGCGGCTGAGTTGAGCCTCCGTCCTGTGATCCGGTGCTCGCAAAACAACTCAGTCATTCGCAGCTCGGAATCCTTGCTGCCAACTCGGCGGATGTGCGCCCTCACTGCCCTTCGTTTCACCGCGTCGAACACGTCAACCATGCGCTGCTACGCCGCGGCGGCTAGGCTTATTTGATCGACGATTTCGTCAATTTGATCGGTCATTGGAACGGCAAGCATAACGATGTCTATTTTTCGCCTTCCGGCATAGACCGCAGCCGTGTGACTAACGGTTCCGCGCTTTTTGAGATTTGCCCATATTGCAACGGTACAAGGATAAGTAAGGCAAGCAGTTATCGCCTTGCTTTCGGAAAGAGTCGAGTAAGCCAAAACTTGCAACAGGTCGTCGCGGTGCCGTTCGCGAACTTCGTCTCCCAGTTCAAGCCAGCGATGCTGTTGCAGGCTTTCCAAATGATCCTTGTATTTTGCATCAACGAAAATCGTTCGATCGTCCTGCTCGATTATTATGTCGGGCATCAGGAACTTCTGGGAACCGAGAAAGGGGCGATCCCAAGCGATCGGCGAAATCGTTTCCCGGCGACGACCGACCCGGAGCAATCCGCCAAACCGGCGGGTATATCGACTAAACACGGTCTCGACCCAAGCTTCGTAGAATTGCTCCATCGACATTACCCAAGGCAGGCCGCGCCAGTCAGTCATTCCTCCTAAACCTGTCTCTTCACTGCTCCATGTAATGGCATCAAGGCCATGTGAGTAAACCCTGGTGGCGAATGGCAATCTGGACCATCCATCCAATTGTTTTCGAGACGGCCGAATCGGCGAAACCTGATCGACGAGTCGCAGTAGAGTCAGGCAGATTTGCAGGAGTTCTACCACCACCATTCCGGCGTGGCGCTGAGATTCGAGCGATGCCAACTGCTTCCGTAAGACGTAATGGATTGCGGCAGTTAGCTCGCGGTCGCTTCGAAGATCCGGGTGGCGACAGGGAACTTCAAGAAACTTCATCGCCGGAAGTTTTTCCATCACATAGTTCGCCCAATTAACCTGTCCGTGCGGTGCACTGCGGACGTCTTCGACGATCTCGAAACGTCGCGACAATTGCGCAAGCAATGCCTTTATCCTCGGCAAAATTGTTGAAGATAAAATCCAGTCGGGAATTTCGCGCTCTGTCTTGGGCAGGAGCGGAAGCGATAGAACCTGTGGAACGATTTTGAATCCGCTTATTCCGAGGACACGACCTAACCCCGTCCACCCGAATCGCGGACGGACGATAAGCGCGATTTCGGATTTTCCCGTAACAGGCGAGATCAAAGGAAAGGCACCGATTTGGGCTCCGGATTGGAATACAACGGAGACATTTTTTCCGTCAAAATCCACCCTGACATTGATGCTGAACTGGGCAAATGTCTTTGCATTCCGCTCAATGAATTGGTGCGCTAGCTTTGCGTCCCGGGACGCATCACCGAATCCGGGGCGAGCGAGTATCCCCGCGTCGATACGTGTTACTGACGTATCATTGAGCAGTATTGCCTGAGCCTGTGGGACCGGAACGCGCACCAAGGGCGACACTTGGCGCCGCGGGCGGATCCGCGCTCGTGGTCGTGGACTCACGGATTCAGGACGCAGTCAGCGAATTTACCCATTGGCCATAGGCCCGCACGTGATCCGCGAAGCTAGTGACGTAGCCTTGTGCGAGCGTCGCATCGCTCTTATTCTTGGCAAGAAAATAGGAGTGGCCGGGCATCAAAGCGAAAGCATCGTCCGACGCGTATTCCGTGAAGAGGGAAAGCAATTTCTTAAAGGCGTCTTCGGCAAGTTTACTTCCGCCAGCTTGGACAACACTGAACTGCGGCCAGAGTTTAACAAATGCAAATCGCCGCCTAATCGCGACGTCCAAGATAGCAATGCTTCGATCTGCGCTGTTCATCGTGCCGAGAATGTGGAGGTTTGGCGCAAGTGTCAGTCGGTTGTGACACGGCGCACCGAAGTCGTAAGCCAGCGTGATAGTTCTTGGCGCGTCCTCGTTGTATTCGAGAAGGAAGATCGCTTCCCCTAGTACCTTCGACAGATCAGTTCGATTGATCTCGTCGATGTGTAAGAGATGCGGTTCTGGTATTACTTTGTTCGCTTCGGCAGCGGCTTTCATCAACGCGCCCATGACCGGCTCGAATCGGAAACCGACATCGCCTTCTACCGCCGATGGTGCTAATCCGCCGACAAAGTTTTCGTATGTTGTGTTGGGGTGGAACTGAATCGAGATGCCGTTCCCTTTGTAAGGCGAGGCGATAAGTTCAACAGCCATCCGGGTCTTGCCCGTACCCGGAGGTCCTTCAAGGACAGCGAATCGTCTTTCGGCCAACAGTTGCTCAACGTCTTCGGGAGTAACTGCAGGCATCAAACGATCGAAATACTCATTTCGTATGTCTTCATAGTCGCTCTTGTGTGCTGCGAGCGGGGAAAACCCCCGTTCCTCGAAATACAGGTCGAGAAATGCCTTTAAGACGAACGCCGTTTTCTCTCGATTCGCGGAAGGCCGGTAAATCGCGTGAACATGATTCCCGTAGCGTTTTAGTGGCGACGCGTAGTTGGCAAACTGCGAGCCGACGTTCTCTGGAATTGGTAGATCAGTGCGTGTTGGGTCGTGTTTTGCCCATGCCGCGAAACGGTTTTCACGCCGATTTATCGCTTCGCAGATAGCCTGCGCCTTCCGAGCGTGCCCGGGTCGCGCAAGTATCGCTTCGTCGGGATGAAGTCCTGTGGTTCTCGTACCAAGCGCGATTAAGCACGGCTCGTTTTCGACCGGAAAAACGCCGACGCTCATGCCGCCATAGGGACCGGACGTCGGATTCGACATCTGAAAACTTTGGCGCGCGTATCTGGACACTCTTCGCAGCGCGTTCAGGATACCGGCCGGTTGTCCCACCAAATAATTCTGTGAAGGCAGCTGCAGCGTCTTCGCTCCAGGAATTCAGCGGATGTTCGTAGATTAAGTGCAACAGTTTTTCCATATGGGCGAGGTTTGGGGAAGCTTAGCAAAACGTTTTCGACGGCGAACAGAACAGAATATTAGCTTCGGACGCTGCGTAGGAATGCAGCAAGTTGGGTGAGGACCTCACTGAATACTCGCGTCTGCACACCTTGGCCGAGAATCTCGATCGCTGTTGCGTAATGCTCACAGGTGATTGTGCAGCCCATCAATTTTTCGACTTCGTGTTTGCGCAGGAGGCGGGGACCAAACGCGGTTTCGACGAAGGGGCCGACGTTAATCTTGTGATACGATCGAACGATTGTCGGAACGCGCGAGGAGTGCGCGTCGATCGTCGTAAAACCGAATCCATGCCCGAGAGCGCGATGGCGCTCACGATGACGGCGAAGGGCGGCGATACTGCCGGCGATTCGCTCTGCTTCGACGCGGTCGCGCCCGCTCGGCGGGTCCAGAATCTCGGAAAGGTCACCCTTAGTCTAAACGGTTTGTTAGGGGCCTGAATTGTGAAACCCGAACCTAGTGTCGCAACCATCAACCAGCGGCGTCGATCTTGCGGTTCGTCCCATTCTTTGTGCGGATCAAGAATGGTCTGTGTAATGTAGTAGCCGAGCTGCCCCAGGTGATGCGCGAGCGTTTGGCCAGCAAGCGAGGAGCCAAACGAGGGCACGTTTTCAAATACACATGCCAAGGGGAGATGCGTCGCGACAAGTGCCGCGATGCACAGAAAGAGGTCTCCCGTGTCGCCGAGTTCCGGCTTTTGCCTGAGCGACTTCTTGGCGCGCCCAAGCGGCGAGTGGCTTGTGCAGGGAATCGCTGCCACGAGAACTTCATGCGCGGGATACTCGCTCGGGTGAATCAACCGAACATCAGCTTGGATGAGCAATGCGTCTCGATGCGCAGCCTGCCAGACATCCGCGTAGCGAGGCTCGATTTCGACTCCTGCCACGAGATGAAAGTCGGAATGATTTCCGATTGCAGCGGAGAGCGTGCCGCCCCCAGAAAATACCTCTAGCGTCCGCCAAGGCGCGCGAGAACTGCGCTGTCGTCGAATCGTGAACGCGCGCACCGAGGGTGTGGCATCAATGAGCCCCACGGATGCCGCGACCTTCACCTCTTCCCATTGAACCAACGGTGCGAGCAACGTTCGATTTACGACATCGATAATTGGACGCACGCCGCCAGCGGCGCGGCGCTGTGCCACGTGATGCTTGCCTTCTCCCGAAGCCCGTAGGCGTACGCCGCGTCCGCACGCTTCAACGATGAAGCCGGTGCCAGCCGAAAAGCCCAAAGTTTCGAGACGGCGAGACTCTAGCCAAAGCCGCGGGCTACCACGGTTTTCGCCGAGCTTATGGAACGAGAGAAGGTGGCCATGATGTCGAATGGACATTCACACACTTCACCCGAATGCGGCGTGCCAGTCCACGGACTATGAGTCACATCATCTTGAATTTGCTCCGACGAGAACGCTACTGAAATAGAATGGCATAAAAAGGTGAAGCGCTGCGATCAGCGAACCGGGCATTGGGATTGCTCCTTTGGTGAGGATGACCTCCTTCGTCGGACTCATTTTGCTCCTCGCCATCGTCGCATTCATCAGCCTCGCTTTTCAGAAAGCGACCTCGGGGCGCGAGAAAAATCGCGTCCAAAAGATTTCGCCCTCTTGGGAGCCGCCCAAAGCCGACCCTCTGCCTTACGCTAAGCGGAAATTTTTCTTTTCTGCCGCGGAACGTTCCTTCTACGAGGTGCTGTGCCGGTTGGTGCCGGAGTATACCGTCTTTGCCAAGGTGAGGCTGGTCGATCTCGTGCGGGTAACGAGGGAAAGCAGTTCGTGGCGGTCCGACCTGAACCGGATCGATCGCAAGCACCTAGATTTCGTGCTGTGCGACGCAAATCTGACGCCGGTTCTAGCGCTCGAACTGGACGACGCATCACATGATCGCAGTGAACGATCGGAGCGCGACGAGTTTGTCGATCAGGTGTTGGCTGCGGCGAAGTTGCCGATTGTGCACGTCCGCGCTCAGCGTGGTTACCAGCTGGACCAAGTGCGGCAATCAATTGCGCCTCACGTAAGCATATCCGTACGAACACCGGCTGAAGTTGCTGATCTCAACCCGTCGCGCTACACGCCGCCTGCCGGTTGGCGACCGGCAACATAGGACGATAAAGTGGTTGCTTGTTAGGCTGGGGCCTTTGCAGCCTAACCTGCTTGCGCCGATGAAGTCCCGAGCCATTCCTTGATCTTTGCCGAGTTCTTCCGATCGAAGGCGTAGGTGAGCTTGCCGAGCGGATGACGGACGACCACGCGGAGGCGGGCTTTCTCGGGGTGGAGGATGCATTGCTGGAAGTCGGTGCGATTGAGACTGAAGGCGCGGGCGAGGTTTCGTTGCACGCACAGGACCGAGTCGCCCATCAATTTCAGCCGGCATCGTTTCGACGACGCCTGCACGATGTCGGGCGATTGTTTGAGCCTGGTCTTGAAGATTTGCCTGCAAATGGTGGAAGCCTCCTTGATCATGGCGTCGTCCATCGAGGCGATGGCTTCCTTGAGGTAGCCGAGCTTTTTGTACTGGATAAAAAAGACGGCGGCAGCGATGGCGGGAATAATCAACCCGTGCGGCTCGATGTGACCCGTGTAACCAGCCCGGGCGTTGATGATCACGATCCCGACATTCCAGCAGAGCAGGAGGAGACTAACGATCGCTTCGCTCAAGAGTGCGCCGAGCGATGGCTTTCGCA
>JBBSPM010000134.1:0-6408 GCA_038258815.1 Chthoniobacterales bacterium
ATCTCCATTACGATCACGAAAGCCGGTGTTGGGCCCGAAGAGGACGAGAGAGCCTTCGCTGGGAACAATGTCAAAAGGACTGCTTACACCCAGGACCTGGGTGGTCGCGCTCCGCCCGCCCGCTGCCTCCCAGATATGATAGGTCTTATGCAATGTCCTGGTCGCGGGATCGTAATTCGTTAGTCTTCCCTTGATTATCGCCTTGGCGTCGGCGGTGGGGCCGGGAGCCAGGACCTTGAGAAGGCCGGCGGTTCCTTCATCAAGCGGATAGCCAATCCCGGTATAGTTGCCATTGACGACGAGAGTCGCGGGAGCGTCCGGGCCGATAAAACCCGTAGCGTAGACCGCCATGTAGCCCTCGTTGACAACGGAACCGCCGGTGGTGAATTCACGGCCCGTCTCCACATCCAAGTAACCGGAGGGCATGATGTGCCAAAGATGGGCGAGTGCGTCGTGCCCGTCTTGATCGACGATTTGCGAGCCAGCGCCAAAAATCCCAATGTAACCATTGGTCGCATGGATATCGGCGTTGTTGAATCGAATCGTAGAGGTGATGCTGGGATTATCCGCCGCGCTCGCATCGGCGCCGATTTGTCCGGTCTGGAGAGTCTTATGGGAAAAATCAGCCAGATCCCCGAGATCGGCGACCACATTATGGGTCAGCGCAACCGGGGTGATATAGCCACCGCCGAGAACCTCATCGGGAAAATCGACACCCAGGCTGGTCACGGGAGATTGCAGATTGTGATCGACCGCGTTCACCGTCGATCCGTCGCCGGTGAGTTTGAACTTCGTCAGATGAACATCGATGTCCAAGACCATTCCGGGGTATTCGGACTCGACCGACACCTTGAATTGTCTGTTGCGGGTATTACGCGGCACAATCGGCGGCGACCAATTGGCCGGATCGCTCCAGTTGCCGTCGACGGGACCGATGTAAGTGGAACGGATGATTTCCGACCGGCTCGTGGCCAGAGAAAGGCCGAGCGTGCAGAGAAGGAGCAGGAGTTTTCGAAGTAGGAATGTGTTCATAGTGGTAATGCTTTCCTATTCCTTCGGAAAACCTGGCCGCCGCGTGACAGAAAATCTTTTCTCGCGCCAGCGGGAGGCGCTTTCTACGGGCGAGTCACTCGATCTTGATCGGCTCGCTCGCCGCCGCGATCACTGCGTCGAGCCGCGGATCGCCGCGCAGAGCATCCCACGCCGGATTGAACTTCAGGTCTCCGGGATCAGGGCCAGAGGGTAGCTTTGCCAGCGAAGCGAGTTGCTTCAACGCGCGGTCACGCTCTCCACACCACGCGGAAACGAGTGCCTCGATGGTGGCGAAAGCCGGGCCGTCGACCGCGTCAGCAGCAATGGGTCGCAGCTCCACGGCTCGGTGCGCTTCCCTCAATGCCTCTTCTTTTCGACCGAGACCGGCATGGAATTGCGCGATCGTGCAAAGCACGCCGGCGTCATCCGGTTTCTTTCTGCGCATGTCCGATTCCCAAAACTGAAGCGCAGCTTGGAGAGCAGCCTTTGTCTTGGCGGCGTCACCTTCAGCCCGCGCGACAAATGCCTGGTCGCGCACCACCCACCACTCGGTTTTCTTCCGCCCAAGCTTCGCCGGCGTTTCCGCCAGGATTCGATCCGCTCCGGCGAAGTCCCGGAGGCGAAGAGCAAGCAACGCGCGGTGGTAGCCGACGAAGCCGTCGTATTCGTAATCTGGCGGGAGCGCTTCCAGACCAGCGCGGCAGGTTTTAAGGTCCCCTTTCATCAGCGCGACCTGCGCCTTCTTCAGCCGGAAGTAGTTCTCGTGCTCCGGAAGTGCCGTGATCGCTTCATCGAATATGTGATCCGCCTCCGCGAAGTTTCGAGTCAGGTAATAGGTAGACGCCAGATCGGTCCGGGCGGTGGCGTTTTTCGGATCCAGGCTGACGGCTTTCCGCAGATCATGTAAGCCATCGCTCCACCGGCCTAACCGACGCTCGAGCAAACCGCTGAGATGAAAACATTCAGAATTGTTAGGCAGGGTGGCTCGCGCGATCGCGAACTCAGCCGCGGCCTTCTCGGGGTCCACCACGCCCCAGTAGAAATACATTCCCTTGACCAGATGTGCTTCACCCAGGTCCGGCGCGAGTCGCAACGCGATCTCGAGATTCGATTTAACGAGCGCGAGACGCGCGGGCTCATTGGCAAGAAGCCGAAAGCGCGCGAGATGCAATCGCGCCAGAAAACAGTAGCCGAGAGCAAAATCAGGATCGCGCGCGACGGCGCGATTGAGCAGATCGATTGCGTTGGAAAGATTCTCCTCCCGATTGCCGAGGCTCGCGATTCCATCCAACAACGCCCGCCCGCGGAGGTAAAAGTCGTAGGCCTCCGCGTCCCGCGTCGGCGGTTTCTCCATCGAGGCCCTTTCCGCGGGGGAAAGTTTGACTTGGAGAGCGCCCGCGATCCGCGCCGCCAGATCGCTCTGCACAGAAAAAATATCCGTTACCTCACGATCGAAACTCTCCGCCCAGATCTGCGCGTCGTTAGTCGTGTCGATCACTTGAACGTTGATCCGCGCCCGGCTGCCGACACGCTGCACGCTTCCTTTCAGAACTGTCCGAACGCCGAGCGCACTCCCGATCTCGCGCGCGCTTCCCTGCGTGTTTTTGTAGGGCAGGACCGAGTTGGCCGAGATCACCTTCAGTTGTCCGAGTCTGGAGAGATTCGCGAGCACGTCACCGTGTATGCCGCTGGCCAGATATTCGTTCGACCTATCTCCGTTCAGATTTTCGAAAGGCAGAACTGCGATGCTCGTGGAGGATTTCCTTTCCGCATCCGTGTCTGGCACACTCGTCGCAGGCAAAGCGGCTGTCGGCGGGAGCGGCGCCTGCAACAGCCCACCCTGCTTGAGGAGTTCCTTGAAACGCGGGTCGTCGCGCAGGCTATCCCAGGCCGGGTTGAGTTTGATTTCGCCCGCGCTGAAGCCGCCGGGAACTTTTGCTAACATTGTCAGTTGCCGGAAAGCGAGATCGCGCTCCCCGCACCAGGCGTAAACCAGCGCCTGCCGCAGGAGTAAATCCGGAGCGTTAGAGGCGTCGCGCGAGAGCGGCCGCAACTCCACCGCTTGCTGAGCTTCGTTGAAAGCGCTTTGCTTATCGCCCATCGCTGCGTCCCAAAGTGCGAGATAGGAGAGTGACTCACTCTTGTCTCCGGCTTCTTGCAGTTGCGCTTCCCAGATCGTCCGGGCGGAGTGCATCGCCCTCTGCATGGTTGCCGCGTCACCGGCTGCATGCGCGACGAAGGCCTGATCGCGCGCAATCCAGGCTTTCGTAAAAGTAGAGGCGTCCTTGCGCGGGACGGCCGCGAGGACACGATCAGCTTCCGCGTAATCCCGATTCCAAAGAGCCAGGCGCGCCCAGAGATAAGGAATGAAACCGCCCTGCTGATAGTCGGCCGGAAGCGATTGCAAAATCGCGCGACAAGCTTTGCTGTCCGCGGCCAGCAACGCGATTTCGGCCTTGCGCGCGAGCAGGGGATTTGCGCGTTGCGGGATCGCGATCAAGGCCCGATCGATCGTTCGCTGCGCCTCCGCATAATTGCGCAACATCTCGTAGGTGACGGAGAGATCGAAGGGCGGCAAGGCGTTGTGCGGATCGAGCTCCATCGCTTTTTCCAAATCGCGCACAGCCTCGGTCCACAGAGCCATTCTCCGTTCCAGGATGCCGCTCCAGGTGAAGACTTCGGCATTGTTAGGCAACTGCCGCATCGCGATCGTGAATTCGGCGAGGGCGCGGGCGTTGTCTTCGAGGCCATGAAAGAAATAGAAGCCGCGCGCGAAGCGGGTTTCGCCGGAATCGGGCGCGAGTCGCGAAGCGGCCTCGGCACTGAGGCGCGCCTGCTCCAGGTGCGCGGGGGCACGGCCGCTTTCCCAAAAGAAATCAACATGCGCGCGGCAGAGGAGAGCATAGGCGAGGGCAAACTTGGGATCGCGCGCGACGGCTTGATTGAGGAGGTCGATCGCCCTGGTGATATCGGCCTCGAAGGTTGCGCTCGGCAATTGAAAGATCACTTCCTTCGCCCGCAGATAGAGATCGTAGGCCTGGAGGTCGCGCGTGGGCGGCGCTTCAATCGCGGCTTTTTCCACGGGCGAAAGAGTCGCCTGCAACCGCGCCACGATGCGCTCCGCCAATTCGCTCTGAATCGAAAAAACGTCGGCCAGGTCGCGGTCGTATTGTTCGCCCCAGATTTGCGTATCGGTGCGGGTGTCGATGAGTTGGGCGTTGACCCGCACCCGGCCGCCTGCCCGCCGGATGCTTCCTTCGAGAACGTGCGCCACCTTTAGGGCCTGCCCGATTTCGTGGGGGTTTCTCCCTTTCCCGCGATACTGCATCACGCTGCGGCGGCTGATGACCTTCAGGTCCGCGACCTTGGCCAGGTTGGTCAGGACATCATCCTGAATGCCGTTGGCGAAATAAGCGTTCTCCTTTTCGTCGCCGAAACTTTCGAAGGGAAGAACCGCGATGCTCTTTTCGGGTAATGCATTTTCGACCACAGGTCGCCGCGAGAGGAGGATGCCGGCGACCAGCGCGACGAGGAGCGCGACCGCGGTCGCGAAACGTCGCGTCCGTTTTCTGCGCTCACGCCGCTGCAAAGACTCCAGTTTCCCCGCGAGCGCGTGCACATCTGGGCGCGCTCCCGCTTCGCGCGCTACCATCGAGAGGAGAAGCGCGCTGAAACGCGAGGGCACGTTTGCCGCCTTCAATTGTTCGACCGGCGGCGGGGCGGAATTTCCGTTCGCATCCGGCTCGCCAAATGGGGTGCGGCCGGTGAGCAAATACCAGAGGGTCGCGCCTAACGAGTAAATGTCCGAGCGGACATCCACGCTCCGATTAGCCCATTGTTCCGGGCTGGCAAAGGCTGGCGTGCCAATAAAGCCGCCTTGAGTCGCAAAGCGCGGATCCGAGGTTTCGGCGAGAGCTTTCGCGACGCCGAAATCAATCACTTTGATCGTGAAATCGGTGTCCGCGCCCGCGATCATCATCAAATTCGCCGGTTTGATGTCGCGATGCACGAGGCGCCGCGCTTCTGCGGCCAGGAGAGCGCTCGTGACCTGGCGTGCAATTTCGATCGTCGTCGGCACGTCGAGCGGCCCGTGGCGCTGGACGCGCTCCTCCAGGGTTTCGCCTTCGATTAGCTCCATCGCGTAAAAGCATTGGCCGCTCTCTTCGTGGATCCCGAATTGGTAGACGGTCGCGATATTCGGATGGCGCAAAGAGGCTGCGGCGCGTGCTTCGCGCAGAAAACGCTCGCGCGCGGCCTCGGCATTTGGCGCCCGCTCGAGGCCGATAATTTTCAAAGCCACCGCTCGTTGCAGAGATGTATCGAGCGCGCGGTAGGTTACACCCATGGCGCCCCGCCCCAGTTCCCAGGCGCAGCCGTCTTCGCGCTTCTCGATGACGTATTGACCGAACTGTTCGGCCTCCGAAGTAGCGCCCGATTTTTTCAACCCGAGATTGAGCATGCAAACCATGCAACCAAGGTCTGCTGACTCAGTCGTGGCGAGCGCCCCACCGCACCTTGCGCAGGTGCTCATCTTTGCGGAGGCGGCTGGGATCATGCGTTTATTCCGCGGCCAGTGCCTGGCAGAGATAGCGCAGTTCCTCGTCCACTTCGGCCGGGTCGCTGATCGTCCCGCGCACTTCCTCACGCAGAATCTCGCCGTATCGGACGCGAAATCGCTCCACGTCTTTGCGCAAGGTCGTCGCCGGCCGGCGCACCCGCTCCGCCAGCTCGGCATACGGCACGGCTTCTCCGTCATCGGCCGAGAGATGCGACTTCAAGGCATCAAACAAGGCCGTTTTACCGGCAAACGCGCACTCCTGCGCCAGTCGAGCGAGCGTTTGTCGCAGGAGAGTTTGTGCCCATTCGCGATCGTAAACTCGATCGGCCTTCCAGCGTTCGTTGCGCACCACCTGGCTTTCCGCCTCCGCCATGGCCGTTTCGTCCAAAGGCTCGCGGATTTTTCCGCCGCCGCGTTTTTGCGCGTGCTCGCGATCGCGCGCATCGGCGACGAAATGCTTGAGCGCGCCGAGAAGAAACGAACGGAAACGGCCCTTTTCGCGATTCGCTCGAAAGTAGGTGCGATCGCGGATGAGGTCGGCGAAAAAGCCTTGGGTCAGATCCTGCGCATCTTCGGCGCCGATCCCTTGGCGGCGCAGGAAGAGGTAAAGCGGCCGCCAATAAATTCGGCAAAGCTCGGAGAGCGCATCGAGCGACTGGCTGGGCGTGGCCTCGGCGCCGCCCGCGGCGAGGACCAGGGTCCAACGGGTCGAGGCGAAAGCATCAGCCGCCGCGTTCGCCTCGACGGAACCGGGGTTCATCCCAGCTTTTTACTCGCCCTGCCGAGGAAAAAGCAACCTGATTCCGCGAGGCCAACGC
>JBBSPM010000135.1:0-6144 GCA_038258815.1 Chthoniobacterales bacterium
CCCCGCGCGGGGGTGCCACCCCCCCCCACGGGGGGGGGCCTCGGCGGCGCCTTGGCCCGGGGGGCCCCCCCCGGGGCCCCCCCCCCCCCCCCCCCCCCCCGGCCCGTGCCAACACTACTCGTCGCGCAACGCCGCCATCGGGTCCACTTGCGTGGCACGGCGAGCAGGGACGTAACACGCCAGCATGGCCACGCTGGCGAGGGAGACGAGGGCCACGACCAAAGCCAGTATATCCACAGAACCCACGCCGTAGAGCACGCTCGCGAGCGCTCGCCCAGCGGCGAGCGCGCCTAACAAACCAACCCCGAGCCCGATTCCGACCAGCAATACCCCCTGCCCCAAAACCAGCCGGAAAACATCCGCTCTCGCTGCGCCCAGCGCCATCCGGATGCCGAGTTCCCGCGTTCGTTGCGTCACGCTCAAGGCCATCACGCCATACAATCCGAGGCTCGCCAGCATCAGCGCCAATCCGGCAAACGAACCGAGCAAGACCATCGTTAGGCGACGCGTCGCCAGACTGCTTCCAATGTTCTCCTCCATCGTCGCCACCGTCCCGAGCGGCTGCGCGGGATCGAGCGCTTGCACCTCGCGCCGAATCGCCGGCACGAGCGATAACGGATCGCCGCCGTTCTTCACCCGCACCACCAGCATGTTCCCCGTCGTCGCATACTGCGAAGCAGCGAAATAGATATGGTGAAACTTTAGCAGCTCCACGTTTTGCTCGCCGGCCGCTTCGTTCCGCGTTCGCGGGACCACGCCCACGATCGTGAGTGGCGGCGGCTCCTCGTCGAAGGTCTGGTTATCGTCAATCTGCCGCCCGATCGGGTCCTCGTTAGGGAAATATTTCCGCGCCAGCGTTTCGTCGATGATAATGGAACGCGAACGGCCTTTCTCCATCACGTCTTCCGGTCCGAAGCCGCGACCGCGCAGAATCGGCATGCCCAGGGCGCGGAAGTAATCGTCCGAGACGATGTTGATCTCCGCCGATGGCTCCTGGCCTTTCGGCGGCTCCGGCGTGCCCGTGACGTGAAAACTGCTATCCCATTCGCTGTCATCGAACGGGATATTGGAACCCACCGCCGCCGCTTCCACTCCCGGCAGCACGCGCACGCGCTCGACCAGTTGTTTGAAAAACGCGACCTGCTTTTCGTCTTCCTTGTAACGCGTGTCGGGCAACGCAATTCCGACCGTGAGCAGATGCGTCGGATCAAAATTAAGCGGCTCATTTTGCGCCCGCCAAAAACTCTTCAGAGTCAAACCCGCGCCTGCCAGTAAGACGACTGCGAGTGCGACCTGCGTGATGACGAGGGCACTGCGTGCGCGTTGCTTTCGAGAACCACCGCTCCCGCCGCGCGTGCCCGCTTCGTGCAAAACCAAGGCCAACTGCGCGGTGTTCGAAACCCGCCAGGCCGGCCAAATTCCCACCAAAATCCCCGCGCCCACCGCCACTGCGCCGGTGAAGAGCAACGCCAAAAAGTCGATGCGCGTTTCCTGGAAACGCGTCACCCGCTCCGGGCTGAGCGCCAGAATCGCATCCAGACTCCAGATCGCGAGCAGCACGCCAGCGATCGCGCCCGCGACCGCAAGCAACACGCTTTCGGTTAACATCTGCCGCATCAACTGCCAGCGGCTCGCCCCCAAGGCCGCCCGCACCGCCAGCTCTTTGCTCCGTGCCAGCGCGCGGGCCAGTTGCAGATTGGCCACGTTCGCGCAGGCGATGAGCAACACGCATGCGACCGCCGCGAGGAGCAGATTCAAGCTGTGCCGATAATCGCCCACCGCTGCTTCCAGGAGCACATCCGTGCGCACCCGTCGCGTCGCGTTTGAGTCCGGGTAGAGCCGCTCCAGTTCCGCCGCGATCGCATTCAGATCAGCGGTGGCTTGCTCCATTGATACACCCGGTTTCAGGCGGCCCACCGCCGAGAAGCCAGGATGATTTCCACGCGAAATGACGCCCTGCTCTTTCCGCAAATCCGCCATCGGCAACCACACCTCGGCCAGGCGCGGGAAGGCGAGCTTCTCTGGCGCCACACCCACGATCTCGCTCGCCACACCATTAAGCAGGATTCTTTGCCCAAGCACTTTCGGCGAAGCGCCGAACTTCGACTTCCATACGTGCTCGCTGATCACCACCACTGGCGCCGCTCCCGGCACATCATCCGTTTCGGTCAGGTCGCGCCCGAGCAGTGGTTTAACGCCGAGCACCGTCAGAAAATTCCAGGTCACGCGCCCGCCACCCACGCGCTCCGGCGACGCATCGCCCGCGATGAGGGAAAAGTTGTAATTCTCCCGCCGCGCGAGCGTGATGTCGGTGAAGGAACGCTGCCCCTCTCGCCAATCGAGAAAGTTTGGGTAGCTGACCGAGCCGTTCGGAAACGTCGCCGTGGTCTCGCGGATCATCACCAGCCGATCGGGCTCCGGATACGGGAGCGGGCGCAATAGGACCGCGTTGACCACACTAAAGATCGCGGTGTTGGCACCAATCCCGAGCGCAAGGGCGAGGATCGCAACGAGGGTGAAGCCGGGATGCTTCAGGAGTTGGCGGAAGGCGTAACGGAGATCGGTGATCATGGGGTTGGCGTGGTCAGTGAGGTCTGGGGAGCGCACGCTTGCAGCGTGCTGGTTTTCGCATTCTGCGAAAACGAACTTCCTTGGACGTGCGCTTGCTCTCGAGGCACCCGTGTCCCGGAAAAGTTCGTCGCGGCAGAATGCCGCGACCAGCACGCTGAAAGCGTGCGCTCCCCAGAATCTGTTATTGCGCCTTTTATCATTCGGCGCGCAGAGCGGTGATCGGGTTCACATTGGACGCTCGCCGCGCCGGGAGCCACGCGGCGAGGAAGGCCACGACGGAAACGAGAACCACGATGCCGATAAAGGTGATGGGATCCGAAGCACCGACACCGTAGAGCATGGTGTTCAGCAAGCGCGTCGCGGCGAACGCACCGGCCAACCCAATCGCCACACTGATCGCGACCAGCATCATGGCCTGGCCAACCACGAGCCGAAAGATGTTCGTCTTCGCGGCGCCCAGCGCGATGCGGATGCCGATCTCGTTCGTCCGTTGTGCCACCGAATAAGCCATCACGCCGTAAATTCCAATCGCGGTGAGGAGCAGCGCGGTGCCGGCAAAAATGGAAAGTAGGAGCGCGTTAAAACGCGGCCGGGCGAGCGAGCGTGAGACGTACTCGTCGAAAACACGGATGCTGGTGAGCGGGATCGATCCATCCATCGCCGCCAGTTCCTTCCGCACCGCGGAGGTGAGCGCCGCGGGGTCGGAAACGCTCGTCCGCACTACCAGCGACATGCTGTTAAATGGAATCTGGGTCTGCGACAGATACATCTCCGGTGAATCCTCGTTCTTGAGCGCGAGATGTTTTACATTCCCGACCACGCCCACGATCTCGCGCATTTTTTCGCCGGAATCATCCGCCGCGAAACCAGGTTTGATGCGCTTTCCAAGCGCGTTCTGACCTGGGAAAAACTTCTGCGCGAAACGCTCGTTCACAATCACGACCGGCGCGGAATCGTAGCGATCGCTGGAATCGAAGACGCGTCCCTGTTTCAGGGGAATTCCCATCGTCGCGAAGTAATCGTTCCCGATGATTCGCACCGGCGCGCCGGGCTGTTGACCCTCTGGCAAGGGATGCTCGGCGTCATCGAACGTCGTCACCATATTACTACCAGTGAGCGGGAGCGGCGTGATCGCGCTGGCGGATTCCACGCCCGGAATGGCTCGCACTCGCGGAAGAAATTGTTCGAAGAACTGAATGATGTTTTCGTTCTTCGGATACCCCACATCGGGCAATTGCACGCGTGCGGTCAGGAGCCGGTCGGTGCGCATTCCGGGCGAGACGCGGCCGAGCCGGGCGAAGCTTTGAATCAAGAGTCCAGCGCAGATGAGCAGAACAAGCGCGAGCGCCACTTCCGCGATGACCAGTCCATTGCGCAAACGGCCCTTCCCTTCGCCGCCGCCCCCGGTGCGCGAGCCAGACTTAAGCGAAGTATTCAAGTCGACGCGCGAGGCCTGCCATGCCGGCACCAATCCGAAAACCACGCCGGTGGCGAGCGAAACGACCAGTGTGAAAACCAGGACGACGCCATCGAGCTGAATCGTCGCGATGCGCGGAATGTTCTCCGGGACGGTTTTGATCAGCGCTTCCGTCCCCCACTGCGCCAGCACGAGACCGCCGATTCCGCCGAGCGCGGAAAGCATCACGCTCTCGGTCAGCAGTTGCCTAACGATGCGTGCCCGGCTCGCGCCCAACGCGGCGCGCAACGCCATCTCTTTCCCGCGCACCGAGGCGCGGGCGAGAAGGAGATTAGCCACGTTCGCATTCGCGATCAGGAGCACGCACAGGACGGCGCCGAAGAGCACGTAAAGCGCGGTGCGCACATCGCCGATCATCTCGTCACGGAGTGTTTTGAAAGCGACGCCGAAGTTCGTGTTCGTCTCGGGAAACTGCTGCTCCAGATGGCTCGCGATCGTCGACAAATCCGTCTGCGCTTGCGCGATCGTGGTGTTCGGTTTTAGACGCGCAATCGCATCCAGGCTGTGGTTGCCGCGCTGCTCGGTTGGCGGATTCGATCCGTCGGAACTCGCCGCGTCTTCCGCGATCGTGACGTAGAACTCGATCGGCTCGGCCTGGATGGGAAATTGAAAGTGCGGCGGCAGCACGCCAATGATGGCGTACGGTCGGCGGTCCAGGTCGATCGTGCGCGCGAGCACATTCTTGTCGCCGCCGAAATGCTGCTGCCAAAAATCGTAGCTGAGCACGATCTTGAGCCCGCCCGCTCCGCCACCCGCGGCTTCATCTTCACGTGAGAAAGCGCGGCCCAGAATCGGTTTCACCCCCAGCACATCGAAGAATTCCGCACTCGATTTGACCCCGCGCACGCTCGCCGCGCCTTCGTTGCTGGTGAGGGCAAACAATCGGTCTCGATAAACTGCGAGATTCGCCAGCGTTCGGTTTTGTTCCCGCAAGTCGAAGAAGTCGGGATAAGAAAGCGAGCCGAGCTGACCCGTCGGGTCAGCGTGCTGGGTATTGGTCATACCGAAAGCCACGAGCTGGTCTGGCGCGGGGAACGGCAGCGGCTTCAAAAGGAGCGCGTTGACAACACTGAAGATGGCGGTGTTGGCGCCAATGCCGAGCGCGAGCGTGAGCACGGCGACGAGGGTGAAGCCGGGATGTTTAAGGAGTTGGCGGAGGCCGTAACGGATGTCAGTTAACATAAGATTTCTGATGGCGGATTTTTGATTCCTGATTTTCGGAGCCCGCTCCTCGATCTATGCGGCCTCATTTGGGATTAAGCCGGACCGAGCGCAGCTCTGGGGAGCGCACGCTTGCAGCGTGCTGGCGATGGCATTCTGCCTTCGCGAACTTTGATAACCGTGAACAAAATTGAGCGCGTTCTGGTTCTTGCCGTCGAGGAAGTTCGTTTCGGCAGAATGCCGAAACCAGCACGCTGCAAGCGTGCGCTCCCCAGGCCCCTGTGCAGACGCTGGTCTCATTCCGCGCGTAAGGCTTCGATGGGGTTCACCTTTGTCGCTCGACTGGCGGGCAAAAGGCAGGCCGCGAGCGCGACCACTGCGAGCAGGAGCGTGATCGCTCCCAGCGTGAGCGGATCCTGCGCGCTGGTGTTGTAGAGGATGGAGCCGAGCGCGCGCGAGGCGGCCAACGTGGCGACAAGGCCGATAAGCAATCCGAGCCCGATCAGTTTCCCTCCCTGCAGAAGAACGAGCCGCAAGACATCGCGTTGTTGCGCACCCAGCGCCATGCGAATGCCGAACTCGCCCGTGCGTTGCGCCACGCCATAAGCCATGACCCCGTAGATCCCGACCGCCGCGATGACGAGCGCGACGAGCGCGAAGACCGCGACCAGCGTCATGGCAAAGCGCTGTTTCGCGATGGTGTCGGCGACGATCTGCTCCAGCGGTTCGATCTCTCCAATCGGTTGATCTTTATCAACGGAATAAACCGCCGGTCGCAGCGCGCCGGTCAGCGCCGCGGTCGAGCCGGTCGTGCGCAGGACGATGTTGAGCGTATTAAAAGGCTTCTGCGCGAACGGCTCGTAGGCCTGGCTCGTCGTTTCCTTGTCGACGCCGTACTGCTTGATGTCGCCGACGATGCCGACGATCTCGCGGAA
>JBBSPM010000136.1:0-6039 GCA_038258815.1 Chthoniobacterales bacterium
CAACCACGTCACGACGAAACGCGCGATGACGAACCCGAGCAGACAGGCAATCAACCGCCGCCAATCGCCGCGGCCGACAAAGTAAAAGCCGGCCAGCGTGATGCCCATGCGCAGAAGCATGCTACCGAAAAACCAGAGCGCGGGCTGGTTGGCCGAAAGGCCCTTACGTACCGTCCACCAAAGGCCGCCGAAAAAGGTCGCGCCGAGCAGAAGACCGGCGGCTCCTGCGAGCAGCAATGGTAGCGGGTCATTCATCGTTAGGCGCCTCCTCGTCGTCTCGCATGGCCTTTTCTTCATTGGCGACCCAATGCCACGCGTTCAGACAACCAATCGTGAGCCCCGCGACCAAGAGTGCGAGCGTCCAGGAATGGGTGCCGGGATGATGCTTGTCCAGCCAGATGCCGAGCGCGGCGCCGAGCAAGGTCGGCACGGTCACCGACCAGCCGATCAGCCCCATCATGCCGAGGCCGAACCAGACGCCGGGCTTTGGGTTGCGCCGCGCCTTCAGCTTGCGCGCCGCTTTCACGCCGATTTGCCCGGCGAAATCTATCGGATCGTTAGGCGGGCCGCTCATTTTTGAAAGCTTGCGAAGCGGTGCAGAAAGCCGGTTTCCAATTTCGCCATAACCGAGCGGACGTTTTGCTCGTCCTCATCGAGCGCGAGAAACTCCTGCTTCACCGCGTCGTGTAACTGTCCGAGATCCGTCCCGCCGAGCGCGCGGCGCACGGAGACCAGCACGTCCGCGCCGGTTTTCACGAGCACACCTTCGTCCACCGCGACGAAGACTTCGCCTTCGGATTCGGTTTCGTAAGTCAGGATCCCGGGCGCGAGCGCGGTCACGCAATCGAGCCGATGCGGCAGAATCCCAAAGGAACCTTCGCGCGTCTCTGCGACGATGCGCGAGACACCGGTCTTCTCGGCGAAGACCTGGAACGGAAGAAGAATCTTAAGCTGCATGCGCGGCCACCGGTGTCGGTTGTGGTTTTGTTTTCGCCTTGGCCTCATCGACCGCGCCGATCATGTAAAACGCGCTCTCGGGTAAATCCTTGAATTCGTCGCTCAGGATGCGCTCACAACCGTCGAGCGCATCCTTCAGACTAACGAGTTTGCCTTTCATTCCGGTGAACTGCCCGGTCGTGAAAAAGGGTTGGGTGAGAAAACGCTCCAGCCGCCGCGCGCGGGCGACGACGTTGCGATCCTCCGGCGAGAGCTGCTCCAGGCCGAGCATCGCGATGATATCCTTGAGATCTGCGTATTGCGCGAGCGTACGCCGGATTTCCTGCGCGAGTTTGTAATGCCGGTCGCCGACGATCCCCGGCGTCGCCATTTTGGAACTCGATTGCAGCGGATCGATCGCCGGGAAAAGTCCTTCGCTTGCGCGGTTGCGCGAAAGGACGATCGACGCGGAGAGATGCGAGAAAGTGTGCACGGCCGCCGGATCGGTGAAATCATCCGCCGGTACATAGACCGCCTGAATGGAAGTGATGGCGCCGGAATCGGTATTCGCGATGCGTTCTTCGAATCCAGACAGCTCGGTCCCCATCGTCGGCTGATAGCCGAGACGCGACGGCATTTGCCCCATCAAGCCAGACACCTCCATGCCGGCCTGGATGAAGCGGAAGATATTGTCAACCAGCAACAGGACGTCGCGGTGTTCGTCATCGCGAAAGTATTCAGCCATCGTTAGGGCGGCGTGGCCGACCCGGAAACGGCTGCCCGGCGGCTCGTTCATCTGGCCGAAGACCATGACCATGTTCGGCAGCACACCGGCTGCTTTCATGTCGCGGTAAAGCTCCTCGCCTTCGCGGCAGCGCTCACCGATCCCGCAAAAGATGCTGACTCCTTTTTGGTGTGAAACGACGTTGTGAATCATCTCGGTGAGCAGCACCGTTTTGCCCACGCCCGCGCCGCCGAAAAGTCCGGCTTTCCCACCCCGCTCCAAAGGCACGAGCACGTCGATCACCTTGATGCCGGTCTCGAAAATCTCCGACTTGGTGGAACGCCGATCGAGCGGCGGCGGATCGCGATGGACCGAACGCCATTGGATATCGGTTGGCGTCGGCTCGCGGTCGATGGCGTTGCCAAAGACGTCGAACATGCGCGAGAGAATGCCTTTGCCAACCGGCGCCTTCAGCGGGCCGCCGGTATCCTCCACGGCCATGCCGCGGGCGAGACCTTGCGTCGGCGTGAGCGCAATCCCGCGCACGTGATGCGCATCACTTTGCGCCAGGACTTCGATCACGATCTCCTTTTTCGCGCCCGTGCGCAGGACCGAGTAAATTGACGGTAGTTTCTCATCGAAGCGCACATCCACGACACTGCCGCGTACGGAGACGATCACACCGAGATTAGCTTTTGCTTTCATGCCTCGACCTCCTGCGGATCGCCTGGCTCCGGCTCCATGAGCAATCCCAGACGTTTCATTTGAAAATCGCTCATCGACGTTCCTCCGTGCCACCTAAACAGGCGATGATTGCCTCGATCACGCGCTTCGTCTCGTTCGGATCCCGAACCTGAATGGACAACGTCCCAGCTTCCTTCGCCGGATAATCGTTCCCACCTGGAAACACCGCGTCGCCGACAAAAATCATCTCATCGATCGCGACGCCGAGGGTGTCCCGCAGTTTTCTGATTCCGTAGGCCTTGTCGATTCCAGGCTTCGTGACATCGATTGAAGTTGTCCCACCGAGGCGCACGGAGAATTCCGGGATCAGTTGATCGAGACTCGCTTTCATCGTCTTCCGCTTCGCGAAGTCCGCATCCCACTTTTTCTTCTCCTCGATCGGTGCCTGCTGCCCGAGAGCGGAGAAGGTGATCTGGCTTCCACGGTCTTCGATCACTTCGCCCCAGACCTTCGCGGGTTTGAATCCCGAGTCGTCGCTCACCTTGGCCAGCGCATGGATGATCTTTTCCGTCTCTGGAGGCGTGAAGTCTTCGGAATAGAGCTGCACCCAGGCTGACTGGTATTGGTAAAACTTGGTCCCGCAGGTGGGGAGCAGACTTAGATTCTGCAGGTGTTCATCGTGAGGAAGATGGGAGAGAATCTGCTTCTCGAATTGCGGCCAATTGCCACCAGAGATGATCGCCACCTTCACGACAGCCAAAAGAGCAGCGAGCAATATGGCCATCTCAGCATCGAGAGAGGATTTGCTTTCCGCGAGCGTGCCATCCAAATCGAAAACGATGAGTTTCTTCATGGCTCGTAGCGCAGCGGATAGAGCGCATTTTCACGTACTGATTTGTCAGTCATCATGAGAGCTGACTGCGAATGGTCTTCAATTCCATGCGCCGTTCCGGGGTGATCTTCGGATACGCCATGGGAAGTTCGTGGAAAGCATCGAGGATGATTTGCGAGACGATTAACCGCGCATTTTTCTTGTCGTCGGCCGGCACGACATACCAGGGCGAGTCAGCCGTGCTCGTAGCGCTCAGAGCTGCCTCGTAAGCCTGCATATAGAGCGGCCAGGATTTCCTCTCGGTCACATCCCCCAGGCTGAATTTCCAGTTGTTCTCGGGTTCATCGATACGATCGCAAAATCGATTGGCCTGCTCGTCCTGCGATAAGTGAAGGAAGAACTTGATGATCCTGGTGCCGTTCCGATGGAGATGCGCCTCCAAATCCACGATGGAACGATATCGATCCAGCCAGATGGTTTTCGCGTCGGGCAATTCCTTCGGAAGCCTTTGGCTGAGCAGAATCTCCGGATGCACCCGGACGACGAGCACTTCTTCGTAATAGGAGCGATTGAAGATCCCGATCCGGCCGCGTTCGGGCAAACACCGGTTCGTGCGCCAGAGGAAATCATGATCCAATTCTTCCGCGCTCGGCTCCTTGAAACTGAAAACCTGGCAGCCCTGCGGATTCACCCCGGACATGACGTGCCGGATCGCGCCGTCTTTGCCGGCGGCATCCATCCCTTGGAAAATCAAGAGCATCGCATAGCGGTCGGACGAATAGTGCAGTCGCTGCAGCTCGCTGAGTTCCTCCACCTGGCTGTCCAGCATGTGATGATACTGCTTCTTCGACTTGAACAGAGGCTTAACCGTCGTTGGCCGGTTGCCGAGATCCACTTTCTCCCCGGGCTGCACTCGAAAGTTTTTTGTGTCGATGCTGTGGCTCATAATCTTGTTCCGGCCTTCCCCACCTCTCGCGCCGCGGACTCGCCGTGCGCGGTCAAGGGAATGTCCGTGCGGCCGGTGTATTGGCCTGAGAGCGACCATTCCGTCTCGCCGTGCCGGACGAGATAGAGCCGAAGGGAATCGAACTGGCTGAGCGGCGCCGTCATGGGCTTTCCAGCGCGACGGTGTATTCGCCGCGGCGCGCGGCTTGGTTACACTTGGCGCGATGAAGCAGCGCTTTCTGCGCCGCAGGCACATTGGCTTCGTCACCTCGCCAAATTTCCAAAGCGGGCTGTTGAATCGCGCGGGAAAACGAGAACGCCAGCGCCCAAGGCATGCGCGACTTGAAGCGAACATTCATGGCGTTCAACCGAGCGGAGGCTAACTCCGCCGATTGGCCGCCGGAGAGAAATGCGATTCCTGGAATTGCAGCGGGCACGGTGCGCAGGAAACAATTCACGGTGGCATCCGCGATCTCCTCCACGCTGTCCTGCTGCGGATAACTCAATCCCGGAAGCACCATGTTCGGTTTCAGCAGCATGCCTTCCAACATCACACGCTGTCGATTGAGCTGGCCGAACACCATGCGCAAGACGCCCTCCGTGACGTCGCCGCACCGCTGCATCGTGTGATCTCCATCCATCAGCACCTCGGGTTCGACGATCGGAACCAGCCCGGCTTCCTGGCACAAGGCCGCATAACGAGCCAGGGCGTGGGCGTTGACCTCGAGGCCGGTCCGTGTCGGAATGCCATGGCCAATGACAATCACCGCGCGCCACTTGGCGAAGCGGAGACCCAACTTCGCGTATTCGCTCAGGCGCTCGCGCAATCCATCGAGACCTTCCGTTACTTTCTCGCCTGGAAACGCCGCGAGATCCTTGGCGCCCATGTCCACCTTGATCCCGGGAATGATCCCGGCGTCGGCCAGAGCTTTGATAAAGGAACGGCCGTCGCTCGTCTGTTGGCGAATAGTTTCGTCATAGAGGATCGCGCCGCTGATTGACTCACCAAGTCCCGGCGTGGTCACGATCAAGTCCCGATAAACGCGTCGGGCTTCCTCGGTCTGAGGAATCCCTAACTTCGCAAAGCGCTTGTTGCAGGTGGGATTGCTTTCATCCATTGCCAGCAAACCTTTGTCGTCGGCAACCAACGCCCGCGCGATATCTATAAGCTCTTGAGTATTCATTTGTTCCGGTCGCAGCCGAAGCCGTTACATTTCTTTCAACCATTTCCGCGCTTCGGCGGCCTCCGCGTGATCGAAGTATCGGACCGCAGCTTTCGTGAACGGTTTACAGAACGTCGCCATGCCTTGCTGCCATCTATTTTCTCCGACCATCGCAAGCCGCTCGATGTCGGCGAAGTGTGTGACGCCGAATTTTAAGTCCTCCCAAGCCGCGCTGACTTCCCAGCCGTGGAAGCCGGTCAGGTCGAATAGCACCCGCAATTTCCCATGCACCTGGACGAGTCTCTCGAATTCGGGCACGAAGTGCTCGTAATCTGTTTTTAGCAGCTTCCCGCTGATGTGAACGACGAGAATCTTCCCGCCGTTTTCTTCACTTAGTTGAATCGCCATTTTGCACTCCTTCTGTTTGTTTCTGGGTTGTTCTGTTTGATCGTTCGCTTGCGCTCCACTTCCAGTTCCTGATCTCGGGCAGGTCCTGGCCGTTCTTATCTATGTAAAGCTTGTGCTCGATCAGCTTGGCTTGGAGTTGCTGCTTGAGGGCGATCCCTTTCTCGCCGGTTTGTGGCAGGCGATCGATGGTGTCCATCACGAGGTGGAAGCGATCCAGGTCGTTCAGCACCGTCATGTCGAAGGGCGTGGTGATGGTGCCTTCTTCCTTGTAACCGCGGACGTGAATGTTGTGGTGATTGGTGCGGCGATAGGTCAGCCGATGGATCAACCACGGATAACCATGGAAG
>JBBSPM010000137.1:0-6014 GCA_038258815.1 Chthoniobacterales bacterium
GAAAGTGTTTGCCTACTGGGCGACGGTTAATTACCGCGAAAGCTACGGCCTCTGCGCGAGCAACGGCATCCTCTTCAACCACGAAAGCCCGCGCCGCGGCGAGACTTTCGTGACGCGCAAAATCACCCGCGCCGTCGCCGCGATAAAGCACGGACTACAAAGCGAACTGTTCCTCGGCAACCTCGACGCGAAGCGCGATTGGGGCTACGCACCCGAGTATGTCGAAGGCATGTGGCGCATCCTCCAACACGAGGAAGGCGACGACTTCGTTCTCGCGACGAACGAGACCCACACGATCCGCGAATTTCTCGAGATCGCCTTCGGCCGCGTCGATCTGGATTGGAAAGAATACGTGAAGCACGACGAGCGCTACGAGCGCCCGGCCGAAGTGGACCTGCTCATCGGCGACGCCGCCAAAGCGAAACGCGTTCTCGACTGGGAACCGAAGGTCCGCTTCCGCGAGCTGGTTGAGATCATGGTCGACGCCGACATGAAATTGCTCGCGCGCCCGCGGGCGCAGGAGCAGCTCGGGCAAATGCCCTAACGAGAGCCTAACGACTTGGGGCCCGTTCAGGGTTTGTGCGTGGCGAGGAATTTCTGAAAGCGCGGATTTTTGCGCAGAGGATCCCAGCGTGGGTCGAGACGATAAACGTTGGCGTAAATGACATTCTCCGGGTCGGAGAGAGTTTTCGCGATCTCTTGCCAGGCGAGATCGAGTTCGCCGTTCCAAGTGTAGACCTCAGCCAAATTGACCCTTTCCTCTGCTGGCATCTCCTTTTCCAAATCGAGGAGGCGCGCGATTTCGGCCAGGGCAGCCTCTTTCCAGCCCATCATGGTGGAGACGTAAGCGACGTTATAACAAGCCGAGGCGTCGGTGGGATTTTCGGCGGCCGTGGCCTCGAAACGCCAGCGCTCCTCATTGAAGCAGGCGTAAGCCCGTTCGCGATCGCCCGACCAAAGACGGATCAGACCTTCGCTGTGCGCTTTCGGGAGCTGCATGGCGAAGCCGCCATGGCCGACCGCGGGCAGAGTTTCTCCCGGGAACATTCGGAGCAATCTCAGAGCTTCGGGAAAATTACGTTGCGCGAGAGCGAGACTGCATGCGGCCGAAGTGAGTCGGCCGTCAGGGTCTTTGCCCGGTGGCGCGCGAGCGAGTATCGCTTTTGCGCGAGCGATATCCCCGGTCCATCGCACCTCACACCAGGCTCGATAGATCCGCATATAGAAGGAGTCAGGATCGAGGGCTAACGAACGATCCAAAGCCGTGCGTGCTTCGGCGACCTTTCCCATTTCGTTAAGGAGGACGCCGTAATTAAAAAAGATCTTGGGCTCACGAGGTCCTAACTTTATCGCCCGCTCGTAATTGGCTGCGGCTTCTTTTTGCCAGCCGTAATTGCTCTGAATATTGGCCGCCGTCATGGCGACGAAAGCGTCGTTAGGCAGGAGCCGCCCGGCCGCGTCGAGCTCTTGTCTCGCGGTTGCCTTGTCGTTCGACAGGAGGGCCCAGAGCGCCAAAGAAAGGTGCCCTTCGGCGGAATTTGCATCGAGTCGCAGAGCATCGTCGGCGTTGGCGCGAGCCTCGGCCAGAAGGGCGTTATTTGCCGGCTCGAAATACTGGTAAATAACTCCCTGGACGTAACTCAGACGCGCCCGCGCCTCCACAAAACCCGGATCAAGCGCGAGCGCTTGTTTGTAGAAACCCAGCGCGCTGCGGAAAGCCTCGTGGGAGAAATCCGCGCGCGATTGAAGTTCCAACCCGCGCAGATAGGCGACGTAGGCCTCCGGATTGTCCGTCGGCTTCGCCTGGACGCGGGCTTTCTCCTGCGGACTCAAGGTCGCCTGCAGAGCGCGCGCGATTTCCGACGCGAGCTCGCCCTGCAAGGTGATCGAATCCGCCAGCGTGCGATCGTAGCGCTCCGCCCAGAGGTGTTGATCGGTCGCGGTGTCGATTAACTGCACGTTGACGAGCACACGATCCTTTACTCGGCGCACACTGCCTTCGAGCACGTTGGCCACGCCGAGTTCCTGGCCGATTTGTTTCAGGTTGCGCGCGGCTTTGTCGCGATAGGACATCACCGAAGTGCGCGAGATGACTTTTAGGTCTTTGATCTTGGCCAGGCTGGTGAGGACGTCGTCCTGGATGCCGTCGGCGAAGAAAGCGTCGGCTTTGTCGTCGGAAAAATTTCCAGCGGGAGAACAGCAATGCTTTTCGACGGAATCGGCGGGGCCGCTTTCGGCTTCTGGCGAGACGACGAAAACCAAAGCGACGCGCTGGCACCGACCGTCAACAAAAGGGCCAGCGCTGCGGCCCGCGCGAAACGGCGCTGGCGCGAGCGCCGAGCTCCCCGCCGGAGCTTTTCCGGGAGAGCGGGATTGCCTGCGTCCTCGGAATAGAGATTTACAATTGGCAGCCGGACTCCGTGCTTCACCTCGACCTCGCCCAGATCGTGCAGCAGCGGCTGCCATTCGCGGAATTGCGCCAGATCATCGGCGACCCGTTTTGAGAGCAGGATGTGGCCGGCGTCACCGCAATCCAGCACCCGCTGGGCGATATTCATACCGGCGCCGGCGATATTGACGCGCTCATTTACGTCCGTGATTTCGTTGACCGGTCCGCTGTGCACGCCCATGCGCACCTGCACTTGCAGATGGGCCCGCAACGCTTTGGCGATTTCCAGGGCGCACTCGGCCGGCGCCTCGGGGTGATTACGAAAAACCAGCGCCATGCCGTCGCCCGTCGCGAGGCGGATCAGTTGCCTGGCGGCCTCGGCGGTCCGGACCTGTGTGGTCTGTAGGACGATCCGGAATCCAGCGAGACGTAGGCGGGCGCGGGCCGCGCGTCGAATAAAAACTATCGCCGCGGCAGTGGCAGGCGGGGCACGCTTGCCTAACGAATCGCCTGAAACGGTTCGGCCGCGTCGACGATACGCGTCGCCGCTGGCGCGAGAGCAGGCACGAGAGCTTCCATCCTTCATGCCCCCCGCGCGGAAGCTTGCCAGGACGGCCAGCACTTTGGTAGCCTTGGCGGCGTGAAAGCGCTTCCCGGCACCCTCCAAGGCGGGGGTGTGCCTTTCGCCACCACGCGTTGGAGCGTGGTCGCTGCTTGTCAGGATGACGAGGTCGCCGAAGGCGTCGAGACGCAAGCCGCCATCGCGCAGCTCTGCCGCGATTACTGGCCGCCACTTTACAGTTTCGTTAGACGTCGCGGTTATGCGCCGGCGGATGCGCAGGACTTGGTCCAGGGTTTTTTCAGCCATTTTCTCCGCAAAAAAATCTACGGCCAGACCGACAGCGCGCGCGGGAAGTTTCGGTCGTTCCTGCTCGCGTCGTTGAAGAATTACCTCGCCGACGCCTGGGAAAAAGAGCGGACCGCGAAACGGGGAGGCGACCGAGAAATCGTGCTTCTGAATGACGAACTGCACGCCGTCGAACAACTGCACGCCAGCGAGATCGCGACGCTGGATGAAGAGCAACTCTACGAGCAACGCTGGGCCGTGGCGCTGGTCTCGCGCGCGCTGGAGAATCTGGCGAGCGAGTTTCGCGCAGGGAAAAAAGAGGGAATTTTTCGCGAGCTGAAACCGCTGGTTGCCGGCGGCTCGGACTTGCCGAAGCAGGAAGAAATCGCCGCGCGTCTCGAGATGCCGATCGAGACTCTGCGCAGTCATCTCTCGCGGCTGCGGGTGCGCTACCGAGATCTTCTTCGCCAGGAAGTCGCGCGCACGATTGGTTTCGCCGACGACGTGGATGAAGAGCTGCGGCAGCTCGCGCGCATTCTTATCGCTGCGGCGTGATTGGAAAGCCCTTCCCGCATGGCCCCGATCGAAGAGGAAGCGCGATGTTGTGAGGTTTGCGGCACACCGCTGCGTCTGAGCGCCGGTGCGCCGGGTTGTTTGCGTTGTCTGCTCGCGGGAGGTGCGGACGAAAGGAACGCCCGGCAGTTCCAACATTACGAGCTAAATCTGGCCGAGGATGGCGCCGGCTTCGCCGAGCTCGGTCGCGGCGCGATGGGGATTACTTATCGCGCGATCGATCTGAATCTCGGCGCGCCGGTGGCTTTAAAAGTGATCAGCGCGCGTTACTCGCAACAGGAAGAAGCGCGCGCGCGTTTCCGGCGGGAGGCGCGCGCGGCGGCGCAGTTGCGCCATCCGAATGTGGCGAGCGTCTTCCATTACGGCGAAACGCCGGAGGGCGATTGCTTCTACACCATGGAGCTGGTGGAAGGCGAAACGCTCGAAGCGCGGGTGCAGCGTGAGGGTTCGTTAGGCACAGCCCTGGTGCTCGAGATCGGGGCGCAGGTCGCGCGCGCCCTCCGGGCCGCGGAGAAGCACGGGTTGGTCCATCGCGATTTGAAGCCGAGCAACCTCATGCTTGTGCCTAACGAACCCGTAACGGATGCGAAGCAACGGCCGGGCTTTCCAAACGAAACCGGCGCGCCCCTCGTCAAGGTGATCGATTTCGGCCTCGCCCAAGCCATCACCGGAGAAGGCGCTGAGGCGGGTTCGACTCATCCCGGCCTGACCGGCACCCCGGGATTTGCCAGCCCGGAGCAATTCCAGGAGAGCCGGCAAAAATTGGATGCGCGCTCGGATATTTATTCGTTAGGGGCGACGCTTTGGTTTGCGCTCTGCGGCCGGCCGCCCTTCACCGGGCGCGACCCGGATGAACTGCGCGAACGGCAACTGCATCAGCCGCCCGCCCTGGCAAATCTTCGCGGCACCAGGATTCCGCCGCCGCTCCTTCGCCTCCTCCGCTCGATGCTGGCCGCCGACCCTAACGAACGTCCACAATCCCCGCGGGAACTTTCCCTCGCGATCGAAAGATGCCGGCAAGCTCTCCGCGCCGCCCGGCAGCGCCCGCGCTGGATCGTCGCCGCGACGCTGCTCTGCAGTTTGCTTGCTGCCGCCGGCTTCGGCCTAACGAAAAGCCATTCGCGCGCGCCAAGGAGCGCGCCGGAGAACGTTCCCTCAGAAAAAAGCATCGCCGTCCTCCCGTTCGACAATTTGAGCGGCGACAAACGCAACGCTTCCTTCGCCGCCGGCGTCCAGGATGAAATCCTCTCCGATCTCGCGAAAATCGCCGACTTGAAAGTCATCAGCCGCACCTCGGTGATGCAGTACGCGACCGGCGCACCGCGCAATGTCAGGCAAATTGGCCGTGCTCTTGGCGTTGCCAAACTGGTCGAGGGCACGGTGCAGCGCGAGGGGAATCGGGTGCGCGTCAGCGCGCAGTTGATCGACGCCCGCACCGACGCGCACCTTTGGGCCGAGCATTACGACCGCGACGTGGCGGATGTTTTTGCCCTTCAAAGCGAGATCGCGCAGCAGATTGCCGATCAACTCACGAGCAAGCTCTCGCCGGCCGAGCGAGCGGCCATCGCCGAGCCCCCGACGACTAACCTAAACGCTTACGAACTTTATGTCGGTGCCCGGAATATCGCGGCTTGGGAAAATGGGCAGGGCGCGCAAAAAAGCCTGGCGCAGAAGGCGACGCTCCTAGAGCAGGCGACGGAACACGATCCTGCCTTTGCGCTCGCCTGGTGCGCCCTCGCGAAAACAGAATGCGATCTTTCCGAGTTCGATGAACCGGATGTTCACCTTCCCCTGGCGAAAAAAGCAGCCGAACATGCGCTTCGGCTGCGGCCGAATCTCGGTGAGGCACACCGGGAGCTCGGGCGGTATTATCGTCGTGACGGCGAATTCGAACGGGCGCGCGCCGAAGTGGCCCTGGCGCGCCGCACTTTACCTAACGACTCCGAAGTGCTGCGGATCGCGGGCGAAATCGATTACAAGCAAAACCATTGGGACGCGGCCGTCGACAATCTGGAAAAGGCGCTCGACCTCGACCCGCGCAATCACGAAGTGCGATTTCACCTGGGCCAGTTCTATCGGGCCACGCGCCGTTATCGCGCATGGGCCAGACTTCTCGCCAAAGACGCCACCAGCAATGGACCGCAATCCTATTGGTTTCTGCTCGAATCGGCGGAGTTCAAGCTCGATACCGGCGACGCGGCCGCC
>JBBSPM010000138.1:0-5930 GCA_038258815.1 Chthoniobacterales bacterium
AACTGCGTGGAGTGCGCCAGGAATTCTTCTTTCTTCATCTGAAAGAGTCGGAATGGCGCTGGAATCATCGACGCGATAATCTCTACTTTCTATTACTAAAAAACCTTCGCCGAAAACCGCTCTAATCTGGGCAAGACCCTTGGATATTATGGAGGAAGATGCAGGAGCGCAGAGCGGGGTCAGATATCCTTCCCGTCCACAGTGACTCGCGGTCGGAAGCGGCCATAGGAGTCTGGGATGATGAGAACAGTTGCGCGCTTGCTCGGTTTGAAATCCGTTTCGATCGATGCTTGAACTGGCGTACCACTCGGCAAATGCCCAGATATGGTCAACAGCGATCGGGTCAATGGGAGCGCGGTTGCTGCGTAGCTCTGACCGTAAGGAAGAGCGCTCGCGAGCACGTGCGATCCGCTGGAAACGGTAACGGTAACATCAGGAAAAAAGTTTCGCACTATAGCCGTGCCAGAGGTCGCTTTCGGATCGACTGTGTCGTCGACCAAATCAATCCTTCCGGGAGAAATAAGGACGGTGAAAAAGACATTTGGCATCAAATTCACATCGAAAACTTTGAGCGGGGATTTATCGTCGCTCGCTTTGTAAACACCTAAACGGTACCTACCCGGGGTTAAAGCCATATAATTCGAGGCGCGATACGGAGTCGCATTCGAACTAAGCGTCGCTGCGGTGGAGGCGGTACCAATCTTTCGTAAATCAAACTTACCAGTTGCGGCCGGCAACATATTCCAGAAGCGGATGTAACCGGGAATGGGGGTCGGCGCCGGCTTCTGTGCAGGCAGACGCGGAGCCACAGTCACGCAAAGAGTCGCGCTAATCGCCCACGTAAAGTATTTTAATTGCATAGGTATCGGGCTTATTGAATCGAGCGGTTTGCGTGGGATCGAACGGATCGGAAGGTGGTGTTCCGCCCGCCCACTGTGGGTCAATCCGGAAGGTAACTTTGACTTGAGAGGTTGCGGTAACGGTGGGGGGATTGCTCGATCCCGTGGGTGGCGGAATCAAAGACTGTCCGGCCGCATAAACCGTAAAGATATTACCTCGTGTCGTGGTGAGTTCCGCGAGCCGCCGGAATAGTTCCTCGCGGCCCCGGTCGTAAACCGTCGCCATGTCGACGCCCGCAAGATCCGGCCCACTATTGAACAGTGGCAGCTCGGACAACTCTCCTCGTTCGAATAGCGGACCTGATGTGGCCGAGAATTGGGAATAGGTTATTCCATCGTTGCTCAATCTGGCCCCGAGTTGATTAACGAGTTTTTGGATGGAGGGATCAGTTAGCGTCATTCCGGCAATTTGTGGATCGGAAACAGGAGAGGGCTGAAAGGCGTAGCCGTAGAGCGCCGCCTTGAGGGCAGCACCTCCGTCCCGATTGAGGCCGTTTACGTTAATTCGGCCGTCGAGCTGAACAACGTCATTCGTTGAAAAAATGTCGGCGAGGCGCCAGGAAGCCCATTCGCGGCTGGCTGAATTACTGTCGCCATCCCACAAACCCGTCGGGTTTGTGGCCGCGTCGTAACGCTCAGGTTGGCCAATCTTAAGGGTCCGACCGCCACCGCGGCTGTGCTTGATATCCCCCGATACACCTACGAGGCGCGTTGGGTCGAAGATGTTGCCCAACTCGCCAATAGACGTGAGTTGGGCATTAGCGATGACGGCGGGTGCGTAAGCAGCTGTCGCGTGGGCCGACTGACTGGTATCGGCGGAGGGATCGGGCCAACGCGATGGATCCACCGTACTTGCATTAAGGGCTGTGATGGTGGCCTTTCCCGGCACGGTACTCGTTGACAAGCGACTGATGTAACGCGTGTGATCATCATCGCTAGCAATACTCAGACTCATTTGTTCGTCCGTCGTCCGCGGATCACCGGGTTGAGAAGGTGTAGCTGGATCAAAGGTCGTGCCAATAGTTCCGGCGAGACTGCTGTCGCGAAAATGCCACTTCGAAGTATCCATCTTTTCGGCCGTATTGATATCCACGGACATATCGGCAACAGACGGAGCGCCGAACGAATCGATGACACCGTTTTCATTGCCTAAAATTAATTCGGTAGAAGAGTCCGATCCATTGACATTCGGTCGCATCTCGCTGGTCAGTTGGAAATAATTTCCACTGCTCCTTTTGTATGTCGTGCCTTGAAATACTCGAAAAGCATCTGCAGGAACACCTGTCGTCGGCTTAAACAACCGTGAATTATCGATATTGAATTCAGCCGGTAACGAGGAGGGGTCGGTTGTCAGCACGGTTGCTGCTCCCGCCTTAAAGACCAACGGGTTATTGTTCGCGTCCTTAAAAGCGGATAATGGGACACTGAAATCTCTGGACGGATCCTCAGGAATATCGTCGCCCTGTATAGGAGAGCTACCGGTCGCGTCCCAAGCAAATTGGTTAGCTATTCGCAGAAAGGGCTGTGGCCCCAGGTCATCCAGAGTGATGTCCTTAGTAGTCATGTTCCAAAACTCGAGGTAATGATCGAGCTCAATCTTGTAGGCTGCGCTCGTCCCCGTGCTGTTGAATACAATTTGCTTCACCCGAAGCATGTACTCATTCAGAAAAGGAACTGCTTCCTTGCCAATGGCGACGACTTCGTTATCCCCCGATGCGCCGCCGCCGGGTAGGCTATGCATCGGCGGCGCTCCTATATTTATCGTTAGGCCAGAATCACGGTTGACAATCGTCGGCTGCGAATCGGTGTCGATATAATCCCGAATGTTGGCGGCGATCTTGTTCAGGTAGATCACGCGGTCGCTTGGAGTGCCTGTATCGGTCACATCGAGGCTATTTTTGTCGGACCCGGTTCGATAGAAGCGCTGAGCGAAGTTGGGCGCCTGATAAGAGATCGCTTTGATAATTTGGTCCAGCTGCGAGCGGATGGCTGCCGGGTCGGTCGAGTCCGCAACCACTTTGTTCAAATTGATTCTCTTGCTGCCGGTCCGGGAGAGATTTGAAGTGCCGGAAAAAATGGTCGATTCAAACTTTGAGCTTTCCGCTATTGTTGAGGAAGTGGCTTGATCGACCGCCCGAAATTCAAAGAAAAGGCCGCCAGGAAAGTTGGAGCGAGCATTGAAGATGGCGTTGGCGGTTCCGTCCGGATCGGAAAAAGCCAACGCGCTGAAAAGGCCCTGTAAAGGGATCTGCGCGGGGTTATTGCCGAGAGTGGCCGACCCACGGGGAGTAACACCCATGAGGTTAACGTTGGCCTTAAAACTCTCGTCTTCGACCCAATAGGCATAACGCGATGTGACTTTGCCGTCGGCGTCTGTTTGATCGACCCACTGTCCGCGAAATTCCGGACGAGAGGTCGCACCGAAGGGAGCGCCAATCGTCCCCTGAGTGTCAGCGGAGGATCGGGCGTGGTTGAGATCGAAGGAATTGGTGGCGTCGAGAGCGGCCTTGCCGTCGGTCGGAAGGGCGCCGCGCAAATTGGACTCGCGCTGTGCCGGCGTTTGAGGAGTCGTCGGAATAAGAACCGGCTTTGCTCCGGAGATCAAAGGCAGCGCGTGCAAAGGAGAGAGCGCACCGCCAGTCGCATCATCGGGCGATTTGTCCCGATAATAAAGCGTGGTCCCCTCGAATTGGACGCTTCCACCAGCTTGTTTCACTCTTTCCCAAGTGGTCGCGGAATCGCTGTAGTTTGTCAGGTTATCAGTGAGCCGCCCGATGGCTGAGTTTATCGCTGTTTGCGCTGCGAGATCTGCATTTGCTTTGTTCGCAGCCGCGCGAGCTGTCGCTTGGTCCAAGCTGGCGCTGGTGAGAAAGGCAACGGCCATAATCGTGAGCAGGGCGATGGTGATGAGGGTTATCACGAGCGCAAAGCCAGCTCTCTCTTCTCTTGTGGGTTGCAAGCAATTCACTGGTGTTGCCGTAGGGCTATTCTGCTCACGAACTGCTGCTCGTAGGGAAGAATGAATGTTTGATACAGCGGCGACACAGGATCGAACCACGTAGAAATATCGATCGCTGTCCCGCGAATCTTCCGGCCCGACGCGGGACTCATCGACTTGAAACGAACCTCCAGCCAATCCCAAGTCGCGGGATCCGAGGTGGGGGCGACAATGTCTTTTCCGACGCCGGGGAACACCTTAAAGTCCCAGACATACGCCGCGACAATTTCGTCTGGATTAGGCATGTCCTTTTGGTAGATCGCGTCGTAGTCAGGGGTAGTGTGCGCGAGGGAATTGTAGGTGTCGTCGCTGTTCTTGAAGACCCGTTTGAGACTAAACGCTTTTGTGACGCCATCATACGCACAGTAATATCCAACCGTGCACAGATCGCTTTTTCCCTCGTTGGGTATGGGCGTAATGGCATAAACCTCTTTGCCGAATGCGGGAGTCACGCCGGAATAGATATCCGACAGTCTGAGCATTTTTGAGTCGCCGTTGAGATCCGCGCGGCTGAGTTCGCGCGTCATCAATTGCATAGCGGCACGGGCGTCGCGAAACGTGTCGATTCGTTGATCAGCCGATTGCCATTGGCGGGCCGCGGCGGCGAAGACCTGGAAAAGGATCACGATGATGATGAGTGTGATCGCAACCGCGATCAGGAGTTCCGCGATCGTGAAGCCGTGGGTCGTGCTTGCGCGGCGCATTCTAGGTTTTCTTCCGCGCCAGATACATGAACTCCAAGAAATCCGAAGAAGTAGTCGATATGCCGCGAACCCGAAATTGCAGCTGGTTCACACTGCCCGCGGGAAGCGTGACCGCCGGGGCCAACTCCGGAGCATTGTTGAAGCGGATTTCGATGCTGTAGATCGATCGGGGACTCTGACCCGGACTGATCGTTGGCTGGTCGGTCGGCGGACTTTGGCCATAGAGCGACGGATACTCAGCGTAGAGGATCACGGGCGCAGTAGTGGTGCTGGAATTCGACAAGTCGAGCGTGGCTCCGAAACAATCGATCGCCGAAAAATTTGAAGCTTGGGAATCGATCGTCGCAACGATCATCCGGATCAGTTGAGCGGCCCGAGTGTCGCTGATGCCTTTTCGGTTTTGGCTGAGGGCAGCCGGGAAAACGCCGAGAATCGCCACCAGCGAAAAGGCAACCACACCGAGCGCCAATACCACCTCGATGAGCGAAAACCCGTCGACGCGCTGCAATTTACGTCGGCGTGTATGGATCGACATAACGGGCGCGCCCGGTGAGACGTGAGATCGTGACTTGATCGAACTTTTGATTCGTTTTCTGTGTGCTGTCGGTAAACGTCTTGGTGCCGGCAGCGCTAACGGTTCCGGAGAAGAAACCGACGAACATAACGGTAGGGTCGGCAGGCAAAGCGACCATTCCCTGGGGATCGAACTTGATGAACGGCAGTGAAATCGCGGTGGCGCCGACGTTGCCGGGACAGACGAACTTGATCGCGGGATCCTTTGCCGTGAGCAGGCCCGCGCCGGGCAGAAATGAAATTCCAGTGGGCAGAAAATACCATTTGGTAATCGCTACTGGGACGAAATCCTTGTCCTGAAAGATAATGTAGGCTTTCGCCCGGTATTTATCAGGCGCACTGCTGTCGTTGGAGGTTAGCGTCTCATCGGCGAAGACAACGTAGGTGGCCGATCCGCTCGTTATTGCCAGCGACCGCGCTTGCTCCACCGCGTTCATGAAGTTGCTGACGGCGGACTTGCTGCCGCTCGATTTCGAAAGCGAGTTCACCGCCGGGATCACCGCCACGAGCAAGATCGAGATGATCCCAATCACAACGAGCATCTCGACCAACGTGAAGGCCGACCGCTCCGGCGAACCGGATGTTCTTCGCGAGACGCAATTCATGCCGCGCCTATCCTAGCGAGCTTCCCAGATTTTTAGAGAAAATTTTTGCGGTCCGGTCCGCGCTGCCCCGAGACGGGGTGCGATCTGCGCCATCCTGTGGCAACGTCAGGGTGGAACGCGGACCCCGCTTCGCCACAACTTCTCGCCGAGT
>JBBSPM010000139.1:0-5807 GCA_038258815.1 Chthoniobacterales bacterium
CGCCGGGGTAGCCCGGCGGGTTGAAAGCTTTTCCCTTAACCACATGATGACGACATAGAAGACCGGCGTGAGGAAGAGGCCGAAGAAGGTTACCCCGAGCATTCCGAAAAAGACCGCCGTGCCGAGCGCCTGGCGCATGGCGGCACCCGCGCCGCTGCTAAAGACGAGCGGAAGCATGGCGAGAATGAAGGCGAAAGAGGTCATGAGGATAGGCCGGATGCGCGCCACGCCAGCTTCGACGGCTGCGTCCCACGCGCTCTTCTGGTCGCGGTCCTGAATGTCTTTGGCGAACTCGACGATGAGGATCGCGTTTTTGCAGGCGAGGCCCGCGAGCACAATCAATCCGATCTGGGTAAAGATGTTGTTATCCAGGTTGCGCAGCCAGACGCCGCCGATCGCGCTGAGCAGACACATGGGAATAATCAGGATGATCGAGATGGGTAAGGCCCAGCTTTCGTACTGCGCGGCGAGCACGAGGAAGACGAAGAGGACGCAGAGCGGGAAAATGTAGAGGATGCTGTTGCCGGCGAGCTTTTCCTGCAGCGCCATCTCGGTCCATTCAGTGCTGAAACTGGTCGGGAGAACCTTCTGCGCGAGTTTCTCCATGGTTTGGATCGCCTGCCCGCTGCTGGTGCCGGGCGCGGCCTGACCGCTGAGATCAGCCGCCGGGAAGATGTTGTAGTGCGTGACACTGTTAGGACCGTTCCCCTCGCGCACTGTGGCGACGGATCCAAGCGGCACCATGTCGCCCGCCTGATTTCTCGTTTCGAGTTTGCCGATGTCGCCGGGTCGGAGACGGAACGGCGCCGCGGCCTGCGCAGTCACGCGATAGGTGCGCCCGTAAAGGTTAAAGTCATTCACGTAGGCGCTGCCGAGATAGATCTGGAGCGTGCCGAAGATATTGCTCAGCGGCACGTTCATGGTCTTGGCTTTGGCGCGGTCTATTTCCACCCACACTTGCGGGACGTCGGCGCGGAAGGTGGTGAGGTTACCGACCAGGCCAGGTGTTTCGTTCGCCGCCTTCGCCAGATTTTGCGTTTGGTTTTCGAGTTCATCCAAGCCGGCGCCGCCGCGGTCCTGCACCATCATCTTATAACCGCCGGTGCTTCCCATCCCGCTGACGGCCGGCGGCGGGAAGACGTTTACGACCGCTTCCGGAATCTCGGCGTTAAAGCGCTTGCGCAACTGCGCGATGATCGCATCGCCGGATGTCTCGGGCGTGGTGCGCTCCGCGTAATCTTTGAAGACGATAAAGATCGTTCCGGCATTCGACTGCGCACCACCGAGCAGGCTGAAACCGGCGATCTCGATGCAGGCCTTCACGCCCGGTGTTTCCAACGCGATCTTGCGCATCTTCGACGTGACCGCCGCGGAACGATCGAGAGTCGCGGCGTCGGGGAGCTGCGCGAAGCTGAGCGCCATCCCGCGATCGCCGGCGGGGATGAAACCAGTCGGCACCGCCTTGAATCCAAGCACCGTAAGGGCAATCAAACCCGCATAGACGAGCAGGACGACCGCCGCCAGCCTAACGAGTCGTCCGATGGCCGAGCCGTACGCTTTGGTGGACCAGGCGAAGGCTTTGTTGAAGCCGCGGAAGAACCATCCGAGCACCGCGTCGATCCCTTTTTGCAGCCAATCTTTCTCGGCCGCGCGCGACTTCAGAAGCATCGCGCCGAGCGCCGGGGAAAGGGTAAGGGAGTTAAAGGCCGAGATGAAGGTCGAGACCGCGATGGTGAGCGCGAACTGTTTGTAAAATTGACCGGTGATGCCGCTGACGAAAGCGGTCGGCACAAAGACCGCGCCCAGGACGAGAGCGATGGCGACGAGCGCGCCGCTGATTTCGCTCATGGCCTTGTAGGCGGCCGCGCGCGGAGTGAGTCCCTCCTCGATGTGGCGCTCGATGTTTTCCACCACCACGATCGCGTCATCCACCACGATGCCGATCGCCAAAACCAGACCGAAAAGCGAGAGCGTGTTGAGGCTGAAGCCAAAGGCCGCCATCGCCGCGAAGGTGCCTACGAGTGAGACGGGAATCGTGATCAACGGAATGAGTGAAGCCCGCCACGTTTGCAGAAAAACGAGGATGACCAGGACAACGAGGAGCACGGCTTCAAAGAGCGTCTTCTCCACCTCCGCGATCGACTGTCGGACCGGAATGGTCGGATCGTAGCCGACGGTATAGTCGAGCCCCGGCGGGAAGCGCTTCTTCAGTTCTTTCATTTTCGCCCGCACGCCATCGGCGGTCGCGATGGCGTTCGAGCCGGGTTGCTGAAAGATGGCGAGCGAAGTCGCTGGTTTGCCGTTGAAACGGCTGATGCTGCTGTAGTCGCGCGCCGCGAGATCGACCCGCGCAACATCGCGGAGGCGGACCACTTTGCCATCCGTGCCGGTCTTGACCACGATGTTGCCGAACTCTTTCGGGTCGGTGAGACGGCCTTTCGTATTGACGGTGTATTGAAAAGCCGTCGCGCCCTTCGGCACCGGAGGCGCGCCGACTGTGCCGGCCGCGACCTGCACGTTCTGCTCCTGGATCGCGGCGACCGCATCCTGCGCCGTCAGGTCGCGCGCGGCCAGTTTGTCCGGGTTCAGCCAGACGCGCATGGCGTACTCGCGCGCGCCGAAAACCGTAATGCTGCCAACGCCGGGGACGCGGGAGAGTTCGTCCTGCACCTGGAGAAGCGCGTAGTTGCTGATGAAGAGGGAATCCAATGATTCGTTAGGCGAAAGGAGTTGGACGATCAAGGTGATGTCGGGCGACTTCTTGGCCGTGGTGACTCCGGTGCGTTTGACCTCCTCGGGCAAGCCGGGAGTGGCGAGGGCCACGCGGTTTTGCACCAACACCTGCGCGGTATCCAGGTTGGTGCCGGTCTTGAAGGTGATCGTCAACGCCATCGTCCCGTCGCTGCTCGACTGCGACGACATGTAGAGCATGTTCTCGACGCCATTGACCTGCTGCTCGATCGGCGTGGCCACGGTCGCGGCCACAGTCTTTGCATCGGCGCCCGGGTAAACCGCCGTGACCACAATGGTGGGCGGAGCGATCGTCGGATATTCCGCGATGGGCAGGGTCGTCAGCGCAAGCCCGCCGACGAGCGTGATCACGATGCTGAGCACGATCGCGAAAACCGGGCGGTCGATGAAGAAATGCGCGAAGCCTCCGCGCGGGTCCGCGGAAGCCGTTTTCTCGGTCTGTTCTGTCATCCCCGTCCTCGCTACTTCGGAGAAGCTGTCGGGTTGGCCGGCGGCGCGGGATTCTGGTCCAGCACGGGCTTGACCGTCATGCCGGGTCGCAACAATTGCAGCCGGGTCGAGACGACCTTTTCACCCGCCTTGAGTCCATTGCGGACGACGCGCTTGTCACCTTCGATCGGCCCGGTCTCGATCGTGCGGCGCTCGATCGTGTTATCCGGCTTCACCACATACACGAACTTCAAGTTCTGCTGGGAGCTGATGACCTCGTCAGGAATCAGCACCGCGGGAGCTGGTTTGCCGAGAGGGATTCGCATCCGCACGAAGAAGCCCGGCGCCAGCAACGGGTCCCACGATTCAAAAACACCGCGGATGCGCAACGTACCAGTCGAGGGATCGACGCGATTATCGACGAAGTCGATGTAGCCATTGTGCGGGAAATCTTTTTCGTTCGACAGCTCGACAAAGGCCGGGGTCTTTGCTTCCCGCACCGACTTCCTCTCGCCGCTGGCGTGTTCCTTCATGAACTTGAGGACACTGTTTTCATCCGCGTCGACATAGACGTAGAAGGGATCGGTCGAGACCACAGTGGTAAGAAGAGTGTCCGTGCCCACGAGGTTGCCGATTGTCACGCGGACATCGCCCGCCCGCCCTGCGATCGGCGACTTGATATCGGTGAAACCAACGTTCAGCGCCGCGGTTTCTTTCGCGGCCTGGGTGGCGCGCGCGGTCGCTTCGGCTTGGGTGAGAGCAGCGGCTTTCTGGTCGTACTCTTCCGCGGCGACCACCTGCTTTTGTTTCAGACTCTCGACGCGATGGAAATCGATCTCCGCCAGCTTCTGTTGCGCGAGCGCCTGATCGACGTTCGCAGTGGCGCGATCGAGTTCGGCTTGGTAAGGCCGCGGATCGATGACAAATAGCGGGTCGCCTTCTTTGACCAGATCGCCCGCTTTGAAGCGAACCTCAGTGATGTAGCCAGAAACCCGCGGGCGAATCTCCACGGAATCCACCGCCTCCATGCGCCCCGTGAATTCGTTCCATTCGGTCACTTCCTTCGCGGTCGCGGTCACGACATTTACCGCGAGCGGAGCAGGAGGCGCCTGAGTTGTTTTTTTCCCACATCCGGCAACTGCCAGGAGAGCCAGCGCCAACGGCCAAGCGCGGGTTAGCACGCGGGTGCGAAACGAATGCGGTTTGCCTACCCGCGAGTCTGAAAGGAGCATAAAATTCAGGCGCTTGGCGGAGACTCTGAAAGAGCGACGCCGTTTTGTCCTTTAGGCAATTGTCCGCGCACCACCCACGAGAGCATGAAGCGCGAAATGCCGCTGAAGATCAAGCTGATCCCAACCAAAGTTCCGATGACCCAGACCGAACTCGAAGGCCAATGCACCCAGATCAAAATCGCGAGAATTAACGTGACGATTCCATCGAACAATACCCAACCCGATTGCGCGACGCGGCGGATACTAAAGTAGAGAGCGATTTCGAGACAGGCCTCAACGAACAAAAATACTGCCAGCACGAGGGTAAAAGAGAGAACTCCCAAAAGCGGATGGAGCAGCAGGTAGATTCCGGCAGCGCCGTAGATCAGCGCGAGAAGCAACTGCCAAAAGAAGCTGCCGACACTGTGTCGCCGGAAGGCGAAGATCAAATGCCAGATCCCAGCGAGCAGAATCAGCCAGCCGATCAGGATAACGACACCAATCGAGGTCGCGAGAGGCAGGCTGATGGCCAGAACGCCGCAAATCACCAGCAGAATTCCCCACACCATGCTCCAACCGGATGCTTTTCTTAGACCATCCACATTTTTCGCGTTCATCATTGGTTCGGCCTGGCCGTATCCCTCTTCCAAATATCGGAAATCGAAGGGGAATCAGCCCTCTTTCTATCTGGGGGCGTGGATTAAATCGCGGATGGAGCTGAGAGATTGAGAAGTCCGTTCGATCAGTCGCGCCAGTCCGATCAATTCGCCCAGGGTGGACGAAAGCGCATGCAGTTGCCACATGTGCAACGGGCAAAAACCTCGTTCGCGCGCGAACTCTTCCTGGGCAGTTTCTTCGCGGGAGATGGCATATTGCCAACGGGCCAGAAAATCGAAGGCGGTCCTGGCAGTATGCTCACAAACTGCGCAGCCTGGCGTCTTCAAGTCGCCGGCGAGATCGACCTAGCGAGTTTCACGCCTTGCTAACCTCTGGTTAGGCTGAGTTACCGGAAGCTCCGGTTGGCCGTTCGGCGTTTCGGCATGCGCGGAGAAAATTGCGAAGTGCCAGCAATTTATCGCGAATGTCATAGATTGGGCCGGCGCCCGTTCCCCTTCCACTTGGATCGTATCGATCAAATGGCGGCTGTGACCCAACCGTCACATGCACGGATAGGAACACCAACCACGCGCCACCGGAAGAGGAAGCGTACGCAGGGAGCAAACAACCTTAAACCATCCCATCCCTCACATGACTCAAGAATAATCCCCAACTCACATCCCCCGCTTGATTCCCTCCAGAGGGATTAGGTGTTACGGCCATGCCTCTCGAACTACTTGTGTCGCTGCAGGGTCATCTCGAAAAACTTGTGCCAGGTCTGACCATCCTGCGTCATCTCTCCAATCTCAAACCATTCTC
>JBBSPM010000140.1:0-5718 GCA_038258815.1 Chthoniobacterales bacterium
CGCCGGGGTAGCCCGGCGGGTTGAAAGCTTTTCCCTTAACCACATGATGACGACATAGAAGACCGGCGTGAGGAAGAGGCCGAAGAAGGTTACCCCGAGCATTCCGAAAAAGACCGCCGTGCCGAGCGCCTGGCGCATGGCTGCACCCGCGCCGCTGCTAAAGACGAGCGGAAGCATGGCGAGAATAAAGGCAAAGGAGGTCATGAGGATGGGCCGGATGCGCGCCACGCCGGCTGCGACGGCCGCGTCCCACGCGTTCTTCTGGTCGCGGTCCTGAAGGTCTTTGGCGAACTCGACGATGAGGATCGCGTTTTTGCAGGCGAGGCCGGCGAGCACGATCAATCCGATCTGGGTGAAGATGTTGTTATCCAGGTTGCGCAGCCAGACGCCGCCAATCGCGCTGAGCAGGCACATGGGAATAATCAGGATGATCGAGATGGGTAAGGCCCAGCTTTCGTACTGCGCGGCGAGAACAAGGAAGACGAAGAGGACGCAGAGCGGGAAAATGTACAGGATGCTGTTGCCGGCGAGCTTTTCCTGCAGGGCCATCTCGGTCCATTCGGTGCTGAAACTGGTGGGGAGGATTTTTTGCGCAAGTTGCTCCATGGTTGCGATCGCCTGTCCGCTGCTGGTGCCGGGCGCGGCCTGACCGCTAATATCGGCCGCCGGGAAAATGTTGTAGTGCGTGACACTGTTAGGACCGTTCGCCTCGCGCACCGTCGCGACGGACCCGAGCGGCACCATCTCGCCCGCCTGATTTCTCGTCTCGAGTTGGCCGATGTCGTCGGGCCGAAGACGAAACGGCGCCTCAGCCTGCGCGGTCACACGATAGGTGCGGCCGTAAAGGTTAAAGTCATTCACGTAGGCGCTGCCGAGATAGATCTGGAGGGTGCCGAAAATATTGCTCAGCGGCACGTTCATGGTCTTGGCCTTGGCGCGGTCTATCTCTACCCAGACTTGCGGGACGTCGGCGCGGAACGTCGTTAAGTTACCGACCAGTTCGGGAGTTTCGTTAGCCGCTTGCACCAGATTTTGAGTCTGGTTTTCGAGTTCATCCAAGCCGGCGCCGCCGCGGTCCTGCACCATCATCTTGTAACCACCCGCGCTACCCATGCCGCTAACAGCTGGCGGCGGGAAGACGTTGACGACCGCTTCCGGAATCTCGGCGTTAAAGCGCTTGCGCAACTGCGCGATGATCGCATCGCCGGATGTCTCAGACGTGGTCCGTTCGGAGTAGTCTTTGAAAACGATAAAGATTGTCCCGGCGTTCGACTGCGCACCACCGAGCAGGCTGAAACCGGCGATCTCAATGCAGGCCTTCACGCCCGGTGTTTCCAGCGCGATCTTGCGCATCTTCGACGTGACCGCGGCCGAGCGATCGAGACTCGCGGCGTCGGGGAGCTGGGCAAAGCTGAGCGCCATCCCGCGATCGCCGGCGGGAATGAAACCAGTCGGCACCGCTTTGAAGCCAAGCACGGTGAGGGCAATCAAACCCGCATAGACGAGCAGGACGACCGCCGCCAGCCTAACGAGTCTTCCGATGGCCGAGCCGTAGGCTTTGGTGGACCAGGCAAAGGCTTTGTTGAATCCGCGGAAGAACCATCCGAGCACGAGATCGATCCCTTTTTGCAGCCAATCTTTCTCCGCCTCGCGCGACTTGAGAAGCATCGCGCCGAGCGCCGGGGAAAGAGTGAGAGAGTTAAAGGCCGAGATGAAAGTCGAGACGGCAATGGTGAGCGCGAACTGCTTGTAAAATTGACCGGTGATGCCGCTGACGAATGCGGTCGGCACAAAGACCGCGCCCAGGACGAGGGCGATGGCGACGAGCGCGCCGCTGATTTCACTCATCGCCTTGTAGGCGGCCGCGCGCGGGTTGAGTCCCTCTTCGATGTGGCGCTCGATGTTCTCCACCACCACGATCGCGTCATCGACCACGATGCCGATCGCCAGAACCAAACCGAAAAGCGAGAGGGTGTTGAGACTGAAACCAAACGCCGCCATCGCCGCGAAAGTGCCTACGAGCGAGACGGGAATGGTGATGAGCGGAATGAGTGAAGCCCGCCACGTCTGCAGAAAAACGAGGATGACCAGGATAACGAGCAGGACCGCTTCAAAGAGCGTCTTCTCCACCTCCGCGATCGACTGCCGGACGGGAATGGTCGGGTCGTATCCGACGGTGTAATCGAGTCCCGGCGGGAAGCGCTTCTTCAGTTCCTTCATTTTCGCCCGGACCGCATCGGAGGTGGCGATGGCGTTCGAGCCGGGTTGCTGAAAGATGGCGAGCGAAGTCGCTGGTTTGCCGTTGAAACGGCTGATGCTGCTGTAGTCGCGCGCCGCGAGCTCGACCCGCGCAACATCACGGAGGCGGACCACTTTGCCATCCGTGCCGGTCTTGACCACGATGTTGCCGAACTCTTTCGGGTCGGTCAGACGGCCTTTCGGATTGACGGTGTCTTGAAAAGCCGTCGCGCCCTCGGGCACCGGAGGCGCGCCCACCGTGCCGGCGGCGACCTGCACGTTCTGCTCCTGAATCGCGGCGACCGCGTCCTGCGCCGTCAGGTCGCGCGCGGCCAGTTTGTCCGGGTTCAGCCAGACCCGCATCGAGTACTCGCGCGCGCCGAAAACCGTGATACTGCCGACGCCGGGGACGCGGGAGAGTTCGTCCTGCACCTGGAGGAGCGCGTAGTTGCTGATGAAGAGAGAATCCAGCGACTCGTTAGGCGAAAGGAGTTGCACGATCAAGGTGATGTCGGGCGACTTCTTGGCCGTGGTGACTCCGGTGCGTTTGACCTCCTCGGGCAGGCCGGGAGTGGCGAGAGCCACGCGGTTTTGCACCAGCACCTGCGCGGTATCGAGGTTGGTGCCGGTCTTGAAGGTGATCGTCAACGCCATCGTCCCGTCGCTGCTCGATTGCGACGACATGTAGAGCATGTTCTCGACGCCGTTGACCTGCTGCTCGATCGGCGTCGCCACGGTCTCGGCGACGGTTTTTGCGTCTGCGCCCGGATAAACCGCCGTGACCACGATGGTGGGCGGAGCGATCGTCGGGTATTCCGCGATGGGCAGAGTCGTCAACGCAATGCCGCCGACGAGCGTGATGACGATGCTGAGCACGATCGCGAAGACCGGCCGGTCGATGAAGAAATGCGCGAAGCCTCCGCGCGGGTCCGCGGAAGCCGTTTTCTCGGTCTGTTCTGTCATCCCCGTCCTCGCTACTTCGGAGAAGCTGTCGGGTGGGCCGGCGCCGCGGGATTCTCATCCGGCACGGGCTTGACCGTCATGCCCGGTCGCAACAATTGCAGCCGGGTCGAGACCACCTTCTCGCCCGCCTTGAGTCCACTGCGAACGACGCGCTTGTCACCTTCGATCGGCCCGGTCTCGATCGTGCGGCGCTCGATCGTGTTATCCGGCTTCACCACATAAACGAACTTCAAATTCTGCTGCGAACTGATGACCTCGTCAGGAATCAGCACCGCCGAGTGTGGTTTGCCGAGAGGGATTCGCATTCGCACAAAGAAACCCGGCGCCAGCAACGGATCCCACGATTCAAAAACGCCGCGCACGCGCAATGTGCCGGTCGAGGGATCGACGTGATTATCGACAAAGTCGATGTAGCCCTTGTGCGGAAAATCCTTTTCGTTCGACAGCTCGACATAGGCCGGAGTTTTTGCTTCCCGCACCGTCTTTCTCTCGCCGCCGGCATGTTCCTTCATGAACTTCAGGACACTGTTTTCATCCGCGTCGACATAGACGTAGAAGGGATCGGTCGAGACCACGGTGGTAAGAAGAGTGTCCGTGCTCACGAGGTTGCCGATCGTGACGCGCACATCGCCCGCCCGACCTGCGATCGGCGACTTGATGTCGGTGAAACCAACATTAAGCGCCGCGGTTTCTTTCGCGGCTTGGCTGGCCCGCGCGGTCGCTTCGGCTTGGGTGAGAGCAGCGGCTTTCCGGTCGTACTCTTCCGCGGCGACGACCTGTTTTTGTTTCAGTGTCTCGACGCGCTGGAAATCGATCTCAGCCAGCTTCTGTTGCGCGAGCGCCTGATCGACATTCGCGGTCGCGCGATCGAGTTCGGCTTGGTAAGGCCTCGGATCGATGACAAATAGCGGGTCGCCTTCTTTGACCAGATCGCCCGCTTTGAAGCGAACCTCAGTGATGTAGCCAGAAACCCGGGGGCGAATTTCCACGGAATCCACCGCTTCCATGCGGCCCGTGAATTCACTCCACTCCGTCACTTCCTTGGCGGTCGCGGTCACGACATTCACCGCGAGCGGAGCAGGAGGCGCCTTGGTCGGGGATTTCCCACATCCAGTAACCGCCAAAAGAGCCAGCGCTAATGGCAAAGCGCGCTTTCGCGCGCGGGTGAAAAACGAATGCGGTTCGCGCACCCGCGAGTCTGAAAGGAGCATAAGATTCAGGCGCTTGGCGGAGACTCTGAAAGAGCGACGCCGTTTTGTCCTTTGGGCAATTGTCCGCGCACGACCGATGAGAGCATGAAGCGCGAAATGCCGCTGAAGATCAAGCTGATCCCAACCAAAGTTCCGATGACCCAGACGGAACTCGAAGGCCAATGCACCCAGATCAAAATCGCGAGGATTAACGTGACGATTCCGTCGAACAATACCCAACCCGATTGCGCGACGCGGCGGATGCTAAAGTAGAGAGCGATTTCGAGACAGGCCTCAACGAACAAAAATACTACCAGCACGAGGGTAAAGGAGAGAACTCCCAAAAGCGGATGGAGCAGCAGGTAGATTCCGGCAGCGCCGTAGATCAGCGCGAGAAGCAACTGCCAAAGAAGGCTGCCGACACTGTGTCGCCGGAAGGCAAAGATCAAATGCCAGATGCCAGCGAGCAGAATCAGCCAGCCGATGAGGATAACGACACCAATCGAGGTCGCGAGGGGCAGGCTGATGGCCAGAACGCCGCAAATCACCATCAGAATTCCCCAAACCATGCTCCAACCGGACGCTTTTCTTAGATCATCCACATTTTTTGCGCTCATCATTAGGTTCTCCTAGGCGTATCCCCTTTCTCCGAATATCGAAAATCAGAGGGCAATCAACCCTACTTCTTTCCGGTGGCGTGGATTGAATCGCGGAGATCGCGATGGAGCTAGTGCAGTGAGTGACTGAAAACTACACAACAAGCCGCTTGTTCGGCGGGAGGCGTCTCTGCCTTGTGGGGAGCGCACGCGCCCTCGCGTGCTGGCCGGTTCGTCTGCGCCTGATCGCGCGCGACCCGGAGCGCTTTCCTCCCAGGGAAGGACCGCCCGATGGATTGCATCGCCTCCTTTTTGCCACACCCCGCTCCGATGCCGAAGGTGTCCCGCTCATCTGGGGGCAGATCCATTCGGGCGTGAACTGGATAGAGGCCATCGAGGGCGCGCAGCGCCGCTTCGTTCCGCTGCCCGACTCGCTCGTCGTCAGCATTCTCGGCCCGGGCCGCATCACCGTGGGTAAGCAAGCCCTGGCGGAGGAAGCAGGCCGGGCCGAAGAGGAAGCGTACGCAGGGAGCAAACAACCTTAAACCATCCCATCCCTCACGTGACTCAAGAATAATCCCCAACTCACAATCCCCCGCTTGATTCCCTCCAGAGGGATTAGGTGTTACGGCCATGCCTCTCGAACTACTTGTGTCGCTGCAGGGTCATCTCGAAAAACTTGTGCCAGGTCTGACCATCCTGCGTCATCTCTCCAATCTCAAACCATTCTC
>JBBSPM010000141.1:0-5674 GCA_038258815.1 Chthoniobacterales bacterium
CATCGAAAATCCGCCGATCGAAAAAAACTCAGTCGACCTCGCGTTTCTGAGTCAGGCGTTGCATCACGCGATTTATCCCGAGCGCGCGCTTGCCGCAGCTTCGCGCATTTTGAAAAAAGGCGGCCGCCTCGTCGTGCTCGACCTCCTCAGCCACCGTTTCGAGAAAGCGCGCGAACTCTACGCCGACCACTGGCTCGGCTTCAGCGAAGTGCAGTTGCATCAATGGCTCGACGAAGCCGGCTTCAGCGACATCGAAGTCACCGTCGTCTCCCGGGAAAAAGAGAGCCCGCATTTCCAGACCGTCTTCGCGACCGGCGTGAAGTAGCGGCCGCGACCGGCGCTGAAGCAATCGGGCTGACTGTGAGCAGCACCGTCCGCCGCATGAATGCCAGCCCGATTTGCACCGCCGTCATCGGGGTCCGCATCTTCGTAGAGGCTCTACCCACCGCTTTAAGATACGATTAGCCGAGAGGTAATCGGCAGTCACACGACCGTAAAGCGACTCCGCTTGGCGACAATCGCCTACCGCAAGAATCTGGTTACGCCTCAAACGGATGTAGTGTGCCTAAACATTACTGTAAGCGGTTTTCCCAGCGATGTAATCGACGTCCGCACATGCGTAATTAACCCTCCGACCGCCGCAATGGTCGCTCCACACCGCTGTAATTGCGGTTAGCGTGTATGCAATCGAGCCCCGCACGAATGTAAGCCGCCGCCCTAGCCGTGTACGCGGCGCCGACTTCACTCCCAATGAGACTTGGTACCAACCATTTGCGACCCCCACTGCCAGAATTCGCCCGGAAGCGACCCCCGAGCTGCATTTGGGATATTGACCCCACTGTGGAAGAAGGCATGATCTTTGCCAGTGCCCGCCACACCCTCCGCGCTCATAGAGACCCGCGTCATGTATTGCGGCGATAACCTCGACCAACTCCGCAAACTGCCGCCCGGCCGCATCGACCTCATTTACATCGACCCGCTGTTCAACTCGAACCGCAACTACGAAGTCTTCTGGGGTGAGACGAAAGAGAAGCGGACCTTCGCAGACGAGTGCGCTAAACCCTACATCGACAGCGTCGCGTTCGCAGACAGGGTGAGAAATGGTCTGCTTTCGGCAACCATTCCATTCGGTGGAAGGACCGGAAAAGCATGATTGGCCGAAAGACGGTGATTGTTCTAGGCGATGTTTATGAAAGCGAATTCTCCTATTCGAAAACGCACGGTGGTCATGTCGTCCGAAGGGATAAATTGTACGACTTTCTGTTCGCAAACGAATACGAAGCCTGGTTCGCAAACATGGCGAAGACTTTGACCGGCGCTCGGGCAGTCAAAGAATGGCTGATGAGGTTACATACCGGTGAAACACTTACTTCTGCGACGCCGAAATGGAGTTGGGAGCAGCGAGAGCGGCTTGGACAGGAATACCTTGGCTACTTAGCCGCGGACATCCTCGCGATGCATGAAGACGACACCCAAGAGTATTCTAAACGGGCCCGCGGGCCTCGCATCGCTCGACTGAAATCCCAGCTAGAATTAGACGGATACAAATGGAGTGAGCGTCGCCTTCTGTTCTCTGAAGCCAGCGCGGTGGATGCGGCCGAGTCCTCTGGGGTGATCCAGCATTTGATTTCGGTCGTCAGCCTTGCCAAGTCAAAGGCGACGATTCACTTCCTCGAATTATCCGAGCAACATTTTATCGAGAAGCGGTGGTCTGATTCCATTGCCAACTCTCGAAAATTTCTAGAATCTGCGATGCAGGAAGTCGCGGCAGCGCACTCGCTCCGTGTCTTGGGCGCGACGCTCAAAACCGACACCTACGAGAAGCCAGTGTTAGTTCGCGATTATCTCGAGAGAGAGGGGTTGCTAGAAACGAGGGAGAAGGAAACAGTCGCCAAGATTTACGGATTGTTGAGCCATACCGGCGGCCATCCTTACATGGCAGATAACGATCAGGCTCGCCTGTTGCGCCACCTATCTCTAACGGTGGGTCAATTCGTTTTGCTGCGTTACAAGGGATCAATCAACAAGTGATCTTCAGAACTCGATAGCTTCCAGAACCTCGACAGCGCATGCCCGCGCATTGGATCGAATCGCACTTTCCCAAAAGCGCATCACTCGCCAGCCGTCTGCTCGCAGCGTTTGGTTGACCGTTCGATCTCGCGCTCGATTGCGTTCAATCTTGGCGAACCAGTAGCTCTGATTCGTCTTGTGCTCGGCTTTGCGTCGCTTGCCCCATTGATAGCCATGCCAGAATTCACTATCACAAAAAATTGCGATTCGATGCCGCACTAGGACAAAATCTGGGCGCCCGAAAATCGGATACTGTTTGCGATAGCGAAGACCGGCTTTCCATAAGGCTCGCCCGAGCGCGCGCTCGATGGCCGAGCCCGATGAACGGACTCGAGACATCGTGTAGCTGATCTGCTTACTCCGAGACTTCTTCGCCTGTTTCTTCGGTTTTGCCTTCAACCGGAAAAGTTCCTTCGATCTCGCCCAAACGGTCGGTGGCCAGCAGTTCAAGGCGTCGGGCTTGAGTTTGAAGAGTTCTGCGGAGGCCCTTCGAGACATCCCTTTCGCTTATTACCCGGGCGAGACTCGCGATGGTGGAGGCGCGTCGCGCGATTCTGGTGTCGGGGTGTCTGCGAATCTCGTAGAGCTCCTCTGGAATGATCCTGCCGCGATAGGATTTCGGTAGTCTTACTCGGCGCGCTTTAGGCACGTCTTTCTCGTTCAGGACCGCTCCGAGCGTGGACTCCTTCAGAACCTTTTGAAAAACGGTATATTCGACCGCATTTAAAAGGTGTTGCATTTCAGCCGGTGTCGATCCGTCATCCACAAGCGGCCAGACCTCGATCTCGGCGACCTCGAAGGGGTCAAGCACGTTCATAGCGACCGCGTCGGTGCGCTGATTAGTTAGGTGCCGCCCGATCCGGGATCTCAGGCTCTCCTTGGTTTGCCCGACGTAAATCGGCTCGCCGTCGTAATCGTAGAAAGCGTAGACGCCATACTTAGAGCTTCCGACAGGTAGTCCTCCGCCGCCCGGACTGTTCAAGAAGTGCCTTATCTCTTTCCGAATCGCCGCAACATCTGGCGGCACTCCTTCAGGCATACGTCACATCTTTCCATTTCAGCCTCTGAACGTGATCTGTTCCTGCTCGCCTGGCCGCAAGTTGATGCCGCGCAATCCACCGAATTACCGGGACACAAACGGCGTCGCCGAAACCGAAAAGCGCTTGATTTAGTGACCCGCTAATTTTGAAGCCAGGCGCTCCCATTAATCGCGCGCATTCGGTCGGAGTTAGAAGTCGCGCATGGAATTCGCCGAACCCGGCCTTTACGAGAATCTGCCGTCCACTGCCACCCCGAGGAGTGCGCAAACAGCCGGCGATGCCATCCACGCGGAGTTCCGCCATGGAGCGCCCGGCCCTTACCCGCCGAAAAACCGTTCCAAACGACCAAGAGGCTGAATCGATCATTCGATCTGCGATCAGACGGTGTCTTTGACTCATTTGGTTGAGCAAATACGCCGTGCGTGTCTCGTTCCACCATTCAGAGCGTTCATGCGGGAGATTTTCAAGAATCGCCGGAAGACGTTTTTGGGTCCGCGGTAAAGGCGGAAGATCACGTAAGTCCCAATCAATATCTGGGTTGGCAAAAATAAATTCCGCAAGCGCAGAGGGTCTTACTTCACTTTGGAAAAAATCGACGTGCGCTGCGCGTTCAGCAATTCGTTGCCCCGACACGCGCAGTTCCCCGACGATAAACAAACGTTGACGGCTTTGCGGAACGAAATGAACCGCATCGACCAGAAATGGATCGACCGAATAGCCCAGTCGATTAAGGGTTAACAGAACTTCACGAAAGTCTTTTCCGCTGTTCGAACTCAGGAAGCCACTAACGTTCTCGACCAGGACGAATCGTGGACGACGTGACCGCATCTCTCGCAAGAGGCGAGCGAATCCGAAGAAGGCGGATGACTGAGAGCCGCTCAAACCGGCCCGCGCCCCGGCGAGCGACAAGTCATTGCAAGGAAAGGACGCGGTGGCCAGCAGCACGTTGGGAACTTCCGATGCGCGGATGGTGTGAATATCCTCAATCACAAAATGATCGTCAGCGTCCTCGAAGTTCGCGCGGTACATCTCGAATTTTTCCGGGCAAATATCATTGGCGTAAGCCACTTTCCAGCCTTCGGCCTCCAAGCCGAGGCGCATTAAGCCAATGCCCGCAAAAAACTCGGCAAATGTCAGCTCTGTCTGGGTCGGAAAACGGATCATTTGATCATGCGGCCTCGGCGAGGCTGAGCTCGCACCGGATCGCTTCTTCAATCTTTTCACGGTCGCAGCCGTAGTCTTCCGCAAGTTCATCGGACGATTCGCCGGCCTTGAAGCGTTCCGCGACGATCTCTGTGCTGACCCCGGTGCGGGCGATGACGGCACGACCGAAAGAGACGAAGGGATCGATGACTATGTTCCTGGGTTCGTCGGGCAAGCCCGTTCTGGTGAAAGGATAAAGCCGGATCGGCACGCCATGGTCGTCGCGTTCAACGCGCCTCAAGTGTGCCTCGAGAAGTTCTCTCACGGCGAGTTGTCCTCCATGGGAAACTGCGATGAACTGTCCGTAATGGGAGATAAACAAATCGATCCCATTCGTCTCGAATTTGTGGTCCGCGAGTGGATGCGCCGACCCAAGTTTGTTCGCAAGAAAGTCTGCCGACCGCCGCACCGCAGGCATGTCGACACGATGCTTCCGGCGGATCGCGGCGAGGACGTGTGCCTCGACGAGATTGATGAACGAGAGCACGACGGGGGCTTTGCTGGCGGCCTGTATCACCGGTTTGAAGAACTTCCGACCGGTATCGCTGCCATATGACATGCCTGCGACCCAGGAACGCAGTGTGGCGCGCGGGACGCGCAGGTAATGCGCCGCCTCGGCAATGCCGTAGGCAGGCAATTCTCTGATGTCCTTCGCAGATGGCGCTTTCACTGTGAGCGCATCTTCTTCGAAACGGGTCTCTAGAGCAAGTCCGGTGCAGAATTCGGGCGCGGGATTTCCTGTGCATTTGCGCGGCCCGAACTACGATCCCCGCCGGCTCTGGCGTCGGAGTCGAGCCGTGCCAATGAGTTTGCGCGCGTTCTGGCAGGCCATGACGAACTGCGGGTTGGTCTCTTGGAACTGGAGATTCGCGCACAGGGGTGAAGTCGCTGGGATAGATGTCGGCCTTGTCGCGAAAGGTCGCGTTGCCCTCGGTGCTGGCTGGGTTGCGTTCACCGAGCATTCGTTAGGGCACCCGGCTGGGGTGACGGTGGCGCTGCTCAAACTCGACGCGCTCATGGATGGCCCTTGGCAAGGATCCGGCCTTCCAGCAGATGCTCGCGAAACACGCTTTGTCGCCCCGGGCGGCGTCGAGCCCGGCCGGTAAAACCTGACTTTTCAGCCGCCTGCGAATGTCCGTAACGGCCGGGGTCAACGCCCCCGGCTACAACATGCAGCCTAACGATTCGCCAGCACGCGCCGCCTGCATACATTTTCGCCACTCATGAATTACGATCTGATTGTCATCGGCGGCGGGCCGGCCGGCTACGTCGGCGCGATTCGCGCCGCGCAACTTGGGAAAAAGGTCGCCTGCGTGGAAAAAGAGCGGGCCGGTGGCACCTGCCTCAACTGGGGCTGCATC
>JBBSPM010000142.1:0-5604 GCA_038258815.1 Chthoniobacterales bacterium
GACGACTCCCCGTTAGGCCGAATGCTGCGCGACGCCCGCATCAACCAGATCGGCGAGGGGAGCAACGAAGTGCTCACCTCCTTCATCGCGCTCGTCGGGATGCGCGGGCCGGGGATGGAGTTCAAGGAAATCCTCGACACGATCTTGAAGCCGTGGCGGCAGGACCGCGGCAAAGCCTGGGGCGCGGGCCTGAAGCGCTTGAGCGCCGCGGTCAAGGTGCCGGACGTACCGGTGCGGCATGATTCGTTGAAATCGTACGCCAGTCAGCTCGCGCGCTTGGTTTGGCGTTTTAATTTTGCGGTCAACAAGGCACTCATCACCTACCGCGAGCCGGTCATGGACATGCAACTGGTGCAGGAGCGGATCGCGATCGCGGCGATGGAGCTCTTCGCCGTCACCTGCGTCCTGAGCCGCTGGGATTCGGAGCTGCAAGCGGTCGCCCGCAACGGCAAGACTGCCAGCACCGAGCACGTCGCAGCCGACCTCTTCGTGAAGCGCGCCTTCCGCAAGACCAAGGAAACCTTGCGCGACCTCGGCGATAACGACGACGCGGCAACGCTTGCGACCGCCGATGCGGTGCGGGGTCGAGAGACGTAGCAGGACGCACGGGACGGCCAATAAGCCGTAACGATGCAGTTGCAGAGGCGGAGAGGTCTCCGTTGGGAGGCCGGGCTTTCCAAGCGCCCTTCCTTGGAAAGCAAACGACCCTTCTGGACCGACCCTTCAGTGGGAAGCATATCCAACTGCACTTCAGTCGGATTTTGACGACTTTGGAACTTGGAACGCAAGCACGTGCACAATTGCAAAGCTCTCCGCCTTTCGCTCAACTGCATCGTCACGGCACGTTACTCAACAAATCGGCCCGCGCAGATGCTGAATTGCTCTTCGATTTCTGCAATCTGGGGCACTCTTGCTGAATCGATCGCCCTCCGAATCGCCTCTTTGCTGAACCCGGCCCGCCGAACGATGAATCTCGCATCGGCTGCGTCAATCGGATCATCGCGCATGAGTTTGCTAAGAAACAGGTCCACGTCTCCCAGGCGATAAAGCGTCAGGCGCATCCGCGTGCCCGGGATCGGGATGCGATGGCTCCTCCAATCCGGCGTTAGCACCACCTGGTCTTCTTCGAAAAAATGACTGATATACAGCTCCTGGTCGCGGAACTGCCGATTTACCGTTGCGATAACGTCCCAGAAATTTGTGCGTCGAGCCAACTCCTCTGCCTGGCCCATCCACATCACCGCGTCGACATCGCGGCTCAACGCATATTCCGGGGGCGGATTCTCGAAACCCAGGAGCAAGGCCGCCCTTCCGTAGAGCGTTAGTTCCACCGCCCCGTCAAGCCCCGCATCCAGCGCGGCGAGGATCCTCTCCGGGTTGGTCACTTCACCAGTCTCCAGCTTTGCGCACTCACCCGCCCATTCACCGGCGCCGGCTCGGCCAGCCTGGTATAATGCAAAAGCGGTTTGCGAGGCATGGCTTGCCCTTGGAAAGCGGCGGCGACGCCCTGCCACAAAGGGTGGCCCGGTTCCACCCGAAGCGCCTGCGCGGCCAGGCCCGCCAGCAGACCTCCGGCTCGCTCCTGCACCGCGAGCCACTTCAGTTCGTCCAGTTGGACCGCGCCTGCGGAAATCAATTGTGCGGCCAATCGCAAAATCTGCGGACGATCCAGGTTTTGGAGCAACAAGAGACCGAGCGCCAGTTCCGCGTTGCTCAATTCTTCTTTCGACGGCGCGGAGAACGGGGCGGCCGGCGCCGGATTTCGAATCACGATGCGAGCGCCGCGCGCGTTCGCGACATCGACCAGCCAATCCTCCAGCACCGGAGCATCTCCCGGCTCCTGTTTCCACAACTGACATAACTTTCTCCGCAGCGGCGAGACGTGGACGGTCACGCCGAGGCGTGCGGCCAGGGTGTCTTGGCGAAGAGTCACGGCAGAGCATAAAAGCGAAGCGTACACTTTTCACCTCCTGCTCGCGATGCGCGCGGTCGCCTTCCTGGAAACGTCGGCCAAGTCAGCTTGTCTGGCGTTTTAATTTTGCGGTCAACAAGGCACTCATCACTTATCGCGAGCCGGTCATGGACATGCAGCTGGTGCAGGAGCGGATCGCGATCGCGGCGATGGAGCTCTTCGCCGTCACCTGTGTGCTAAGCCGCTGGGATTCGGAGCTGCAAGCGGTCGCCCGCAACGGCAAGGTGGCCGGCACCGAGCACGTCGCGGCCGATCTGTTTGTGAAGCGCTCCTTCCGCAAAATCAAAGAAGCGTTGCGCGATCTGGGCGATAACGACGACAGCGCCATGCTCTCCACCGCGGAGGCAGTCCTTGGAAAAACTAGCGCATCGGATCGAAACGATACGTAATTTTCGTCGGATGCCCCGCTTTTCAGTCTCATCCGCGACGACGGCTCGCGTTTCGGAAATCAGAGCGTCTTCGCGGATTCGGAAGGTCCAACGGACGGCTCCGGGACCGTCACCCCTCGCGGTGTGCCACGAGCATTAGGGACGTGCCGGTTTTGTGCTGCGGCATCCACTCGCAGCGCGATAGTGCGAGTAACGCCGCGTTCCCCAGCGCGCCACGCGCGGCAAATCCATCACGCAGGATTTCATCCTCGTCGGTCATCTTTTTGAGCCGGCGCTTGCGGATGGCCAGAAGTGGAATCATCGGTTTGCCCCAGTAGGTCCACGTGGCAGTCCTCAAACCGCAACCTTCCACTAAGGCGATCAGGTCCTCGGCGGCGTACCGGCGCACGTGTCCTGCGGCTTTGTCATAAGTCGAGAAAAGGGACATATGGGCCGGGACATTGATTATGAGCGAGCCGTGGCGCTTCAGATGAAAGAGCGCTGAGCGGAGGAAGCCGCCATGATCGTCGATGTGTTCAATGACATCGAACAGCAAAATCGCGTCGTACGCTTCGCGCAGTTGGTTGAGACGCGCGTGGATGTTGTAACAAAAGCGGCGGCTTTTACGGCTAACGGCGTCTTCCAGCGCCGTTTCGTTAAGATCGAAGCCATCGATTTCCGCGCCGAACTGATCCTCGAATTGCCGCTGGACGAGTCCGTTGCCACTGCCGATTTCCGCGAGCTTCAGACGAGGCCAGTCGAACGACGGCGCCAGCTTTCGCAGCACCTCGAAGCGGCGGCGGATCCAAAAGTGGTTCGTAGATGCAATATCGAACCAGGCGTCACCCATGCTCACCGGCTCGGGTTGTGAAAGGTAGATGATCTCGCGGCTCACCGGGCTTGAGTGGTTTGGATGTCTTCTCGGGACGACTCCTTCTCTGCGGTCTCCATGTCAGAAACCACGCTGCGTGCCATCACAAGGCGTGTACCTCCGTTTTCGAAATATCCGCATTCAGCAATCCCCCGCTGGCGATCCGACCACGCCCAGTGGGGCCGAGATCTTGAACACTGAACAATACTGGCCGGCGTTCCTCGATTGGCGAGACGACCGCGCATCTTGATGACTGGATGGTGAGATCGCCGATCAAGCGATCAGCGATCGCGGGGGGGCGGCCCTTAACTTCCTTTAACAACACCACGAGGTATTCGCCCATGATCCCGAGGCAGAAAAAGAGCATCGAGGAGATGATCGCGAGGAAAAGGATGATCGTGGTTGTGCCAGGGTTTGCGCCGATATTGTATCCAAAGAGAGTGAATTTCGGGAGCCAGCGATTGAGCAGGAACAGTGCGCCAAGCAGCAGGCTGAAGAAGCCCATGGCGATCCCGATCAAGCTCGCGACACGCAGCGGCACATAGCTAAAGCCGGTAAAGGAACTGAGCGCGAGCGACCAAAGCCGGAAGAAATTATATTTCGTCGCGCCGTGCTTTCGCTCCGGGCGGTCGACCGCGATTTCCGCCTGCCGAAAACCGATCCACGAGCGCAGGCCGCGCAGAACCCGCACCGTCTCCGGCAGGCTTAGAATGGCGCGATGGACCCGGCGATTGAAGACCGAAAAATCGCCCGCGTCTTCCGGCCACGGGTGCTCCGAGAGCACGCTCATGACGCGATAGAACGTCCGATAGCACGCGTTTTTCAGCGGCGACGCTTCCCGCCGTTGACGCACGCCGTAACAAACATCGAAGCCATCATCCTTGACCCGCGAATAGAGCTGGAGCAATACATCGGGCGTGTCCTGGAGATCGCAATCCATCACGCCGATGATTTCGCCGCTTGCAAAAGCGAGACCGCAGGCCAGCGCGGGCTGGTGCCCAAAGTTGCGGCTGAGCGCGATTGCTTTGATACGTGAATCGGACGCGTGGGCGCGGGCGATTAGTTCCAGCGAGCGATCACGGCTGCCGTCATCGACGAAGACGATCTCCCATTCGCGCGTGATGTGCAGGTCGAGCTGCGGCACGAGCGCGGCGAGCAAGGCGGGGATCGCCTCCTCCTCGTTGTAGCAGGGGATGATGAGTGAGAAAGCGACGGCCATCGGCTACTTGAGAATCTTTGTCGCCTGCAGCAGATCGGTGAACAAAAGCGCATAGGCCGGCGAGTTTACGCAGAAGATAAAGTACTGCCGCAGTTCGAAGGCGCAGAGGGCGAGGGTCGCGAGTGTGAGCATGAGCGGCCCGCGTCGGCCGAAGCGCCTGGCGAGCAAACCAATCTGAGTGAAGGCGAGCAGACGGAGCGGCATGTCCCAGATGGTGGTGTAACGCAGGTTGCAGCCAAATTTCACGCTTGCCATCACGGCGAAAGTACAGCCGAGAAAGATGAGCAGGAATAGGAGCGCTTTGTCTTGGGCTCGGATTTGAAAGGCCGCGCCCGCCGCAAGGAGAATGAGGAGCGGGCTAACGAGCGTAAGGTCCACAAGGTAGCGATACCAAGGTCCGTCGCCGGTCATGATCGCATACGGCAGCACGGTGGACTTCGCCACCAGCAGGCGATACATCTCGACAAAGACAGCGACGCCGCCAGAGAGGAAAAGGAGCGCGACGAACCCCAGGAGTGCGCCGCCGAAGGTGACGAGGACGAGCGGACGCGTGACGGTACCGAACTTTAGCCATCGATTGGCCACGAGCAGCCCGCAGAGGGCGACGAAGACGAAGAACGCGTTCTCTTTAGTCATCACCAGCACGGCGAGTGCGGCGGCATAAATGGCAAGCCATGCAGTGCGACTTGGCTGGCGGAGATTCTCCCAAAGGCTCCATAACACCAGGAGCGTCCAGAAGGTGAAGAAGCCATCGATCATCGCGTGCTGCGCTTGATGAATTTGGTTCATCCCGACAGTCATCAGTGCGGTGACACCGAGCGACGCGACTGGACCGGCAAGCCTGTGACAAAAGGCCGCGGTAAGGAGGAGAGTTAGCACCGTGAAGAGCGCCGACACATGCGTCAGCGCGGCGTGCGGAGATTCGCCGGTCAGGCGGCGCCAGAGATGTCCCGCGTAGATGTAGGAGAATCGGGTGGGCGGCAGCATCGCTTCGTCATGTTCTCGCTGCAGGGTGAGGTATTGCTCGCAGACGGCGGGATAATCGAAGAGCGAAATTCTATCGAGGATGCGGACGTAATTCTCATACAGCATCTCGTCGAACCCGCGCTTCTTAAACGAAGCTGTAGGGTAGAACCGCAGAAACGCGCCGCCACAGACGATCACGACGAGGAGC
>JBBSPM010000143.1:0-5512 GCA_038258815.1 Chthoniobacterales bacterium
CCTTGGCGTGACACCTCTGGGATTAACCATTTTTTCACGCCGCGCTGCCCCGCATGGTCGACAAGGCGCTTGCGACCTGGCGCGACTTCGCCTCCCGCAGGTCAGAGAAATGGCGATCAGCAGAAGCGGCTTACGATGGCGGGAGTGGGGCGCTCATTGGGAGGGAGTGAAATCGGGGAACGCGATGGCGCCATCGCCTCGTCGGCGAACGGAAAAACCGCGGGGTCCTGGGACGAGCGCAATTTGATGAAGGAAATGATGGGGCTGCCTGGCAAGGCGGATGCGCTCGCTCCGCGTTGACCGGGCCCACCAAGAGCGGGCAGCCGACTGGAAGGAGCCAAAGGGCCGCTGGAACTTCGGCCCCAACTTCAATCACACCCGGGTGCGCGGGACCAGCGAAAAGCTGGGCGCGAAAATCCGGACCGCAGCGAGCGAAGGCTGGGCCTGACTGGGCTCGAACCAGTGACCCTGCGCTTATCAAGCGCATGCTCTAACCAACTGAGCTACAGGCCCGGACGTTCCGCGGTGGGAAACCAGCGGAACAGGACAAGACCTTTAACATGGTCAAACTTCCGCGCAATACGAAATCGGCAACCCTCAGCGCGCAGGAATTTATCACCGCGCCAACCTCACCTCGCCGTCGAACTCCTCCGCGCGAGCAGCCAATAAATCCCCAAGCCCGCGAGCACCCCGGCCGAATCGATCATCACATCAATCGGCGAACCGGTTCGCGAACCGACAAATGTTTGATGCCACTCGTCGAGGGCAGCGTTCGCGGTACACAAGAGCCAGATCGGAAACGCATGGCGGGTCGTTATTTTTGTCACCCCGTGAAGAAAAGCGCGGGCGAGGAGTCCGGCCAGAATCGCGTATTCCGTCACGTGTGCGCCTTTTCGCACGATCAGCTGCACCTGGGCGATCGCGGCTGGCGTCACATCGGGAATGAGCCAGTGCAGGAAGGGCCCGATAATCCGCGAGGTGTGTTCCGCCGACATCATATCGGTGGAAGCGACGAAAATCACGACCAGCCAGACGACGAGAGGCAGCCAGTAGAGGATGAAATTGCGGAGATTCTTGTTCAAGCGAAGCCGGAACCTTCGCGGTGCCGCGTCGCGTTGACAAAGCGTTTGGGCTGCCCGCGCGTTGCATTCGCCGAACGCACTTCTACTTTCAACGACTGATGTCGCCGTCGCTCGCGCCGCTTACTTTTATCCCGCTTCTAAAGGAGCGAATCTGGGGCGGACGGCGTCTCGAAACACTCTTCGGAAAAAAATTGCCACCCCGCGCATGCATTGGGGAATCCTGGGAAATCGTCGACCGCCCGGAGGATCAAAGCGTCGTGCGCGAGGGGCGCTTCCGCGGAAAAACCCTGCATCACCTCTGGGTAAATCATCGCGCGGAAATTTTCGGCGAGATGGAGGACGCCCCTCGCTTCCCGCTCTTCCTCAAGCTCCTCGACGCTGAAGAAAAGCTCTCCGTGCAGGTCCATCCGCCAGCCGACGTCGCGTCGGACCTAGGCAGCGAGGCAAAAACGGAATGCTGGTATGTGGCGCGCGCGGAGCCGACCGCGGCGATCTACGTGGGCCTGAAGAAGGGATGCGCGCGCGCCGATTTCGAGGCCGCTTTGGCCAACGGCACGGTGGAGGAACAGCTCCACCGCATCCCGGTTCGGGCGGGCGACGCCATGTTTCTTCCCAGCGGTCGCGTTCACGCCATCGGGGCGGGCAATGTGTTGGTGGAAGTTCAGCAAAATAGCGACACGACGTACCGCGTTTTCGATTGGAACCGGGTGGACGGGCAGGGCGCGCCTCGGACCCTTCACGTGGAGGAATCGTTGCGCTCAATTGACTTCGACGATTACGAACCGGAACTCGCGCAGCCCGCGGGAGAATTGCTCATAGCGGACCCGCTCTTTGTTCTCGAAAAATGGACAGTGACCGAGGAACGCAAGGTCTCCGACGCAGGTGTGTTCGCCATCGTGGCCTGCCTCACTGGCGCACTTTACTGCGCGGGCGTGAAGTTGAATCCGGGAGAATTCTCCCTGGTTCCGGCGTCCCTCGAGGATCGCACACTCAGCGCCTCGGCACCTGGCACGACGCTGCTCCGAATCACCGCCGGCCGCTGACGCGATCTCTCGTTAGACGTAAGTGCCCGTGACTTGCTGATTCGGCCGGGAGCGGCTGATCTCCTCGACGCCGCCCACTTTCCAGCCGCCGGCTTCCGCAATGAGGCTGTAGAGAAAAACACGCGCGGATCCATCGCCGGCGAAGAAAAAGACCTGCACCAGCGCTGTGCTTCCTTCCGTTCTCACCGAGCCGAATTCCACCCGTTGCGCGTTGGCCATCTCGGCGTAGTTCCGCCGCACCATCGCTTCGAACTGCGGCAGGGTAAACTTATGCTGCACCCCGGTGCTCGCCTGACGATAAGCGGAAGTGAAATCGTCCGCTCGGAAGGCGGCCAGTTGATCATTCACGACCGCGAACAGTTCATGCGGCGCCGGTGCCACGACACGCTCCCTCAAGCGGGCCGTGATGAAAAACGCCACGCCGCAGAGGGAAAAGAAAAACAGCAGCAGCGTGGCTTTGGTGAAGCGGTTCATCGAGAGCGGGATTGATCCTAGCACGCACGTCAACTGCTTCCGGCGAGGCGTCGGAGGTACGGGTAGGAATAAATGCCAGTGCCATGGCCATCGGCCCACACCGGCTGCACCGCGTAGCCGCCTACCAGTTGCCAGCTGCGCAGCTCAAAACTCTGCGCCGTGTAGCTCACATCAGGACGCATGAGGTTGCCGAGAACATCGGGCTCCCCACCGCAACTGGCACACGGACACGCCAGCCGCAGTCGCCGGATCGGCAAATACGATTCCGAACCGTCATTCCACGAAATCGCCAACTCGTCTCCGATCAGATGGAGGTTCAGTGGTTCCAGACGGCCTGATGTCGGTTTCCCGTCCATTATCTTCCTCCAAAAATAGCGGTGCCGACGCGAACAAACGTAGCGCCTTCTTCGACCGCGACCGCGAAATCATTGCTCATGCCCATGGAAAGTTGCGGCAGCCGGACAGCGAACTCATTCTCCAGAGCGTCGCGCAGTTCGCGCAGCATGACAAAGTATCGTCGCGAATCTTCCGCTGCCGGGGCCAGCGGAGGGATCGTCATCAGCCCTTCAATTTCCAGCCGTCCCAGCGCGAGCAGGCTTTCCATTTCCGCGCGCAGATTGTCCGGCGCGAAGCCGAGTTTGCTCCCCTCGCCAGCCACGTTCACCTCCAGCAATACGCGCGGGCGCACGCCTTCCTCCTCCGCAATTCGCTCCATATCCTGCGCCAACGCGAGCGAATCAACACTGTGAAATAGTTCAAAGAGTGGCAGAGCGTGGCGGATCTTGTTCTTCTGGAGGTGGCCAATGAAGTGCCACCGCACCCCCGCAGGCAGCAGCGGAATCTTGGCCCGCGCCTCTTGCACCCTGCTCTCGCCAAAGATCTCCTGTCCTTCGTCAAAAACCGCGCGCACTTTCTCGGCACCCTGCTTCTTGGAAACCGCGATCAGAAGCACCTCAGCCGGATCACGGCCAGCGCGCTGAACGGCATGCGCCACTTCGGCACGCACTCGCGCAAGGTTTTCGCCGATTTGATTCATATTCTGCACCAATCCAACTGCGCAAAAGGCGTCAGCACTAACAATGCTCGGGCATTGGCTATATGTCTTGACCCTTTTAGCCCCGGTTGCCAATCTTGCGCCGCAAGCAGCCAAGCACTCAAATTAAGGAACAATGTCATGATCAAATCGTCATTCACCAAACTGGGGATGGTCGCGGTCGCCTCGCTTCTCGCTCTATCACTTTCGGCGAAGGCCAATCACATCGATTTTCTCGATGACAACGCCTTCAACTTTACCGGCACACAAGGTAGCCTCACGGTGACGGGGATTCCGACTACCGGCACGCTCGGCGGCCAGCGGATGATGTCGATCACCGTCCTGACCGGTTCCGCGGCGAACCTGAACGCCTCACTCAACCCGGTAAATCCCGGCGCGAACGATGACTTCATGATCTTCTCCGCCGCGCAGGGCTCCTCCGGGATATTCTTTCTCATAGTTGGGGCTGCAGCTCCTTTGAACGCCAACTTTCTCGATATTCCCGGCGGCGGCGGTAATCAGTGGGATCGTGTCCGGCTGAGCTTCGATGCCTCTCAGATGAGCAGTTTGGCCATGATCACCGTCACGCTGTCGTCCAGCACTGCCGGTGGAAGCGCGACCGTCACGCAGGCTTTCGCCGGCGGAATGGGGGGCAATGTTGACTTTCTCCATAGCGCGTTCGCTCTGAATAACCCAAACTTCACCGACGCGGTCTTCCGCGACATTGATACGGCCACCTTCACGCTCACCGGCGTCGATGGCGGCGTGTATAATATCTCGTCCTTCGACCGCAACGGCCTCGTTTTGATTCCTGAGCCCTCGACCTACGCGCTGCTCGCCGTCGGCGTGGTGGGTGCGGCCCTGATGGCTCGTCGCCGCCAGGCCAACGCCACCGCTTAAGCAGATATCTCTCCATAAAAAAGCGGCGATGCTCCACCGAGCAGCGCCGCTTTTCTTTTTCCGGGAAGAAGTGCCGTTTAGCTCTGCGTCTTCTCCTCCGTCATTTTGGTTTTGCAAGCCGAATTCCAGGCCGCAAATTGTTCTTTCGAGAGGATGCCTTTGGCGCTGCTCTCCATCTTCGCCATGCTCTCCTTCGTGCAGCCGGCCTTGTCGCATTCCGCGGCGAGCGTCTCCATCTTCGTTTTCTGCTCGGCCGTCAGGTCGAGACTGGCAAAAGTCGCCGCGCAAGCGGCCTTGTCGTTCTTCGCGTGCTGTGCGCAGCACGCCTTGTCTCCGGCAAACGCAGATCCGGCTATGAAGAGACCGGTTGCAACAATAGCTAAGGCTTTGAATTTCATAACCCTTTGAGACAGCGTTGCTGCGCGACTGTTCAAACTCAGTCAGCCAGGAAGCGCAGCGCGCCGTCCACCACATCGACCCGGATCGTTTGACCCTCACGAAATTTTCCCTCCAGAATGTCCATGCTCAGCGGGTCGAGAATTTCCTTCTGAATCGCGCGTTTTAGCGGGCGCGCTCCGTAGACCGGGTCGTAGCCAACTTGAGCGACCATAGCTTTCGCGGCGTCGCTCAATTCCAGTGTGATCTTCTGGTTCTCCAACCGCCGAACCAGCCGCTTCAGTTGAATCTCAACGATCTGCTTGAGTTCTTCCTCATTCAGCCGGTCGAAAATGATGATCTCGTCCACCCGGTTCAAAAATTCCGGCCGGAAATGCCCGCGCAACGCTTCCATCACCAGCGCGGAATGTTTCTCTCGATCCCATTCTTCGGTGATGAACTGCGAACCGATATTCGACGTCATGATGATGACAGTGTTCTTGAAATCCACCGTCCTCCCCTGCCCGTCGGTGATCCGGCCGTCATCGAGCACCTGGAGCAGGACGTTGAAGACATCGTGGTGCGCCTTCTCGATTTCGTCGAAA
>JBBSPM010000144.1:0-5448 GCA_038258815.1 Chthoniobacterales bacterium
CGACTTTTACCTGCGAGGGCGGGAGCTGTTGGACGGAATCACGAGCCTCGGCAATCGGGAGGAGAATCTTTCCAACGCAATTGAGTTGCTGAATCGCGCAGTCGCACGCGATCCTAATTTTGCTCTCGGCTACTGTTTCCTGGCGCGATTGCATCTTGCGCGCTTCCGCCTTTCGGGCCGGGACCCCGCGCGGCTGGAGCCAGTGCGATCGAACCTTGCGATCGCGTTACGACTGGCGCCGGATCTGGGTGAAGCACATCTGGTCAAGGGAATGTATTTCTACTGGGGCGTCGTGGATTACAAGAGTGCCTCGGCTGAGTTCGCGATCGCCCGCGGCGCCCTGCCTAACAATGCGGAATGCTTTCATCTCAGCGGGTTGCTCGAGCGTCGGCTGGGCCGATGGCGCGACGGCCTGCATGATCTGAGGAAAGCGATCAGCCTGGATCCAAAAAACTCCACAGCGCGGGAGGATCTCGGGTCAACCTACTACTTGACCCGGAACTTCGCAGAGGCCGACAGCATCTTCGACGAAGCGATCGTGGCCCTTCCGGAACACGCGAACTATTTCCGGGCCAAGGAAGCTAAGGTCGCCCTGATTAAGGGGGACCTCGAAGGCTGCCGCTCTCGTCTGCAATCGCTGCCTCCAGATTACGAGTACGACGGCTTCGTCGGAGCGTATCGCTCACTCCTTGCTCTTTACCTGCGGGACTTCGCAGGAGCGGAGCGCGTCCTGGCGGAAGCCTTGGCGAAGCTTGGTCCGAAGAACTCAGAGTGGTGGGTCGTTCGCAATCGGGCATTTGTCGCGCGGGCTGAAGGTGACACCGCTAGGACGAAGGTTGCTTTCGAAACGGCGCTCCGCTTTTGGGAGTCGGAACTGCGGAGCAAGAAACCCGATGACCCCGAGGTGCTCTGCACGATCGCGCAGTTCCATGCGGGTCTCGGTCGAAAAGAAGAGGCATTGAGGGAAGCGCATCGCGCTGTGGAGCTGCGTCCCCTTGCGGCTGACGCGATAGACGGACCAGCTTTCGCCACCATCGAGGCACTCGTTTACGCTTGGTGCGGAGAGCGCGACCTCGCGCTGAAGCAACTCGCTTCGCTGGCAAGGCTGCCCTCTGGTCCTGATCCTGGAGATCTGAAGTTCAATCCGGCATGGGATGCTCTGCGCGGCGATCCGCGGCTCGACGCGGTGATCGCGGCGGCGAGCGAGCCGATCAAGATCGAGTAACGCACTCGTAGGAAGCGCCTCCCGCTTGCGCGAGTGCGGTGTCTCAGGCTTTCCGCATTCACTTTCTTGCGGGGACGAAAAATCTTTGTCACACGGCGAAACATTTTCCGAAGGAATAGGAAAGCATCACCAATATGAACACATTCCTACTTCGGAAACTCCTGCTCCTCCTCTGCGCGCTCGGTCTCTCTCTGGCGACGAGCCGGTCGGAAATCATCAATTCCACTTACGTCGGACCCATCGGCGGCAACTGGGGCGACCCCGCCAATTGGTCGCCACCGACAGTGCCGAACAATAGCAGCGATCAAGAGTTTAACGTCTCCATCAGCGGCCCGGGCGGGCAGGTTACGCTCGACGTCAACGCGGCCATCGACAGCCTTGCGTTTACGGAGCCAGGAGAGTATCACAGCTCGTTTCTCAATTCCTCCGATCACAATCTGATCTCCGGAGCGACCAGTTTGGGCGATTGGGGCCTGTATTTCAGCGCCGAAACAACCAGCGTGCTCGCGAATCTCGGGAACCTGGCAGACTTCTCGGGCACGACGCTTAACAGCGGTATCTACCAGGTGGATACCAGCTACAGCGATCCAAATCTCGGCCTCACGGCGACGATCCAATTCAATGACGCGGACATCCGCACGACCAATGGTAACACCGGGTTATTTGGAGCCGGCGCGCGTATCGTAGATCAGAACGGCCACGACGCACTGGCCAATCTGGAACACATTCTCGTGGACGGAATTTTGGACCTTGAGTCAGGTCGGAATTTCACAAGTGCTGGTCCAGTAGTTAACGAGGGCGTCGTCTATCTGCTCACGAACTACTTCGGGGTAGAGGGTCCCGAACTCCTCACTATTAACGGCGATTACACTACAATCGGGTATCCCCTGGATCCCGGCACGGTGGGTTTCACCGGCCTGCTGGCTGCCGGCCCACTCTACGACGCAAAGATGGTGATCAATGGACGGCTGACGAATTACGATGCGACGACCCGAACGTTAAACAAAACTTACTTCAAGTTTGTCGCCGCGGATGGTCACAGCGCCGAGACCAAAGTTCTCGGCGAGAGCGGACCTTTCGATATTCTTACGAGCGAGGGTTCGCTTATTCTCTGCGGCCCGAAGACTGGTTTTCGCGATAAATTCGGAGCAGACGCATTGCGGAACCTACGCACGAGCGCGCGGCTGCAAATTGCCAATCGCGCATTCACGACCGCACGCTCTTTCACCAGCACCAGTCGGCTAAGCATCCTGGGCGGTACTCGGTTCACCGTAAACGGTCACCTCACGATTCAGGGCGGGTTTTTTGAAGTCAGAGGGTCAAATGGCTATGGTGTTTTCGGCGACGACACCGGCGGCTTCCCCACCGACCCGCCGTATCTCAGGTCAAAAATAACCGTCCGCGGCAACTTCAATCTCATAGCCGGGACTGAATTTGTTGTCGATATCTTCGATAACCCGACGCTGCCAAAGATCACAGTTAAAGGCACCGCAAGATTAGGAGCGTCCCTCCTCCCTTACCTGTTCGACGGCGCAAATCCGACTTCTTTCGACAGCTTTACGGTATTGACCGCAGCCAAAATCGCGGGTCAATTTTCCAACGTCGCCAGCGGCGAACGTGTCACCGCACTTTCTTTCTCTGATGGAAGCGAGTTGGGCACATTTCTGGTCACTTACGGTGGAGACTGCGGTCAGAACCAGGATGGCTGTCACGCTCTGGTGTTGAGTGATTTTCAACCCAACTCAACAATCCCGTCATCTCCGCAGAGCCGGGCTGACGCCTCCCAGACTTCCAAACGTCGGTTCGGTTATAGCGGCAACTGATGACTCCGAGCGTCCTTCGCCGCAATTAAAGGATCAGCTGATCCTGGCGGATAAAACTCGGAACAGCTTGCCCGCCTAGCCCGCTGCGAGCGGCAGGGAATTCTCTCGGCAGGAGTCGCGGCTTGGAACGGTGTCAGTGGCCCGATAAGCGATACTGCGGCGCGACCATTCGAGCGGATCAAGATCGAGTAAAGCGCTCGTAAAAAATGCTTCCTGCTTAGGTGGAAAGATTTTCTGTCACGCGGCGGCCCGGTTTTCCGAAGGAATGGGAAAGCATAACCATCATGAATACATTCCTACTTCGAAAACTCCTTCTTCTGCTCTGCACGCTCGGCCTTTCTCTGGCCACGAGCCGGTCGGAAGTCATCCATTCCACCTACATCGGTCCCGTCGGCGGTAATTGGAGCGATCCGGCCAATTGGTCGCCGCCGATTGTGCCGCGTAATACCCGCAACACGCAATTCAAGGTCTCGGTCGAATCCGAATACCCGGGCATGGTTTTGGACATCGATGTCCGTCTGACGAAGTTCAAACTCACCGGCGACGGATCGACGGTGAACGCGATCGATCACAATCTGCAATCTCCCGTGACAAGCCTGGGGGTCGATTTTCCCGATGAGGTTTTAGGCGGTGGCTATATCACCCCGGTTGCGCTGACCCATAATGTGGTCGCCGATCTCGGGGATCTGGCTGATTTTTCCCATAAGACGCTCAAGACCGGACAAATCGGCGCCGATGCGAGCGCGGCGGCTAATCCCGGAATCACATCCACGATTCGATTCAACGACGCCGATATCCAGGCAACCAATGGTTACATTGGGATTTTTGGCGCTGGCTCACGAATCGCCGATCAATACGGACACGACGCGCTCGCGCATCTATGGCACATCATGCTCTCCGGTTACCTGGATGTGGAGACCGGCCGTGAATTCACCACCGGTGGTTCCCTTGTCAATGAGGGCTACGCGGCAGTCTACGCGACCGGTTTTATCGGCCCGGATGCTCCCGCCACTCTCGTGGTCAATGGCAACTATACCGGGATTGGCTATCCGATTGATGTAGGAACCGCCGGCCTTCTCAAGGTGCTGGCTCCCGGCCCCACGGCCAATGCCAAGGCGATAATTAACGGAAGAGTGACGAATTACGATTCCGCGACGAAGACATTGCATAAGACCTATCATATCTGGGAGGCAGCGGGCGGGCGGAGCGCGACCACCCAGGTCCTGGGTGGAAGCAGGCCTTTTGACATTGTGACCAGCGAAGCCTCGCTCGTCCTCTTCGGGCCCAACACCGGCTTTCGTGATCGTAATGGAGAGGACGCCTTGCGTAATCTCTCGACCAGTGCGCGACTGCTAGTCGGCAACCGCGATTTTGCGACAACCGGCTGCTTCACGGCTACGAGCCGGCTAACTGTCTATGGTGGCTCCGAGTTTACTGTCAATGGTGATATGACGGTAGAAGGTGGCTTCTTTCAGCTCTCTCCCCTCAGTGCTTATGTGCGAGAGGGAGAAGTCGGTTTTCCAGTTGACCCGGAGTTCATCGATTCGAATGTCCTCGTCCAAGGCAACTTCAATCTCACGGCGGCAGGCGCGTTGCGCTTCGACTTCTTCGACCCAACCGTAAGCGCGACTCTCACTGTCAATGGAACGGCGACCCTCGCCGGAGTTCTTCAAAGTGGGGTGGACGATGTCTCGCAGATTTCCAGCTCCGAGAGCTTCACGGTCATGACTGCGACCCAGATCAACGGTCAGTTTTCCAATGTCGCGAACGGCGGGCGCGTCGATGTTTATGGCGGTTACGATAGCCTGGGCAATCCTCTCGGCGATCCAGTCGGCACCTTTCTCGTGACCTACGATGCGACCACGCTGGTCCTGAGCGACTTCCAGCCGAGCGCCAATACGCCGGCGCGTTCCCTTCTCCGCTCCGAGCGAGACGAGTAGCACGGGTTCTGCCCACGTCAGGCACCGCCTCCGCCCTCCCTCCGCGCAGGTGGTGCTTTGTTGTTTTCATTCTTCCAACGAGGATGCGAAGCTCTGCCTATGGCTGACGTGACGATCGAGATTATCAAGAACGGCCCTTACATCGTGAAGGGCGAAGTGGAATTGAAGGACGCGGACGGCAACAATTATCCGGTCGAGAAGCGGATGGCGCTCTGCCGTTGCGGCGCTTCGACGGAGAAACCGTTCTGCGATGGCACCCACTCGAAGATTGGTTTCCAGGCGGCCGAGAAGGCTGTGCCGGAGTCGGCGGAAGGTTAGTTGTAGCGGCGCTCTGTGAGCGTCGCGATCTGCCGCGCGGAAACGCTCGGCGACGGTCACAGACCGCCGCTACAGAGCGAAAAATCGAGAACGATTTTTCCGAAGGTGCGGTTCGATTCGAGATGCTCGTGCGCGGCCCGCA
>JBBSPM010000145.1:0-5441 GCA_038258815.1 Chthoniobacterales bacterium
CCTGCTACCGCCTCGGCGCACTTGATTCGAATGGCGAATCCTGAAGTGCGCCGTAACGCAGCTGGAAGCGAGGCCGGGCTTTCCATGTCGAATGAGATTCTCGACACTTCGACGTTTGAAATACAGAGTTCGGACTCCGCATGACTGATTAATTCGAAATTCAGCATTCGGACTTCGTCCGGCTGACTCAAGTATCAGGCGTCCCGTCCGCTCGAAGCGATTGAGTCGGAGATCAAGGCTGTAGAACAGGAGATTCTTTCCATGCTCCGGGAGGTCGCTGGATGAGTGCTGGGGAGCGCACGCGCCCTCGCGTGCTGGCGATGACGCCCTCGTCATCGCGGACTTTGCTCTCGCCAGGGCCAGTTGTCGTTTCGGCGTGGGCGTCGAAACCAGCACGCGAGGGCGCGTGCGCTCCCCAACGAATGAGCCTGCATTCACGTGACTTTTCCGGCAGCCGCTTGACCGATGCATATGAAAGCATCTCCGTATGTGCATGAGGACAACCTTGAATATTGATGACCATTTGTATGCCTCCGCCGCCGAGTCCACCGGGATTAAAGAGAAAACGGCGCTCGTCCGGCTTGCGCTCGAGAACCTCATCCAGCACAAGGCCTATGAACGGCTGGCCGCGCTCGGCGGCACGATGCCCGGGCTTAAGGCTCCGCCGCGGCGGCGGTCGAAGCCGGCGCGGAAATGATCCTGGCCGACACCTCGCTCTGGACTAAGCACCTCCGCGTCGGACACCCGGCATTCACAGCCATGCTCGCGCGCAAGCAGATCAGCGTTCATTGGGTCGTGATCGGTGAATTGGCCACCGGCAATCTTCCGAAGCGCGCCGAGTTTCTGGCCACGATCAAGTCATTGCAAAAGCCAGGACCGGTTCGCCGGAAGAATGCCTCACTTTCATTGAAAACAACAAACTTGCCGGCCACGGTCTCGGCTGGAACGACGTGCAACTGCTCGTCGCCGCGCGTCTTTCCCGGCACACCCTCTGGTCGCTCGATGCCCGGCTCGCTGCGGCCGCGGAGGAGTTAGGCGTTGGGTATCAAGCCACATGAAGCATTCGCTTGCTGATCTCTGCCTCTCTTCAGTAGAAGACGTCGCCCATGGACCAAGCCACACATAACAAGATCGTCTCGTTCATTTGGGGAATAGCGGACGATGTCCTTCGCGATCTCTTCAAGCGCGGCAAGTATCCGGACGTCATTCTGCCGATGTGCGTCCTCCGCCGGCTCGACGCTGTTCTTGAGCCAACAAAGTCCGCCGTCCTTGAGACGAAGAAGATGCTCGATGATGCAAGTATCAGCGAGCAACGTGCTGCGCTCTGCGACGCTGCGAAGCAAGCGTTCTACAACACCTCGAAGTTCACGCTCCGTGATCTCAAGTCTCGAGCGAGCCAGCAGCAGTTGAAAGCAGACTTCGAGGCTTACCTAGACGGCTTCTCCGACAACGTTCAGGACATTCTGGAGAACTTTAAGTTCCGGAATCAGATTTCGACACTTTCGAAGTCTGACTCACTCGGAACGTTGATCGGCAAGTTCCTCGACCCCGACATCAATCTCAGTCCCGATCCGGTTCTACACGCCGACGGGAGCATCAAGCATCCGGGCCTCGACAATCACTCGATGGGCACCGTCTTCGAGGAGTTGGTCCGCCGCTTCAACGAAGAGAACAACGAAGAAGCCGGCGAGCACTGGACGCCACGCGACGCGGTCAAGTTGATGTCCGCCCTCATCTTCCTGCCCATCGCCGACTCGATCCGATCCGGCGCATACCTCCTCTATGATGGAGCTCTCGGCACGGGCGGGATGCTGACCGTCGCTGAGGAAACATTGCGCACGATCGCGCAGCAGCGCGGCAAGCAGGTCACCACGCACCTCTACGGACAGGAGATCAACCCGGAGACCTACGCCATCTGCAAAGCCGACATGATCCTGAAAGGCGAAGGTGAAACCGCCGATCACATCGTCGGCGGCGCCGAGTGGTCTACGCTTTCACACGACGCGTTCCCATCGACCGAGTTCGATTTCATGCTCTCGAATCCGCCCTACGGCAAGAGCTGGAAGAAAGACCTTGAGAACATGGGCGGCAAAGACGGAATGCGCGACCCGCGCTTCCGCGTCATGCATCGCGACGAAGCACTCTCGCTCGTCACCCGCTCCAGTGACGGGCAGATGCTCTTCCTCGCGAATCTCCTGAGCAAGATGAACCACGCGTCCGCGCTGGGCAGCCGCATCGCCGAGGTCCACAACGGCTCCTCCCTCTTCACGGGCGACGCCGGGCAGGGCGAGAGCAACATCCGTCGCTGGATTTTTGAGAACGACTGGCTGGAGGCCATCGTCGCTCTCCCTCTGAACCTCTTCTACAACACCGGCATCGCCACCTACGTCTGGGTGCTCACGAATCGGAAACCCGAGCCGCGCAAAGGCAAAGTCCAGCTCATCGATGCGACGCAATGGTTTCGCCCGCTCCGCAAGAACCTCGGCAAGAAGAACTGCGAGCTTTCGCCCGACGACATCCAGCGCATCTGCGACACCTTCCTCGCTTTTGAGGAAACGGAGCAATCGAAGATCTTCCCGAACGCCGCTTTCGGTAATTGGAAGGTAAAGGTCGAGCGTCCGCTCCGCCTCCACAGTCAACTCACCGTCCCGCGTATCGAGACCCTGCGCTTCGCTTCCGGCGACGCAGAGATTCGCGCCGTACTCTACGAAGAACTCGGCGACACGCTCTTTGAAAACCACGCATCAGTCCGAGGCGCGCTGGAAAACTTCCTCAATGAGTGGGGCAACGCCGACAACGATGAAGCCGCGGAGGATGGCGAATCCGAAGCGCCCAAGAAAAGCCTCCCCGAGAAAAAGAAGCGCAAGCTCCTTAGCGAAGAGACATGGAAGCGTGACGGCATGCTCGTCGAAGTAGCGACCAAACTCCGGCACGAACTGGGCGATGGCATCTTCGAAGATCACAACCTCTTTCGAGATCGAGTCGCTGCCACGCTGGCCAAGCTAAAGCTGAAACCCACTGCATCCGATCTGAAGCTCATCCTTAATGCCGTCAGTTGGCGCGTGGAGGATGCGCCGCCCGTCATCAAGAAAGTCCATAAGCCGGGCAAGACGGAACCTGACGCGTTGCGCGGACTCTTTGAAGCGGAGATCGACGGCAAAAGCCGTATCATCGAATACGAGCCCGACAGCGAGCTTCGCGACTTCGAGCAAATCCCGCTGCTGGAAAAAGGCGGCATCGAGGCCTTCATCCGCCGCGAGGTCCTGCCCTACACGCCCGACGCGTGGATCGTCGAGGCCGACACGAAGATCGGCTACGAGATCAGCTTTACCCGCCATTTCTACCAACCACCGAAGCTTCGCACGCTCGCCGAGATCAGCGCCGACATCCTCGCTCTGGAGCAGGAAGCTGAAGGTCTGCTGGGAGAGATCACGAAAGAAGCGACCCAGACGTGACGCGGTTTCCATGTGCATCGCAGCATTGAATATGCGTGCCCCGGAAAGCCCATGCGATCCCGTGCGTTTAATATGGAGCGATTGAGCCGCCATATGATACTTTCGCCCGCGTGAGCACTGAACACGCCCGCTCCAAGTCCCGCGCCGGCAGATACATCGCGCAGCCTTCTGGCTATCGAGCATTCCTCCCCGAGCCGCTCCCACCCGTGCCTGCGGTGCGGCTTGAAGGTGCGCTGCAGAGCGTGCTTTCGCAGGCCGACCGCGCGCTCGGCCGGCTCGACGGCTCCATCCAGACTCTTCCTGATCCCGATCTCTTCGTCTTCATGTATGTGCGAAAGAGGCGATGCTCTCGAGCCAGATCGAAGGCACCCAGAGTTCCCTCCAGGATTTGCTCGCCGCTGAAGCCCGCATCTTCTCCCCCGACATCCCTGGCGATGTCGATGAGGTCGTCAACTACGTAGCGGCGATGAATCACGGTCTGGCGCGCCTGCGCGAGTTGCCGGTCTCCATCCGGCTGTTCAAAGAAATCCACTTTCGGTTGCTGGCGGGTGGACGCGGCGCGCACCTCACGCCCGGTGAATTGCGGCGTTCGCAGAATTGGATCGGGCCGCCTGGCGGGTGCTCGCTCTCGGAAGCGACCTTCGTCCCACCGCCGCCGCACGAAATTCCTTCCCTCTTCGGCGCGCTGGAAAATTTTCTGCACTCGGGGAGCGAACTCCCGCAGCTCATCCAGATCGGGCTGGCCCATGCGCAGTTTGAGACCATTCACCCATTTCTTGATGGAAACGGGCGCATCGGCCGGCTCCTCATCACCTTCCTACTCTGCCAGCGGGAAATCCTGCTCCAGCCCGTGCTCTACCTCTCTCATTTCTTCAAGCAGCATCGCGCCGAATACTATGAACGCCTGCAGGCCGTGCGCGACACGGGCGATTGGGAAGGCTGGCTGGAGTTTTTCCTCCGCGCGGTCGTCAGCGTCAGCCGCGAAGCCACGGAGACCGCGCGGCGTATCCTGCTGCTGCGCGAACAGCATCGTGAAGCCGTGACCACTCATCTTGGGCGCGCGGCCGGCAGCGCGCACCGCATTCTCGAGCAGCTTTACCGGCGGCCGATCCTTTCGGTCGCTGACGTGCGCGAGATCACCGGCACCACCTACGCCGCGGCTAATAAGATGGTCTCGCGCCTCGTAGCTCTCGGGATCTTACAGGAGATGACCGGACACAAACGCAACCGCCTCTTCCGTTACCAGCTCTACATCGACATCTTCGCCGAGAACGCTCCCACGGAGAACGAGGAATCCGAAGCCGTCTCACGATGATCGAAGGATTGCATCCATATTCGGAATACAAGGAGTCAGGGCAGCAGTGGCTCGGAAAGGTGCCCGCGCATTGGGAGTTGAAACTGGGCCATGCCGCGTTCGGGCCGCGGCAGGTCTCGAACAAAGGGCTCAAGGAAAAGACCATCCTCTCGCTGAGCTACGGTCGGATTAAGATCAAGCCGATGGACCAACAGCACGGCCTCGTTCCAGCGTCGTATGGGACCTACCAAATCGTAGATGAGGGGAACATCATCATTCGCGGGACCGACATGCAGAACGATCACACGAGCCTGCGTGTCGGTCTTTCGCGAAATCGCGGCGCCATCTCGTCGGCATACCTTTGTCTTGAAGTGCGCCTTGGAGTGATTCCCGACTACGGCTACCAGATACTAAACACCTTTGACCTGACGAAGGCCATTTATCGCTATGGCTCCGGCCTCCGACAGAATCTCGATCACGCGGAAATTAAGCGTCTTCCCATCTTCATTCCACCGCCCGACGAACAAGCGGCGATCGTGCGGTTTCTGGACCATGCGAACCGGAAGATCGACGGGTTCATCCGGGCGAAGCGGAAGCTGATCGCGCTGCTGGGGGAGCAGAAGCAGGCCATCATCCACCGCGCCGTCACCCGCGGCCTCGACCCCAACGCCCCCCTCAAACCCTCCGGCATC
>JBBSPM010000146.1:0-5426 GCA_038258815.1 Chthoniobacterales bacterium
ATTGCCGATGACCCAGACGCAGGGCGAGCGCAGTTCCGCCATAGAGAACGAAATGGTTGGGGATGCCCTTCTCTTCGTTCCAGAAGGATAATTGCGAAGCCGGCAGGATGCCGAGGGCGGGCGTTAGCATGGCGGGAGCTTCCTCGTCGGGAGCGATGGAACCGGCAGAAGGCCGAGGACATGATGCCAGTAGGTCCAGCTCCTGGGATCGAAGACCCCCGCCGGCGCTTCGCGCAACGCGTCGCGAAAGTCCGCCGCCGGCCAAAGACGCCTCGCCGCCTCGATGTCGTTCCAGGTGCCTAACGACATCACCTGGGCAAGAAAACATTGGTGGTTGGCGAGCGCTTCTTCGGGACTTTTCCACCAGAAAAGACGCTCTGCCAGAGCGCGAGCGCGCTCCTCGTCAGATGGTTTCAAGTCAATCATGCTGCGGATTAAAATATACAACTTTCAGGCGCTCCTGCCGACATCTGAAGGCAAAAAAATGCACTCCGCCGAGGAGGTCACCACTAAGCCGCTGCTGACGATGCCGGCACGACGAAACAGGCTCGCCACAGGACGAGTCTGACCGGCTGGCGGACTGGAAGCCTGTGTTTCGATTGCCCGGGATGCGAAGTCACTCGACTGGCTTCGCGGCCTGCGCCAAAAGGTCATCGAAGCGCGGATCGTCGCGCAGAATATCCCAGTCGGGGCTAAATTTCAGGGAACCGTAAGCAGTTGCCCACCCCGGCTTTTTGACGCAGGTGGAAAGCACTTCCAAGGCCAGGTCTTTTTCACCGGTCGCTGCATAAACTTTAGCCAGGTTTTCAAGGTGTAAACCACCTAGGTAAGCATCCTCGCTTACCGGACCTTCCTCGACCGCTCGTTTTGCCATCCGGATAGCCTCCGTTTTGTTGCCCAAAGCCGCATTAAGGATGCCGCCCCACGACAGCTCCCCAAAGGCGTCAGGTTGCTTCGCAAGTTTTTCCGTATTGCGGGTCAGGGCCTTCTCGAGCGTGTCACGTTGGCTTTTCGAGAGCGTGTGGCCCCCACTGGCCAGCCACGCCAGGAAGGAGGCCCGGCCGCCCCACCGGTCGTTGTCTGGCAAGCTCTCCGCCACTTCTGCTGCCGCACGATAGTTCCGCTCATACAACGGAACCACGAAGGCAAGAAAAGGCGACCCCCCTTGGATATCTCTCCTTCCGAGAATGTCCAACTGCCGACGGGCGGCCACGAGGTCACCCTCATGCGCATAGACCCCACCTTTTCTTTCGCGAAAAATATCCGCCTGGGCCGGAAGAGCTGCGATCGCGGCATCAGCGATGCGGCGGGCTTCGCCATAGCGGCGCAGAAGCCACGCCGTGTCTAGTGCCGCCCTATGGTTGAAGCCGTCTTTTGGATTGAGTTCAATGGCCCGCTTGAGATGGCGCAGGCACTCATCCCAGCGGCCCAGCCGTCGCTCCACCAGGCCTCTGAGCCAGTAGATCTGGGCAGCATTGGGCAGGGCGCGCGCCGCCACTTCGAGGGTGGCCAGGGCGCGGTCATAGTCCCGATCGACGACGTATTCGTAGAACGCCTGCGCGTAAATGGTCTCGCCCGCTTCCGGGGCGAGACGCTGTGCCTCCTGCAAAGCCGCCTTCGCCTCGGCTTTGTCTTCTGTTCCTCGACCGTCCAATTTTGTTACTGCCAAAGCGCTATAGGCAAGGGCGAATTTGGGGTCTTTCGCGACCGCTTGCTCCAGCAGTCCGATTGCCTTGTTTTGGTTCTCTTTATAAGTGGGATCGTGTTCCAGCGTGTCCAACAGTGCGAAGGCCCGGGTGTAATCCTCAAAGGCTTTGATATTCTGCGTCGGCCTGCTCGCCATCGCGGTGCGCTCTTGCGGGGAAAGTTTGGCGCCCAGTTGAGTCGTTATTTTCTGCGCGATCTCGCTCTGGATGGCGAAGACATCAGCCAGTTGGCGATCGTAGGTCTCGGCCCAGACATGCGCGTCGGTGCGGGCGTCGATCAACTGCGCAGACACACGCACCCGTTCGCCCGCGCGTTGCACGCTGCCTTCCACCACGTAGGCGACGCCCAGCTCACGCGCGATATCCTTCAGGTTGCGGGCTGCGCCCGCCGCGTATTGCATCACGCTCGTGCGGCTGATGACTTTCAAGTCCGCGACCTTCGCCAGATCGGTCAGGATTTCGTTCTGCACGCCGCTGGCAAAGACGGCGTTCTCTTTCTCCGTGCTCAGGTTCTCGAAGGGCAGGACGGCCACGCTCTTCGATGCTGCCGTAGCCTGCTCTGCGGGCGCTTCCTTGTTCTCGGAAACTGGCGCCTGCCCCCGATGGGAAAAGTACCATCCGCCCGAAATCAGGAGCAGGAGCGCGGCAATGCCGCTCGCGATCAGAAGTGGTCGTCGCGAGATCTGCAAAGAGCGGGTGGTGGTGATTCCAGCCGTCGGGCCGGAAAGGCCGAGGCGTTGCGCCACCTCGCCCGCTGACTGCGGCCGTTTGGCCGGATCTTTGGCCAGACAAGCGGCCACGGTTGCTTCCCAAACCGGCGGGACCAACGCGGGCTCCACATTGAATTCCTTCCTCCGCTCTGTCATCGAGGGGGCGACGCGCTCGTGCATTTGTCTGTCGATGTTGCCCGAATAAAACGGCGGTTTCCCTGTGAGCAGGTCGTAAACCGTTGCGCCTAACGAATAAACATCATCGAGGTGGCTCCCGCGTTCGCCGTCCAACTGCTGTGGGCTCATGTAAACCAGCGTCCCGCTCGTCCCGCCGTTCTCCCCCGTCAGCTTGCTCATCGAATCGCCCAGGCTGCGTGCGATCCCGAAGTCGGTCACTTTGAGATCGCCGCGCTGATTCACCATCAGGTTGGCCGGTTTCAGATCGCGGTGAATGATCCGGGCGTGATCATGCGCGTAATCGAGCGCGTCGCAGAGCTGTCCCGTCCAGCCGCTGATCTCGTCGGGTTGAAAGACCTTCTGCTCCTTCTCTGCGCGCAGATTGGAAAGCGTATCGCCATCGACGTACTCCATCGAAATTCCGGCCGCGCTTTGGTCGTGCACGAAGTCGTGGATGCGCACAATGTTCTTGTGCGTCAGCTCGAGGCTGCGCCGCGTTTCGCGTTTCAGTTCGCTCATGAACGCCTTGTCGAGCGCGATCACGTCCGGGAGAAACTTGAGCGCCACCTCACGCTCCAGCTCTTCATCGCGCGCCAGCCAGACGATCCCCATCCCGCCCCGCCCCAGAATCTTCTTCAGCGTGTAGCGACCGAAAACTTTCTGACCGCTCGCAAGCTCGCGCACCGTGACGCCGAGCTCATCTCCCGAGCTCTCGTTAGTCATTTCTCAGCTTAGGCGTCGGCGGTACTGAGATAAAGGCCGAACTTAATGTTGCCCGGCTGTGGATGCCCACGCTTTGCACCGCCTTCGTTCTTTGTTAGAACCATTCTGTGACCGAATCCCAGGAACAAGGCGCGTGGCTGCGATCGGCCGCGGGAAAACTGCATCCCATTCGCGGCAGCTGCTCCCTCGGTCGCGGCCTGAGGAATACCATCGTGCTGCGATCGTCCAAGGTCTCGCGCCGCCACTCGCTGATTCATGTGCAGAACATCGGCGAGTTTTGGTTGATCGATTTCGGGAGCAGTAACGGCACCTTCCTGAACAAGCGGCGCATTCTACATCCCGTCCGCGTGAGCGACGGGGACCAGATCACGGTGGGCGATCATCATTTTGAATTTCATCAGCCGGAGGAAATTTCGGAGGAATATCGAACGATGGTGACGCAGCGCACCCTCCACGAAGTAGAGAAGACCTGCTGCTGGCTGCTCGTGGCGGACATTCAGAACTTCACTCCCATGTCTCGCACGATGGCACCGGAGGGATTGGAGGCGCTCCTCGGAGGCTGGATTTCACTCTGTAAGGACAGCATTGAAAATCATCACGGCCTGATCAACAAATACCTCGGTGACGGCTTCCTCGCTTACTGGCGCGAGGAGCAAACTACTCCAGAGGAGATCGCATCCGTGCTTTCCACGCTCAAAGAGATTCAGGACACGAAGGAGCCCGCGTTTCGAATCGTGCTGCACCTCGGCCCGGTGGCGATCGGCGGAGTCGCTTCGATGGGGGAGGAAAGTTTGCTGGGAAAGGAAGTGAACCTGGTCTTCCGGCTGGAAAATCTGACCCGGGACTTGGGCGAAATGTGCGGTCTGAGCGCAGAAGCGCATCAAAGGCTCGGCGACGCTGTCGCCGTGCGGCCATTAGGCGAACACGCCCTCAAGGGTTTCGCAAGGCCTCGCGCGTTCTTTGCTCTGGCCTAAACCATCCACTTCGCCGACGGTGCCGGTCGATGGTGACGCGGCCGCGCCGTTACTCGCTTCTGGTTTTTCAATGCCGAGCGCGTCGAGGTCCTTTTCGGCGATGCGCGAAAGGCCGTGCTACGGGCGAGTTGATAATCGGGGCTGTCCGATTTCGGGCGGGCGGAGCCGAAGACCGTCACGCAAGGTCCGACGAAGTGCAGAACCCGAAATCCGCGCAGAAAATCACGCATCACCTTCAGGACGGTGATGAACTCCCGAGCACCTCTTCTTTCTCCTGCGCGCACGTCGGACCTGCTTGTGCTGGGCGTACCGACCTTCGGCTGGGCGGAGGGACGCTACTTTCTCGTCCAATCCGGTTCCGGGGCGGAGATCGCGCATTACCTCGAAGCGCGCCCGGAAGCGGCCCAGGATCTCATGCTCGTGTTGCGCTATTTCGACGCGACCAACTTCGCGGGAATGATTTCATGCGAAACTCTCATCGGCCTCGGACTGCGCGATCCCGTCGTTCCCGCGGAGACCGTTTATTCGATTCGCGAATCATCTCGCGGCGCCGTGCGAGATCATGGAGTTTCCCGTGAGCCACAGCGCGCTGCCCGAGGAGAGGCGATGGGAAGAATTTGAAACTCGTTGGCTGGCCTTGGGGCGCGGCGACGGGGAACTGTCCCTTGCGGAAATGAAGAAGTCCGAATGACGAAATTCGAGGGAGCGCGTCATTCGTCATTCGTCAATTGCCTAACGAGTAAATGTCGCTCCTAAAAACCATTGGCTTCGGAATTCTCCTGCTGCTCTGCGCGACAGCGTTATCGCGCGCTCTCTTGCAGGCGGTCACGGCACGCCGCATCGCGATCGCAGCACCGACGGGTGTTCATTCACTTGAAGAGGTAACACTCGGCGGGATTCGCCAGTGGATCGAAATCCGGGGCTGGGATCGACGCAAGCCGTTGCTTCTTTTCCTGCATGGCGGGCCGGGATTTCCGCAGATGCCCTTCGCGCATCAGAATGCGGATTTGGAAAAGGATTTCATCGTCGTGCAATGGGATCAGCTTGGTGCTGGAAAATCCTACTCGCCGAACCTGTCCAACGAGCAGATGAGAATCGATCGATTCGTCGCCGATGCAAAGGAGTTAGTCGAACTC
>JBBSPM010000147.1:0-5303 GCA_038258815.1 Chthoniobacterales bacterium
CGCCGTCATCCGCCAGGCGGCGGAAAAGCCCGCGCCCAAACTCCGCTCCTTAATCCGGCCGCTCGACCGCGACCTGGAGACCATCTGCGCCAAATGTCTGGAGCGCGAGCCTGCGGCGCGCTACCGCTCCGCGGGCGATCTGGCGGAAGACCTCGAGCGCTGGCTCGAGGGACGGCCAATCGTTGCCCGCCCAGTCTCACCGCCCGTCCGACTCTGGCGCTGGAGCAAACGCAACCCAATCGTCTCGGCTTCCATTGTCGGCTGTTTGTTCTTGGGAGCTGTCGCGGCCTCCCGGCAGATCAAGAACGAGCGCCTCACCTTGGCTGCGAAAGAGGAAGTGGCGGCCCTGCATTCGGTCGAGATTGTTTCTATCTTCGATCTGGATCGCGCCAAGCCGGAGGACGCGCTCAGCGCCCAACTTGGGGCTGAACTGCAACGCTCGTTCGCCGCGATCGGACCGGGCCGGATCACACTGGGTGCGCCGGGTTCCGCCCGGCCATTCACGATCCAGCACTCCGACAAAGTCGAGACGCGCGCCGCCCTCCTCGGCACAATCCGACAGCTCGGGAAGAAGAGTCGGATGACCCTTCGCGCGATCGACGCGCGCAGCGGCCAGACCTTCCTCCACCGCATTTTCACCTTCGAGAATCCCTCATCGATCGCGCCCGGCATGGCTCATGAGCTCGGTGCCGAGCTTTATTCCCTCCTCGACTCCCGGATTTCGCCGGTGGGCGACGTGGCGAACGATCCGGGCATGAAAAACCCGCGCGCGCGCGAGCACATTATCGCGGGGCGCGAACTGCTCGGCGGTCGGGTCGGGGACGATATTGACCGCGCGATTGATCTCTTTCGCAAGGCGATCGAAATCACGCCCGATTCTTCCCTCGCCTATTCCGGGCTGGCTGAAGCGCTGAGCAGGCACCATGTCTACGCCGTCAAAGACAGCTCGCTTGACGAGGCCGAACGCGCAGCGCGCCAGGCGCTTGCCTTGAATGGCGAGAATGGCGAAGCGCATCGAATGCTCGCCGGGACGCTCTACTTTCAGGGTCATCTGACGGAGGCGTTGGAGGAAATCCAGCGCGCCTTCGAGTGTCCCGTCGTCGACAGCCGCGGCGCCGGCCTCGCCGGCATGATCGAGAAAGCGCTCGGTCGGCCCGATCGTGCATTGGTCTGGTTGCGCATCGCAAAGACCGACGAACCTCACCCGGCGGAGCACGACGCGATGCGCGGCGACTGCTGGACGGAGCTGACCGAAGACGAGCAGGCCGAGGCGTGCTATCGGCGCTATTGGGAACTGCGCCCGCAGCACCCGGAAGGCTGGATGGGGATTTGCCGGGTCCGCCTTTTGCAGGGGAAATTTGCGGAGGCCAACGCAATCTGCGCGAAGAACGCCGCGCGCTACGCGGAATTCAAATACAGCGGAGAAATGGCCGCGCAAACGGCCTTCTTCTCGCGCGATTTCGTTGCCGCGGAAAAACTGTATGGCGCACTCATGGATGCGAACGCGACGGGCGGCGCCGACTTCTACTCGGCCGTCAGTTACGAATCGGCTCTCGGACGCATCCTTTCCGCGCGAGCCGATCCGCGGGGGAACGAGCTCTTACGGAAATCGAAAGCGGTCGAGCTTAAGAACGTGGCGGCGGCGCCGCGCGATCCCGACGCACTCTATCGGTTGGCTGCGGTGGAAGCCTCGTTAGGCGAGGACGCCGCCGCGTCCCGACATCTCCGCTCGGCGAAGGAGGCCGGCTGGATCGACTTCCGGGCGGCCATGGTCGATCCGCGCTTTGACAACCTTCGAGCGACGGTTTCCGGGCGTGCCATTCTTGAGGAGATGAAGGCCACGGTGGCCTCGCTCCGGGAGCAAGCGAGCAAAGAGAAAGAAGACCAATGAAAAGAAAACAAGCAAAAGGAGCAACCAACAAAAAGCGCACACGCGCGAGGACGTCGAGTGACGCTCCGAAGATAAAAGGCTGGGGGGTTCCTCAGGACCGAATTGACGCCATGAAAGCTTTCAAGAAGCGTCTGGAGAGCGATCCAGACGAGTGCCAGCGTTGCCATGATTCCTGCGAAGAAGCCAGGTCGGTCTTTATAGAATGCGGCCCCTTCGACCCCGACCAAATTCCTGAGACAACGGTCTTTCGTGTTTTTGTCAACGGGGACGCGGGCGACCGAAGGGAGCGTGAAAAACAGGTCGTTTTGATCGTGAATCCGAATGACGAGGATGCCGAAAAGCTTGGCAACGCTCAAACCTGGCGATGCACCTACACGCCATATCGGGAGGTTCGGAAGCGACGACGATCCTGAATGTGAGATCAGTTGTTGGGAAGGCTCCTGGGCACCCGTGTGAGCGCACGTGCTCTTGCCGCCTCGCCGGCAAATTTGGGAATGTCGCCGCGCAACAATTGCTCGACTTCCAGCCGAACGGTCACTGGATTGCAAAGGCCGTCTGATAAGAGCGCGCGCAATCGCTGTCCTGGCCCCTGGGCCCGCCTCAGGGTCTGGGGATTCAAGGCCGCGCGAAAAGAGTTGGCATAGAATTGAGTCGGGCGAAAAATCAAACGCGTAGGAGTTGTTTGGAGTTCGCGCAGTGCCGGACGGAGTTTCACTTTTACATCGCGACAGAGCAGAAAATCATGCATGACCCGAAATCCTCGAGAGAGTTCCCTCTTCTCTTCTGCACACTGCTGGTGATGCCAATGAGCTAATCTAACTAGAGCTTGCGGGTTCCTCATCCCAGCCAAAGAAATCATTCCCGTCCGTTCAAGACTGGACTCGCCGATAGAGGACTCAGCCGGCTGCGCTGTCTCAGGGTGGAGAAGGGTCTCGCAATCTACCAGCACGGGATGCTCGCCGTGGAAGACGAAATTCGCGAGATGCAGATCGACCGCCCGGAGGTAATGCGCGAGCAGGAGCAGGGCACCCACGCGAAAGCAGAAGCGCCACCGCTCCCTCCCGTTCCGGCATGGCGCGTCCGTCACTTCGCGCATCCAGCAATGATCCCGGCAGGAAATCAACTCTGGGAGGAAGAACGTCAGCGGGAACTTCGCCGCATTGATTGCCTCCAAAAACTGTCTCCAAGCCGCTTCTCGTTTCCCGTCCCTTGGTTTATAAAACCACACATCGCCGCCACGAAATTGCACTCTGGTGACGGAGCGACCGTGGTCGTGGAGATCGGAAAGATCGCAGCTTAAACGCACAATGCCGCCTCGGGTTCCCGGCCTTCCGGAGCGACGCACAAAGCTTCTGGCATGTTCGGCGAAGGTGAGGACGAAGCTGCCCCAGCCTCGCATCTGCGCGTCCCAGATTTTTGCCAGCCCAGGACACCGGTCCAGCGTCGCTCTGAATCCATCGGCGCTGCCCGACGGCTCTGCGGTGAAGACTTGCTCTCCCGTCAACTCCAATCGTTCGGTGAGTGCACCGCAGAATGCGGAGCTAACGGGCGTCCCGCCAAGGGTGCCATTCGCATACTCATTGACTTGTTCCCAGGCCGCCTGCGCCAATCGGCCCAGGACTTCGCAATTGGTAAGTCCCGACGATCTCTTCTGTGCGGGAGAGAGGCGATCGATCACCTCGCTGAGATCGAGCGACAATGGGGTCTAATCGGCCAGGCCGACGACGGAAGCGAGGTTGAGGAAAGTTCTCACCTCTTGTTCAGAATCATTTACCTTCCACGGCTCGGGGGACCAATCGGCTCCGTGCTGACAGAGGTAAGAGTCCGGGTTCGCGTAGAGGGCCCCTTCAATTACCTCGCGGACAATGAAGCTCCCAACCGGTCCAAGTCGTTGGCCGCTGTGAAACGCCTCTGCTTCCAGCAGAATGTAGTACCAAAGCGGCGTCCTCTCCGCCAAGCCGCATGCTTTTAAATCCCTCCACCTGTCAATCTCGGGATCGGCCGGAATGGGGGCCGCACCGAGCAGCTCCCGCACACATTGTCCCGTCGGCAGCGAGGATGCTGCGCCTCTTTGCAACGTCAGATGTGGAAGCACAGTGCACTCATCTTGAGGCGTCTTGATTGCAAAAAGGCGGGCGGAATGATTAGGGATGCAAAAGAGCGGCGAAACCACGCTGGTATCGATTGGTAAGGCCGTTTCGGAGCTCGAGGCGTTTCTACCCCGAAGAAAGTTCGACCAGGGAACGGCGAATTCCGGAAGCAGCGCTCCTCGCGAATCTTCACCGCCAAATAGATCCAACAAATCTATGGTAGAGCCAATTTCCGCCAATTCGTACCTATCCCGCACCATACTATGCCCGAAACGAAATCCGGCGCGGGCGAACTCGACGGGAATCGAGAATTGATCCTGCCAATCGATGATCGGTTCGCCGACCTTTCTCGCCTGACAAAGCGTGGAGACGAAATCATTCACGACCAGCCATTGATACTGCTGGCACACCCGGAGGCGCGCCGATTCGAAATCGGGCTCCGTTTCCATCGCCAGATTGTGCAGTTTCAAGAACATTGCGTGCACCTGACGCACGATGGCATTCTCGATGTTGCGTGGATCCGCCACGAGCGGTACGCAGGAATCATCCAGCGGAACATCAAACCTTGCGCCCGCAGGTGAGAGAACATCGCTTAAGCGGAAGCGTCCGTCGTCTTCGAAGGCTCCCGCTTGCAACACCTGTGTTTCGGAACCGTAGATGGAATCCAAGTTTAGCCAACAGGTGCGACGATTCGGCGTGTCTCCTGGCTCGATTGAGTGATCAATTGAAGTTAGCGGGCCTTCCCAAGTCATGTCGTGGTCGATGAATTGCCCGAAATAAGTATAGCCAGCAGGAATGTTCTCCACATCCTCCGAGAGGTGAGGATTCTTGTCGCGCATCCTACAGGCAAGCTCTCTTAAGTAAGGATCATCGGGAGCGATCGCGTTCTGATCCGCAGGAAACAGTCTCGAATATCGATCCGGCGCCGACAACTGGGGTTTGATGACTTCGCGCACGCGCCTTCATCAGATAGAGAAGAAGCAAGAAGGGCAAGCCCGCACCACGGGCAATTTTAGGCCGTTCAGGAAACCCCCGGCGTCGCTCTGGTTGAAGTTTATAACATCACTCCGTGATAGCAGTGTGTCTGACGCATTGAGTTTTTGTAGCTTCGCCTGTTATACGTGAGTCACGTATATGAACGTTGGTTGCACGGCGCAGGAAGCGGCGCGCAGCGTCGTTCCTTCAGAGGGCGTCTCATGAATACACGCCAAAAGCGAATTGTAGGGCGCCCGCCTTAAAACTTCCGCCGTCGGACGACTTTTTGGACGTCTTCTCAGATCGTCGCAGCCACCACTCGTGGAAAGAGCGCAGGCGGGGCAGAG
>JBBSPM010000148.1:0-5019 GCA_038258815.1 Chthoniobacterales bacterium
CCATTAACCCCGGCGCGAGTCATCCACTCCCGAATGTGAACGAACCCGCAACTTGAGGAACCGGATGCGTTAATCGCGCTCGTCCGGTTCTGTGGGGGGCGTCGTCCGACTTTCGGGCCGGACGGCCCTATCCCGGACCCGATCACGAGCGCAGCTCCGAGTTACGGCGAAGGACTCGGCGAATCTGCGGAGACGCTTTCGCGTGCCGGCTCTGCATCCAGCATCTCGCGCACTTTGCGACCGAGAACTTGCTGCGTGAACGGTTTTTGCAAAACGGCGAGCCCCGCTTCGATCACGCCGTGGGCGCTGATGTCGTTTTCGGAATAACCGGAGACGTAGAGAATTTTCACCGCCGGCTGCATGCGCGAGAGCAGGCGGGCCAGCGCCGGTCCGTTCATTCCGGGCATGACGATATCGGTGACGAGAAGATGGATTGGCTTGTCGTGTTCCCGCGCCATTTGCAACGCATCCGCGGGCGTGGCCGCGCAGAGGACATCGTAGCCGCTATCGCTCAGAACGGTGCAGATGAGATCGCGCACCACTTCTTCATCCTCCGCCACGAGGATCGTCTCGGAGCCGTGCGTGTCCGTCTCTGGCAGCGGCCGTTCCGGCGGATCGAGCGCATCGGACGTGGCCGGCAGGAAAACAGAAAAGACGCAGCCTTGTCCCAAGGTGGATTCCACCATGACCGCGCCGTCGCTTTGTTTCACGATGCCGTAAACGGTCGCCAGCCCCAGCCCGGTGCCTTTGCCTGGACCTTTGGTGGTGAAGAACGGCTCGAAAATGCGCCCGCGAGTCTCCTCATCCATGCCTGAGCCGGTGTCGGAAACGATAAGCCCCACGTAGCGTCCCGGCGCCACGTCCATACCGCGGGATTCGATGTCGTTAGGCGTCAGTTCGACTGCGCGGGTGGCGAGCTGCAAAACACCGCCGCCCGGCATCGCGTCGCGGGCGTTCACTCCCAGATTCAGCAGCACTTGCTGGAGCTGCGCGGGATCGGCTCGCACGCGGGTCTCCGCTTCTGTTGTTTCGATAATAATGCGGATGCCTTCGCCGATGACGCGCTGCAAGAGCTTCTCCATGTCGCGGACAAGGAGATTGAGATCGAGGACGCGCGGCTCGAGTAGTTGCTTGCGACTGAAGGCGAGGAGCTGGCGGGTGAGATTGGCGGCTTGGTCGCCGGCTTTGCGGATGAGATGCGCATGTTCCCGCGTGGCGCCATTGTTCCGCGCTTCGATTAATTCGGAGTAGCCGATGATCGCGGTCAGAAGATTGTTGAAATCGTGCGCGATTCCGCCGGCCAGACGGCCGACCGCCTCCAGTTTTTGCGAATGCCGGAGCTGCTCTTCCGCTTCGTGCAGCGTCTGCTCGGTCGCGCGAAAGCGCAGGATGAGCTTGGCCAGCCGGCCGAATTCGTGTTGCTTCTCGGAGAGCGGAATGAGTCCGGCGGGATTGGCCGATTCAAGATTGCGGGAGATCAATTGCAGCGGTCGCCGCACCCAACCGACGAGCGAAATTGCCAGGACCAGGGAGAGAACGGCGGCAAAGACAATCAGCCCGACAAAGAGATTTTTTTCCGCGCGATTCAAGGCACGGATGAGCGGCGAATCGTGCTCCACCTGAATCTGCGCCACCGCGGTGCCGTCCCAGCCGGGGAGGGTGCGCCGGAAGGTAATGAGACCCTCTTCCTCGGCACTGTTTGCTTCCGCCTTTGCCTCCAGGCCGGGCACAATGCGAATGCTGTAGCCGGTGAAGAGCGACATGCGGCGGATGTTTTCATCGATCCAAAAACGGCCGGCGAGGAAGTAGCCTTGGGGCGAAGTCTCGCGGAAGCGATCGTTCGACGGGTGAACCGTAGCGCCGCGCAACTCCATCCACCCTTCCGGCGTGTTGAGGAAAAAATGCACCACGTTGCGCTTGGCGAAGAGCCGATCGAGCGCGCCGAGCGGGAGCGGCGCTTCCCTCAGGCTGTCCGCATAGCGATTGTTTTTCGAATGCCAGAGCGTGAGGTCCGGGTGGTAAATCCAGAGCGCGTTGAAATCCTTATTCGCCAGCATCTCCAGGCCGAGATTCGCTTCCGCCCAAGCGTGGTCGTTCGCTTTGATCGCGCGGACGAGGTCGTCCCAGTTGGTGGAATCGTCCACCACCGCGTCGAGCGGGTCGCCGCGTTCGGCGAGGAAATCGTCGAAGATACGGCTGCGTTCGCGCGCACGTTCGTCGGCTAATTTTTTCAGCCGTCGATCCGCGTTGAAGCGAACAAGCACGAGCCCGCCGACGAAGGTCAAGACCACCAGCAAAAGCAGGAGGAGAATCTTGGTCTGGACCTTCATAAAACGAGGGCGGCGGGGGCGCTGCCGCCCGGAAACGTGCTAACGACGAATCCGCCGTTCCGAGATGGAAACAATGCGCGGATCAACGGTAGCCGCGCGAATGACGAGCCGATTCTCTGTTTCACCCTTCACGGTGCGAGTGCCATCGCGCAGCGTGAGCGTGACCGCGAAGGTGAGGATGATCTCTCCACGGTCCGGGACGCGGGTGTAGCGGATCAGATTTCCGACCCGGTATTTGCGTCTGGGCCAGCGCGCATGATAGCGGCGCAGGGTTTGCTCGATCAGGCGGCGATCGATCTTGCCGTTGGAATAATAATCCACTTCATCGGCGTAGAGGCGCAGTTGGCGCTTGAGGTCGTTCGAGCCCCTGGAGCGGAAATACTCTTCCGCAAAACGAGCGATTTCCTGCGGCGTCATGAATGCGCTGTCGGCGGCACGGACTTGAGTCTCGTCGATGACCGGCGCGGCGCTGCTTCCCTGGCGACGGGATTTTGTGGTCAGACCGTGCTTCTTCGCCACTTTCTCGGAGACGACACTGACCGGCGCGATGCCTGTCTCTTCGCTTAAGGAATCGGCTAGGGCGACGGAGTCGAGTCTTTCGTCGCTGGGCAGAATGGGTTCGGCGGGCCAATCGAGTTCCTTCGGAGGCGCTTCGTTAGGCCCGCGTTCGATCAGGCCTAACGAGCGCAGGGTGGTGGGATCGGCCTGGCCGCTGGCGGCGAAACCTTTGCGGCGCTGGTAGCGTTTCGTCGCTTCCTGGAGTTCGGCGGAATCGCGCCCGTCCACATTTCCAAAGTAGAGGCTGCGCCGGCGCAATTCTTCTTGCACCGATCGGGTTCGATCCTGGGCTCGAAGCAGTGGGGCCGAACCGGCGAGGACGAGGAGCAGGGTTGCGACGAAAACGGAGCGGGATAATTTCATAGGGCAGGTGTTTTCAGCTACATCGTAGCTCTGTTATCCAAAAGGAGGCGAAGTATTTGCGTAAAGGTCAGGGTGAAAGTTCCACCGTGGGGGCGAGGCGGACGTATTTGTAGGGATGGTGATCGAGCAGGGTAGGGAACCAGCCCTGCACGCTGGGGTGGATCAGGAACGCGTGGGTGTAGTGGAAGAGGGGAATGATGGGGGCCTCGCGAAGGAGGATTGATTCGGCCTGTTGGAAGGCGGCGTAGCGAGCGGCTTGGTCGGTGGTTTGCGCGGCCTCAGCGATGAGGCGGTCGTATTCGGCATTGGCCCAGCCGGTGTAATTGTTGCCGCCGCCGCTGCGCCAAAGATCGAGGAACGAGGTGGGGTCGAGGTAATCGCCAATCCAGGTCGAACGATAGACCTGATAATCCATCCGGCGCCGGGTATCGAAGTAGACCTTCTCTTCCTGATTCGTGAGGGTGACTTTTACGCCGAGATTGGCGCTCCACATTTGCTGGACGGCTTCACAGGTGAGGCGGTGATTTTGCGAAGTGTTGAAGAGAATATCGATCGGCAGAAGTCCTTTGCCGCCAGGGTAGCCGGCCTCGGCCAGGAGTTGGCGGGCCTGCGCGGGATCGAACGGGAGCGCGGCTTCCGGCGTGTAGCCGGCGGTATTGGGCGGCGTGAAACTGCCGGCGGGGAGCATGGCGTTGCGCCAGACGGCGTCGGCCAGGGCTTTGCGGTCCAGCGCCAGTGCCAGCGCGCGCCTAACGAGTGGATTGTCCAGCGGCGGGCGGGTGACATTTAGGCGGAAAAAGTAGCTGCCGAGATAAGGATCGAGGCGGAGGAACTGCGGCTGCTCGCGCCGATATTTCTCGATCCGATTCACCGGGATCGATTCCGTGATGTGGATTTGGCCGGAGCGGAAGGCGCGTTCTTCGACGTCGTTGCTATCGATGGTGTGAAAGACGATGCCGTTGAGCGCGACCGTTTTGGCGTCCCAATAGGTGGCGCTCTTTTTGACCCGGACGTGGTAGTTCAAGCGCCATTCTTCGAGGGCGAACGGGCCGTTGCCGACGAAGCGGCCGGGTCGCGTCCAACGGGAGCCGCGGGCGTAGGCGGGTCCGTATTTCTCGATCGTTCGCACCGGGACGGGGAACCACGACCAGTGGGTGAGGAGGGAGAGGAAATAGGGGGTTGGATTCGTTAGGGTGATTTCGAGCGTGGCCTGGTCGAGGACGCGGAAGCCGACCTGATTGAAATCGGTGATCTGCGATTTGTTGAAGGCCTCGGCGTTGGCCACCGGATAGAGCATGTAAGCGTAATCGGACGCCATCCCGGGCGAGAGGATGCGACGGTAGGAGTCGGCAAAATCTTGCGCGGTGACGCGTTCGCCGTTGGACCATTTCGCATCGGGGCGGAGGTGGAAGGTGTAGATGCGGCCGTCGGCGGAAACGTCCCAGCGTTCGGCGACTCCAGGAACGGGGTGAAGATCGCGCGGGTCTTCCGCGACGAGGCCTTCGAAGAGCGCGGCGAGGATGTTACCGCCGCTGACGCCGCGGACGATGTGCGGATCGAGGTCTTCGATTTCCTGGCCGTTGCCTTTGTGGAGGATTTGTTGGCGATTGCCTTTCTCGACGTTGCTTTCTGGTCTTTGACAGGAAGCGCTGAGGAGAAACAGCGCCAGGAGGACCAGAGAAAGCCACTGTAGCGGGGGGGGGTGTGCGGCCCACCCCGAGGGTGGGGGGGCCCCGGCAGCGGCGGGCCAAACACCCCCGAACACGGG
>JBBSPM010000149.1:0-4866 GCA_038258815.1 Chthoniobacterales bacterium
ATCCCGGTGGAGGCGCATCTGGAAGGCGACGCGATCGATTACGCGAAAGGTTGCTACATCGGGCAGGAAGTAATTTCGCGAATGAAAATGTCGGGCCAGACGAACAAGCGGCTCTGCGGCCTGGTCTCGCTCGATGAGTCCGCGCTCATGCCCGGGACGCGGCTAATGGACGAGAAAACGAGCAAGGACGCCGGCTGCATCACGAGCGCGACGCGGAGCGATCGGTTAGGCAAAGAAATCGCGCTCGGTTATGTGAAGCGCGGATTCAACGCACCGGGCACGCGGCTGATCGCGCCGGGGCCGGTTGAAGTGGTGGAGTTGCCTTTCGTTAGGTCGACCAACTGAAAGCCCTTCCACCGGGTCAGATTGGCCGGGGGCTATCAGATGAACGAAATATCACACTCAAAAGGCAAAAACGTCTTTACACGCTCGGGCGATCTTTATGTAATCCAGCCTATGAGCATCCAACCAGACAACCAGACAACCAGACAACCAGACACCAGGCAACATTGGTAGGCAGGCACTTCTTTGTTTGGCAAGCTCGGCCGCTTGCTACTTGATTGTGCTCGCGGGAGTAGAATTGACTCCTCCGGCGGCCCACGCAGCAGGGTTGCCCGCCCCTACACCCACCTGCTCCAGCACACCAATGCCCACCGCTTCACCGACACAATCCCCCTACACGCCCTGTGCTAGCTGCAGCCCTCCGCCTCTTCACCATGGTCAGGTAAAGATTCCAAACCACTATCAGCGGCCAGACGGCACCGGCGGCAGTCTCAACTGGGAGGTGTTTCCTCCGGCTCCCACCCCGCCTCCTGGGACCAAGCCGCCGGGAATCGTACTTGTCCATGGCAGCGGCTGGAATGCAGGGGACTCTAGTCAGATTAACGGTCGGGCGAGGGACCTGGCCGGAGCTGGTTACTACGTCGTCTCGGTTAATTATGAGCTGGCCCCCTGCGGCCTCATCACAGACCAACAGTGTCACGATGACGACCTGGTTATGCCCGGGTGGTGGGTAAATCGCGAGGTCCAGGATGTCGAGGCCTTCGTCACTGCGCTGCGCGACAGCGGGCAGGTAGATAAGGACCAGATCGGGATCGTCGGCGGGTCTGCTGGCGCTACGCTTGCTCTGCTGGTCGTTTTGGATACAGCCGATACTCACGGAGTATGGCCGTTTTGGAATGCCAGCGTTCGCCCTGCCTGTGCGGTTTTACTTTCAGGCGCCTACGATTTCTCGAACCGCGTCCCGAGCGAGGGCCAGTCGGAAATGGACAGCAGGACAATTGGAGTTTTCGAAAACTTCACCCAAAGCGGTCTTCCTTCAGAGCAGAAGGATGTTTCGCCCGTCTCGAAAGTGCTCACTCCGACCCAAGGAATGCCCTTCGTTCCCCTCTTCATGATCCACAGCCAGTACGATCCCACGGTGCCCTATCATCAACTTGTTGAGATGCTGTGCACCCTCCAGGACAAGAGCGTGCCCGCTAGTTTGTATCAGACGCTCTACCTCCCGGGGAGCAATCTGCACTCCTTTCATTATTGGGGCAGTTGCGATAATCCTTTGGAAGCAGGGCCCTCCTGCACATTGGTTAGTGCCGATGTCATATCCTATCTCGACGCTCACCTGAAGTAACCCGCCGCTAACCTAAGATGAAAAACACCCTATCTTCTCTGCTGGCAATCTTGACAATTGCATTGTGCTCTCAGACGCGCGCTGGAAGCGCGACGTGGAACCTGAACCCAACAAACAATCTGTGGAATACGTCCGAGAACTGGAGCCCGGCGACCGTGCCTAACAGCGAAACCGATGTGGCGACTTTCGGTGTATCTAACATCACCGATATTGTCGTTGGAATGTCTACTGATTTTGATGGTGCGGAGAACAAAGTAAGCGAGATTGTCTTCAAACCCGGCGCCAGCGCATACACGTTAATCTCGACGCCTTCGGACGGGCAAGCTTACTCCGATTACCTGGAGTTTTACGGTGGCGGCATTGTGAATAACTCCGGCAAGAATCAACATTTCATTGTCAAAGCGGCTCCTGGACCAGAAGAAGCGCAGGCGGGGGTGATTTATTTTCAGAACTCCTCATCCGTGGCCGACAATGTGATTATTACTAATGAGGGCAGCGGCTCCAGCATCGGCATCGGCGTTTATGGTGGCGTGACTAACTTAGGCTTTAATTTCACCGATAATCCAAGCGCCGGAAAAGCGACGTATATCAACGAGGGCGGCAAAGTAGCTGGAACCCTTGACGGCGGAGTCACGGCTCTTTTCAGTTACTCGACCGCCGTCGCCGCAATCTTTATCAATCAGCCGGGAGAGGTGGATGGCGCCGCCGCTGGACTCACCTTTGTGGATACCTATGGCAACGTTGGGCGTTCCACCTTTGTTAATAATGCGGCCAGCATGATTGGTGCGGAAGGCGGCTATACAGAAATCGATCGAGGCATCTGTGAGGGCGCAAGGTTTATCGCCAAGGGCGCAAGCAGCGCCGGGCCGCAGGGCGGCCAGGTCTACACCTATGGCGGAGAAGGCTATGCCAGCTTCACCGCCAAAGGCGGCCAGGGGAGCGGCGCGCAAGGAGGGTTGATCGAGATTCAAAACATCTGCAATTCCGGGCAAACGGTCGTGAGCGCAGAAGCGGGCAGGGATGGCGGCCTGGGCGGGATGATTACTCTCACCGGAAAACCGGTTACTCTCGACCAGGTTCAGTTTCGCCTGCAAGGCAACGCCACGATGGCCCTCAGTGTCTTAGTGACACGCTCGGCCACGATCGGCTCCTTGTCCGGCAAAGGGGCCGTCTCACTCGGCGGTTTCCTGCTCACCATTGGCGGTAATAGCCTCGACACTACCTTCTCCGGAGTAATCCAGGACAATGGCGGGATCAACAAGCTCGGGAGCGGGACCTTGACGTTAAGCGGAGCAAACACCTACAGCCGCAGCACGACCATTAGCGCCGGCGCACTTGTAGTGGCTAATAAGACCGGTTCGGGCACAGGCGCCGGTCCGGTCACAGTCGAGGCGGGCATCCTGGGCGGGAGTGGGATTGTAGCCGGGAAGGTGAAAGTCGGAACCGGGAGCGGAGCGGGCGCGTTCCTCGCGCCGGCGGCGGCGGCGAACAAGCCCGGCACGCTGACGATCCAAAGGTCGCTCAACTTTAATTCCGACGCGACTTACACCTATATTTTTGAGGCGAGGAGAAACAAAGTGCGCGCCGACCAGGTGATAGCCAACGGAGTCACAATCAACAACGCCACCTTCAGCCTGAGCGGCACGATTCAGGGGAAGATGAGAGCCGGGACGATGCTCACTCTGATCAGCAACACCAAAGCCACCCCGATCAATGGCGTCTTCAATAACCTGGCCGACGGCGCGATTGTGACGGTTAACGGAAACCACCTGAAAGCCAGTTACACCGGCGGCGACGGCAACGATCTCACCCTGACGGTCGTGCCGTAGTTACCGTAAACGCAAGACAAGGGAAAGAGCAGAGCGAGACTCTGGGAGGCACGCGCGCCGCGTCGCTGGCAATGACGCTCTCGTCGTCGCGAACTTCATTGGCCGCGCGGCAACCGTGAAAGCAAAGCTTTGTTTGGGTGAGGCGCCGACAACAGCGCACGAGGGCGGGGCCGCGCTCCCAAGTCTTCCCGTCATTTGGTATCAAGCAGGCCGCCAGGAATGGCGTACGCGGAGCTGACGAGCGGAAGTTTTTCGTTAGGCCAACCGCCCGCCGGCAGAGCAGCCTGGCTGCTTGTTGGCCGAGGGGGGCGACAATTATTTCGGGTGAGCCACAACAGGATTGACCCTCATAGGCTCACTCCCTAGTTTTGCGCTCCTCACATGGCCAAGGTCTCCGTCAAAAACGTCTGCAAAATTTATCCCGGCGAGAAGGGAAAGGACGTCACCGCGGTCCGCGACGTCAGCCTCGAGATCGCCGATCGCGAGTTTGTCGTGCTCGTGGGCCCGTCGGGCTGCGGAAAATCCACCACCCTGCGCATGATCGCCGGGCTCGAGGAGATCTCGCAAGGCGACGTTTTCATCGGCGAGAAAAGGGTGAACGACGTCGCGCCGAAAGATCGCGACATCGCGATGGTCTTCCAAAATTACGCGCTCTATCCGCACATGAGCGTGTTCGATAACCTCGCCTTCGGTTTGAAGTTGCGGAAATACCCGAAGGCGGAAATCAAGAAACGAGTGATCGACGCGGCCAGCATTCTCGGGATCGAAGGGCTCCTCGAGCGCAAACCAAAAGCCCTCTCCGGCGGCCAGCGGCAGCGGGTTGCGGTCGGCCGGGCGATCGTCAGGCAGCCGAAGGTTTTTCTCTTCGACGAGCCACTCTCGAACCTCGACGCCAAGATGCGGGTGCAGATGCGGACGGAAATCGCCAAGCTCCATCAGCGGCTCCAGGCCACGATGATTTACGTCACGCACGACCAGATCGAGGCGATGACGATGGGCGATCGCATCGTCGTGATGAACGACGGGGTGGTGCAACAAAACGATGCCCCGCTCACTCTCTACAACGAGCCGGTCAATCTTTTCGTGGCCGGGTTTCTCGGCAGTCCGCCGATGAACTTCCTCAGCGGCACGCTCAAGGCCGACGGCGACAAAATTCGTTTTCGCGAGATCGAAGGAGGAACCATCGAAGTCGCGTTCGCGGCGGCGGAGCGGCCGGCGGCGCGTGAGTTTTTCGGAAAAAACGTCATCCTCGGCATTCGGCCGGAAGATCTCGAAGTGGCCACCTTCAGCCGCAAGGAAGGCCGGGCGGCGGCGAAAGGCTTTCCGGCGATCGTCGATCTGGTGGAGCCGATGGGAGCGGAGACGAATCTCTATCTCCAGACCGGTGCGCACACCCTCGTCTGCCGCAGC
>JBBSPM010000150.1:0-4812 GCA_038258815.1 Chthoniobacterales bacterium
AGTGACCGGCCTGGAATTCGCCATTTCCAGAAAGTAGTTATGCAAAACAAGGTCACGGCCCAAATCGGGTCCCATCAGATCTCGATCGAGACTGGCAAAATCGCGAAACTCGCCGACGGCTCCGTCGTTGTCTCCTGTGGAGATACGATGGTGTTCACCAGCGCGGTCTCCGCCACGAAAATCAAAGAGGGCCAGGATTGGTTCCCGCTCACAGTGGATTACCGCGAGAAAGCGGCGGCAGTCGGGAAGTTTCCTGGCGGCTATTTCAAACGTGAGGGGCGCCCTTCGGAAAAGGAGACGCTCACTTCGCGCATGACGGATCGCCCGCTGCGTCCGTTGTTCCCGGCCGGTTATCTTTACGACACGCAGATCATATCGATGCTCCTCAGCGCGGATGGTCAGAACGATCCGGATATTCTCGCGATGAATGGCGCTTCGGCGGCGTTGGCGATTTCCGATATTCCCTGGGCCGGCCCGATCGGTGCGGTACGGGTCGGACGCGTGAACGGTGAGTTCATTGCTAATCCCACCCACGAAGAGCGCGTCGAGAGCGATCTCGATCTCGTTTACGTCGGGACGGAAAACGATGTACTCATGATCGAAGGTTCCGCTCTGGAAATACCGGAAGCGGACTTCATCAGATCGCTCGAATTCGCTCATGGCCACGCCAAGGAAATGATCCGGGCGCAGAAGGAACTCGTGGCGCAAGTGGGCAAGCCGAAACGCGAGATGCCGTTGATGCTGGTGAACCAGGAAATCCTCGAAGTGGCCTATCAAGTGGCCGGCGATCGGATCGAAGGCGCGCTCTACAACGCGAAGAAAGTCGATCGCAGCAAGGCGGTGAACGCATTAGCCGACGAAGTGAAAACGGCCGTGCTCGCCAAATTCCCCGAGGCCGACAAGTTCTCCATCTCGCAGGCATTCGACTACGTGCAGAAGAAAGCCTTCCGCATCAGCGTGCTCGACAAGCAGAAGCGCATGGACGGCCGCGGTTACCAGGATCTGCGTGCGATCGAGTGCGAAGTAGGCGTACTCCCGCGCGCACACGGTTCCGCCATTTTTCAGCGCGGCGAAACGCAATCGCTCGCGCTCGTGACCCTGGCGCCGATCGAAGAAGCGCAGAACATCGACGCCTACGGTGGCGGCGAAAGTTCGAAGAGCTTCCTTCTGCATTATAACTTCCCGCCCTTCAGCGTAGGTGAAACCGGGCGCACCGGCGGCACCAGCCGCCGCGAGATCGGCCACGGCGCGCTGGCCGAGCGTTCGCTCGAGCCCGTCGTTCCCGGCACTGATAATTTTCGCTACGCGGTCCGCATCACGAGCGAGATCATGGAATCGAATGGCTCCAGCTCGATGGCCAGCGTTTGCGGTGGCACCCTCGCGCTAATGGATGCAGGCGTCCCGATCAAAACGCCAGTCGCGGGTATCTCCTGCGGTCTCGTGACTGAGAACGACGAGAACGGCCAGATGAAACGCTACGAACTCCTGACCGACATCCTCGGCTCCGAGGATCATTTCGGTGACATGGATTACAAAGTCTGCGGCACGGAGAATGGCATCACCGGTTTCCAGCTCGACCTAAAACTTCGTGGCGTGAGCCACAAGATCATGGCCGAGGCGACCATGCGGACGAAAGAGGCGCGCACCAAGATTCTCGAGATGATGGCGAAGGTGATCGACAAACCGCGCGGCGATCTCAGCCGTTACGCGCCACGGATCGAGACGATCAAGATTAATCCTGAGAAAATCGGCGCGCTCATCGGACCTGGTGGCAAGACGATCAAGGGCATCGTCGCCGAAACCGGCGCTGAGATTAACATCGAAGACGACGGCTCCGTACACATCTACGCGACGAGCCCTGAGTCGATGAACCGCGCCAAAGAAATCATCGGCGGCATGTCGCGCGAGATCGAAGTCGGCGCGACGTATCACGGCAAGGTTGTCTCGATCAAAGAATTCGGCGCTTTCGTCGAAGTCTTCCCGGGCAAGGACGGCCTCGTCCACATTTCCGAGCTCGCAGACTTCCGCGTCAATCGCACCGAAGACGTGGCCAAGATCGGCGAAATGATCTGGGTGAAATGCATCGGCATCGACGACAAAGGCCGCGTGAAATTGAGTCGTAGAGCCGCGCTCAAGGAACGTGCCGCGGCCGAAGGCGCCGGCAGTCCGGAAGCCGCAAATCCCGAAGGTGCGCAACCGCTGCGCGACGAGCGGATCGGTCAGCATCCCGGTCGGTAGGCAACTGGTTTAGTTCCTTTCCGGGGCGGGATCAATCTGGGTCCCGCCCTTTTTTTTGAGCACACGCTTTGCCAATCAGCGAACACGCTGGGGACGGCAAAATGTAACGGCGACGCATTCGCGCCGGACGCTGTAGCCGCCCCGCTGCGTCGGGGCGTTGGGACCGCACCAACACGGCGACGCAGCGCCGTGGCTACAGCGGTGCCTATGGGTTTCTTCGTGTTTTCTACGACTTCAGGATTCTACGGAACCCCATCTTGGACGCCTACGGCAGAGCCGTGCCGGATTGCGCCTTCACCTGGCCAATATCCGACGCGCTGATGGTGCCGCTCACGTTGACGTCCGTGCGGAAGTTTGCGGCGCTGACCGCCAGTCCGGACTGCGATTTGACCTGACCAATGTCCGAGGAGCTGACCGTTCCGTTGCCGTTCGTATCGCCGAGCAGGACGGCCATGGGGATGGAGATGTCGGCCGTGCTCGAGCCATTGTTTACCTGAAGCAGCGTGAGACCGAGAGTCTGCGCATTCGCGACCGCCGTGAGGTTGATGGTGACAACCGCGCCACTGACCGATGTGCTTGCGCCCGCGAGGCCGTCTCGGCTGATAACCGAAATCCCATCCGCGCTCACCGAAGACGCGAAGGTCACGACCACCTGATGGGAGCCGCCAGCGCCAGCGGCGCGACATTCGACACCCGCCATTCCGCTAAGAGACAAATTGACATCGAATGCACCCACGGCGCCGTGCGTTTTCCGGGAAACCGCGGTCAGCACCTGGACCGGCGCGAGATCAAGTTGGGCGATATATCCGTGCTTCAGTTCGAGGCTGGGCGCGGCGGTGGAGAGACCGGCGATCAGACCTGCGCTGCCGATATGCTGATAGTTCACGCTCGCACCGGGCGCTCCGCCCGAGTCGACGGTGTCGGTGGGGACATTGTAATTAGCGCTGCTCCGCGGACCTGCCTCGAGGTTCATCACGGGCGCCAGCAGGAGCAGGCAGATAAGGCTGGGAATCGTCTTCATGGCTTAGTCACCCTTCTTTAATGTCGCCTCCATCTTCGTGAGCCGCGCTTCGAGTTCGGCCAGACGCTTGTTCGTGGCCGCTGCCTCGTCCCGGAGCGCGGCGTTGTCGTCACCAAGCGCCTGGACGGCGCTCATCAGGATGCCGGCCATGTCGCTGCTGTTGATCGTCGTCTCGGTGCCAATGACGCCGACGGCATCGTGGCCGAAGGCAGCGTAGAAATCCTGCGCCATCGGGCCGTAGTGGCGGAACTGCCTGGGATCATGCCCGATGAAGTTCCAGCTCGTGAGCGGGAAGCCGCGGATCTTGCGCAGCACCTCCCCGCCGTCCACCGGCCGAAAGTTCTCCTTGAGGTTGCGGTCGGAGGAAGCGGTGAAGCCCACTTGGCCTTGGATGACCGTGACGCCGGTGTTACCGATGCGCACCTTGTTGCTGGCATCGACGATGGCGCTAGCGCCGATGGCGGTGGCGTTGGTCAGGTTGCCCGCGGAGACATTCGCCAGATATCCGATCGCCGTGTTACTGAATCCCATCGAGTTGACGTTGAGCGCTCCAAAGCCGCAGGCGGTGTTGGCGCCGCCCGCGGCGTTGGAGTAAAGCGCACCGATTCCGCTGGCAGTGTTGTCGCCGCCCGTGGTGTTGGTGTAAAGCGCGTCCTTGCCTACGGCCACATTGTTGCGTCCAGTGAAGGCCGAGGTTGGCTGGTTGGAGAAGAGCGCCTGGTAGCCGACGGCCACATTGGCGCTGTCCCAAGGTGTGCCGCCGTTGGCGAAAGACTGGCTCTGCAAGGCTCCGCTTCCGATGGCCACGTTCTGGCTGGCGGTGGTGTTGGAGGAGAGCGCGGCAAAGCCGCTGGCAGTGTTGCTGGCACCCTTCGTGTTGGCGTAGAGCGCCCCGTCACCGCTGGCGGTGTTGCCGGTGCCCGTCGTGTTGAAGAAGAGCGCCTGGTAGCCGCTGGCGGTATTGTCCCCGCCCGTGGTGTTGAAGTAGAGCGCCTGGAAGCCGCTGGCGGTGTTTTGGACTCCCATCGTGTTGGAGTAGAGCGCTTGGACGCCGCTGGCGGTGTTGCCCGTGCCCTCCGTGTTGAGGTAGAGCGCCTGGAAGCCGCTGGCGGTGTTTTGGAATCCCGCCGTGTTGGAGTAGAGCGCCTGGACACCGGTGGCTGTGTTGCGGACTCCCGTCGTGTTGGAGTAGAGCGCCTGATAGCCAATAGCGGTGTTGACAGATCCCATCGTATTGGATTTCAGCGCCTCCCTTCCGACGGCTGTGTTCTGCATACCCGAGGTGTTGGCGAAAAGCGCCTCCCAGCCGCTGGCCGTGTTGTCGTTGCCGGTCGTGTTGAAGAAGAGCGAGCCATAGCCACTGGTGGTGTTTCCGGCGCCCGTCGTGTTGTTGGAGAGGGTAAAGTTGCCGGTGGCGGTGTTTTGGAATCCCGTCGTATTGGCGTAGAGCGCATTGAAGCCGGTGGCCGTGTTGCTGCTGCCCGTCAGGTTGGAGTAGAGCGCCTGCTGGCCGCTGGCGGTGTTGCCAACGCCCCCCGTGTTGGAGTAGAGCG
>JBBSPM010000151.1:0-4799 GCA_038258815.1 Chthoniobacterales bacterium
AATTCGCGCGGGCGAACCTCGCCCATTTCAAGGCGCCGCACAGTGTCACCTTCATCAAGGAACTTCCGAAGACCGCGACCGGCAAGATTCAAAAATACGTCCTGCGGGCCGGCCACGCCGCCATCGTTCCGCAGTGATCCGGATCGCTTTGTCTGAAAAGTAACCTACGGGCGACGCAGTAGACGAAGGATCCACCGCCCGCGGCGCGATGAAAGCCTGGCACAAGCACGGCGCCTGCCGGCTCTCACTCTGGCCGCACATCGATACCACGATCAAGCGCGACGGCACCGAATGGATCGCCGACGCCTTTAAGACTCCCCTCGGCGCCTATTACCGGGTCGATCACACAGCGATCCCCGATCTTCACGCCGCTCTCAACGAAACCGGCGTCGTCTATGTCACCGCCCAAACGCATACCGGCTGGGACAAGGTCACCAAGGACGGCCACATCCCGTTTGACGAAAAATCCAAAAACGCCGGCGGGCACGCCTTTCTCCTCGTCGGTTACGATGAGGATGGCTTCTGGATCCAGAACTCCTGGAGCAAAGACTGGGCGAACCGCGGTTTTGCCCGCATCACCTACGCCGACTGGCAGACCAACGGGATGGACGCCTGGATCGGGCAGCTCGGGGTCAACATCAGCCGCCTTGTCGACGACCTCCAGTTCGGTCTGAATTTTCGGCGTGTCGCCGGCAAAGCTTCCACCATGGCGGGCGACCAGAGCCTGCTCCTTTCTTCCAACGCCAACCTCAGCGCGCAGCAGATCAACCCCTATATCATCGACCTCGAGAATAACGGCACCCTTTCCGATGGCGGCCAGTTTTCCACCCAGCCGGACGATTTGCATGACCTGCTCTCCTTCTATCTGCCCAAGGCGATCGAGCAATGGAAGCTGAGCGAGAGCAGACCCATCGACGTCGCCATCTACGCCCATGGCGGACTCGTCCCGGAAGAATCCGCCGCGCGAACCGCCCGCATCTGGGTGCCGGCCCTCTTCGCGAGGAAAATTTTCCCGATCTTCCTCATGTGGGAATCCGGTTGGGCCGATATTTTGAAAGCTATCGCCACGGACGCGTTCGACCGCGTGCAAGGCGCCGCCGGCGCCACCTTCTGGAGCACGCGCTCGGCGGCAATCTGCTCCTGCGTCCAGCCATGGAAAGTCATGTCCCATATGCAGTGCGCTGCGATCTCCGCCGCCGACATCTGCACCCGCAGAGCCTCCGGCACTTCCACCGCGAGCCATTCCTCCCACGGCGAGAGGGAGAGCGAATAGCACTCATCGGGCTCGCCCGCCTTTCGGCACCAGACATCCCAGCCCGGCGCGTCCTCCGGCAGGAGTGACTCGGCCGGCTCGATGTGGAGTTCATGCACGCCGCTGCTCGAATCCGGCGCCAGGCGTCGCAACTCTGTCAGCGTGTTGGCGATTGCTTCCGGCAGCCATTCCTTGCCGCACTCGTACAGGCGCGCCATAGCAGCCGTCACGTCGGCGTCGTTTGTTTCAACAAGAATATCGCGCAACGTCGTCATGAGGTTTTCCAGAGGCTACTCTCGTGTTAGAAAAACGCTGGCATGAAAATCGATCGCGGAGTTCGCGCGAGGCGCCGAGTTGGAGCCGGGGGCGCTGACCCCGGCAGCGCCATCATCTCCAAAGCGGAGCCGGGGTCACCGCCCCCGGCTCCAACTCAGGTGCCACATGAGCCGGCAGGATCGTGAACGCCGCGTTGCGGTGGAGATCGACGCGCGCGGCATCGAGTTGCTCCCCATGGCAGAAATACGAGCGATCCTGCGTGGCGCGGAGGACCTCATCGCGCAGGGCGGCCGCAGCCTGCTCTGCAAAATCCTGAAAGGCTCGCGCGACAAAAGTGTCCTGCAGCACGCGCTGGAGGAGAATCCTTCGTATGGCTTCTACCGCGAACTCGGCAACGAGGAGATCCTGGCAAGGATCGACTGGACCATTCTGCATGGCTATCTCCGGCTCGAATACTTCGGCCGACTCCCGCTTGTCTGTTACACGCCAGCCGGTCTGGCGCTCGAGATCGACATCATCACCGATGAGCTCCGCGAGAGGTTGCGGCAAATGGCCGGCTCGCCGATCGACCTGCCATTTCTCGAATCGTTCAAAGATTCGCCGCGCGAGACGCTCTGGCGGTTATTGGAGAAGATCGAAGCGACCGAAGATCCATCATTCATCGCGGCGCTGAAAGCGTGGGGGCAGGTCGACTACAAAAAGGTCCGCGCTCGCATCAACCGGGCGATCGCCGAACTGCAACGCTCGCGCCAGCTCCTTTGATTCCCAAGATTCGATGCCGGCGAAAAGCGGGCATGGTCAGGCTGGCTGCCACTTCTCGGCTCCCGCGCAGGCGGCAGCGATGCGCTTTCGCAGTCCGGGTCGGGTGCCGGTCGCTTTCATCGCCTGTTCATCGAGCGACCGCAGGGCGGCGATGTCGCTGCGGTATTGTTTGCAGCGGTGCTGGTAGGTGCGGCGGTCCTTGCTACAAACGAGCGTCTGCGGCGACCCGATGCGCTCGGTCACGTGCGTCATGTCTAGGCCGTGACTCTCGACCTGCCGATGCAAATGTTGTCGGCGATCCTTGCGCACGCGGAAGCGATGGGTCTGAGCCAGGGGATCGCGGGTGAACGCCTGTAACTCAACGCAGTCGGCGCACCCACACGAAATGGTCGCGTCTTGTCGCCAATCCTGAGGCGCGGCTGGCGGGTGGCCGCTGCGGTCGAGCAAAAATTCCGCGCTGCGTTCCCAGAGCCGCGCACTGGCCGTATCCCAGCGCTGAATGTTTCTCAACGCCGGAACAACGATCGTCACCGGATCGAAGACTTCGGGCCGCGCGGAAATTTTCTCGACGGCAGCGGAGCGCAGCTGGGCAGCATGCAGATCGCCGAGCGCGTCGAGCAGGTTCGCCACGAGGGAAGCGTCGAGCGCGGGTGCTTTTGCGGGCGCGCGCCGGTCCAGCCACGTGTTGTCGTCTGGCCGTTTTCCGATCTCGTCCAACTGGCTGACGACGCTTTCGGCGATGAAATGAAAGGCATCCCGCCAGTCTGATTTGAGCGCCTCATCATTGGCCAGCAGTGCTCCGAGTAAATCGATGCAAAAGCCGGGCAGGCGCGTCATGTTCTGACGAACCAATTCCGCGAGGATTGTCCCTGTTTTCGCGGCCCCCAGGAGCGGCGCGCTGGCGACGAGCGCGGTGTTTTCGCCGCCGTCGTAATCGCGGGCCACAACTTCGGCCATAAAGTGCTCCAGCAACCGAGCGTCATCCAGTTCGATGAGCAACTGCAACATGACGTCGCGCTGTTTGGGCCGCACCGGCTCCCATAAGTAGCTGGTGTCCGGCGCGGCTTTCCATGCCTTCACCAATCGCCGCGCCAGCGCCACCGCCTGGGTGCGCGCGGAAGGTGGGGCGTCTTTCCTAACGCGCTCTGCAATTCGTTCCCGCAAGAGCGGCAGCGCTGCCTCCACTCCTGCCTGCAAGAGCACATCGGCGTAACGCTCACGCCACCACAGGACGAGCGCGGCACGGTGATAGGATCGCTCGAAGCTCGCGCCTTCGTTGCCGCTGGCTTCCAGCAGCCGTTGCTCGTCGGGCTTCTCGGCATCGAGCGCGCCGGCGGGCAGTAACTCACCTTCCTCGAGCGGAATTTCGCCTAACGATAATGGTTGATCGTCACCTCCGCGCCACTGGCTCACATAATGCCGCCAGTCGCACACCTCGACCACTTCGAAGTCTTCCCCGTCCTCATCCTCGTCCTCCTCGTCGTCGTCTTCGCCGTAAAATCGCCTCCGGTGGCGCGGACTGTACTCGTGATAAGTGGGTTCGGCTGCGCCCGATTCCTCGATGTGCACGATGCCCAGATAGGCCGCGCAATCGGCCCGCTCCGCGGCCTGCGATAGCACCTGCACGCGCGCTGCATCGGCAGACTTTAACCCCGAAAACGACAGACCATCGGGGCTGTATTGGTGTTCGAGCAGCCACGCAATCTTGGCTGGTGCGCCCGCGGCGCGCAGGCTCTTTTCCAGCAAGGCCGCTGCCGTCGTGATCCGCGACTCGTAATCCGGCGCCTGCAATGATGCTCCTTTCCGCCGGGCGTTGCCCCGTTGGATGAGATTGTAAACCAAAGCCACGCGATGACCTTCCGTGATCGCCCGGATCTCGTGCTCGCAGTCCGCATAGAAAGCGGCAAAACGGACTTCGGAGACCTCCGCGCCAGCCAGGTCGAGGGTGACTTCCCGCCCCGAGTGACGGACCACCAACTCCCCGCCGCGATGGGCCGAGGGCAGCACGACGACCAGCGTGCCGAACATTCCTTTCGCCTTTTCCGTATCGCGATGGGCGAGAAAGAATCCGCCCGGAGCGTAGATCAGCAGCTTGCAAAGTTCCGCCGAGACGGTGATTTCCGCGCAGCCGAGCCCGGCGCTGACTTGCTGGAGAATGCGATCGAAGGTCGCGGCCCAGGATTTGCCGCCGATCCTCACCTTTTCCGGCGGTAGCTGCCACACTTTGCGCACCGATTCGTCGAGGATGGTCTCCTCGCCCCGCCCGTAAGGCGCGCGCGTCGCCTGCTGGAGGAGCGCCGCGATCTGCGCCGGCGGCACCGGAAAGGACAACATCCCGACGCCTTCCACCTCGACCTTCGGCATCGGGGGTAATGGGGGTCAGTGTGCAAATCTTGACAACTTTCAGTTGTGATCTGTCGCCCGCGCCAGGAAAGTCGCCAAACCTTTCGGCACCTTCCCTTTGATCGGTTTCGTTCCCACACGCCGCAACTGCTGGCTGACATTGGCC
>JBBSPM010000152.1:0-4716 GCA_038258815.1 Chthoniobacterales bacterium
ACCTTTTCGCGGAGCGACCGGTTCTTGATCTTCTTCAGACTTGGAAATAGCTGCGCGATCTTGTTTACGCTGTAAACGGGTGGTTCGGCTGTGTTCATGATGATGAGGCTGTTTTTGTTCGGTATTTGGGCGGCTTGGCAGAAGTTCTCTCAATTATTTTCCGGGCTTCAAGGTCGAGTTTAACGGTTTCGGCGTACCAGCTAATGTTGCCGGAAAATTTGCCCTTCAGGTTCTGGCCGAGCAGATCGAACAGCTCGGTGTGAGTCAGCTCTTTCTTTTTTAAAGCCGCGAGGATGGCCTTCTTGAGCGTCTCATATTTTTCGCGCTCGATATTCTTCCCGCTTTTGCCTAACGGGTGCTTGGTGAGGATTTTTTCGTCGGTCATTTTCACTCCTTCGTCAGTTTCCTGGGAGCGGGACCCTCCATCAAGCTGGAAAAAGCTTCCACGATTTCACTCACGCCGTAGCTGTTGCGCGTTGTCTGTCATCGTGATTGTCGAATCCAATTGAACGTCAAACTGGCTCACGGCAAACTATGTGCGTGAAAAGGATGCCGAAGCAAAGCGCAAAATCCGACGCAGAAGTGTTCGATCGCGCCGTGAGAAATCCAGTGCGCGCGCTGGCGAAGGCGCTGGCTGCCGAAGAATACCGGCGGCTGCGTGGCTCGCTCAAAGGGACGAAGGCAATGGAAGTCTTCATGTCTGAGCGGCAGCGCGAACGACACCTGTAGAATCTAAGAGAAAATGGTCGCGCTACTCCGGCAAGGAAACGGCCGCCTACCAGGAACACTTCAACGACCTTTGCTTGTTGTTAGGCCACCCATCACCGGCCGCCGCCGACCCGACTGGCAGCGAGTCGTTTTGTTTCCAGAAGCGGGTCGTTAAAGATGAAGAGCTTTTTGCTCTGCAGGATTCGCCAAGAATCGCGGAGGAATCCAACGGCCATCGCGAGCGTGGTTTCGCCGACGTGTGGAAGCGAGGCTTCTTCGCGTGGGAATACAAAGGAAAGAAGAAAAATCTCGATGCTGCCTACCAACAGCTTCTGCGTTACCGCGAATCGCTTCTCAATCCGCCGCTGCTCGTCGTCTGCGATTTCGATCGATACATCATTCGCACGAATTTCAACGGCACCGTCCAGGAAACGCACGAGTTCACCAATGCCAACATCGATGACCCAAGAGTGCTGCATCTTCTGCACGCGCTTTTCACCGATCCCGAATTTCTCAAGCCGCAACGCACGACCGATGAAGTCACCGAAAAGCTTGCGCGACAGATCGGCGAAGTCGCGCGCTCCTTGCAGGAACGCGAGTCGGTCGAATTGATCGACGCCAAATCGCGTCGCGAGCTGGCCGTCGCTCAGCGCAAGAACCTCCGCATCGCGCGGTATCTGAATCGCATCGTCTTTTGTTTCTTCGCCGAAGATACCGGCCTGCTGCCGAAGAACGCCGTCACCGATATTTTCAAAGCCGGCGTCGATGATCCCGCGCATTTCGTTGAGGTCCTGGAAGATTTATTCGAGACAATGGCGAACGGCGGCGCTTTCGGCGCGCACAAGATTCGCCACTTCAACGGTCATCTCTTCGAAGATGCCACCGTTTTTGAGTTAACCGAGGAAGAGATCGGCAAGCTCGCGGTCGCTGGCGAAGCGGATTGGCAATTCATCCAGCCCAGCATCATGGGAAATCTTTTCGAGCGCGGGCTCGATCCCGACCAGCGCGCACAGCTCGGCGCGCATTACACCAGCGAAGAAGACATCAAGACCCTGGTCGAACCAGTCCTGATGGCGCCGCTGCGCAAAGAATGGAGTGAGATCAAAAGCAAACTCGCGCCCGCCTTCCTGCGCGGCGAAGGCAAAGCATCCGATCGAAAAACATTGTCGATCTTTCACAGCAACCTCGCGCGCATCATCGTGCTCGATCCCGCCTGCGGCAGTGGCAACTTCCTTTATCTCTCGCTCCAGTTACTGCTCGATCTGGAAAAGGAAGTCATCACCTACGCGACGCAATTGGGTTTCAAACTCGAACCACGTATCAGCGTCCAGCAACTGAAAGCGATCGAGCTAAACGCCTACGCTTTCGAGCTCGCGCAAGTCGCAGTGCAAATCGGGTATCTAAAATGGCGGCGCGACAACGGATTCCCTAACGAACGCGAGCCGGTCCTGCAAAATCTGGAAAGCTTTCAGAACGAAGACGCGTTGCTCGTTCCGCGTTTCCGCAGCAAAGCGAAATCCTTGAAAGAAGCGCAGGCCGGTGAGCACGCGTCCGATGATGCGCTCAAGTTTTACACCGAACGCAAATGGCCTGCGTGCGATGTCATTGTCAGCAATCCACCGCGCACCCTGACGAATCTCTACAACGAACGCCCTGCCTGGCTGGCGAACGCTCACGCCAAACTCGACGCTGCCGTTGCCGCCTCCTACGGTTTCCCGGTCGATCTTACCGACGAACAAATCCTGGAGAGACTTCTGGCTCTAAATCTGGAGCGCGCCGGCGCCGAAAAGAAATCCTCCGCTGCACCGAAGAAACGAGCGTCTCGCGCACGAAGAGCCGATGAAATGATTTGAAGGGATGAAACGGTCGAAGCAACACGTCGTAGCCGTGATTGATGGGATCGATTCATTGCATCGGCCTTTCGGGAGCTTGTTCTTTAAGCACGTACGCGACGAGTCCTACCCGTTCGCGCGATCATGAAAATACTACCGAAAGCCGCTGGTCAGCAGTTTCAAGAGAAGCGCTAATCACTGCGCGGCGGTTCTTCTTTCAATGTTAGCGACGTCTCCGTTGCGCCCCATTTACTAGCGTCCTCGACGACCGGATGTGATGGGTCTTCAGCGTCTCTGCGCGCTATCAGGTCGGCGAAGATTTTGTGAATGTCGTAACCGAAACGGCTCGCCCGTCGTTCGCGAATCCGTCGCACCTCGGCCACGATTGGATCCTCATTCATAAGCCGATATTCCCATCAGTTCCTCGGGCGTGCAAACCCGCGGGAGTTTGAATCCCGCCGCCGCGGCGATCGGTTCAAGCCGGTCTAATAGCTGCACGTTCGCCAGATGATTGCAATTCCACGTCAGCAGATATTTGACCTTGCCAACTGTCGCGATCGCCAGATGCGCCGCATCTCCGGCCGCTTTCGAAGGCAGCACGTTGGCGAGAAATGCCGCTGCGAGACGTTCTCCTTGCGCCGTCGGAGCCAACTTGGGAATGCCTTCCAATGCTTTCAGGCGAAGGGCCACCTGCTCCGCATCTCCCTCGCCCGCCTCGTCCAGCACCACGTCCGAGATAAAACATGCAAACAATCGTCGCCGCCGATGCCACCATTCGTGAGTCAGTTGCTGGTGTGCAGCGATGATCAAGTCTTGGCTCGGACGCGACACAAGATAACTCACAATCGTTGTCTCGATGTAAACTGTGTCCACGGCTGTTTGCGAACCTGCTCAGCAATGCCAATCGATATTTTCCCCGTTTAGGAAACCAAATTAGGAGCCATCCAATCCGGTAGGAACGCTTCTCGGCGGCGGGCCGTCGTAGCCGTGCTTCACCGGATCGATCCGGCGCATTGGCTTCTCGCGCGTCTGTTCTTCGATAACGTGGGCCACCAGCCCCGGCGTACGCGCGATCATGAAAATGCCGTTGAAAGCTGCCGGGTTCATCCCGAGGTCGGCCAGGATCGCGCCGATCGCGCCATCGACGTTGATCGGGAGTGGCTTCTTCGCTGCGGCAAAAGATTTCTCGACGGCGCGCGCCGCCTGCATGTGTGCGCCGTCGACGCCCGCCTCGCGCGCCAGTTCGAAGAGTCGCGCCGTGCGCGGATCCTTCGTGTGATAACGATGTCCGAAACCCGGCATGCGATCGCCCTTTTCCTTCATCGAGGCGAGCGCCCTCGTGGCGGCTTCGTCCATCGAAATGGATTCACTGATCGCGCGATCGGCGATCTTTTTCAGATGCAGCGCGCAATCTTCGATCGCGCCGCCGTGATGACGATTGATCGACATGATGCCGGCGGCGACGGACGCGCCTAACGACGCTCCGGTGGACGCGACGGTCCGCGCGGACAAGGCGCTGGGCGGCGTCGCGCCGTGATCGATCGATGAGACCAAGATGCCGTCCATCAATCGTCCAATCTCGGGCGACGGCAGTTCACCAGTCAGAATCAGATAGACCGCGGCGCCAAACGAAGAGCGCCCCATCAGGTCCGCGATATCGTAGCCGCGCACGGCGACGCGATTCGGCTCGATCCGCGTGACGGCCGTGTTCCAGACTGCGTTTTTGTCCGTCTCGCTCATCAGGCTTTGGCCTTTGAGACCCTTGAGGATGTCGACCACCGCCGCGGGCAACTCGCCAAACGCATCGACCACGGTCGCGCCCGCGTCGCGCAACTCTTTCACTTTGCCGGCATGCGTTCCTTTGCCGCCTTCGATGATCGCGCCCGCGTGGCTGAAGCGCGTCCCTTCGCGCGCCGCTTTCCCGCCAATGTAGGCGATGACCGGCTTGGTCACTTTGCGGTCACGGATCAACTGCGCCAGTTCCTCCTCCTGCGAAGAACCAATCTCGCCGAAAATCACAATCGCTTCCGTGAGTGGATCGGCTTCGAACAGGACGGCCGCATCTGGAATCCGAATCCCGAGAACCGCGTCGCCACCGATATGAGCGATGGTGGAAATGCGCACGCCCTCCTGACCCAAATAATAACCGGTGCTCGAAGCCATCCCGCCGGAACGA
>JBBSPM010000153.1:0-4684 GCA_038258815.1 Chthoniobacterales bacterium
AGCACCGCGCAAAGTATCGCCGCGCTGCTGCGGAGTCTTTCGCGCGGCGGCCACGGTTTTTCCTGCGACGCCTCCGATGTGACCGCGACGCCGCTCTTCGCCGATATTCCAGCGGCGTAGCAGCGATGGAGCCGGCCCGCCTCCGGGCCGAAGTCTCTGATCCCGGCCTCGAATAACAAACTTCGGCGCGAGGGCGCGCCGGCTCCATCGGCCGCGGTCAATCGCCGCGCAGGAGCAGCGACTGACGACTAATGCGTGTCAAGCACTTTAGTTAGTTAGCTGCCAGCCGACCGAGAGCGCCGTAGCACGGGCGTCCCGCCTGTGGGGATAGCGGGCATCTTGCCCGGTGTTTCTAATCGTCGGCTTTGGAGAAGCTTTTGCGTCACCGGGCGAGACGCCCGCTGTCCCCACAGGCAAGATGCAGGATGCCTGTGCTACGACGCACTTCGCCCGCGGAAAAGCGCGCGACCCGCTTTAATCTTTGAACTCGGTCGCCACCAAGGTCGCGTTGTGACCGCCGAAGCCGAAGGAATTGTTCAGCGCCACCTTCACGGTTCTTTCTTTCGCGACGTTCGGCGTGTAGTCGAGGTCGCAATTTTCGTCGGGGTGATCGAGATTGATCGTGGGCGGGATGACGGAGTCGCGCATGGCCAGCGCGCAGGCCGCCATTTCCACTGCGCCCGCGCCGCCTAACAAGTGGCCGGTCATCGATTTGGTCGAGCTGACGGCAAGTTTGTAGACGTGTTCGCCGAAGACGGTCTTGAGCGCGCGCGTCTCGCAAAGATCGCCCAGCCCAGTAGAGGTGGCGTGGGCGTTGACGTAATCGACCTGATCGGTTCGCAGGCCGGCGTGCTTGAGCGCCATTTCCATGGCGCGCACCGCTCCGCTGCCATCCGGTGGGGGCGCGGTCATGTGGTAGGCGTCGGCCGAGAGTCCGTAGCCGGCCAGCTCGCAATAAATTTTCGCGCCGCGCGCCTTGGCGTGTTCGAGTTCTTCGACCACCACCACGCCGGCGCCTTCGCTCATGACGAAGCCGTCGCGATCACGATCCCACGGACGCGAGGCGCGGGTCGGATCGTCGTTGCGGGTGCTGAGCGCTTTCATGGAGGCAAAGGAAGCGACGCCCGTCGGGACGAGAGAAGCTTCCGAACCGCCGGCGAGGAAAATATCGGCGTCGCCGAATTTGATCATGCGCCAGGATTCGCCGATCGCGTTATTCGAGGTGGCGCAGGCGGTGACGATACAGAGGTTCGGTCCCTGCAGGCCGTATTCCATCGAGATCAAGCCGCTCGCCATGTTGCTGATGAGCATGGGAATGGTGAAGGGCGAGACACGCGACGGCCCTCTCGTGATGACGATGCTGTGCTGATCTTCCAGCGTTTTCAGGCCACCGATTCCGCTGCTGACGATGACGCCGAAACGTTCGCGATTCGTTTTTTCGAGATCAACGCCGCTGTCCGTCATGGCGAACTTGGCGGCGGCCATCGCGAGTTGGGCGAAGCGATCGGTCCGCCGGGCGTCCTTCGGATTGTTGAAAAATTCCTTGGGGTCGAAGTTGCGCACCTGGCCGCCGATCCGGCAGTCGTAGCCGGTGGTGTCGAAGGCGTCGAGCAGGCCGATGCCGCTGACGCCGTTCTTCAAATTATCCCAAAAAGTGACGAGATCGTTCCCCACCGGGGTGACCACGCCCAGGCCGGTGATGACTACTCTGCGGCTGTTGTTCATGTGAATTGTGACTGGTGATCAGTGAATGGCTGGAGTGAGCGTTGGCTAACTATTCACCCATCACCTATCACCATTCACGCCTTTTCTACCGCGTGCCCATCCCGACGCTCTGCACGGTTTGGAAGAGTTTGCCCTCAGTTTTGATCGAGGGCGCGATAATAATTTCCGTCTGTTGAAATTCCGGCAGGGTGCGCGCGCCGACGTTGCCCATGCAGGTCGTGATCGCCCCGACGAGGTTTTGAGAGCCGTCGTCCACCTCGGCGGGGCCGAAGAGAATTTGTTTTAAGGAGCCGGTCGCTCCCACTTTGATGCGCGTGCCGCGGGGCAGATTCGCGTGCGGCGTGGCCATGCCCCAATGGTAGCCGTGCCCCGGTGCTTCGTAGGCTTTGGCAAAGGCGCTGCCGACCATGACCGCATCAGCCCCGCAGGCCAGAGCCTTGCAAACGTCGCCGCCCTTGCTCATCCCGCCGTCGGTGATGATGGGAACGTAGCGCGAGGTTTTCTTGAAATAGGCGTCGCGCGCGGCGGCGCAATCCACCGTGGCGGTGACTTGCGGCACGCCCAGGCCGAGGACGCCGCGCGAAGTGCAGGCAGCACCCGGACCGACGCCGATCAGCACCGCGGCCGGCCCGCATTCCATGATCGCGAGAGTGACATCATAGCCGACCGTGTTTCCGACGATGACCGGGATCTTCATCTCGCTGCAGAATTTCGCGAGATCGAGCGACTTATACTCCGAGGAGATATGTTCGACGGTCGAGACGGTGCTCTGCACCACGAAAACATCCGCGCCCGCTTCCTGCGCAATGGCTCCGTACTGCTCCGCCTTCTGCGGAATCGAGCTGACCGCGGCGACCGCGCCAGAGTCCTTGATCTCGCGAATCCGCGCGGCAATCAAATCTTCCTGGACGGGCTCGGTATAAATTTTTTGCAGCAACCCCGTGATCTCCGCTTTGTCGGTATCGACGATCTTTTGCAGGACCTCCTCGGGATGCTGGTAGCGCGTCTGCACACCCTCGAGATTGAGCACGGCGAGGCCGCCGAGTTTGCTCATCTCGCAGGCAAATTTCACATCCACCACACCGTCCATCGCGCTGGCCAGGATCGGAATTTTCAGCTCGATCGGCGAGCCGTCTCGCCGCGAGAGATGGAAGCGGATGTCAACTTCGTTTGGGTTAATCGTGACCCGTCCAGGGACGAGAGCAATCTCATCGAAGCCGTAGCTGACGCGCGCTTTGCGGTTTCTGCCAATCCACATTCCCATAATTAAATTTGTTCCGGTTTAAATCGTTCGTTCAAGCTTCCGCAACGTGGGCACCGCGGGAGCAATGCGGGCGTTTGATCTTCGAACTCGAAAGCGCAAATCACGCACCGCAATCGGTAACGCAAGGCCCGGCGTTCGCGCCGGCGGCGATTCCACTCCCCGACTATCCAGAGGAGAAAAACTGCCGCAAGAAAAACCAGCAGATAGATCGTGACCAGGGCGGCCAGACTGACGCGGATCACGGCGCGGGAGAATCCGGGGCTGGTCTGGACGGCATGATGACGTCACTGCCCCAGAGGATGGTGGCGGTGGTCCAGAGCGACTGATCGTTAGGCGAGGCGGACGCTGGGGCGGCGGGAAAACGGCAGAGGAGGAGAGCGTGGCGGGCTTGTTCGTCGAGGACGCGATCGCCCGAGGAATTTTCCAGGAAACAATACTGCACTGCGCCGCGAGGCCCGATCGCGATGCGGAACTGCGCGGCGGCGGGAGGTTCATCCAGCGAGGCAGTGAACTTGAGTGGCGGGAACTCAGGGTTGCCTAACGCGCGTGCGTCTTCGGCAAACCGGATCCGGGTCGTGATGGGAGCTGCCGGAGTGGGCGGAGCGCGACGGGGGAGGCGAACCGGCCCGGGTGGCTCCGCACTTGGAATGCTCAAGTCGGGCTGCAACGGTGGGAGCTGTTTCAGTGACGGTTGTGTCCGCAGATAGGATGGAACATGTGCCGGCTCCGGCGGAAGCGATGCCAGCGAATCCGCGGGTCGCTGAGTGGTGGAAGAGAGCGCGGGATCTTCGGCCTCGATCCAGCGCAGCAGGACGCGACCTTGCTCCGAATCCGGCGTGATCAAATTGACGCGCGCGGGCGGCGGCGAAAGGGCGACCGTGACCGGGTAAACGATCTGGAACAGATAAAAACAGAGCGCGTGCAGCGCGACGGAGCCGGCCATGAAACTGAAGAGCGAAACTTTCCGGCGGCGGCCGATGCTCCAATCGAAAATCGGCGTGAACTCCGCCGTGCTCGTCCCCGGTGTCATGGCGCGGGCGGAGGAGGCGAAGTCGCCAGCGCGACCGAGGTGATGCCGTGCTCCAGCGCGGCATTCGTCACCGCGACCACGACTTCATAGGGCGTGAGCCGGTCGGCTTTGATGATGACGGGACGGCCCTCAGTTTTGGCGGCGTCGAGCAGAGGGCCGAGTTGGTCGAGCGGCACTTTTTGATCGCGGAAATAAACGGCCGGCACCGGGCCGCCGGTGATGCTGATGATCTGCGGATTGATCTGCGGGCCCAGCGTGAAACGAGAGAGTGGTAGCGAGACCGCGATGCCGGGCTGGAGAATGAAATTCGAGCTGAGGAGAAGGAAGAAAATCAGCAAGAAGACGACATCAATGATCGAGATCACGCCGATCCAGCCGAAGTGGAATTCCTGCGTCCGGGTTAGCTTCATCTTGTCGAACAACGTAAAGCTTGTGATTGGATCTTGCCTCGCAAAATGTTGTCCAGCCCATCCAGGGTCGAGATGGTAAAGCTCTGAGCATATTCTGCTCCGGTGTCAGCGCGATCTAGTGCTTACTTGCATAAGTCAGAATACTTACCTGCGAAGGTTTTCGCGCGGAAATTGACCTTCGTCCATTCAAATGGGGCCGCGTCCTCATTGTAGGCGACGATGAACGCGTCGATCTGCTCAATGAGCGCTTGGACG
>JBBSPM010000154.1:0-4661 GCA_038258815.1 Chthoniobacterales bacterium
CGAGATGCCGGCGCCAGTGTCGATCTCGCGCTGGAATGTGAAATCAGCTTCTTCGAGTAGTGCCTTGTATTCCCGCAGAGTGCGCTGCTTTCCGCCAAGCAAGGTGAGCATGTGAATATCCAACATCTTCGACCAGTCTGGCTCGGCACCAGGAGGCACAATTGTCTCGATCAAAAACAGGGTCGCGCCTGGGACCGAAGCCCGGCGGACAGCTTGGAGGATGGCGATCGCCTCCTTGTCTGGCCAATCATGGATAATCTCCATGAGCATGTAGGCGTCACATCTCGGCAAAGCGTCCTTAAAAAAATCGCCACCCTGAAGTGTTAAGCGCGGAGAAGCCAGGGCAGATGCTTCTTCCACCACGTGTGGCAAGTCGAACAGGATGCCTTTACTGTCCGGTGCTGTTTCGAGTATGGCGGCAAGGAGATGGCCGCGTCCGCCGGCAATATCGCCGATGAGTTTGAACCGCGAGAAATTGCCAGAACTGACAATTACAGGGATCTGTCCTTGTGCTTTGGCCAGCATCGTCGCATTAAAGATGCTGTTTGCTTCCGGGTTTTGCCCGAGGTAGCTCCAGATTCCTTCCGGAAGAGTCTTCTCCATCGCCCGGCGCCCTGTCCTGACGGAATATTCCAGCTCACGATAAGCGTCCCAATTGATTGCCAGCCCGAACATGCGCACGAACGCGCGCATCGACTGCGGATGATCGCTGCGCAGCATTCGCGAGGCAGCTGAATGTCGGAAAGCCTCGCCGTCCTGTTCAAATACCCCGTGGGCAGAAGCAAGGCGCAAAACCCGCGAGAGTGCATCCGGATTGGCACCGACGCCTTTCGCCAGTTCAGTGGCCGACTGCGCCGTTTCGCCGAGTGCGTCTGCCACATTAAGCTCAGCAAGGACATGAACTGCCCGGGAAAGGCAATAACCTCCCGAGATTTGACGTAGTGTTTCGAAGGGATTGATTTCGCTCATCGGTATAATGGGATGTTGATGTGGACCTAACGAGAACAAGATCAGCCACCGCTGGCGAGGACGCGCGTGGCGGCGAGTGAAGAGGTTTGAATCATGGAAAACTTGAGCGTACGCCGGCCAGCGGTTGGCTGCATCGCTTAGTTAGGCCTTCTCACAATCACAAGGTTCCTCATCACCCCTTTGTTTCAGGCTGAATTTCCAACTTGATTCTAATTATGTCAACCGAGCGCTCTTTTGAGTTAATGGACGTCTGTGAATCTGTTCGAATCGCCAACTGTCGCTCATCCTTCCAACTTACTTGTATAACTCTAGGGTCGGCGGCCTGGCAGCTGAATGCGTTTGGCTTCAGGCTCGAGGGGACGGGATCTCTGTGATCGACGATCGCAACGTTAATGTCCCAACCGGTCGTAGCTCCACAGTCACGTTTGTAGATAACAGCCCAATGCTTCCCATCCGGGGATGGAATCTGGTCTTTAATCTCATTTGAGCAGCCCGCGAGGGCATCAAGCCCTTCTTGTCCGCAGCTTGTCGAACTCCAGCAGACCGCAAGGGCCAATAGAAAGGCAAAATGGGACTTTTTCATTGAAGCTTTCGAGCTCTCATTAACCGTTCATCTTTTCCAGGAAACTTTCTGGCGGAACCCCCTCGGGAGCATTTTGAGTTGCTAGCTTGGCTTGATTCCTGCGAATGCGGTCAAGAATATTATCCGACGTAACTCCGGCTCCAAAGTCTTCGAAAAGAGCGATGCCTGCGCGAATAGCGGCTTGGTCTTCGGGCTGGTCGAGGTCTCGAAGAGAGTGGATGTGCGAAAGGATATCCTGCCACGTTTTGCCGTCCGACACAGCCTGCGCAAATCCAGCTGCATCCAGTAGCAGGTCTTCACTGAATCCAATCGCTCGCCCGATGAACCCGAAGTGCATATTGCCCCAAATATCGTATCGATATTGCTTTCCTTCCGCCGCGTCGAGCGTCCACTCGCCGAAGCGCGAATGCATATCGCTTTTGTAATCCCAAGGAGCACCGCTCCGGACGAACTGAGCAAACTGTAAGAGTGCTCCGTCGCCCGGGACATTCATAAAAAGGAACATGGCTTGATCGCGCCCCATTTGGCGAAAAGGATCAACAATTGATCTCATGGATCCCGCCGTCGAACCGTTAAGATTAGTCACCATCTTGTCTTGAATGTAATCGATGGCGGCCTTTACGGAGTGACTGACGAACCACGAAAACTTACAGTTACACTTTGTAGACCTGCCCACATCTCCGCCCACTGCCTCGACAGAAAGTTCCACCGAGTCAGTGCCGGAAGACGGAATCGTGCCGGTATCAACCGATAGGTCTTTATCAGTCTCAGCAGTGTCGGGGTAGACCGGGTCCATTTCCGTGAAGTCGATGTGGACGCTGAACGATCCCGCGGCGCCTGCCTTTTGATACAGGAAGCGCACTTTTCCTGAGGATATACGGTCGATCTCTGGGCCGCCGGTTACGGTCATTTTCACGCTCGTATCCGGTCCAACGCCTTTACCGACGTCTGCGCTTGTTAGTTTGATGGTAACGATTGGGTCATCGCTATCACTTGGCGCATTCGGAGGGCGAGCTGCCAGGAAAGATTTTCGGGTCGTCGTTGACCCCGTCGAGGTCTTTTTCGGACCGGCGCTGGGTTTTGATTTCTTGCTCATATCCCTAAGCTGTGACTCTTGCGCAATAAAAGCAAGCGAACCTGTTCAATTTGCCTTTGCGGTTTCGCCTTTAGAAAATGGATTTGCGGAAGAGACGACCGCCGAGGACCTAACGAGAACAAGATCAGCCACCGCTGGCGAGAGCGCGCGTGGCGGCGGTAGAAGAGGTTGGAGTCACGGAAATCTTGAGCGTACGCCGGCCAGCGGTTGGCTGCATCGCATGGTTAGGCTTTTGGTGTAACGGGCTTTGGCGCACTTTCTTTAAGGCCCCGAGTTACTCTAGCAGGGAGTGTAAATAAGAAAGTGGCGAGCGCCTGCGCAAAATGGATAGACCGGCTCGCATCGGAGGTGCCCGGTAGAGTCGCCGCCTCGTCAGCATGGCGTTGATCGTTTGCGTCGAGGCGGACCTGATGGGCCCACTCCGCCATCTCGGACGTGATAAGGTGATCGTCCGAGGCCTGTTGGATTCGCGCGTGGAGCGATCCGTCCTTGTATCCCTTGGTTTTAAGCATGGCGTCCACTGAACTCGCTGCAAGCATAACAGCACCGGCCGGCGAGTGAAGAGAATCAATTGCCTGCTGCAAATAGCTTCGCGCGGGGTCGGGAATCGCAGCATCGAGAACGCCGGCGCCCGGGAAAATCTCTGTAACATAGCCATGAGGCGTCTCTGAGAACGCCGTGATGAGACCACCACAACGGGAGCACGCGTAAACAATCCAGTGCCTTTTTGACGTGCCATTGTGTGCTGTCGTCTCGGTCGCCCAAACGCCAGTGAGACTTGGACGATCGACGCCACAATGCGGACACCGGTCGAGCGCCAACTGCGGGTGCAAGAGAATTAGACCGTCAACGCGAGCCATGGTTTAGAGCCTAACGAGAACAAGATCAGCCACCACTGGCGAGAGCGCGCGTGGCGGCGGGAGTTGAGGTTTGAGTCATGGGAAACTTGGGCGTACGCCGGCCAGGGGTTGGCTGCATCGCTTGGTTAGGCCTTTGGTCACTTGCGATATTCATGCTCCGCAGTTGTAGCAGCGATCGGAGCCGGGAACTGCCAGCTTGCCGCAGTCCCGGCAGCGAGTCCGAGCAGACCCATCCCTCGAAATGAGGGTCGGACTACCGGGAAGAAAGCTAAGCAGGGGCGAAGACCGCTGCTTACTGCGCAACCGGTGGCCGGGAGCTTTGGAACATTTGGTGGCTTGGTGCTTCGGAAGCCGGCGCAGGCTGACAAATGAACCACAGTGAGGACATGCGACCAAGTTTGGGTTCGCTGTTGGATCCATTACAGGATTAGCGGTGAATGAGGCCTAACGAGAACAAGATCAGCCGCCGCTGGCGAGGGCGCGCGTGGCGGCGGGAGGTGAGGTTCGAGTCATGGAAAACTTGGGCGTACGCCGGCCAGGGGTTGGCTGCATCGCTTGGTTAGGCATTTGGGATATGAAATACGGAATCTTGGTAGCTGCGATAAAACGTCTGAAACCCAAAACCCTCCTCAGGATATTGAATCCAAAGCTCGCGCTCATCCAACTTGTAAACCAATCCGTCGTCGACGAGGTGAAATTTGAAGAACTTGTTTTGCTCCCACTGAAAGGCAATTGAGTGATCTTCAATTCGCCAATGCCCGCGCGCAACGCTAACCCGTCCGCCGGGCGCCTTTTCGATTGAGGAATACGTGCATGTTCCATCATCAGCAAACCAGAGCTCAAACCGGTTCGGCCCGTAAATCATCTTCCCCACGGCGTGGAGCTGATACCATCGGCCTCTAAGCAATCGAGTGAATTGTGCCCGAGGGGCAGCAACCTGCCCATGCTGCGGAGATGCACAAGACGTGACGAAGAGGAGCGCAATCGCCAATATGAACCGCATCATCATCAGGCCTAACGAGAACAAGCTGAGCTGCTGCGAGCGGGAGCGCGCTGGGCAGCGGGTGGAAGGGTCGAAGTCATGGGAAACTCGGTCGTACGGCGGCTCGCAGTCAGCTCCAGCGCTTGGTTAGGTGTTCGCGTTGCCAGCAAA
>JBBSPM010000155.1:0-4618 GCA_038258815.1 Chthoniobacterales bacterium
CATCGCCGCGGAAGGAGCGCGCGGGATGGTCATGCTCGTCTTCACTCTCCCGAGCTATGACGTGGTTTTTAAATTGATCCGCGACCATTTCGATGCGCCGAAAGAAGCCGATCGCGCCGACGTCATGCGCCGTTATCGCATTGTCTTCGAGCACGACCGCGCCGGCCGGCTCGTCGAAGCGCATGAGTTCGAGCATCTGCGCATCGCGCGCGATCGCTTCGAATCTTCTCTCCTCGACGACCTGACCTGCCGGGCCAGTCGGACGGTCCGGATCGACGGCAACGACGTCGTGATTGGGCATGCTTACGTGGAACGGCGCGTCCGCCCGCTCAATCTTTTCTTCTCCGAGTGTGAGGAGGAGGCCGCCATCGCGGCGGCTTGTGACTGGGCGCAATCAATCAAAGACCTGGCCGCTTCGAATATTTTCGCGGGCGATCTTTTGACGAAAAATTTCGGCCTGACCCGGCGCGGCCGGGTCGTCTTCTACGATTACGACGAGCTTTGCTGGCTGACCGATTGCCATTTTCGCAAACTGCCGGAAGCGCAGAGCTACGAAGAGGAAATATCGAGCGAGCCGTGGTTTTCGGTTCGGCCTAACGATATTTTTCCGGAAGAGTTTCCAAGTTTTCTCTCCTTTCCCGAGCCCGCTCGGCAAGCCCTCCTCGAGCGACACGGCGATTTGTTCGAGCCGGGTTTCTGGTGCGCGGTGCAGGAAAGATTGCGCGCCGGAGATCTCCCGGAGATTTCGCCCTACGGCGAGGAGCGCCGGCTGGGGAGTGAGTGATTGTTCGTGAAGCGATGTCACGCATCCCGGACTTGTGCAACACTCCAGCTCAGGCGCGGTCTATTCTCGCTTGTATCCCAGGATCAGGAGCGCGCCAGTCGTCTCCTCGGCAATCCGCAGGACGAAATCACTGATCGCGCGCCGCCGCCCCTGGAGTTGTTGGAGGCCGAGGATGAGCAGGTCGTGATCGGCCGCGTGGCGAATGATTTCGGCGGCGGGATCGTGGCAACGCTCGACCGTCATTCCGGCGCCTCTTCCCACTTCGTCGCCCGCCCGCCTCTCCGCCGATCTCTGAGCCCGACGCAATTCCTCATCCGAGACCGAGTGGGGGAGGAAGCAGGCGTAATGCACCTCCAGATCGGTCTCGCGCCTCAGGCTGCCCAGGACCCGCGCCCGGAGCGGACTATGGCCGCCGCGGCCGCCGACCGGGATGAGAATGCGGCGGGTGTTATTGAAGCGCCACGTCTTCGTGGATCGAAGCAGGATCGTGTCGCAGGGGGCGTTGCTCAGCAGTTCATTAAAACCGGGAGCCGCCGCTTGTTCGCTGATGCTGCGTAACCCCAGGAGGATTGCTTCGCAGCGGTGCAGCCGCGCGACCCGCAGAATTTCCGCCCAATGATTGGGGGCAACTGTCAGCAACGCCTCCGGGGCGAGACCGGACGAAAATGAAGCGGTCAGCGCCTCACGCTGGATCACCTCCATCTGACTGAGGCTGAGCGGCGCCTCGTTCTCGACCCATGTCTCGGGTGGTTTCACCACGGAGAGCAGGAGGACCCGGCCGACGTTAGGCGGACTGACGGCGTTGGCGACTGCCACAATGGATCCGACATTCTCCGCGTCATCCACGGGGAGCAGAATGAGTGGATTGCGCCCGCGATACTTTATGAGGAGAGGATCGATCCCTTCGGCCGAGGCATCGAAAATCTGGGCGCGGCCCGCGAAGCGAAAGGCATATAGTCCCGCGCCTAACGAAAGCCAGATGATGGTGATCACGCCCGCTGCCGGGACGGAGACGCCCTGGAAAAAAGCGAGACTGAGGCAGGAGGCGCCACCCACCACCGGCACGAGCGGGAAAAGTCCCACCCGAAACGGCATGTGGGCCGGGTCCATCCGTCGCCGCAGGACGATGTTGATGTAATGGGCGAAGGAGAAAGTGATGAGAAAGATCAAGCTGGAGGCGGCCCCGGCCGTCGCTACGTCAGGCACCAAAAGCAGGATGAGGATGACAATCGCAGCGACCGCCAGCACCGCGGCCCGGGGCAGTCTCCGCCGTGGGTCGAGCCGGCCCAATCTCGGGGAAAGAGTGCGATCGCGCGCCATCGCAAAGGCAACTCGCGAGGCCGCGAAGAGGTTCACCTGGAGCGCGGAGAGCATCGAGAGAATGCCGGCCGCGATGACCAGCCAGTAGCCGCTGCCGCCGAGAAATCGCCGCGCGGCAATCGCGATGATCCCTTCCGAATGTTCCCGGGCGAGGCCGGCGATCGTTTCCCCTGGTCCGACGCCGAGCGCGGCGATGACAAAGAGGAGCGGGAGATAAAGGATCAGCGCGATCAGGAGCGAACCGATCATCGCCTTCGGAATAGTGCGCCCAGGATCCCTGATCTCTCCCCCGACGGCGGCAATCAGATCGAATCCCTGCAAAGCGATGAAAGTAAAACCCATCGCCTGGAAGAGGCCGGCGGCGCCGCCGGGAAAGAACGGCAGGAGATGCGTCTTGATCTCACTGCCGGAAGACCTGGTCAAACCCCAGAGGCCGGCGGCAATGACGAGGGCGAAGACGGCGGTTTTGGTCAGATTGATCCACTGCCCTCCGCCGCCTGCCTTGCGCAGGAGAATGCCTGAGAAGCAAAGCGTCGCCAGGACCGCCAAAAGCGTGAGGCCCCAGCGCGAGGAGAGAAACCCAGTGTCGCCTCCGAAAACTCGCGGCCAGATTTCCTTCAGCGGCATGAGCAGAAACGAAGCGAGCCCGAGCGCGTAAAGCACCGCCGCCACGAGGGAGGCAAACCAAACCACCCACCCGACCGCAAAAGCGATGCGGACGTTGAGCACCTTCTTTGCGAAAGTGTAAGTGCCACCCGATTCGGGGAAGGCCGCGGCCATTTCCGCAAAGCTCAACGCGGTGAGCAGGGCGATGATTCCGTTCAGCGCGAAGGCCAGGATTGCACTCGGACCTGTCGCCGCGAAAGCCGCACCCGCGAGAGCCAAGATACCGCCGCCGACAATTGCTCCGACCCCCACACCCGTCGCGGCGGCCAGCCCCATCGTCCGCTGAATGCCGCTCTCTCTTCCCATGGTCGGGGCGATTATACCCCGTCGTTGCCCGTTCAAGGGAACTTTCCGGGGACTCAAGCAACATCCGTCGAGGAATTGTGTTCTCGGAAACAGGAAAAACACAGAGTTAAGCCAAAGCGGGAAAAGGAGAAGGTCCTGTTTCTCGAGTTCCAAACTTCTTTCTGCTTTCCCCATTGAGCATCTCCTTTGGATTCCCGACTTTCAGATTCCTCCTTTCCTGATCGGGATTTCGGGTTCTCTTGAATCGGCATGGCTTTTGAAGACAACGAGCTGCTTTTCGGCGCCGACCCGACCGCGCGGATCGTCGCGGTCGAGCTGGGCGAGACGGGGACGGTAAAGGTTTATCGGCGGGAGCAGAACGGCGCGACCGTCTGCGAGATCGAGGAATTTCATCCCTTCGTCTGGGCCGATGGCGACGTGGCCGATCTTGGCCTGACGAATGCGGAGAAGCTCTCCGGCGACCTGAAATACAATTGGCTCGTCACGACCAACAGCTGGAAAGAACTGATCGCACTCCGCAACGGACTGAAGAAAGCCGGGCGCAATTTTTTCGCTCTGAGCGACCCGGTCCAGCATTACCTCACCCACACCGGCCGGACGCTCTTCAAGCAACTGCCCTTTGAAGAACTGAAGCGGATGCAGATCGAGGTCCTCTCCGCTGTAGCCGGGGGCGGTGACCCCGGCGGCCCTGCGCCTGCTGCGAAAGCCGGCCCTGCGCCTGCTGCGAAGGCCGGGGCTGCGCCCGCTGCGAAGGCCGGGGTCACCGCCCCCGGCTACAACGACGACCACATCACGAGCATCGCCGTTTCCGATAACTCCGGCTGGGAAGAGTTGATCGAGGTCAACCCCAAAGCGATCGAAGAATCAGAGCATGCTGCGATCAAGCGCCTGACGAGTCTGATCAAGGAACGCGATCCGGACGTCATCGAGGGCCACAACTTGTTCAAGTTCGATCTGCCGATGCTCGTGGCGCGCGCCCGCAAGGCGAAAACCAAGCTCGATTGGGGACGCAGTGGCGGCTTCCTGCGCTCCCGACCGTCGCGGCTCCAGATCGCGGAGAAGACGATCGATTACCCGAAGTTTACGATCGAAGGCCGGCACTTCGTTGATACCTTTCTCCTCGCGCAGTTTTACGACGTCGGAATGCGCTCGCTCTCCGGCTTCGAGCGGAGCGATGTCGCCGGACATTTTGGCCTAACGAAGATAGCCGATGTCTCGCAGTTATCGGGCAAGGAACTGCAGCAGGCCTGGGAGAAAGACCGGAAGCGTTATCGCGAGCGCGCTCTCTGCGCGGTGCGTGAAACGCGGGCCGTAGCCGACCTGCTCAGCCCGAGCTATTTCATCCAGGCGCAGATTTTTCCCTACAACTACCAGGACGTAATCGTGCGCGGCAACGCCACTCGGATCAACGCGCTCTTCCTCCGCGAATATCTCCGGCAGCGGCACAGCATCCCCGAGATGCCGATGGCGCGCGGCTTCGAGGGTGGTTACACCGACATCTTTTTCACCGGCGTGGCGCGGAACGTCTGGCATTGCGACGTC
>JBBSPM010000156.1:0-4563 GCA_038258815.1 Chthoniobacterales bacterium
TTCCACCACGCCGGCGACGTCGCGGCCCAGCCGCGTGTCTTTCGGTTTGCGCAACCCGGAGATCAAACGCCCAAGCAACGAATCGCGGATCATGTAGGCATCGAGCGCGTTGAGGGAAGCCGCCCGAACTTTAATCAAAACTTGGTTGTCGGTCGGCACGGGCTTCTCAACGTAAGCAAGCTTTGCGACATCGGGTGAACCGTACTCACAGTAGCGAATTGCCTTCATAGGATTAGTTGGAGCAGCAGGGTCGCGCGTGCAGTCGTTGGTCGAAGTCCAGTAGGCGAACTGGAACCAGCCAAAGAGGACGAACAAAAGCGCGAGCACGCTCCATTTTAGGATTCGCTTCCATTTCATTAATCACTCAGGCGTGCTTGCACTGCTCGTTCGGGTCCAGCGATCGCCGGCCGCCTTGATGTATCGCCGGTAGACGTAGCCCCAGGGGATCACAATCGGCATCAGGATCACGCCGGCCACGATCGCTTGGAAGTCGTCGGAGAACGTGGGCGGGAATTTGCCGGCAGACCATTGCGGCAAGCCGTAATCGAAGAGCCAGATCGCCTTCCAAACGAACTCGAACATGAGCGAGGGCAGCATTTGCAGCGGATAGCGCAGGCCGAAGAAGGCGAGCAGCCATCCGGCGCCGAGGAGGCTCGGGATCACCCCGCGCGCCATTGGCTCGTGACCGATAAGCGCGGGCAGGATCATCAGGCCCAGCCCCACGATGAGAAGCAAGTAGGTGGCGCGAAGCACGTAGAGCCGTAGCAGCGAGACCTCGCGATCCACCGGCTCTTGAGATTGGCGTTGAAACGGACATAGCAGTCGTAGTCATGGGAATCCTCTAATTTTTGGTTACAGCGCGAGGCGGCGCTTCATCGCCAGCCGCGCTGGAGTCGGGTTGAAATTCAAGCAGGTCGCCGGGTTGACAGTCGAGCGCCTCACAGAGCGCCTCGAGCGTCGAGAAGCGGATCGCGCGCGCCTTCCCGGTTTTGAGGATCGACAGGTTGGCCAGGGTGATGCCGATCCGCTCGGCGAGCTCGGTAAGAGTCATCCGCCGGGCGTGGAGCAGGTCGTCGAGCTTAACGGTGATCGCCATCGTTACACCGTCCCTTCCAACTCATCGCGCATCCGAGCGCCCTCGGCGAACACGCGCGCCAGCACGAAGAGCAGGAGCACGGCGAGCCAGCCGCTGGTGGAGAAGCCGGCGTCGAGATGCAACGGATGCGCGGGGGTCGACACGACCTTGACGATCCCGGCGATAACAAGGCTGAGAAGCTGAAGGCCCAGCAGCGCCCAGGCGATCGTCTGAAGCCGGGAGCCATTTTGCCGGACGAACGGGTCGCCTGCCCGCACGCTCTCGACCATATCGAGCAGACGCCTCAGAATTACGTAGTGCAATGGGATGGTGACGAGGCCCAGCAGCGCGACTGCCTGCATGCCCCGGAACAGCGGCTCGGTCGCCTTAAGCGCGCCCATTATCCAGACTGCGTTGGTGACGGTGGCGACGAGAAGAATGAGGATCGCGGCGCCGTAGACCCAGTTGAGGATAATGAGGATGCGCAGCGCGACGCGGGAGGTGGTGAGGGCGGCGGACACCGGCTGGGGGGCGAGCTTTTTCGTTTCAATTGCGTTCATATTGCTAAACGATAATCAATATATCGAGAAACAGCAAGTCATTTATTGACAGTCAATAAATTGAGAGCATAACGGCGGTGCCGCCTACCGGCTGGCGCTGGAGGGCTTTGTTTTGGACTTCCGGCTGTGCCGTCATTCCGCGCGGAGAGCCTCGATGGGGTTGATGCGCGCTGCTCGACGCGCGGGGAGCCACGAGGCAACCAGCCCAACGGTGATCAGCAGAAGCGTCGCAGCGGCGAGGACAAGCGGACTGCCCAGGTGCATGCCGGGATTGGCGGCGGCGAGGAGCCGAGTCACAGCGACCGAACCGAGTAACCCGACGACACACCCGACCAGCGCCATTTTCACGCCGGACAGCAGGACGATGCGGGTGATGTCGCTGATGCACGCGCCCAGAGCGAAGCGAATCGCAAACTCGCCGGTCCGTTGCGCTATCGTCCGCGCGATGACGCCGTAGATGCCTAACGAAGCGAGACCGAGCCCGAGCAGCGCGAACGCGCTCAGGATGTCACGCAAGAGAGTAGTCTGGTAGTTCGCGCGCTCTATTGTCATGTCGGCCGCCTGAAGCTGGCGCACCGGCAGGTCGGCATCGAGTTGCGTCATCACCTGCTTGACGCTCTGCACCAGCGTCGAAGACGCGACTCCGGTGGTCCGCACCGCGATCTCATTGTACGGCGGCGGGTCTTGCGCGATCGGCTGGTAAATTTGCAGGCTGACCGGGCCGGGATCAGGCAGCACGGATTTCACGTTGGCCGCGATGCCGACGATCTCGCCCCATTGAGGATTACCGATGCCGGTTTGCGCGATGCGGCGGCCGAGCGGGTCTTCTTTCCCGAAGAGCGCCGTCGCCGTCGCCTGGCTGATGATGAAAACCCTGGGCGACGTCAGGTTGTCGCTCTCGCTGAAGGCGCGCCCGCGGAGCAGGCGGGTCTGATACGTCTCGAAGTAACGCGGGCTGATGCTGTTCACGACTGCGGCGGGTTCCTCCCCGGGCTTCGGAAGCTCGCGTCCTGCCACGATGTATTTCCGGATGTCGGCCCAGTTAAAGAATGGCGTGAAGGACGAGATGCTGGCGGAGGCGACCCCGGGCACCGCCTGCAGCCGATCGAGTGTGAGGCGATGGAAGCTGGCGATCTTCTCGGCGTCGCCATAAGCCGCCGCAGGGAGCACGACGGTTCCTGTGACAACCTGGTCCGAGCGCCAGCCTTCGCGCCTGTTATTTAACTCATCCAGTCCGCGGACAAAAAGCGCGGCACCGGTCAGCAGAATCATCGCGAGAGCGAACTGACCAACAATGAGCGCCTGACGAAATCGCTTGTGCGCGCGGCCGCCAGTCGTTCCGCGCGCACCGCTCTTCAGCGTCTCGTTCACCTTGAGCCGGAGCGCGAAAAGCGCAGGAGCGAGGCCGAAGGCGACCGCAGTGATTAACGACGCCGCGAAGGCCCATGCGAAAACCAGCCAGTCGAAAACGAAGGCGATGCGTTCCCCGTTTTCTCCTGCGCTCTTAAAAGAGAGCCAATCGGTGACCCAGCCGGCCACGAGGACCGAGAAAGCGCCACCGGCGAGCGCAAGGAGGAGCGATTCCGCGATGAGCGGCCGTAGCAACTGCATGCGCGAAGCACCGAGCGCAGCCCGGACGGCGAATTCCCTGGCACGCGCCATTGTTCGAGCGAGCAGAAGATTCGCGAGATTCGAGCAGCCGATGAGGAGGACGAATCCCGAAAGCCCGATGAGCATCGCGACCATCGCGCGGCCGTTGGCCCCCAGTACCGTAGTGTTCAGCGGGACGGGGCGCCAGGTGCTGCCGGCGTTCACTTCCGGAAAATCGGCCGCGAGACGTGCGCCGAAGTTCACGATGAATCCATTGGCGTCGGCAGCGGAGAGCTTCTCTGAGCGCCGGCCGATGAGGCGAAGATTGGTGGTGCGGCGATCGCTGGATTTCTGTTGATCGAGAGCGAGCGGCCGGAAGAAATCGTAGGGCCCGAAATGCCGCCAGTCGCTGAACCACGCGGGCAGCACGCCCACGATTTCGTGCGGCTCGCCATCGATGCGCAGCGTGCGGCCGATGACATCCGTTCTGCCGCCGAAGCGGTTCTGCCAGCAACGTTGGCTGATGATCAGGACGCGTTCATTGCCTGCGAGATCTTCTCGCGGCAGAAAGTCACGGCCGAGTTGAGGTTGCACTCGCAGCATGGAAAAGAGGTTTGCCGTCGCGCGAAGAGCGCGCACCATCTCAGCGGGCTGGCCAGGTTCCGAGAGACTTGTGTCGCCGAGGGTGTAGGCAGCGATGTCGCCATAACCGTGCATCTCGCGCCGCAGATCGAGGAAGTCGGCGGGCGAGACGCGCCCGACTGGGTTCTGCGCCGTGGCGCGGTCGATGCGATCCAATTGCGCGCTGTCGGGGTAGGGAAGCGGCTTGAGCAGGATCGAATTCAGGACGCTAAACATGGCGGTGTTGGCGCCGATGCCGAGTCCGAGCGTGATGATGGCGAGCACCGTGAACCCGGGGCTGCGCGCGAGCGAGCGGGCGGCAAGACGGAGGTTGGCGAACATAGTGGCGGATTAGGCTTCGTTAGGCGCGGGCGTGCTCAGGCCCTTGATGATCAACCAGAGGCCGAGGCCGACTTCGTAGAAAAACATCGGCACCATGTAGGTCAGTCCGATGGCCGTCCCCAAGGCGGGGTAGACAATGACGACCAGGGTAACGAGCGAAAGCACGACGGATGAAAAAATTCCCCAGGCGGCGAGGACTCGCGGGATGTAGCGCGATTTCCACCAGAGATAGCTGAACACGGCCGAGCCCAAGCCGAGAAAGACGAAGCCGATGCTGAAGCCGGCGCAGTAAACGCGGTGCGAGGCGTAGGTCAGCGCCTGCAATTGGCCGGTGTCGAGCGGGCGCAGGTAGGCGGCGCCGCCGAGGAAGGTCAA
>JBBSPM010000157.1:0-4478 GCA_038258815.1 Chthoniobacterales bacterium
CATGAGAACCCCCATGCTTCCCGCAGCCGCCTAACGAGAAGAAACAGAAGACGCCCGCAAATGCGACCAGAGTCAGCGAGATAAACAACCGCCATGGACGCACGCGCGATGCTATTTGCCGCGCGCGCGTGAAGTCAACCGGCGAAACCGTAGGCAAATTGGGGTCGGGGCGCGCATAGTGCCATCTCAGGCAGTTTCAATTCGTCCGACCGCCAAGGTCACTCGATGCGCCGTCATGCGCGGCATGCCGGGCGGAGCCCCCGCCCTGCGCCGGAAAATGTCAACGTGCGCGCAACCCCTCTTGCCTCGCCTCTGATGCTCCCGCATTAAACGCTCGGAGGATGCGGCGGATCGTGTTCGCCTGTCGTTTCGCGTTGAGCGCGCATTCCCAAATCCTAATCACCCGCCAGCCCGCTGCCCGCAGTGTACGATTCACCGCGCGGTCGCGACGCGCGTTACGTGCAAGCTTTGGCTGCCAGTAATCCAATCGAGAGCGTGGAAGGTGTCCGTGTTGGGGGCATCCATGCCAGAAACAGCCATCGACAAAGATTGCGACTTTGGCGACGCGAAAAATGAAATCTGGCGAACCCGGCAGTCGTGCTCTGCGACGCCAGCCGGTGATCCGATGATTCCGAAACAAGCGAACGAGTCGCTGTTCGGTGCTTGCGTTCGAATTGCTTCGCACTAGCGCCATTATTGCGGAGCGACGCTGCGGCGTGAAAACATCGGCCATCACCCGTAATATGCAGCGGATGAGGGGCGATGAACCACACAATCATTGATCACGCACTTTCGAACCATTACATTGCGCACCGTCGATGCAGAAACACGCCAATGGAGAAAATAACGCAGCCTCGCTACAAAACGGTACGCGAAAACCTACCGCACCTGTAACAAGGTTTCGCGCTACCTCGCTCTTCAGTGGGATTGGAGGATTCGACATCGGCATGGAACGCGCCGGGTTTGAAATCACATTCCAATGCGAGATCGACAAGTTCTGCCGCAGCATTCTAAAGCATCACTGGCCCGAAATTCCGCACCATGAAAACATCAAAGATCTCACCGCAGACGCCATACCTGTTTCCGACGTTTGGGCAGGAGGATTCCCCTGCCAGGACGTCTCGCTGGCTCGAATGGGCGCGCGAGCGGGGCTTAGAGGGAAGCGCTCTGGACTCTTTCACGACTTTGCTCGCCTCATTGGAGAAGCACGCCCCCGAATTGTATTGCTCGAAAACGTTGCAGGTCTTCTTAGCTCGCACCGTGGACGAGATTTTAGCACCGTCATCGGGACGCTGGCCGAGTTCGGGTATTCTGTCGGCTGGCGTGTGCTTAACAGCAAAAACTTCGGAGTCCCCCAATCGCGGCAAAGAGTCTACATTGTTGGGTGTTATCGAGACGTCCACGGTCCCGGACAAATACTTTTTGAAGACGAACGCGGCTGTTGGGATGCTCAGAAGAGCAAATCAAATGGGAAGACCGCTGTTTCCCCATTTAAGAAAAGCATTGGAGACGATGGTGAAGATGGACCCGTCTATCAGTCAATCGCCTACTGTCTCTACGCCTGCTCCGCCCGCCACACCGGCACGGACTGGAGCCGCACCTACGTCCAATACCCAGCGCAAGGAAGGGTCCGGCGGCTCACACCGAAAGAGTGCGAAGGGGTGATGGGATTTCCTACCGGCTGGACACTCCCGCCCCCCGGTAGAATCCGCGAAGACGATATTGACTCGCTGCGATACCACGCGCTCGGAAATGCAGTTACGCCGCCAGTCGCAGAGTGGCTTGCGCACCGCATTCGAAACTACCTGGGTGATCGGTCTGAGGGTGTATGAATATCGCGCTGCGGCCAAGCGGTGGACGAGGTGAATACGAGTTAGCCGGACGGCAGGGCGAGTTGCACGTTCATGATCTATTGGGGTTGGCAATCTTTATTGAGATTCTCCCTGGCGTTTCAATCAACGCATACAGTAAATGCTTGCAGAAAGATGGGAAGCCACGCATCCGACTAACACAACATTCCGCGCGTAACGCGCATCCCTCTCCTCTGATTACAGCGGCAATGATGCTGCCGAAACCGCGCCGCGACAAGCACGAGACGCACGGAGCGAATCTGCTTTTGTGGGAGCAATTCGTCGTCCAGACCGTCCGCATTGATGTGATTCCACGCGCGGACGGAGTACTTTTCTCTCCGCTTATAGTGCGGTTGGAAAATGCTGACGGTGGCCGGTTGGACATAAACTTCGCCGAGCGAATGTCGCGCGTTGTCCGTGTTTGGACTGCTGCCGCGACTCCGGCAGGAAAACTCGCCGATGCTGTTCGCGCTCACGCTGCCGCCTTTACGTCATCGAACTCCACACAAGCCGAGTTGGTGGGCTCGTTCACCGCGCTTCACGCTGCGCTAAACAGACCGGATAGCGATATGTTGCCGCTACTCGAGGCGCATTTTGAGCTAGGCGCGCCGAGCGCACCGTCCATCGGCGACATTTCCGCAGAAGTTGGCGATGAAGACTTCGGCGAGGAAGTCCACGTCGATCCCGCAGAGGCTCGCGTCGAGCGTGTTCGACAGTGGCGGCTTGCCGCAGTTCGCGGCGGCACCGCAACCGCCTTCCGCCACAAGGTGCGGGAGGCTTACGACTCGCGGTGCATGTTCTCCGGCCAGCGACTTCCACGCACTGAGGCTACATCCACCGCAGGCGTTGATGCCGCGCATATTTTACCGTGGAGCCGTTACGATTTAGACAGCACGAAGAACGGCATCTGCCTCAATAAGCAGAGTCATTGGGCGTTCGACGAAGGGTTATTCCGTCTCTCGTTCGATGATGCGGAGAACGTTTACATAGTTTCGATTCCGAATCCCGTTCGCTTGGCGGCGAAAGCCGCGCAGTTTGATATCCAGTCTTTCGATGCGATTGCGGGTGTTGTTCCGAGAAAACGCCTTCCTGCAAGCGAAGCCCTTTGGCCTTCCAGGCAGTATCTCGCGGATCTAAACGCGTTCCTCGACAACGAAGCCGCGTAGATTCCCCTAACTTCCCATAAGCTCACTCCGAAACTCTCGTGGCGTGACGCCGACGGTGCGGCGGAAGACGGAAGAAACGTAGACTAGCCGGGGTCAGCTTCAGAATTGCGCTCTCCCGGTCGACGCTCGATGTGACCGCCGGCGTCTTCCCCCTTCGTGATCACTAGCGCGATCATTGAAACGACGCGGCTGGCGCGGCGGGCGGGGATCCAGCAGGCGAGGAAGGCGAGTGCAAAAGTAGGAAGGGGAAAGGCTAAAGTAGCCGTAACGGATGCGAAGCACCGGCCGGGCTTTCAAAGATGGCGGCTGGAAAGCCCGCGGCAGGCGCCGGTGAGGGCGAGCGCCAGCCCGATGAGCGAGCCGATCGCCGCAATCAGCCGTCTATGAGCACCAGAAGAACGTGCGAATCGTCGGAGCGATCTGCTGCCGCGCTGGCGGAGTCGAGGAACGTGAACCCGCATTTTTGCAGGACGCGGACCGAAGCGACGTTGTGCTTCGCCACACCGGCGTAAAGCGGACGCGTCTGTTCCAGGCGAAGAAAAGCGGAGAGCGCGCCGGTGGCGACGCCGCGGCCCCAATCCGCGCGGTCGATCCAGTAGCCGATCTCGCGCTTCCCGTCCGCATTCCAGCTCACGATATTCCCTGCGACGTGGCCTGCGGATTCCCGTGAGACACCGGACGCTACAGGTTCCGGCGAGACATCGGACGTGACAACGATCGTCCTAATCAGGCCCGTCTCGTCCGCGAGGATCTTCGCCCAATGCTGGTCGAACGCGGCGCGATCCCGCGATTTGAAGTCAACCATCGCCACCGCCATTGGATCGCGCTGGTGTTCGAAGAACAACGGCAAATCGCCCGGTTCGACGGGACGTAAAACGATGCGAGGAAACTGTGACACGTGACGCAGATTCTATCGTGACGCTGCCCTGATCAAACAAATCAAGTTCGTCAGCATCCCGGTGCGCGATCACTTTTGCTGTCGGAAGACAGATGACGAATCACGCCGTAACGCAGCCGCAGGCGAGGCCGGGCTTTCCAAGCAGGAAAAGGGGATTGAATTTGGAAGCCAGGCCGTAACGAAATCGAAGATGAGGCCGGGCTTTCCAACCAGAAACACCGGGCGCGACGTTAGCGCTTTGTGCTGAGCGAGGATCGGTGAGCGACCGGCACCCATACCCAGCGTCGAAGATTCACTCCGCCCTGAGCGCGATCGTCGGGTCGACGCGGCTGGCGCAGCGGGCGGGGATTCAGCAGGCGAGGAAGGCGATCGTGAGGAGCGTGAAGGCGATCGGGGCGGAGGCGCTGACGCCGTAGATGCCGACGACGGCGAAGTCTTGATCAACTTCGACAAGCGCGGCGCGGGCGGGTAAGATTGGCCGGTGAGCTTCATCACCACCGGCTTCCGCGAGCTGACGTTGAAAGTGCGTCGGCAGAAGACGCGCTTCGCGCTCAAGCACGAAAA
>JBBSPM010000158.1:0-4341 GCA_038258815.1 Chthoniobacterales bacterium
CTTCGTCAGGATCATCCCGGCCGTGCCGAGCCCGACGCACCAGAGGTAGCCGCGCGTCCCGAATTTCCAGAGCCCGAGAAGGCCGAGGATGAAGAGCATGGAGAAGAGCAGGAGCCAGACTTCGTGAATCGCGTAGCGCCCGTAAAAAATGAAGCCGGGCGAGATGGCCATGGCGAGCGCGGCGACGCGGCTGACCCGGCGCCCGAGGAACGGCTCGAAGCGTAGCGTCGTCCAGATCGCACCGATGCTCCCGAGCACGACCGGCAAGCGCAACGCCCAGATGTGGCGCCCAAACAACGACTGGCAGAGGAAGAGAATGTAAAAATGAAGCGGGCCGTGATAATTCGTCGGGTCGTAGCGGTAGAAGCCGTTCTGCCGCATCTGGTCGACGAACCAGCCGTTGATCCCCTCGTCGAAATGCGGCGGCTTCATGCTCAGGAAGAGGAAGCGCAGGAGCGTCCCGAGGCCGAGGATGAGCCACGGCGCCCAATCCATCCGGGCGAACCGCTCCTTCAGCCGCGGACGGCCCGCCGGATCAGTTTCTCCTCGCGCAGATTCGGCTCCGCTGCTAGGTAGCGCGTCGATGCGCATATTGGTCACGGGCGGCTGTGGATTCATCGGGAGTAACTTTATTCGTTACATTCTGCAACATTACAAGACGGCTTCTGTCACCAATGTGGATGCCCTTACTTACGCCGGGAACCTCGCCAACCTCGAGGGCATCGTCGAAGAGCACGGCGCGCGCTACGAATTTTTCCAGGCCGATATCGCCGATGCTGACCGCATGGATACGCTCCTGCACGAGGAGCAATTTTTCACGATCGTCAATTTCGCGGCCGAATCACACGTCGACCGCAGCATCAATTCCCCGCAAAATTTCATTCACACGAATATCGTCGGGACGAGTGTGCTCCTCGACGCCGCCCGGCGCCACGGCGTGAAGCGTTTCCTCCAGGTCTCGACCGACGAAGTTTACGGTTCGTTAGGCGCGACCGGCCGCTTCACCGAGCAGTCGCCGATTGAGCCCAGCTCGCCCTATTCCGCGAGCAAGGCCGGGGCCGACCTCCTCGCTCTCGCTTCCCACCACACCTTCGGGCAGGAGGTCGTCGTGACCCGCTGCTCGAACAACTACGGTCCCTACCAATTCCCCGAAAAACTGATTCCGCTCATGATCGTGAAGGCGCTCCGCGACGAGCCGCTCCCGGTCTACGGCGACGGGATGAATGTGCGCGACTGGATCCACGTGGAAGATCATTGCGCGGGCATCGTCGCTGCGCTTTTCGAGGGCAAACCGGGCGCGGTTTATAATTTCGGCGGCGATAGCGAGATGCCGAACATCGAGACGGTGAGGCTGATTCTGGATCGGTTAGGCAAACCGGAGAGCCTCATCTCCTACGTGACCGACCGTCTTGGTCACGATCGCCGCTATGCAATCGATTCCTCCTTCGCCCAGCGCGAGCTCGGCTGGAAACCGCAGCACAACTTCCGCGAAGGCCTGCGCGCTACGATTGATTGGTATCTGAACAACCCCACCTGGTGGCAACCGCTTCTCGAGCGCACCGGCCGCTATTGAGCCGCCTCGCCCTCACCCGCAGCGGGATAAATCTGCGACCGCCGCCGGATCAATTCCGCTTCCTGCATGAAGTCAGGATTTCTCCAGGCCCGCAGAGGGCGGTCCTGTTTCGAGCCTTCCTGGACAAAGGTCGAAATGCAATCGAGCAGACGACGACTCCGCCAGTTGATCGTCTCCTGACGGATGCACTTCAATCGCTGCTGCGCGCATAAGTCACGGAAGAGGTCAGCTGTCATGTCGGACGCCCGCGAATGATTCGATTCCGCCAGGCCCGCCTTGGTCAGCATCCTCCGCGCAGCTTTCGGCATGAGCGACCCGATCGAGCCCGCATAGGAGCCAAGATTCGAGTGATGCAAAAAAACAACTCCGTCGCGCTTTAGCTTTTTCCCGAGTTGACTCAGGTAAGCCTCGATCGCGGCCCGGGGCGCGTGGACTAACGAGTCAAAGCTGAAGACGAAGTCGACGGATGCGTCGGCCACCATTGCGAGTGAGCTGCCATCGTTGCGGTGATAGCTCAGATTTGATTTCTCCGCGAAACGGCGGCGGCATGCTTCGATGCAATTCTCGTTGAAATCCACGAGCACGAGATGATCGCATTGCTCCTGCAGGTAACGGGTCCATCGACCAAAGCCCGGGCCAATTTCCAGGATGACGCCTGCCGGAAGCCACTCCTCGATCCGCGGCCGAACGCTGCCGAACCATTGCGCGGCGGAACTACCCCAGGGCGCGGACCATTCCTCACCCCTCGCCTTCCAATCGTAGTTCAGGTTCGGCGCGGGCGCGCCCGGCTCGACTGTTGTTTGTTCGCTTCCGTTAGGCACAGGTTTAAGCAGACTAGCGGTCAGCTCCGAAAAGTCGTTGCGCCAGCACCATGCCGAGGGCCATGGCCGGGACAAAGACGAGCGCTTCAATCCGAAGCGCGCCAAGATTGGCCAGCGAAGGTCCGGGACAAAATCCGCCCAGGCCCCAGCCAAGACCGAAGATCGCGGCGCCGATGACGAGGCGACGATCAATGGGCGACGATGACCCCGCCGGTAAACCTCGGTTTCCGGAACGGCGCAGGATGAGCATTCCCAACCCGTAGACTCCGACCGCGCCTCCCATGACGAAGAGCAGGGATGGATCCCAATGACCAAAGACGTCGAGGAAACCGATGACGCGGGCCGGATCGGTCATGCCGGAAATGGCGAGCCCCGCGCCGAAGAGCGCGCCGGCCACGAAAATGAGGATTAGCCTGCCGGCTTTCATAGAACGGTGCGGTAAAGGAAAACAGCCAACATCCCTGCCACCATGAAAACGAGAGTCGCAACGATGGAATCCTTCGCGCCCATCCCGACCCCGCAGACGCCGTGGCCGCTCGTGCAACCTCCGCCGAGGCGGGTGCCGAACCCGACTAGCAAGCCCGCTACGGCCATGACCGCGAGCGGACGAAGCGGCCGGTAGAGTGCAGCGCTTTGCCAGAGGGCGAAGCTGAGCGCCGCGCCCCCGATGAGACCAAAGAGGAAGACCGCACGCCATGTTTTGTCGGGCGTCTCCGCCACAAAGAGGCGGCCGAACACACCGGAGATTCCCGGAATTTTTCCGCTCAGAACAGTGGCCAGCAGACTGGCGAGGCCGAGCAGGATCCCTCCGATGACCGGGTTGAAAAGTGTGTAGTGGCTCATCATCGGAATTACTTCTTCGCCGCGCCCTTTTTCTGCAACGCCGTATTCGCGAGATGACCGACGAACACAGTCACCCCGATAGTGGCGAGCAAACCCATCCCGAGAAAAGTCCATTCCAGCGGCGTGTGACCTTTCTTGCCGCCGCCGAGGCCGGCCTGACCGATCGCGCCGAGATAAGCGTAGAGGAGCGTACCCGGCAACATCCCGATGCCAGACGCGAGCACGTAGGGCCACAAGCCGATCGAGGTGACGCCAGAGAAATAGTTACTGACGTTAAACGGAATGAACGGACTGAGCCGGAGCAGTCCGACAATCTTCCAGCCTTGCGCGCCGACCGCGTCGTCGATCGCGCCGAACTTTTTGTTCTTTTTCGCGAAACTCTGGATGCGTTTGCAGAGGAGATAACGCGCGATCAGAAAAGCGAGCGTCGCGCCTAACGTTGCCCCGGTGAGCGCCACCACGGTGCCGCCCGCGATGCCGTAAATCAATCCAGCGGCGAGCGTGAAAATCGCTCCCGGTAAGAGGAGGACAGCGGCGAGCGCGTAGACGCCGATGAAGAGAGCCGCTCCTGCCAGCCCGAGATGGCGCACCCATTCGGTGAATGACTTCAACCAGTCACCGAGAGGCAAAAACGATGCTCCGACTGAAATGAGGATCAGGCCGACGACGAGCGCGATCCATTTCCAGTATTTCTTTAACCACTTCACGGTAACAAGTTGTAGCCGGGGGCGATGACCCCGGCGAGAGAGGAGTTGGCGTGAGGGTATGACCAGCCGGCGTCACCGCCGCCGGCTACAACTGCTACAACTGCCACCGATAGAGCCCGTCGGTAATTTTGCGGGCCCGCGGGGTGAGGCGCTTCTTGTTGAATCGCTCGGCCGTTGTTAGAATCAGACTGGCGAAGGTCGGATAGGCATAGACGGTGTTGGCGATTTCCTTGAGGCCAATGCCGTGCTTCATCGCGAGGACGAATTCCTGGATCAAATTCGCCGGCTTGCTCGGGACGCACCCGAAATTGAGGCAATCGCCGCCCATCTTGTGGCGCTCGACCAAGGCCACCCGCGCACCGAGCCCGACCGCACCGCCGCCGTGACGAGACCAGCC
>JBBSPM010000159.1:0-4122 GCA_038258815.1 Chthoniobacterales bacterium
AAGGCGAAAGGAATGAAGCCGGTGAAGCCGTGGGTCGCATCCTGTAGCTCGCGCAATTGCCGGAGATGATCGACGCGTTGTTCGAGCGTCTCGATGTGGCCGAAGAGCATCGTGCAGGTGCTGCGCTGTCCCATCTCGTGCCAGATGCGATGCACTTCGAGCCATTCGGCGGCGTTCTCTTTGCCGCGGCATAATTCATCGCGCACGGCCGGATCGAAGATCTCCGCACCCGCGCCGGTCAGCGCGCTGAGGCCGACTTCGCGCAATTGCGCAAGCGTGTCGGCGATCGAGGTTTTGAAGATGCGCCGCGCGAGGTGGCGGATTTCGATCGCGGTGAAAGCCTTGAGCTGGAGGTCGGGGTCGAGCGCGCGCAGGCGCCTGAGGAGTTCGAGATACCAATTCTTGCCTAACGTCGGATGCAAACCGCCGACCATGTGCACTTCGGTGATGCCGCCGGCGAGCGTCTCCTGCACGGTGGCGACGATCTCATCGATCGATTTCTCGAAGGCGTGCGCATCGCGTTTCTTCGCGGCGAAGGCGCAGAACTGGCAGGCGAGCACGCAGATGTTCGAGTAGTTGATGTAACGATTGAGAATGTAAGTGGCGACGTTGCCATTCTTGCGTTCGCGCACCGCGCTGGCCATAACCCCGAGGGCGTTCAGTTCATGCGACTGGTAGAGGCAAAGCGCGTCCTGCTCGGAAATCCGGTCGTTCGCTTCGATCTTCTCGGCGACGGAGCGCAGGGCGGACGGGATGAGCGAAAATTTCATGAAAGGAAAATGCGTTCCATGTGGGGAAACGCAGGCGGCTTATGATGCACAGGAGGACGCCCCAGCGCAAGTGCGTCATCTGATGAGAGGCGGCGTCAACAAACAAAGTTTGCGGCAGGCCCGCCCGACTTTGCCGGACAGCTACCTCGTCTTGATAAACACGGATGCGCGCCACTAGAGACCGCCACCTACCCACTGAGGTTCATATGGTCTTCGGCGTTCTCAAGAGCTTCTTCAGATCCCGACGATTCCACGCAAGCATTGCAAAAGGCAAGAGGCTCTCGCCTCACTCTGGCGCCTGTCCCCTGTTCGCGAGCCGCCCTACTGCCCACGTTTCACATGACTAGAATCCTTCCACCCGCAGCCCCGCGCCCTGGCTCGCGGCAGCTCATCTCGTTAGAAGGTCAAGCGAACCGTTTGTCCTTTTTCGGGCTACTCCGACACTATAGCAAGCTTGACATGATTCATACTCGTAGCCATGTCGTCGATGTATAATATTTTGATTCGCCCCGACATGAACAATAGGGCTCCATCTTCTTTTTTGATTCGAGTGCGAGTGCGTGTCGGCGCGGACGATGCATGGTATCCCAACGAGTCGTTGCCCCAGCCACCCACCTGCATGCGATCATAGTCGACCACCGTAATTACCACGTCAGAAATGACGACTTCATTCACGATCAGATCTACATTCGGACCGTTCAACTGTCGCAAATTCAGCGGTTTGTTCATTTCCAGCTCTACAATCTGCGGTTTATCGGCAGCATGTATGCACGACGTTGCGAGGACAGTCCAAACTAGAGCCAATTTTACGGCGGATCGAACGTTCATAATCGATATTCCAGCAAGTCAGATGCCGCGGCCAAAGAATCTAACCCAAACCGTCCATAACCTAGCTCAACGCCATTCTGGCCTGATCCTTTCGATTAACGAATGCGCTTCGCTGATTTTGATCGCGAAATTAAACCGATCCAAGCCGACTTCTGCCAGTCCAAAAGTCGTAACACCAATGACTTCGCCGTGATCATTAAGCAGTGGTCCACCACTGTTTCCGTGATTTATTGTCGCGTCGATTTGGAATACGCTATTACCAGAGAAGGTCCGGTCTACGCTGCTTATTATCCCCTGATTCATTATTGCAGACTGGTTCTCTAAAATCGGAAATCCGATCGCAACAACATGATCGCCCGGGTGCGTTTTGCGCGAATCGCCAATGCGCAACACTTTGTGACCCGGCAGCTCTGCCTTCAAAAGAGCCAAGTCAGGAGAGCTTGTGCGAGCAATTATCCTCGCCGGATAGCGCTGCCCGTTGGCATCAACAATCGCAATCTGTGTCATGCCTTCAACGACATGATTGTTGGTGATCACATATCCTCCCGAGTGAACAAAGAACCCCGATCCATGTGCCTCCTTTTCCGCGCTCCTGACAGCAACTTCGACCACTGCAGGAACCGCTCGCGTGAATATCTGCGCATCAGTCAATCGGTCGATACTCTGTGACTTAGTCAAGTCCCGGGTACGCCGAATGCGCCCGGCCTCCCCGAATTTGCCGGCTGCTTCAAAGTATTCGACGGCCGCAATAAAGTCGCCCTTTCTCTCAGATTCGATCGCGAGCTTTTCGGACAACCGATACATTTCATCTTCTGCCTCTGCTCTCTTATATAATTCTAATGCCTCGTCGTAGCGTGCTGCATCTTCCATGTTATGTCCGGCGGCGAGCGCAGACCGCTTCTTTTCAACATTTTCCCGCGCTAAACGCGAAAGACGTGATTGCTCCTCCGCCGCCCTCTGCCGGGCAGCTTGTTCCGCCTTCTCTCGCCAGTTCGCGTCGATGTGCAGTTTAGACGAGGTCCCGTTAAGGAAATTGATTTGATCCGTAGTAAGCTTCGCTATATCTACATGCGCAATCCTTCCCAAAGAGTATCGAAAGGCAATGTAGGTATCGTTCACATTCCACAGTTCTACGTTGTCGTATTGGACGCTATCGATAACTATGCGAGATTTTTCCCACTCCGCCGAGGTAAGCCATTTACCGTTGCGCTTCCGTTCGCCCGAATGAAATCTCCTAATGTCTTCTTTAACAGCGATAAGATTGGAACGAAGATATGGTCTAGCCTGTGGCACTTTCGCCGCAACGTCTTCTAGTTCGGCCTGCTTCGATATCAAAGGATCCAAGGATGATTCATCGACAATGTTCGAGTATTCCTCAGCATCATAGAATAGGACGATACGCGATATGAACCGAATATCGATGCTCAGCTGCTTTCCGTTGGCTCCAATAAACTGTTTTTTGAACACTGAACCATTCGATCGGGAACTGAGTTGAGTTCTAAAGACCTCAACCTTTGAAATCTCTTCGGAAAGATACTCGGGGTCAGTTTCGAGTATCAGGCCCGCTCCACGCGATCCCTGGCACGCATAGAGAAACGATAGGCTGAGAAAAAGTACCAGTTTTTTCATTGATTCCGAGAGTCTTTCAATGAAAAGCTAGAAGTGTGCTTATGCGCAACCATTTCAGGACTGGCAGGATAAGACAAATTTCTGTTCCTCTAACAAGCACTATGAAAGGAAGCGAAAAGGGATGAACCCACATCAGGTCCACCCCTTTTCTTCAACCCCACAACCCACACTCTCCTAAAAATTGCGTTCCTCGGCCGTGCTCATGTAGCGGAGCTTGGACGGCGCCGGGGCCACACCTGGTTTTGGATAATCGGTCGCGAGCTGACGATTCGAAGTCGGGACGAGCCGGACCGCGCCTCTGGCATTGTTCCGCCAGCCATTGGGATCAGCAAACTCCTCCCCGCTATGATGCAAACCACTGACCTGATCTTCCAGTCCGGTGCCGTAATGCTGTTCGAGAATGGTCGGAGTGACGAAGACGAGGAGGTTGCGCTTGGTCCGCGCATTCAGGCGTTCCTGGAAAAAATACCCGAGCACGGGGATATCGCCGAGCACCGGGACCTTGTTCCGCTGCTTCGTCACTTCATCCTGAAGCAAACCGCCGATCGCGAGGGTGTCGCCGCTTTTGATGAGAACGTTGGAATCGAGCGTCCGCGTATCGATAATCGGGCTCGCGACGGTGGCGCCGGCGAAGGTGAAGGTGGCGTCCGCCACCTTGTTGCTGATCTCGGGCTTCACGCTCAGAGTCACGAAGTCGTCCTTGTTGACCGATGGCCTAACGGTAAGAATGTTGCCAAATTTCTTGTCCTGGAAGCCGCCGAAGACCGCGGTGGCAGTTTGTTCGTTGAAGTTCAACTGCGGGACCGGCTGGTTGCGGATGATCTCGATCTTGGCCTGCTGATTGTCCGCCGTCACGATGCGCGGGTTGGCGAGGAATTCCGCGTCGGAATCTTCG
>JBBSPM010000160.1:0-3816 GCA_038258815.1 Chthoniobacterales bacterium
CCCAGCGACCCTGACGGCGGTCAATCTTTCCAGCGAACTCGTAAACTCGCGGATTATTCGGTAAACTCTGCTGAGCTAGAGTAAGTTCGGCGCGAGCGCGGTCGTAGTCGGCATATCCCATGTAAAGATGCCAGCCCAGCGCCAGGTGCGCTTCTCCCGAATCCGGTCTCAACCGAAACGCAGAATCGATGGCCGACTTTGCCAGAGCCAAACGCCCGGGAGTACTGATCTCGTCCTCGTAAGCCAAATCGTGGACAAAGGCGAGCCGACAGTAGGCGAGAAAGAAATTAGGATCACGAGCAACTGCCTTATTCAGCAGATCGACAGCCTCGGAAAGCCTCTTCTCTTGAACATCGGCCGCGAAAGTTACTCCGATGTTGTAAATCAGGGAGAGAGCTCGGGCATAAAATTCATAGGCGACCAGGTCCTGAGTAGGTCTTTCTTCAACAGAGGCCTTCTCACTAGCAGACAGCTTGGCGTGAAGTTGCTGAGCAACTTTTTGCGCGATTTCGGCTTGGATGGCGAACAAATCAGTCAAATCGCGGTCGTATTCCTCGGCCCAAATGTGGGTGTCGGTGCGCGTGTCAATCAGCTGTGCGTTCAGACGAAGATGCGTCCCGACTCTGCGGACGCTGCCCTCCAGAACATGCGATACCCGCAGATCATTTCCAATCTGACGAAGATTCCGTTTGCCGCGATAATCCATAACGCTCGTCCGGCTGATGACTTTTAGATCGCCGATCTTGGCCAGCTTGGTCAAAATGTCGTCCTGGACGCCATCGGCAAAAGCCGTGCTCTCTTTCTGCTCGCTGAAGTTCTCAAACGGCAGAACGGCGATGCCGGTTGTGACGGGATGACGAATCAGTTCGCTTTTCCAAGCGATCCAGCCAGCGGCCGCCGCCAGAGCAACCAGCGATGCCAAGAGGAGTGTACTTGTTGGATTGCGCCGGACCCATTTCCCTCCTCGCGCGAAAACTCCGGTGTGTCGCGCCTGAATCGGTTCGTGCCTGAGCCAGCGTTCGAGATCTTCGGCCAGCGCGAGAGCGGAAGCGTAGCGGCGCTTAGGATCTTTCTCCAGACACTTGAGGCAAATGGTGCTGAGGTCGCGATCTACTTTCGGATTTAAGAGGCGCGGTTGCCGCGGCTCGGTATCCAGCAATAACTTGATCGTCTCGTAGGTGGCTCCACCAGCAAAGGGCGGGTGACCGGTAAGCAATTGGTAAAGCACTGCGCCAAGTCCATAGATATCTGTGGCGCTGCTGACGGCCGCATTGTTCCCCATTGCTTGCTCTGGCGCCATGTAACTGGGTGTCCCCAAAACGTCCAGCGTACGCGTCATCGTGCTCTCCGTTTCCACCAGCCGCGCCAGCCCGAAGTCAGTCAGGTGCGGTTCGCCTTTGGCATCGAGCAGAATGTTCCCCGGTTTGATGTCACGATGGAGAATTCCATGTTCATGCGCGTAATGAACCGTGCGCGCGACCTTCGTGATTAATTCTACCGCGCGACGAATCGGCATCGGCTCGCGCTCGCCGCCGGACGAATCCGCCGTGGCGGACCTGGCCACTTCGTCAAGTTGGCCGCCTTCGACAAACTTCATGCTGAAGTAGCAGGAGCCATCACGCTCACCCACTTCGTAGATCGGAACGATGCTCGGATGATCCAGACTGGCCGCAGCTTCGGCTTCAAGGCGAAAGCGCTTCAAGTGCGCTTTGCTCGCCCACGGACCAAGGCTAATGACTTTTAATGCGACGGTGCGATTGAGGCTCTTTTGACGGGCGCGAAAGACCACGCCCTGACCACCGCGACCGACCTCTTCGAGCAATTCGTAATCGCCCAACTCTCCCAGCAGTTCGACTGCGCGCGCCGTTTTTTTGTTATCAGGCGCTGCATTCGTGTCAGGACTTTCATCGGCGCCCATCGCAGCTTCGAGCACGCACCCGGTGCAAAGCCCTTCCGGTGCATCGGAAAAGATTTTCGCGCCGCATTTGCGGCAGATTCTTATTACTCTAACCATTGCCGAAACGTCCCCCGCGCATTCTCCCTGCGGTACTTCGTAAATTTTTGTCACACGTTACGCCCGAACCACCGCGATGAGATGACGCAGCTCGTCTTCGATGTCGCCGGGCGTGGCAACCGTGTGGGCGATTTCCTCTCGCAGTAACGATTGGTAGCGTTTCCGAAAGCGGTGAAACGCCTGCCGGATCGCATTTTCGCTCATGCCTAAGTGAGTAGCGATGTCGGCCTGGGAAGGCGCGCCCGGTTCATCCGGCAGCAGTTTCTTCAACGAATCAAACAGGGCGGCATTACCCGCCGCGCGATATTCGTCTTTTAATCGACTCAGCACGCGTTCCAGCAACGTGGAAGCCCAGCGGCGTTCATAAATCATTTCGGCAGTCACCGGATCTGCTGGTTCCATCTCGGCCTGTCCCTCAGCACGCATTTCTTCCAGCGGGATGAGCCGCTGTCCCCTTCCTCGCTTGATCGCCATCGCGCGACGCTGCTCGTCGGTCAGAAAATATTTCAACGCCTTCAGCAGATAAGAACGGAGCCGCCCCTTCTCCTTCCGGACAGCGTTCAGGCTTTCACGCTCGAATAACGAGGCGAAAAAACCCTGGGTAAGATCCTGCGCTTCCTCGTGGCCGCAGCCCTGCCGCCTAACGAATGCGTAAAGTGGCCGCCAGTAAATGCGGCAAAGTGTTTCGAGCGCCTCCTGAGCCGCCGGCGATTCACCTTGCGCCTCCAGCACCATGCTCCAATGCGTGGTGGCAAACGCGGCCGCACCGTGTTGCGCGCTCTCGCCAAGCCCAGTCAGCGACGTCACCTGATCATCAGCAGGCACCCTGTGATCCAAGTAAAACGGCCCGCGAAAAGCAAGGCTCCATCTTACCGAAACACTGCGCCGGCGAATTTTCACCTTTGCTAACGACTATGCGAGCGTTTCAATTAGGGCCTTGGCCCAGCATAAGAAAATTTTCGGAACCGACGGTGTGCGCGGGGTGGCCAACGTCGAGCCAGTCACAGCCGAAACCGCGCTCAAGCTCGGGCGGGCCGCGGCCCACGTTTTCACCTCCCTTAATGCGCAAGCGCATCCGCAGGGGCTTCGGCCCAAGATCGTGCTCGGGAAAGACACGCGCCTTTCCGGTTACATGCTCGAGAATGCGCTCGTCGCCGGGATCACGTCGTTAGGCGTGGATGTGCTTTTGATCGGGCCGCTGCCTTCGCCGGGCGTCGCTTACATCACCCGCTCGCTCCGGGCCGACGCCGGGATCGTCCTTTCCGCCTCGCACAATTCCTATGAGGACAACGGCATCAAATTTTTCCGGCACGACGGCTACAAACTGGATGACGAGATCGAGCGCAAAATCGAGCAGCTCGTCTTCACCGGAGAGATCGATTCCATCCGGCCGACGGCCGGAAAAATCGGCCGCGCCACCCGCATCGACGACGCCCTCGGGCGCTACGTCGAGTTCGCCAAGACCAGCTTTCCGCGCGGCGTTTCGCTCGAGAAAATGCGGATCGTGGTCGATGTCGCGAACGGCGCGGGCTACAAATCGACTCCCTGCATTTTGCGCGAGCTGGGGGCGGAGATCACCGTCGCGCACAACCAGCCGAACGGGACCAATATCAACGCCGGTTGCGGAAGCACCCATCCGGAGGAGATCCAGCGACTCGTCCGGAAAAGCGGCGCGAGCGTCGGGATCTCGAACGACGGCGATGCCGATCGCGTCCTCCTCTGCGATGAAAAGGGTGAGATTGTGGACGGCGATGAAATCCTCGCGATCGCTTCGGTCGATTTGCTGGCCCGGGGCCAGCTCG
>JBBSPM010000161.1:0-3804 GCA_038258815.1 Chthoniobacterales bacterium
AGCGGCAGCGGTTTTGCCACCCTGGCTGGAATGCGCCTCATCGATGATGATCGCGAAGTTTCCGCCCCGGTGTTCGTCGCCGATTTCGTCCAGCACGAAGGGGAACGTTTGGATCGTCGAGATAATGATCTTCTTCCCCGCCGCGAGATACTTTCTCAGCTGCTCCGTCTTGGAGACACCGGCGTTCTCTTTCACGTCGCCGATCGTTGAGCCTACCTGCGCGAACTGCTTGATCGTCTCACGAATCTGCTGATCGAGAATCCGCCGGTCGGTGATGACGATGATTGAATCGAAGATTTCCTTGTCGTCTTTTCGCAGTCCGATGAGCTGATGCGCGAGCCACGCAATCGAATTCGATTTGCCGCTTCCGGCCGAGTGCTGCACGAGGTAGCGCTTGCCCGCGCCGTTCGCCTTCGCGTCCGCGAGTAATTTGCGGACGACATCAAGCTGATGGTAGCGGGGGAAGATCTGGACCTTTTCTTTGCGCACCGTCGTGCGCCCGGTCTTCAGGTCTTTCTTCTTCTTCTCGATCTCGACGATCTGCGCGTAGTTCTCGATTACGTTGGTCACGCCGCCGGGCGTGAGGAGTTCTTTCCACAGGTAATCCGTCTTCAGTCCTTCCGGGTTCGGCGGATTGCCGGCGCCATCGTTCCATCCCTTGTTCAGCGGGAGAAACCAAGACGCTTTCCCTTTCAGGTGCGTGCACATCTCCACCCCTGCGTCATCCACCGCCAGATGAACGATGCAACGACCGAACTGGAACAACAGCTCACGCGGATCGCGATCGCGGCGATACTGTTCGACCGCGTCTTCGACCGTTTGCTTCGTCAGGCTGTTCTTCAGCTCGAAGGTGGCGATGGGAAGGCCGTTGATGAAAAGGCAGAGATCGAGCGCTCGCTTCGTCTCATCCATGCTGTAACGAAGCTGCCGTGTAACGCTGAACCGGTTCTTGGCGAATTGCTCCGCGGCTTTGGCATTTCCCGGAGACGGCGTGCCATAGAAAAGCTGCAGCGACGCCTGCCCATGTTGCACGCCGTGTCGCAGGGCATGTATGACACCGTTCTTGCCGATCTCGCCGCTCAACCGGCTGAGGAACTTCAGCCGCGCGATATCCTTGCTATCCTTGTAATCGGTAACGCCGAGTTTCTTGAATTCCTCTGCTTGTGAAGAGCGCAGGAAGGTAAAGAGCTGAGCGACGTCGATTGCCTGCGCTCGATCAAAATCCTTCGGATTGCCGGCGACCCAGCCGCTGCCTTCCGGCAACGCCTTTTCCGCGACGATCCATTCCGTTGCAGACTCGAGCCCGTCCACGCCGCACATGTGCCGCATGATGAGGCTTTCGAGGCCCTTCTCGCTGGTATCGGTTGGCATGTTCAAGCGTCGTCCAAGCCGAACATTTTTCGCAATTTCCCCGCGCCGATGAGCGGTTTGAATACCGCGAAGTCACTCGCCTCATATCGAATCCGCCCGGCTGGGATCGCCGGGCTAATTCGCAACCGCTCGGCAAAGGCCACGACATCAGAGGTTCGGCTGTTTCTCTTAAAGCGCGCTTTTTTCCATTCGGACGTAGGGATGAGTGCTTCGGAAGCCATTTCATCCGCATCCTTTTCGTATTTATCCTTCTTCGCTTTGTCTGTCAGGTCATCGAAAAATGCATCGAAGTTCTCCTTGTCCAAATGCAACGAGACGTGGGCCAGCTCGTGGAAAAGGGTAAACCAGAAATTGTCGAGCCGGTCGTGTCTCAGTGTGAGTGCGACGAGCGGAGTGCCGTCGGGTAGTTTCAGTGCCGCTCCATCCAGATGGGTCTTTGGCAAATGCTTTTCGCAGATCAGGTGGATGCCGTTCTTGTTCAAAAACTCTTTTGCCAAGAGCGGACCCGCATCCAGATAGCTCAGCCGCGCCAGATGAACGAGAAAATCTTCCGTCACCGTCGCCGGCTTATACGCAGGAAGCGTCTCGCGAATCGCCAGGTTACATACCCGAATGCGCCACGCGGTCAGCGCGTGTTCATCCGGCTTGCAGCCGAGCCGCACATGCTGGCGATTGAACGCGGGGATAAGCGCATCCCGGCCGAGCGGTCCCACAAATGCGTTCAGCAGATCCTCGAGTTGTTTCCTGGCTTCCGTGACCGTGCCTTCGAAGCCTGCAAACCACCGCCGCTTGACCATGTCCGCTATCGGAAATTGACGTCCCTGCTGGAGGGCTGCGTCGGAGGGCAGCTCCGCGCCTTGTTCCTGCAGCAGCACCTCCGCCGGGACACCCAGTTCGTTCACGAGTTTGCGGATCATCGACAGGCTCAGGGTGCGCTTGCCGGCCAACACTTCGGAGACCTTCGAGGCGCTGCCGATGTAGGGGATTAGATCCTTCGCCTTCAGCCCCTGCTGCTCCATCCGGTATTTGATCGCCTCAATCGGATCGGGCAAGTCCATGGGATACGCCTCCCGCTCATACATCTCGATGAGGGCCGTCAGCAGTTCGGCCTCGTCCCCCTCGGCCGTGCCCGGCTCGGCGTCGAAGATTTCTGCGAGCCGGGCCAGCGCGGCCTCGTTCTCGGCCTCGGTTTTGATGAGCTTGGATTTCATTAGATTTCCTCCGCGTTGATCTTGTTGTATTCGGCGTGCGTCCCGACGAAGCGGATAAACACGCGCCCGGAGTTATAGTGGATTTTGACGATAAGCCGGTAGTGGTTGCCTTTGATGTCGAACACCACCCGGTTGCCCGGCAGGCAGTCCGCACTGCGGTGCTGTGCCTTGATCTCGGCAAACGACTTCCACGAAGCGTGGCAGGCTTCGCGATACCATGCACGAAGGGCCTGCTCGGACGCGGCATGTCGCTGCCAAAACTCCCGGAGCTTCTTGAGTGAGACGACATGCATAGGTAATTCTTCCCAAATGAAGCGTCAAGCTAGATGTCCCATTTTGGGAACTTATAATAGCTTCATCCCGTCTCCGCCTCGTCGGTTTCGAGTTCGTCCGGCGCTTCGTCGGCGGCGGGGTCGGGGGTGGCGGGGAGGTCCGGCAGCTTGGCGGCGGCGGGGCGCACGTCCAGCTTGCCCGTCACTACGTCCGCCGTCAGCCGCGTCCGGTATTCCTGCATCAGCGCGATCTCTCGCTCGGTGCGGGCGATGGCGGTGTTGGCCGCGCTTGTCTCAGCGAAAATGGAGGACACAAGCTGGGCCTGCTCATCTAGCGGCGGAACAGCGAGTTTGAATCGCTTTATGTCCTCGCAAGTTAGTGCTCCTTTCGTGCTACCAGAGTCGTCGCTCATTGAACGGAGCGTTAAGTAAGCCGCAACCAAACTGAGCTGGAGATACTCCGCCGTAACCACTGGCACACGCGGCCTAATGTAGGCGATGTGCTGATTGATCGTCGCCTCGATTCCGAGCACCGCTGACGTGCCGCGTGTTTTCCCTTGGCCCGTGATGGCAATCAGTACGCTGCCAGCAGCGACTCTCGGCAAATGACACTCAATCAGCGCCACTTGAGTCACGAACTGGTCGGCGCTATCGATGAAGCCACGGTTCACATGCGAGCTATTGAGCCATGGAAAAGTTCCACCGCTCCAGAACGCCATGTTGCTGCGCGATGGAGTTGAGCCGTTCCCGACCTTGGCAAAACGACTGATGCGCCATACCTCCCAATGCATCGGGATGTCGCCGAGCCAGGGGATGCCGGAGGGTTTGAGGGGGGCGTTGGGGTCGAGGCCGCGGGTGACGGCGCGGTGGATGATGGCCTGCTTCTGCTCCCCCAGCAGCGCGATCAGCTTCCGCTTCGCCCGGATGAACCCGTCGATCTTCCGGTTCGC
>JBBSPM010000162.1:0-3620 GCA_038258815.1 Chthoniobacterales bacterium
CGCGCCGGCGTTGCCACGCGAACACGAACAAGATTGGCGCCGCCGGGAGAAGCGCGCCAAACCATTCCCACCACGCTACACTCGTTAGGCCGAGGGTCTGCAATTCTCCCACCGTCGCCGACCAATCCAGGAAAGCCGCGCGCAGGCCCGGGTCGGGCAACTGCGGCCAGCGGCGCTCGAGCAGGCCGGCGAGAAGAAGAACGCCGCCGCAGATCCACCAACCGATGCGCCGTTCGCGACCAAAAATCTTCCCGCGCTTATCAGTTTCTCGTCCCAGCGCCGAGGCGACAATTGCCGCGCCAAGTAAAAGCAGCGGTTCATAGAGCGAGACCCAGAGCGCCAGTCCCCAGCTCCACCCGCTCACCACCGCCCAGGCGCGGCTCGGTTTCTCGTGCAGCGACCACTCTGCCGCGAGCGCGATCAACACGAGCACGATGAGCAGCGCCTGATGATCCGGCCGCCCGAGCGCGGTTCCGTGGGCCAGGATCGGGCTGAGCGCGAAGAGCAGGAGCGCCGCCCAGCGATACCGAAAACCGAGCCGGCGCGTCCACCACCAAAGAAACCAACCGCCGCTCAAGGCGAGGAGCGGCGAAACAAGCGCGCCCGCCAGGTCGAGCGGTTGGCCCGTGAGCGGCGACAAGATTGCGGCCAGCCCGACAATCAGATAATCGAGCGGCGCAGTCGTATGCGGAGTGATCCCGGCTGGATAATTCTCGAACTTATGATGCCTGACGATAAGTCCGGGATGCTGCGCGACGAGCCGCGCCCGCGTCATTCGCGAGTAGCAATCAGCATCGACGAAATAGATTTGGCCGTTAACGAAGACGTCCTCGTAATTCGCGCAGCGCGGCGCGAGGATCAGCACCGAAAGCAGCCCGACCTCGGCCACGAGCCAAGCCCAGCGAAGCAAATTGGCGATTGGCAATTGAAATGGGAAATGTCTTGGGCCCACCAGGATTCGAACCTGGGACCAAGGGATTATGAGTCCCCTGCTCTAACCGCTGAGCTATAGGCCCTTTTCATAGGAAAACAGCGCTCGCCAGACGTTCTTATTGACGTTTTTCACGGTTCTTCAACGGTCTGATGACTGTGGCGCACCGTGGCCAAACGTGGGAAAACACGCGACTTCAAAATCTCGTTCGCCATAGGTCCGGCCGCTACTATGCCCGAACGTACCCGCGCGGGAAAGAAGTTTAGGAATCGCTTCGCACAGATCGGTTCTCGATTGCCTAGGCGCGGCTTGCGGAATTTCTCAGGCAACATCGAAACGCTAAATGGCTTCACCCGTCGCGACGCTGTGGTGCCGTTTGGCGAAGCCGCGCCCGGCCGGCAGAGATCGCGCAAGGGGCAACCTCAACGACTACCGCGGTGATTGTTCAACTTTCGCTGTCTCGCACTCTTAGCCAATTCGCGCCCTAATAGAGGGTCAACGCGGAAACGAAAGTTGCTCGGATTCCCGCTGGTGCCTATTTCCACGAAGAGGAATCGCGCCGCGAGAGACGGAAGAATGGTCGGCAATTTGGCACACAGAGTGATAGCGTTCTGCGAAAGAAACTCGTCGAGAGGAAAGGAGAAATACGCGGTTTTGCCGTAATCGAGCGTTATCGGGGGCCCTTTTGTCGTTCCACGCTCGAGCAGATCGGGCATTTGGAAAAAACGCCGGTTCCATACCATCCCTGAACTCCACCCAATTCTTCGAACTGAAACAGGGCGAGACGACAGATTGGTAACCTCGATGAAAAGAGCTGGTTGCTCGTTGTTGGGTTGATCAGGGACGCTGAGGTAAATTCGTTTGGTAGCGCTCGCACTTATGATATCCTCGCGGTCCCGGTTCGCCAGCCTGAGCGCAACGAAGACGGCAGCAAGAGTTCCTACAGATGTCAAAAAATCCAGGAGAAGTTGAAGCCACTCTTTCCAGACCGGATCGATGGGTTTGAGTGTTATCATTTACCAGCCACAGCAGTTGATCGCCTATCGCTACGCGCATCATGCAGCCGAGGCTCACGATTGGATTCGCACTTCGATCATAACTGCACTCGCCCCACGTTCGTTCAAAGACGGGTAATCTGTTCGCCGATGAACAGAAAATGTTCCCATCTCTCCACTCAACTCGCGCAAGGTGGATTCGTCCTCCTCGGAGAAGATCAACCTACCTTTGCCGTTCTCGATCATTCGCCGCAACCTCTCTTTGTCCGTCTTCATCAAAACCCCTCCTTCTCCAGCACCGAAAGTCGATCTCCAAACTTCGCCGTCGTGAGGTAGAGCGATTGCGGCGACGTCACCGAGTAAATGCCGATGATGTCGCCGATCGTGAAGCAAAGTTTGTCGTCCAGTTGAGTGGTTTTCCCGAGCGGCGCCCCGCAGTTGACCAGCACGATCTCCCGGACCTCCGCCAGGCGAATGATCGAGCGATCGGTTTTCCGATACAACTCGCTCTGGCTATGCCCGCCCGACATGTTCACCAGCACGTCGAACCCATGGAAATGATACAGGCGGGCGATCACTTCTCCGGTCCCAAAAGAATCCTTCTCCGACGCCACCGGCCCGTAGCGCCGGGTCAGTTCCGCCTCGCTCTCCCCGATCCGCGCCTTCCCCGTCGTCGTTAGGCAAACCACCGCCGCGCAGAAAAGGGAGAACTTCAATTTCATATTACTTTTTCAAAACGCCGCCTTCGAAAATTCCTTAACCCAGCGTCGAATCCGCCAGCATGCGCCCGAATTCCATCAGTTCTGATCTCCAAATCATCACGTCTCGCACTCCCTTTATCGGATGCGACGGAAGGTCGTCCGGCTTCTTTTCAAGGCGAATCCATTTTTCCATGTGCAGAGCGGTGGGATCCGCCCCTTCGGGTGGTGTATATAGAGTTTGCCACTCGTCTAGAACATCATGGATTTCTTCCTCGTCCGTGGCGATCTCGATGATTCCGCGATACCTCTTTCCTCTCAGGTTCATCACTGCGTCAAAAAATCCTTTTTTGGCAGCCATGCTTTAGACCGTATCGAATCCCTGCGGAGGGTTCACTATTTTTCTACGGTTTGTCTACGGTCGAGCCTGAAAATCTTCCAACTGAGGGCAACTGTCTTGAAACTCTCCGAGATTGGGCTTTCGATTTTCTCCTATGAAAGCGACTCCGCGGAACTGTGGCGAAACCAGCGCAAATCGACTTCCGCAATTTTGAGTCCCCTGCTCTAACCGTTGAGCTATAGGCCCGGGTGCACTGGCGATGCATTCCCGTTCTTTTCAACGCCTCACGGCACTGGAACTAGTGACAACGCGGCGACCAATCTCAGCCCTTCACGGCCGCGAAATCATCCGGCCGGAGGCGCGCCGGACGCTTGCAAACCTTGCGCACGATCTCGCGCAGGCGTTCCATCGCCTGAGTAAAACTGCAATGCACCAGCCGGAGCGAATAGCTTCCCCGCATCGGCGGAAAACAACCGAGCGTGGCGCCATAGGCAATCCGCGTCGCCGGAGAAAGCGCCGGCGTTTTCCCTTGGCCGTAATCCAGTTCCGCATAACGAGCGACCCATTCCGAGGCATCACTCAGAAAGGCTGCTGGCAAATGGCGATCGACGAAATTCCGCGCGGGCGAGCCGGGCCAGAGATCGTGCACGAAAACC
>JBBSPM010000163.1:0-3543 GCA_038258815.1 Chthoniobacterales bacterium
CGAGAAGGGGCTGACCGCGGGAATTCCCGCTATCTACGGTTATCTGCAGGAGCGTGGCTGGCGGGTGGAGCGCGAGCATCTGCTGGTTCGCGGATTTCCGGTTCAATTTCTCGCCGCGGCCGGCCTCACCGAGGAAGCCGTCCGCGCAGCCTGCAAGATCGAATACGAAGGAGTGCCCGCGAAAGTCTTCCGCCCTGAGTACATCATCGGCCATCGCGGCCGGCGTGGGACGGCACAAAAGACCTCGCGCGAATCGAGCAGATGCTTGAGCAAGCCGAAATCGACCGAACGCTCCTGGACGAAATTTTGCGCCGGCATAACCTCACTCTACCGAAACTATGACGGCCGAAATGCGACGCGCCCTCGCGCAAGAATCGTTCGAGGAAAAAATACGCAAAGTCGGCGACCTCATCCGGCTTGCGGCCGTGATGAAGACGCAACGCATGCAAGAGGAGGCCGCCAAGGTGATTTGTCCGGACTGCAATACCGACCAATCACCAACGAGTGTCGATAGTGAGCTCTGACCCCGAATTCAGTCTGCTGACCCCGAATTCACTCTGGCCACATATCGCTCGTGACTTCTACTTTCGGGTGTGATTTCCGCTCTCTTGCGCTGCCCGAGAATCATCGGCCTAGAACAGGCGAGAACAGCGACAATCACAGACTGAAACATTTCCTTCACCCCCGAAGCTCTCACCGAAAATCAACGTTACGGTCAACGGCGAATGTCGACGTAAGCCCTGCCTCTCTACCTTGGTACCGAATATGCTAAAATTTGTTCTGTCACTTCAAGAAATGACTGAATAGAAGAATCTCTGATGATTTGTTTTGGAAGGATCAGCAACTGTATCCGACGAACCCTCGTGGTGACTTTGGTCAATCTCACCGCCTTGAGCATCGGTGTAGCCGCACAGGAATCGGCGCCGGAAAAACATTCGGCATTTGATGACGCGAAGTGGGAAAAAGGACCAGCGATCGTTTCGCTCGGCGATGTTGCGCAACTGCGGTTGCCAAAAGGCTACTTGTTTGCCGATGGCGCTGATACGAAACGCCTCATGGAAGCGATGCAAAACCCGAGCTCCGGACAAGAATACGGATTTGTCGCACCCGAGAATTTCGCGTGGTTTACTGTCTACGAGTACGACGAGACCGGCTACGTTAGCGACGATGAAAAGAGCTCCTTAGATGCCGACAAGATTTTGGCGACTGTTCAGCAGGCCACTGAAAAGTCCAATGAATTGCGTCGAAAACGAGGGTGGGCGCCCATGACAGTCACAGGTTGGTACGCCCCGCCAAGTTATAATGCGACCACACACAATCTTGAATGGGCGATCAATGGCGAAAGTTCAGGTGAGCGGGTGGTAAATTATCAAACCCGAATTCTGGGTCGAGGCGGCGTGATGCGAGTAGTACTGGTTGGAACTCCGACGCAGCTACCCACCATCATGCCGGAGTTCCGGGCCATGTTGAGCCAGTTCAACTACAGACCTGGGTCCAAGTATGCCGAATTTAAGCAAGGCGATAAGGTAGCGAAGTACGGTCTATCGGCGCTGATTGTCGGCGGAGCCACGGCAGTGGCGGTTAAAAGCGGTGCTGTCAAGTGGATAGGGAAGGCGATACTTGCGGCATGTGTAGCAATCGGCGCGTTCGTAAAACGGCTATTCAATCGGAAAAAGCCAACTTCTACGTGACAGATACGCAGCTGCTTCTCTGCGTCGTATTGATCTTCTATTTAATCGGTCGGTGCCGGTGGCGACCCGAGTCGTCTGTCGCGTTTCGATCGATATTATTCTCTCCTTATCGCACAGTCACGGGCGAATCGCCGATTGGTAACCGGCGAGGATCGATCGTTTTTTCCGATCCGTTCGTCCCCTTGCGCCCCCTTTACTTCGCGGATGCATCCGATCCAGTGTTTTCTCCCGCTGGTGTGGCGATTCGTACGCTCAATCGACTTAGTGCTATGCGCCCGGCTTTCGAATTTATCCGTTACGAGGACATACGGCTGGTTGAACAGAAAGATAATGTCGTCATCCTAAACGGTAATGTCCGAGCGAAGTGCAGAACGCCAACTCTAGCGCGTACCTTTGTGTCGCAAATGACGCAACTGCGAAATCAGAATGCTGAACAGCGCGAACACGAATTGCGCGGTATGGTACGCTCCGCATTCGATATCCGCGCCGCGCGAGGGCAATGTCGTCGATCATCGAGGCTTCTCCGTTCGCTTCAAATCACAGCCAACACTTGGCTTGTGGCGATTACATCGGTCTACCTTTTGACTACTTCTAGATTCGGACAGGCGGGAGCTACGTTGCCTTTACTTTTTGCGCTCGAAATCGCAGCGATCCACCTGAGCTTCGTGTTCTATCACACACATCGTCGTCAGTTCCCCGAAGAACGGCGCGAGCGCATCAGCGAGGTGATGCGTTTCATCTTCTGCCCCCCAACTGTGTTCGGTTGTGTGAATGCAATCACGGCGAATTTATTCTCGGGCTTTGCTCCGGTTGTCGTCGCATGCGTCGTTTGTGACCGAGCGGAGTTCGAACAATTTTCTTACCGCGCTGTGCGATCTCTGAAGTTTAGCAGACTTTCTATCGAAGATCCGGTGCAACGGGAGTCGCTCGATTGGATGAGATCGACGACTGACAAGTGCTTAACCGAATTTCTCGTCACCGCTGGAGTACATATACCCGATTGCCTAGAGGCGCCTGCACCCGCAGGGGTGGAGGATAAGTCATATTGCCCGCTTTGCCGCACGCAGTATCGATTCACCGAAGGTGTCTGCCCTGATTGCGGGATTGAGGTTTGTGCCACGTTCGAAAGCATAATATGAGTTCGCCAACGCTCGTTATTATCACAATTGTCGCATTCGTCATTGGCTATCTTTTGGTCAGCTGGTTTATGCGATCGAAAGTAAATACTTCCGCGTATGGAGGCGGCAGTACGTGTCCTGCTGGCGGCGTAAATAGGCGGAATTCGACCCGAAACGAAGACGCTAGCTACTCGGCATACGAAGACGGCGATGCCGGACCGAGTTCATTTGACAGCGACAGGATCAAGGAACGGCATTATGGAAAAGTCTTAGGCCTGCAAGGTTCCATAACCAAAAATGAACTGAGGAAACGATACTTGGAAGCAATAGCAAGGTATCACCCAGACAAGGTGAATCACCTTGCTCCCGAGTTCCAAGCCATGGCGGAAGAGAAATCGAAAGCAATTATTGAGGCGTACGATTATTTCCGCATCAAATACGGACTGAGGTAAAGAATTCCGGGACAGAAAAGAACTAAGTCGGGGCAATCGGGGTCCGGGGCAATCGGGGTCAGGTTCGGGGCAATCGGGGGTCAGTCCTAAGGAAGTGCTCATTGTCGTCTGTGTAGAAGGCGGTTTAGGTGCGTCCATGTACCCATCCGCAGTTCGTCTGCGATCCATTTGAGTGGCATCGTTGTCTCTTCCCGCAACCGCCGCGCAATCGCCACCTTCATCGCCGCGCCTTTTCGTTCCCTCGCCAGCCGCTCAACACTCCAACCGGCCCGGGCCAACTCG
>JBBSPM010000164.1:0-3350 GCA_038258815.1 Chthoniobacterales bacterium
CCGATAGCTGCCATGGCCCGCTCGTGTCGAGCACTGGCGTGAAGTCGTCGATAATTCCACCCAATCTGTTCGGTGTCCCGGTTTGAGCCAGTCCTTGGCTCGTTAATGCCACTACGATCGTGACGAGCGCCGCGATACGAGGCAGGACCTTAAAGGGATTGAAAGTTGATTTATTCATATTTTCCTCTGATTTCGTGTTTTGGTTTTTTTCTTTTTCTTGTCGGCCACACATTCCGCTGCCCGTGCCATCTCGCAGAGCTTTGTAAAGGTGACCTACCTTCTAAAGCGGAAATCCGGTTGCCAAACCCACCACGCCGCTGAAAAAAAGTTTTGCGTGCCGCCTGTTCGTTTTGAGTTCAGCGTTTAAGCGGTCCCGAGAATTCTGAGTCGCGGCAGGCCGCCCCGCAGTGCGAGACGGAACTCCGAGCCGCTGATCACCACAAATAAGGTGGCATCTCGCGCGATCCGGACTGATAATGCGAAGGGGTCATCATGACGACGCCTGCATCGCCCCAGCAACAAGTCACGCAGCTGCTCTGCCAGTGGCGCAACGGGGACCCAGGCGCGTTGGAGAAACTGATCCCGCTCCTACAACCGGAGCTCCAACGCCTGGCGCACCATTATATGAGCCGGGAGCGACCCGGCCACACATTGCAAACGACTACGCTGCTGGATGACGCTTACCTCCAGCTTGCGGACAAGACCCATGCGCAGTGGGAGAACCGAGCCCATTTCTTTGCCGTCGCCGCGCAGCTCATGCGCCGCATCATGGTAGATCATGCCCGTGAGCGGCACGCGCTGAAACGCGGCGGAGGCGCGATCCGGGTAACGCTGGACGAATGCGCCACCGTGACAGAGACGCGCGCAGCCGAGCTACTCGCCCTCGATGAGGCGCTGGAAAAACTTGCGGCGTTCGATCAGCGGAAAGCTACGGTTGTAGAAATGCGGTATTTCGGAGGTTTGACAATGGAAGAGATCGCGGACGTGCTCAAGATTCATGTCAATACCGTGATGCGAGACTGGGCCGCGGCGCGCGCCTGGCTGTTCGCCGCGCTGAGTGGGGAAGAGATGGATGCACCCTGAGCGCTGGCAAAGTTGCACCGAGATCTTCAATCAGGCGGTTGAACGACCCGCTAACGAACGAGCCGCTTTCCTCGATCGAAGCTGTGACGGCGATGGGGCGCTGCGCCGTAAAGTTGAGCTGCTTCTCAAATATCACGATATGTCGGGGGACTTCATCAAATCGCCGGCCTTTGAGGCCGCGCCTGAGCTCCTGGCCGGCGACCCGGAGGCACTGATCGGTCAACACCTCGGCTGCTATCGGGTGGACGCCGTCGCCGGGGTCGGCGCAATGGGCGTAGTTTATCTTGCCTGGGACGAACGGCTCGGGCGCAAGGTTGCGCTGAAGCTGCTACCGCAGTCGATGGTCGCGAACGAGGCGAAGTTAGGGCGGTTAAAGCGTGAAGCACGCACCGCTTCGGCTTTGAATCATCCGAACATCGTCACCATTCACGAGATCGGCGAAGTCGATTCCACTCACTACGTCGCGACCGAGTTCATTGAAGGCATCACGCTGCGTGAACGGATGACGAAAGGCCCCATTCCGCCTGACGACGCACTGGACATCGCGGCGCAAGTTGCGAGTGCGCTTTGTGTTGCACACCGCGCCGGCATCGTGCACCGCGACATCAAACCGGAGAACATCATGCTCCGGCCAGACGGATATGTGAAAGTGCTCGACTTCGGGATTGCCAAGCTTGTCGAACAGGAATTACCCGTGACGATGCCGAAAGATGAAGCGCTCTTGTTAGTTGAGACCAATGTCGGCTTGGTACTCGGAACCGTTCGTTACATGTCGCCGGAACAGGCGGTTGGCACGGCGGTAGATAAGAGGACCGATGTCTGGAGTCTCGGCGTAGTCCTTTACGAAATGGTGACGGGACATGAACCATTCATGGGCGACACACCAAAAGAGGTAATGACTTCGATCCTGGAGAGGGAGCCACCGCCACTCACGAGTGATATCAGGCAAGTTCCGGCTGAGCTTCAGCAGGTCATCAGCAAGACGCTGCGCAAAAATCGCGAGGAACGGTATCAAAGCGCACACGAGCTGCTTGAGGCTCTCAAAGGTCTACGGCGCAAACTGGAAGTGGCAGCTGAGTTGGAACGCTCCCCTTCCGCTTCTTCTTGGCTGCACTGGATGCGGTCGCCGACCGCTGTGATGCTCGTATTGTTGCTAGCTGCCTTTGCGCTGGCACTTCCATTCTACTGGAATCGAAACCGCAGCACGACCTCACCGCCTGGGAAAAGCATTGCCGTGCTGCCGTTTGAAAATCTCAGCAAAGACGAGGAGAACGCATTTTTCGCCGGAGGCGTGCAGGACGAAATTCTGACTGATCTCGCCAAAGTTGCCGACCTGAAAGTCATCAGTCGAACAAGCGTGATGAAGTACAAAACCGACTTGGAACGCAACCTTCCCGAGATCGCAAAAGCTTTGGGTGTTTCGCATGTGGTGGAAGGGAGCGTCCAACGCGCGGGCGGACGAGTGCGGGTGAACGTGCAGCTAATCGACGCGCGCAACGACGCGCATCTTTGGGCTGAAGACTACGATCGCGATGTCGCAGACGTATTTGCGATTCAAAGTGAGATCGCGCAGCAAATCGCGGAGCAACTTCGCGCTAAGCTGTCACCGTCGGAAAAAGAGGCGATCGGAGAACGACCGACCGCCGATGCAGTGGCCTACGCCTACTATACAAAGGCCAAGGAAATGGACCTCTCGGTCAATTGGGAAGGCATGGAAAAAAGTTCGAGCCAAAAAGTGGAACTGCTCGAAAAAGCTATCCAGCGCGATCCGAACTTTGCCCTTGCCTATTGCGAGCTGGCAAAAACGCGGGTCGACCTCTCTCATCTAGCTGAATTCCACGACCAGCTTAACTCTCTCGAGTTAGCAAAAAATGCGGCTGAGACCGCCGTGCGATTGCGCCCGGATTTGGGCGAAGCTCATCTGGGGCTGGCTCGCTATTACTTCGAGCTCGCTGCCAGGACCGGCAGGAATAATTACGACCGGGCACGTGAGGAGCTAACGATTGTTCGCCGCAAATTGCCGAATAATGCGGAAGCGCTCGTGATCGAGGCGATGATTGGCAGGCACGAAAACCGCTGGGACACGTCGCTCGCGAATATGAAAAGAGCGAGCGAGTTGGATCCACACAACAGTGAGGTGGCCTTCCATCTCTGGCAGACTTATTTTGAGATGCGCCGCTACTCCGAGTGCGAACAAATCCTGATAAGGTCGGATGCGAGCGGCACGCAAGACGACCCTTTTGTTAATAATTTTCTCGCTGCGATAA
>JBBSPM010000165.1:0-3321 GCA_038258815.1 Chthoniobacterales bacterium
CTGCGGGCCTTGCGCGATCGCTACGCCGATCTGATTCGCGAGCGAACTCCGAAAATCCCCCGGCGCGTTTCCGGCTACGGCCTCGACGAATTGCTCCCGGAAAACGGTTTTAACGTCGCGCGCGCCCTCGCGGGCACGGAAGGAACCTGCGTGACGATTCTCGATGCCACCCTCGAGCTGATGCACGATCCACCGTGCCGCTCGCTCCTCATGCTCGGTTATCCAGACATCTATCATGCTGGTGATCACGTGCCCGAGGTGCTCAAGCACAAGCCGATCGGTCTCGAGGGAATCGACGACGTCCTGGTCAAGGCGATGCACACCAAACATCTTCACATCAAGGACGTGAACATGCTGCCGGACGGTGACGGCTGGCTCCTGGTGGAATTCGGCGGCGAGACCAGCGAAGAAGCGCACGGCAAATCGCAAAAGCTGATGGATGCGCTCAAGAAACAAGCGGACGCGCCGGCGATGAAGCTTTTCGATGATCCCGAGGAAGAAAAAGCGATGTGGCGGGTACGCGACTCGGGCCTCGGCGCTTCCGCGCGTGTGCCTAACGAACCCGATACCTGGGAGGGCTGGGAGGATGCCGCGGTGCCGGTGGAGAAACTCGGCGCTTATCTGCGCGAATTCCGCCAGTTGCTCGAGAAGCACGGTTACATGTGCACGCTCTACGGTCACTTCGGCCAGGGCGTCATTCATACCCGGATCGATTTCGGTTTGAAAACCGATGCCGGGATCAAGAACTTCCTCGCCTTCACCGACGAGGCTGCGGACATGATCGTCCGCTATGGCGGCTCATTTTCCGGCGAACATGGCGACGGCCAGTCGCGCGCGGATTTGTTGCCGAAACTCTTCGGGCCCGAGCTGGTCGAAGCGTTTCGTGAGTTCAAAGACATCTGGGACCCGGCGGGGAAAATGAATCCGGGCAAAGTCGTGAGGGCGTACGATCGCGACGAAAATTTGCGTTACGGCGAGCATTACAATCCGCCGCAATGGAAAACGCATTTTCAGTTCCCGGAGGACAAGGGAAGTTTTTCCTACGCGCTCGAGCGTTGCGTGGGGGTGGGGAAATGTCGCCGCCACGAAGAAGGCACGATGTGCCCGAGCTACATGGTGACGCGCGAGGAAAAGCATTCCACCCGCGGCCGCGCGCGCATGCTTTGGGAAATGCTCAATGGGCAGGTGATCGGGAAAAAAGGTTGGCGCGACAAGCGCGTCTTCGAAGCGCTTGATCTCTGTCTCTCGTGCAAAGGATGCAAAGTTGACTGCCCGCTCAACGTGGACATGGCGACTTACAAAGCCGAGTTCCTTTCTCACTATTACGAAGGCCGGCTGCGACCGATTCATGCCTATGCCTTCGGCTTGATTCACGTCTGGGCGGGCTTTGCCCGGATCGCTCCCGGCATCGTCAATTTCGTCAATCGCGCACCGCTCGTGAGCGGCTTCATGAAAGCGCTCATCGGCGTCGCGCCTGCGCGCACCATGCCGGCTTTCGCGCCGCAGACATTCAAGGCCTGGTTCGCAAGCCGGCCGGTGCGCAACCGCGGGAAGAAGCGCGTGCTTCTCTGGCCCGATACCTTCAACAATCAATTTCACCCCGAGACGGCGAAAGCGACCGTGGAAGTCTTGGAGGAGGCGGGCTTTCAGGTCGTCGTTCCGCGCGTCGATCTCTGCTGCGGCCGGCCGCTCTACGATTACGGAATGATCGAGACCGCGAAACGCTGGATGGCGCAAATCCTAGCGGCGCTCGAAAGTGAAATCGAAGCCGGCACCCCGATGGTCGGGATGGAGCCGAGCTGCATCGCGGTATTTCGCGACGAGCTGATGGGTTTGTTTCCCCAGGATGAAAACGCGCAACGCTTGAGCCAACAAACTTTCACGTTGGCGGAGTTCTTCGGGAAATTTGCGCCCGATTATCAGCCGGCGAAAATAGCGCGCCAAGCGATCGTCCAGGGCCATTGCCATCATAAAGCCATCATGAAATTTGAGGCGGACGAAAAACTGATGGAGAGATTGGGGCTCGACGTCGACGTGCTCGATTCGGGCTGCTGCGGGATGGCGGGCGCGTTCGGTTTTGAGAAGGAGCATTACGACGTCTCAGTCGCCTGCGGCGAACGCGTCCTGCTCCCGGCGGTGCGCAAGGCTGGGAAAGACACCCTCATCGTGGCGGACGGTTTCAGTTGCCGCGAACAGATTCGCCAAACCACCGGCCGCAAAGCGCTCCACCTCGCGCAAGTCATGAAGATGGCGATGGAAGAAGGTCCGCGCGGGCCTTCGGGAAATTTCCCGGAAGAAAAATATGTTACGCCCGATGCGCCGATTCCGTCGTTAGGCAAAACGCTCGCGGTGCTCGGCGTAGCGGCGCTGGCGCTGGGAGGGATCGCCGTTTTCCTCGGGCGCTCCCGGCGTTGAGCTGAAAGACGCGCGATGCCTGATTTTTCCTGCCGGCTCTCCGATCGCCCGACGCCGCTGCCCCACTTTTGGGAGCACACCATCGGGAGCGGGCACGCCACCCTCGCCCTGCGCGCCGATTGGCAGCGGCAACTGCGGCGCTGTCACGAAGAGCTGGGCATCCGCCACGTGCGGTTTCACGGGCTCCTTTCGGACGACATGGGCACTTTCACCATCCAGCAGGACAAGCCGCTCGATTCGTTTTTTAATACCGACCAGATTTTCGATTACCTCCTTTCCATCGGGATGAAGCCGTTCGTCGAATTGAGCTTCATGCCCGCGGCGCTCGCCTCGGGGAAGAAAACCGTTTTCCACTACGCCGGGAATGTGACGCCGCCGCAGGATTACAAGAAATGGGCCGATCTCATCGGCCGATTGGTCGGGCATTGGGTCGATCGTTACGGCATCACGGAGGTGCGCGAATGGTTCTTCGAGGTCTGGAATGAGCCGAACCTGAAGGCGTTCTGGAGCAAGGGGCAGAAGGAGTATTTCAAACTCTACCGCGTCACCGTCGAGGCGATCAAGAAGGTGGACGCGTCGCTCAAAGTGGGCGGCCCGGCGACGGCGAAGAACGAGTGGATCGCCGAGTTCGTGACCTTCTGCGCGCAGAACAAACTGCCGCTCGATTTCGTCAGCACTCATCATTACCCGACCGATGCGCTCGGCCACGAAGGCGACGACACCATCACGCAACTGGCCAACAGCCGGCGGAGCCTCCTCCACGAGCAGGCCCAGGACACCTTCCGCCGGGCGCAGGGCAAGCCGGTCTATTACACGGAATGGAACGCCTCCTCGAACCCGCGCGACGCGCTCCATGACGAGTCCTACGCGGCCGCTTTCATCGTCAAGACAATCCTGGAAATGAAC
>JBBSPM010000166.1:0-3274 GCA_038258815.1 Chthoniobacterales bacterium
AAAGCGTCAAAAAGGCGTCCGGGCTAAAAAGATTACGATATACTACGAAAGGACTAGCGCGATTGGCACAGACCCTGCATACAGGAGCCCGTGCAACGACTTCTCGCAATTCTCTGTCTCGGATCGTTTCTAGCGTCCGCGGCGGCACTTAACGCCGAAGGTTTGGCGCGTTCGTCGTCTCGTTTTTACTATAAAAATACCGACGGAAATGTTCATTCGGCCCGGATTGTCCGCCGTTATTTTGTGCGGAAAGTTCATCCGCCAGCGAGTGTCGATTCCCGGATCGATCCGCACCTGCGCAGAGCCGCCACCATCGCGCAGGAGCGGTCCAGTGCTCACACCAAAGCTCGTTGCTGGCGCTACGTGAAAGAGGCGCTCCTCGCTGCCGGAGCCGTCAGCTCTTACCCGAAGACGAATTACGCCTGCCAGGCGGGCGAAGAATTGGTGCGTAACTTTGGCTTCAAGAAATTATCGATGCGCGATCCGTATGCGGCGCCGCTCGGCGCGGTGATCGTTTACGGCAAAGGCGCCGGCGGCGCGGGACACGTGGAAATTCGCACGCAGAATGGCTTCGCCAGCGATTACCACAGCAAGAACCGCTGCTACTATCCGGTGCTCGCGGTTTACGGGAAGTTCTCCTCGTAGGCGAAACGATTCCTACGGAGGGAATGGTCCGGCTGAGTCCTTTCAGCCCGGCTACCAGAGCAACGGCGGATGGACTAAACCGGCTTCTTCGCGCCAGTGGCGATCTTCGCGCTGCCGAGAAAGGTGGCGTCTTCGTCCACCACCAGGCGGGGCGCTTCGATATCGCCCATGAGCGTGCAACCTGAATGCAGCTCGCAGCGTTCTTCGGCCGTCACGTTGCCCTCGATGGTGCCGTAGACAATGACCGAGCGGGTATTGATCTCGCCTTGGATGCGCGCGTTTTTCCCCACGGTCAGCCGACCGCCGGAGGTGATCGTGCCTTCCACTTCGCCGTCGATCATCAATTCCGTGGCAAATTTCACTGAGCCCTTAATCGAGACGCCATTCGACAAGACGCCACCGGTCTGCGGCGCGCTTGGGGGTGCTGCCGCCGGCGCCGGAGCGCTGGGTGCTGGTCTCGGCGAGGGAGGCGGAGAAGTGGGCTCGGAGCTACGGGGAGTGGAAGAAAACATCTGCATAAAGTGCGGTTTTTAACGGGTAAGTTTGGTCCATTTTCAAGACCCCACCGCATAAAACGCTGAGGTCGTTGCTGATGTCCGGAGGGCAGAATGACTCAATCCGGCGTCCGCGGATAGGAAAATTTCGAGGGTGCCTGCGCTTTCTTGTCACAGAACGCGGAGAACCTGGCCATGCCGGATGCTTTCGGCAGGCAATAGACGACTCAACAAGTGAGCCTGATTGTGGAACTTACAGCGTCCTGGCCGCAGTCGAAAAGTTACGCGGCGACCGCGCAATGGAACAGGCCGGAGCCCTGGCTCTGGCGCAGTTGTGCGATACGCAATTTCGCCTTTTCGCAACGCTGACGCTCATGCATTGCGTCTGCATCAGGCAACGATTGCGCCTGATACGGCGAACGAACGGGCTTCAGGCAATTATCCACCAGTTGATTGGCCAAAAACGCACGATTGAGAGTCAAATCTGACACTTCGCGCTCGGCTTCGGCCAACGCGAGGTCGCGCGCGGCGATGTAAGCGTAGATCTCCACCGTCGCCGCTGGGGACGAGGCATAGCTGCGAGCCGCAGTGCTGGGAGTGACCGCACGGGTCATGATGCGCGGCCGACGAAGAATAGCAGGGTTGAGGTGCATGCTTCTGAGAAAGCAGGTCCCGTGCTCACCGGCGCCATTAATCTGAGAAATTTCGATGCCGCCGAATTTCCTCAACGGTCCGCTAACTCAGCGAAGACGCCGGCTGCGATCTCAAACGACCGCAACCGCGCTGCATGATCGTAGATCTGACCAGAGGCGATGATTTCATCGGCTTGCGTCTCTCCCAGGATTTCCTCCAGGCGGCGGCGAATCGTCTCCGCGGAACCGACGAGCGAATAGCGCATCCGTTCCTGCACCGCCGCGCGTTCCGCCGCGCTCCAGCGGCCGTCCATGCTTGCGGCCGGGGCCGGCAATTGGCCGGGGTCGCCTCGCACCAGATTCAAAAACATGAGCTGCGCGGAGGTCGCGAGTTCTTGCGCGACCTCATCCGTTTCCGCCGCGAACAGGCCGACTCCGACGATGGCGTAAGGTTGAGCCAATTGCGCGGAAGGCCGGAATTGCTGTCGATAAATCTTCAACGCCAAGTGCAAATATTCCGGGGCAAAATGAGAAGCGAACGCGAACGGTAAACCCAGCTCTGCCGCCAGTTGCGCGCTGAAATCGCTCGAGCCGAGGAGATAGAGCGGCACGTTCAACCCCGCGCCCGGCACTGCGCGCAAACGCTGGCCCGGCGTCGCGGCCCGAAAGTAGGACTGCAACTCCAGCACATCCTGCGGAAAGGTATCGCCACTGCTGCCTAACGAGCGCCGCAAAGCATGCGCGGTCAGCCGATCGCTCCCCGGCGCGCGGCCGAGCCCGAGATCGATCCGTCCGGGATGCAACGCTTCGAGCGTGCCGAATTGCTCCGCGATCGCGAGCGGAGCGTGATTGGGCAGCATCACGCCGCCGGCGCCCACGCGGATGGTTTTCGTGGCCGCCACCGTGTGCGCGATCACCACCGCAGTCGCCGCGCTCGCGATTCCCGGCATGTTGTGATGCTCCGCCAGCCAGTAGCGGTAATAGCCGAAACGCTCGGCGTGTTGCGCGAGGTCCACTGTATTCCGGAACGCGAGCGCGGCGTCGCCGCCTTCCACGATCGGCGCCAAATCGAGCACGGAGTAACGCAACATCTCTGCTACGTTATCGCGCAAACGCGAGGCGTCACTCGCATCGCGCGACAACCCGGCCAATAGAACAACACCAGAAAACACCCATGGGATTCGAACAATATCACGAACCAGCCGACGAATTGCCGGCCGAAACACGCACCTTCGCCCGCATGATCGTCTCGCTCACGGAAGAAGCGGAAGCGATCAACTGGTATGAGCAACGGATGGCGTTGGAGAAGGATAAAAGCGCCCGCGCCATCATGAAGAACGCGCAGAAAGAGGAGATGAAACATTTCTCGATGGATCTGGAGTGGCTCCTGCGAAAGAAGCCGCTCTGGCGCGAGATCGCGCAAGGCGTTCTCTTCACCAAAGGCGACATCGTAAAAGAAGGCGACGAGGCGGAAGAGAACGCGGGTTAGCCCTGTAGCGGCGG
>JBBSPM010000167.1:0-3179 GCA_038258815.1 Chthoniobacterales bacterium
CATTCCTGCTGGTTGTCGCAGGTGTCCGGGGCGGTGACCGAGGTGCCATCGACCACGAGCACGCGACGCCCGTGGCAGCCGGGCAGGGCTGGCGCCGAGGCGGCGAGCCGGTCGGCGGCCCGCCACCAGAGCCGGCGCAGCCACTCCAGCGGCAGGCGCGCGCGCGCCGCGCAAAAGGCACTGCTGCAGGGGTTGAGCCAGAGACGCGCGCGGCGCTTCCACCAAGCTTGGATGGAGCGCTGGGTTTCGCGGCACGAGGAGCCGGGTTGCAGGACCATGTTCAGGCACGCCCAGAAGACGAGCGGGAGCGGCAGCCAGCGCCGGCGTTTGCCGGGCAGTGCCGCCAGTTCGCGCAGGCACTCCGCAGGCAGCCACCCGGCGGCGAGGCTCTCCAAACTGTGCAGGCTTTTGGCCCCTGTGAGTTGGGCGCGGGCTGCGCGCATGGGGGCGAGTTGGGCGCGGAAGGCCGGAAAGTCAGATTGGTGTGATGACATGTAACTTGTTCGCACAGAACAGCTTACAAATCAAGTAAATAAGTGGCTCGGCGCGTTAGTTTTACGCACTAACTGAGCGCCATTAGGGTCGGTCCTTTTTTCTTGCATGTGGGATTTCGCCGACACCGGCAATTTTAGCGAAAATGTAAAAAAGACGGACCGCTCTTCTCTCTTCCTCATCTTCTCCTTCGAGATGCATCGTTGACAGATGTGTCGACAGAATTGTATACATTTCTCATGCCCGCTACGGTCCGAATAAGCCCCATCTCCCATCGCAGCCTCACGGCAATGGCCAAGGCGACAAATTCATCGCTGCAGGAAATGCTCGACCGAGCGGTGGAGAATGAGCGGAGGCGGTTGCTGCTGGAAGGCGCCAACCTCGGCTACGCCAAACTGAGCGAGAGCAAAAGTGCGTGGAAGGCGTGGCAGACAGAACTCCGCAGCTTGGACGGAACCTTGGCTGACGGAATCTGATGCCCAACCCGCGCCGAGGCGAAATCTGGCTGGCTAACCTGAATCCTACCCTCGGGCGTGAACAACGCGGCCGACGGCCCGTGCTCGTCGTCTCGGTGGATTTGTTCAACTCCGGGCCGGCGGACTTGATTGTGGTCCTGCCTTTAACTTCCACGCTGCGCGACATCCCGCTGCACGTCAGAATCGATGAGGGAGATGGCGGGACGACCAGCAAGAGCGTGGTGATGTGCGAAGCCGTTCGCTCGGTCTCTAAGGAACGGCTTATTTCCAAGTGGGGTATGCTTTCACGCGCCGCCATGGCCGAGGTCGAGGACCGGCTGCGCGTTCTGCTGGATTTGTGAACCTGCTCGACAAGGAGCGGCGTCTTCCATGACGCCGGGGCGATTTGGGAATCGCCCTTCCTTGAATTGAACTTCGCTCTCCGCCTTAGAAGGAAATGCTTTCTCTCGCCCGTGAAGAACACGGTTTTTGCAAGTCCACGCTCAACGATCCCTTCTTTTCGACGGTCGCTAAACCCGAAGGAGCGCGATCGCCGCCGGGCGCCGCCGTCCAGTTGGCGCCAGCCGTAGACATCGCCCGCCGACTTGAATGAGTGGCGTATGCACGAACGGACCCTTTTCTCCCGTCGATGCGAACGCTCAGAGAGACTTCATGAACGCCTCGACTTCATCGTGGTTGCCGGCGGTGATGAAGTAGATGACGCCGTTGCGCAGTCGGAACACGAGCCGCAATTGCAGTCCGACGCGGCATTCGAAGTAGTCGCGCCGGAGTCGGCGAATGCCCAGTCCAGAATGCAGATGCGGTGTGCCGAAGCCGTCTCCGACGGCGTCGATCACACGAGCGATTTCGCGTCGCCGGGACTTCGGGACCTCGCGAACGCGAGCGCGGAAGCGTTTCGAAAGATCAATCAGCAAGGTCCGCTTCCAGATCGCCGCTATAACGCTTTACCGCACCGGATTTGTATTCGCGCGTTATCTCCTGGTCCATGCGCTTGGCGAAACGAGCGAGCTGTTTCTCGGTCATCGCATACTCCTGCAGGGCGTAGTCATCGGAGTGAACAGTGACCGGGCGCAACGCGATTACTTGATCGCCATGAAGGATTCCGATGTCTTCGCCTTTGGCGGCGCGCTTCAGGAGCGAGGATAAATTTATCCGAGCCTGCGTGGGCGACAGCGTGGTCATGCGTCGATATTAAGACGTTATGGAGAGCAGCTCAAGGACCCAACATGGGTTTTCCTTGCCCCGAAGGCAGAAACGACAGAGAACGTCTGCATGAACCGTCGCATCCTATTTTCCGCTGCGTTCGCAGCGATCACGCTGGCCGTGAGCACCTCAAAATTATTGTCCGCCGAGAGCGATCTCGCGCCGATCAAAGCTGAGATCACGAAACGTCATGATGAGGCGGTGAAGCGGTTGCAGGATTGGATCAAGTTGCCGTCGATCGCGGCGGAGGATTTGAATTCCAAGGAGGGCGCGGAATACATGGTGAAGCTGGCGAAGGATGCTGGCTTCCAGAAGGCGGAGGTGATCGAGACCGAGGGCAAACCGGGCGTGTTCGCGACGCTGGACGCGGGGGCGAAGACGACGGTGGGGCTTTATTTCATGTATGACGTGAAGCAGTTCGATCCGGCGGAGTGGAAAATGGCACCGCCGCTCAGCGCGGACATCGTGGAAAAGGCGGGCGCCGGGAAGGTGATCGTCGGACGCGGGGCGGTGAATCAAAAGGGACCGGAAGCGGCGTTGCTGGCGGCGTTGCACGCGATCAAGGGCGCGGGGAAGAAGATGCCGGTGAATTTGGTGATGGTGGCGGAGGGCGAAGAGGAGATCGGTTCTCCGCACATCGGGCAGATCGTGCGCAAGCCGGAAGTGGAAGCGGCGTTGCAGAAATGCGCGGGCGTTTTCATGCCGTCGGCGATGCAGGGATTGGATGGCGTAGTGGCGGTGAGCCTGGGGGCGAAGGGTGTGATCGAGGTGCAGCTCATTTCGAGCGGGGAAAAATGGGGACGCGGTCCGGCGAAAGATGTGCATTCGTCGCTGAAGGCGATGATCGACAGCCCGGTTTGGCGTTTGGTGAAAGCGCTCGACACGCTTGTTTCCGATGATGGCAACAAGATCGCGATCGAGAATTATCCGCAGCCGCGTGCGCTGACGGCGGAGGAAAAAACGATGATCGCGGAGGCGGCAAAGCAGCAGGACGAAGCGAAGCGGAAG
>JBBSPM010000168.1:0-3144 GCA_038258815.1 Chthoniobacterales bacterium
AAGTGAGCGGCGTTTTTCATTGTTTCGGCGGCACGCGTGAACAAGCCGAGGAAGTGATCCGGCTCGGACACCTGGTTTCCTTTACCGGCATCGTCACTTTTAAAAACGGCGCGTCCGTCCGCGAAGTGGCGGCTGGGTTGTCGTTAGGCGAATTCATGGTCGAGACGGATTGTCCGTATCTCGCGCCCGCGCCGCATCGGGGGAAACGCTGCGAACCGGCCTACACCCGCCTCGTCGCGGAAAGCATCGCGGCGGCCCGCGGGATCACGCTGGAAGAGCTGGCCCGCGCGACGACCGAAACCGCCGACGAATTCTTCCGCCTCGCGCGCTCGTGAGCCAACCCCCACTCGCAATTCTCAATTGAGCCACGGATGGACACGGATGAAACACGGATTTTTCTAAGCAGCCGGCCCAGCCGCTTACCTTATCCGTGTTTCATCCGTGTTAATCCGTGGCTCATGAAAGCTTTTCAGAGACCACGCCGCGGCCAGATGCGAGACGGCGTGAGATTGCTCGCCACGCTCGTCCTGCTCTGGTTGGCCGCTTCCTGCGTCGCGCCCGATACCCGTCATCGCGTCGTCATCAGCATTCCGGAGCAGCGCATGGCCCTCCTGGAGGACGGCAAACCTCTCGCCACCTACCCGGTCTCGACCTCAAAGTTCGGCCTCGGCGACACGCCGGGCACGAACGGGACGCCGTTAGGCAATCTCGAGATTGCCCGCAAGATCGGCAACGGCGCACCGAGCGGGTCTGTCTTCAAGAACCGGCAGCGCACCGGCGAAATCGTGGCGCCGGATTCGCCCGGCCGCGATCCGATCGTGACGCGGATCCTCTGGCTCCGCGGACTCGAGTCGCAGAACGCCCGCGCCTTTTCCCGCTACATTTACATTCACGGCACGCCGGAAGAGCGAAACATCGGCCTGCCCGCGAGCTACGGCTGCATCCGCATGCGCTCGCGCGACATCATCCAGCTCTACGACATCGTCGGCATGGGGGCGCGCGTCACGATCGCGCCCGGTCCGCTGGAAGCTCTCGTGCCCGGTCTCGCGCCGGCGGCCACGCGCATCGCAAACCCAGAGGAGCCGTTCGAAGCCATTCGTTAGGCATAGGCGCCGCGCGCAGGCCGGGCCCAAAAGGTATGCGGCCAGAGGGAGCGTTTCCACTCTGGCCGCACGGCTGGGACCCTGGCTTCAGGGCATCGTCACTTTGTCGATCTCTCCCATTCCGGGAGGACCGAATCCCCAGTTAGAGACGTAGATGTTGCCATCAGGCCCGAAGGTCATGGCAGTCGGCAGACTAAGTCCGGTGGCGATCTCCGTCGTCGAGCCATCATGATTATGGCGCAGGATTTTGCCGGTGCCGGGAGTGGGGAACGGATTCCCCGTCGTGTTCTCGAGGATGTAGAGGCGTTTGTGGCTATCAAAGGCTAGTCCGAGAACAGTCGTGAAGCCGGTCCCTACCGTCTTTTCCCGACCTCGCGCGTCGGCTTTGAGGATGAACTCGCTCCCTTCGGTGATCGGAAAGAGTCCGAGATTCCCGATGTAGAAGTCTTTGCCGTTATAAGCCAGAGCCGACGGCACGACGTGCCCATAAGTAGCCGAGATGTCGAGCACCCGCCGGATCCGACCATTCAGATGGATCAAGTCCAACTCACCATGGTTAGGTTCGAGCGCAAAAATGACATCGCCCACCGCGACCATGCTATACCATTCGCCATCCGGTTCGAAGTCAGCTGGGTCAGGGTTGGCGACCGGATGAGTCTTTTGAAATTCCGAGAGATTGGCGATCGCGCTCGAAGAGCCATCGGAGTTGATGCGCAGAATCGCGGAGTCGTTATCCGCAAAACCGTGCGAGCAACCGGCGATATCGAGGACGTAGAGATCGTTACCGATGAAGGCGACGTCCGCCGGACCACTTACGTCGCCCATGGCATTTTGCTCCGAAGGAAGATTCGCTGCCGCTGTGCTGACATTTCCGGTGGAGTCAATCATGGAGACGCGGCCGGTGAAGCCGCCGGTGTAGGGCCCGACGGGCGGCACGACCTGGTCGCACATTCCATCCGTAGACATAGCGCCGCCGGAGCCGGCTTCAGCGACATAGAGGTTCCCATCGGGGCCGAACTTTAGGCCCCGTGGATACTCGAGCCCGGTGGCATAGACGGTGACATTGGATAATTGCGCCCAGGCGGAAACGCCGAGGCCGAGAAGAAGTGTTCCGGTTAGTAAGACCGAACGCGCACGGATCGAATAGAGGAAGTTAGTGATCATAGGTTGAGTGAGGTTGATGTTCAGCTCCTACCAACGGGAAAAAGCGCGCGGCATTGCAAAAGGATTTCAAAAATCGTCGTCGATGATCATCCCGGACGGAGCGCAACGGGACGTCTCACGCCCCCTCTCTTAGCGGGAGAGATCCGGCTTAAGTGAGGCGACGAGTTTTTCGAAACGCGGTTCGTCCCGCAACCCATCCCATGTCGGATCGAGCAGGAGATCGCCGTAGGACGCACCACCGGGCAATTTCGAAAGAAGCTCGAGCTGCTCGATCGCGCGAGTCTTGTCTCCCACCCAGGCATAGACGGGGGCGAGCGTCTGCGCGCGATCTTCGCTTTGAAAGGAATCCTTGGGCATCGTCGCGAGATGCACGGCTTTTTCCACTTCCCGCACCGCCTCGCTTTTGCGGCCGAGGCCCGCGTCGCAATACGCGAGGTAGGTCAGGGTTTCATCTTCGCTCAGGGCGCGTCCCCATGGTGTGTCGATGTTTTTCCGCGCCGCCGCGAAGATCGCCTGGGCTTTTTGTTCGTCGCCCCGGAAATGCGCGACTGCCCCATCCGCGCAGCTGTTGGGACGCAGTCCGTTGTTTAGGCCGGGCGCGAAGGCGGCGGGAATCGCCTCGATGACCCGACTCGCCCCTTTATAGTCGCGCGCGTAAAGAGCCGCCGCGAATCGATTGGGCCAGATTTGAAAGGTCGGACTGAAGTCGAGCGGGATTTGGGCGAGAAGAGATTGGGCGGCGGCCGCGTCGCCGGTATCGAGCTTGAACTCCGCCGATTCGAGCAGAAACCAATAGGATTGCGGTCCATTGCTGGTGGCGTCTTTGGCGAGAAGTCTGGCCCATGCGCGATAACGGCGCGTGGCCCGATAGAACTGG
>JBBSPM010000169.1:0-3131 GCA_038258815.1 Chthoniobacterales bacterium
GAGCTACGGCGCCTTAAAACTGCTCCCCTTCTGGGACCCGCTCCGCGGCGATCCGCGCTTCGAGCAAATCGTCGCCTCGCTCGCGCCCAAAGAATCTGTCTCAATCGCCAAGTGAAGCCGCGCAATTTCTTTGCTGAGCTGCAGCGGCGCAACGTTTACAAGGTCGCGGTCACCTGTGCGGTTATTGCCTGGTTGCTGATTCAAATCGCACGCACCGATCGACGCTGCAAGAGAAGCGTGGCGGCGGCATTTCTGAAAGCCCTCGTGCCTCACGGAGCATGGACGCGCCTGACTGCCTCGCCAAACGGGAATCGCAGGACGTAAACGCATTCGTGGAATCTTGTCACTCTGTCGGGAAAGAGGATCATGGCGCCTGAATCCGGAAGCAATCTGCGCCTCGAGATCGGCCACGTTCTCTTTATCGACCTGGTTGGATACTCGAAGCTTTTAATCGAGCAACAGAAGGAGCGACTACACCGCCTGACCGAGGCCGTCCTCGCCACCTCGCAAGTCCGCGAGTCGCCTAACGAACAACTGGTCAGGCTCCCGACCGGTGATGGGATGGCACTGGTCTTTCGCAACAGCTCCGAGGAACCGGCGCGTTGCGCGCTCGAGCTGGCAGAAGCGCTCAAGCCTCATCCGGAGATGGCGGTGCGGATGGGGATTCACAGCGGTCCGGTGAGCGAGGTGATTGATGTAAGCGGTCGGACGAATATCGCCGGGGCCGGAATCAACATGGCGCAGCGGGTGATGGATTGCGGCGATGTCGGGCACATTCTGCTCTCGAAACATGTCGCGGAAGACCTGGAACAATACGGTCATTGGCAGCCTCAGTTGCACGAGCTGGGTGATTGCGAAGTGAAACATGGCGTGGGCATTTCGCTCGTGAACCTCTACGCCGAAGGAGTGGGCAATCCGCGCCTGCCAAAAAAGCTGCAAGCCCTGAAAAAACGGAGCGCGCGCAGGCGGTGGCTGGGCCTGGCGGCCGGCGTCATCGTGCTTGCGGCTCCGCTCGCTGGCGTCGCCCTCTTCTCCCGTCATGGCGCACGACCGGCGTTAGCAGTGCCGGAAAAAAGCATTGCCGTCCTTCCGTTCGAAAATCTGAGCGATGACAAATCGAACGCTTATTTCGCCGAAGGAATCCAAGATGAAATCCTCACCAAGCTCAGCGGCATCGCTGACCTTAAGGTGATATCCCGAACCTCGACAGAAAAGTACAAGAGCAAGCCGGAAGACCTTAAGACGGTCGCGCAGCAGTTGGGGGTCGCTACCGTGCTCGAAGGAACGGTGCAAAGAGCCGAAGGCAAGGTGCGCGTCAACGTGCAACTGATCGACGCGCGCGCCGATGCCAATCTCTGGGCCAGGACTTATGACCGCGATATCAAGGATGTCTTTGCGGTCGAAAGCGAAGTCTCGCAGGAGATCGCCGATGCCTTGAAGGCCAGGCTTTCGCCTAACGACACCAACAAGCTGGCCGCGGCGCCGACGCATGATCCAGAGGCTTATGACTTATTCCTAAAAGGCCAATACGAGGAACGCCAGGCTAGCAGCACTCACAAGCTTGCAGCCTACGATCAAGCCGCCTCCTGGTATCGACAAGCGATCACACGCGATCCTCAGTTCGCTCTGGCCATCGCCAGCCTGGCGGAGAACGAAATGTGGCGTCATTGGTATTTCCAACGCCTGAGCGATGCAGACTTGGCCAAAGTTAAGGGCACGGCGGAACAGGCATTGGCCTTGGCGCCGGACCTGGCGGAAGGGCATATCGCGCTCGGTTTATACTACTATCTTGGCCATTGGCAATACGAGCAGGCTCTCGGCGAATTCCAGCGCGCCATCGAGCTACAACCTAACAACGTTCGCGCGTTGAACTACGTCTCCCATGTCCATCGCCGCCAGGGTCAGTGGAAACTGCATTTGTCTGAGCTAGCCCGTTGCGAACAGCTCGATCCGCGCGATGCCGCACTCCCGGCGGCAATTGGCGCATCCTACTGCAGACTACGAATGTGGAAGGAGGCAAAACAAGCTGGTTTACGTTCTCTCGCGCTCGATCCGCACAATATGCCCGGAATGCTGGATGTGTTACTTAGTGGTCTTAATGGCACTGGCAATATCGAACAAGCGATGCGAGTCCTTGCCACCTTTCCACCAGGTTCTCTAACTGTTGTTTCCTATAAGTTTGGCGGAGATATTTCAAGCGTTGTGGGCGATTGGCCCTACGCATATGTGATTCAGCGCGACTTCGCCGCTGCTCTCCAAACTCGGAACCAGGAAAACGGCGATCCGACGGCGGAGCGGGACCGTTTTTCCGCACGAGCGGCGATCCATCTCCTGGCCGGCGACGCGGCCGCTGCCCGCGACGAAATTGAGCGCGCCCGTGCCCTGGTCGAGACGAGGTTGCGTGAGCAGCCGAACGAGGGCTATGCTTTGGTTCAACTGAGTTGGATCGAAGTAGCGCTGCAAGATAACTCTGGAGCTCTCACGCTTGCCCAACAGGCAATTAACTCGATGCCGCCACAAAAGGATGCGGTCGAAGGCCCGGAACTTCTCGCCGGTCTGGCGGAAATCCAGGCACGCACAGGTCGAACAGCGGAGGCAGTTAAGACACTCCGGCAAGTCCTTCTTCTTCCCGCGGGCATGGTGGCTTCGATCGCGCGCCTGAAGATCGATCCGGTGTGGGATTCGATTCGCAACGATCCGGGCTTCCAGCAACTTCTCAAAGGCACCCAGCTGATTGGACCGCCGAAGTAGTTCTTGATGAACCCGCGCAATCTTTTCGCCGAGCTGAAGCGTCGCAATGTCTACAAGGTCGCGATGGCGTATGCCGTTGTGGTTTGCTCCTCACCAGGTTGCGCGAGCTTCTTCATCTGTGTTCGAAAGCTCGGCCGCTGCTTCGCATCCGTTACGGCATCTGTGTTAATCTGTGGCTTATGAGCACCGGCTTTCAGGAATTGGAACAGGCGCCGCCGCGCCGCACTTCGCGCTTCGATGGCGAACTCCTCGAAGTCTCGATGGGCCCGCAGCATCCCTCGACCCACGGCGTCTTCCGCATGAATGTCGCGCTCGAGGGCGAGATCGTGCGGAAACTCAAGCCGGTCTTCGGTTACCTCCATCGCAATCACGAGAAGATC
>JBBSPM010000170.1:0-3104 GCA_038258815.1 Chthoniobacterales bacterium
AGCCGTAGAGCGCGAGAGCCGCGATCAGCAGTCCGCCAAATCCCAGGACCGCGAGTCTTCGATAATCGCTCGAAACCGCCGCACCTGCAGCCGCCGTTTTGCGCACGCCGCGCCCGCTGATTTCAAAAACCCAGGCCAGGACCAAGGCGACCGGAAATCCCAGCGCGATGAGGAGGAGGAAGACCTGCATGACCCAATCGGGCGCATGAAAAGCCGGCAGAACGGTGCCGACGAGTTGCACCGTGGCCGAAGCGGCGATGACGTAAGCGAGCGCGACCCGATAGACCCGCCGCCGTTTGAGCTCTTGAAAAAAAGTTCTCATGCCGGCCCTTCCGACCGTCCTTTAACCTGGCTGCGGAATTATCGTGCTTTTTCGCCCGGAGCGAAGCCTCTTTTGCAGGGCGAGCAAATACTCCGGACCGAAGGCGGAGAAGTTGAGAACGATCATGATGAAAGCGAAAAGATAGAGACCCATCGTGAGGCCAATCGCGAGATGCATGCCGAGGATGCCGGCGAGCCAATACGGCCGCGTCCTCTGCGGCCAGATGAAGAAAGCGTAGCCGGTCTCGAGTAAACATACCAAAATCCCGAGGGCCGGAAGGAGAGGTGCGAAACGGATGAGCAAATCGGATGGGATGAGATCGAAGGGCGGCCGGGTGAGAGCGCGCCAGACACTGACGCCGTTCCACCACTCGATCCCAAGGGCCTTCGAGATCCCTCCGAAGAGATAAATGAAGCAGAGATGAATCTGCAAAACGCGCCGATGAAAGCCGAGTCGGGCGGGTTGCGCGGAGCGCCGGCCGCGAAACCTCCAATCGAGCGACCACGCATCCGGCAAGGGCGCGATCATGAGATAGAACAAACCAATCGTGGTAAAGTTATCCACCCCGTAGGCAAAGAGGAGCCCGCTCTTCACGCTCGAGAGATACAGAAACCACGCACTGATTGCGGCTGGCCGCGAAAGGAATCCTGGAATCAGAAGCAAGCCTGCCAGGACCAGTCCCCACCAAAGGAGCGAAAGCATGCCGGCCTCGGAGATGCCAAGATGTCTGCCCGCTGCAATCAACCAGCCGAGCCGCGGCGTGAGCTCGCTGCCGCCCGCGAGGATGGCTTCATCAAGCGCACGACTAACGAGACCGCGACCTCTGGATCCGTAAAGGTAGAGCCAGTCGTTGCGCAACGACCACGCATAGAGAACGACCTGCAGGCCGAGGCCCATTCGCAGGAGCCCAAGCCAGATGCCGGGATCAGCCGGAAAGAGAAAACTCCGCCAGCGTGAGAGGACCTGCGGCATGTCCTACCTTTCGGCGGGCAGGCCCGATCTGGGGCGAAGACGAAATTCGTAGGCGAACAAGGGCCGATAAGAAATCCTCGCCCCTGTTCGATAAGAGACCGGGCTGGGAAGCTCTGCGGCCTGAAGCGTCGCGCGAATGCGGTCGCTCCCCGGATGTTCGCGATGCAGGTCCTCGACCAGAACTTTCAGGATTGCTTTTCGCAGGTCGACGTAATGGATGTTTTGCAGGTGATCGAGCAGGGTGGAGATGCGATAACCGGCTGCCGCTCCACCGACTGGCGGCACATCGTGTATGACCCGCCCATCGGGGAAATGGAGCTCAAACTCCAGTTTACTGCTCCCCGAAACTGTTGGGGCGAAGTAGCTGTAACCGGCTTCGATGCCGGTACAATCGGCGTAGGCGGAAAGGCTTTGGCGCAGCGGATTTGATTCCGCCAATCCTTTTCCGAGAGCGCCGCCGGCGAGCGATTGCAGGCGATCAAGACCGGCGCTGCACCAGGCCGGCAGGACACTTCCCCCGGCAGCCAGAGACGCCGAGATGTCCTGCAGGGAGGCCGCGCTCACCAGGAATAAATGAAAGGCGAGCGCCGCCGCCCAAATCCAGGCCGTCCGACCAGACACGATCTAGTCGGGCGATCCGGGAGATTTTGGATTCAGAATGTCGTTGATCTCTTTCACCATCTTTCTCGATTCGATAATATTTTGCCGGAAATGAGCCTGCGGCATTTTGGTGCCACCACTTGTGGAAGTCTCCTCAGGAGTGGGCGTCGGTGTGGGTGAATCTTTTTTGCGCGAATCTATTTCCTGAAAGTCTTCGATCGCGCCCAGGCCGATTTGGATGGCGTGCCCTTTGAACCCATCCCTCTTGGCCTGCGCATCGAGGTCCGCCACGTCGTAAACCAAGATGGCGTCGTCCAGTTCTCCGTTCTCTTCATCGACAGGATCGTTGGGAGGGTCGTATCGTCGCAGCCGGAAAAGTTTGCTCCGTTTACTTGCGCCAGGAGTGTCCGATTTCTTCTTCAGGACATCTTTTATCTGCGTCCATTTGCCCTCGTCGAGCTGCGTCCAGAGAAGAAGGCCAGAGTGTTGCTTCTTCTTTTCACCGCCCGCGAGCCGTCCCTTCTCGCATCCCAGATAAGCGAGAAGAACCACCGCCAAACCAAAGGCCAATGCTATTCCGAGGAGTTTCTTTTTCATGCCTAATGGTTTGCTCCTCTCGCTCCCACCTTGGCAAGCCGAAATTTAGTCCCCGCTGAGCCGCGCTTCCGCGAGGTCGAGATCGCGCTGGATGCGGCGCAAGGCTTCGTCGTTGATCTGACGCGAATTGCGCAACGCGATGATCGTGTTCCGCTCCACCCCGAGCGCGCCGGTTTGCAGTTGCTGGTAGAGCGGCGTGGCGACTTCGCCGCCCGGGTTTTCGGGATCGCCGGCGCAGGCGGTGAGCTGCGCGATGCGATCGCAATACTCAGCCCGCACCCGCACCATCACCTCTTCCGGCATGTGTTGTTCGGCCGCTCTTTGCTCGATGAAATCGACCGCCGCTTCGTTCGCGCGCAAGCGGGCTTCGCGTTCCTCGCGATCGACCGAGCCGTCATCCTGGATGCAGAGTTTCTTGATCAGGAGCGGGAGGGTGAGGCCCTGGAAAACCAGCGTCGTCAGGATAACGCAAAAGGTCAGGAAAAGGATGTAGCTGCGACCGGGAAAAGGCCGCCCATTCTCGAGCACGAGCGGGAGCGCGAAGGCGGCCGCGAGCGAGATGACGCCGCGCATCCCCGCCCACGCGATGAGAAGGGTATGAGTCCAGGGCGGC
>JBBSPM010000171.1:0-2929 GCA_038258815.1 Chthoniobacterales bacterium
ACCGCGATTGATTTGCTTTCGATCTCAGCCGAGGGCATACGCTCTTTTTTGGCTTCGCTGCTTTCCTGCGAGCGGACAAAGCGAAAGACCATCAGGCCTGCCGCCACTGCCCCCAGCACCACGATCAAAGCGGTGATCTTGCGGCCGGTCTTGCGGCTGATTCTACGATTGACATTTTCTTCGCGCTTGATTCCCTCCGGCGTTATTTCGAACGCCCAGGAAAGAATCACGGCTACGGGAAACCCCAGGACGAGGAGTAACACGACCAGCTGCACGGCCCAGTTAGGGATCTCGAAAAATGGAAAGACCTGTGTCGCGATCTGAATCAGGAGCCAGCCCACGACTGCGTAGGCGATCGCGACTTTGTAAACATTGCGCCGCTTCAGCTCGGCGAAGAAATTGTGCGGTTTCACCTGGCTGGCTCTGGAGTTTGTCTTGGAGTGCGGGAGGCGACAATCTTCTCGAAAGGTGGATCGCCGCGTAGCGGCAGACCGGACGATCCGAATCTTCTCGCTGGGCTCGGGCTTTTCGACGCCATCCTCATTTTGCGGCTCGAACCTCTTCAGAATATTTCGTCAGCAGGACCTGAAACCGCGGCTCTTTGCGCAGCGCATCCCACCCTGGATCGATTCGCAAAGTGGCGATGGAAATTGTCTCGCCTCCTGCGGAAGCCATTAGTTGCTCGATGTGATCGATTGCGGATTGGGTTTCGCCGACCTGCGCCTCGACCCGCGCCAGCCGCTCGAGATAGAACGCACCGACGATCGGATCGCGCGACATCGGCAGGCTCGCGACGGCGGCGCGGCCGGCTTTCAGCGCGGCCTCTTTTTGTCCCAGCCCCGCATAGACCAAACCAAGATAGCTGTTCGCATCGGCGGCGCGGGACGGCTCGTCGAGGAGGGCTTGCAACTGCTTTTCCGCGGCGAGAAAAGCAGCGCGCGCCGGTCCGCTCTCGCCCTTCATCGCCAGGGCCAGCCCACGCAGCAGAGCGATGGGCGCAACGCTGTGTTCCCAACGAGTCATGAGCCAGTCCGGCGAATGGGCAATCGCGGCCAGCGCCTTGTCGGGCTGGCGCAAGATCATCGCGAGCTTGAAGCGCAAGAGCGAAATCGAACCCTGCGGGTCGGTCCCGGCGGGGATCGCCGTCAACATGCGCTCGGCGGCTTTCAGGTCGCCCCTGAACATCGTGCTCGTGGCCCGTTGGGCGACGGCTTCCATATCGTCGGGAACCAACGCCAACGATCTCGCGTAATAAGCATCGGCCTCCGCGTAACGACGCAAGGCGGTATAGGAGTTGGCGATTTCGCGGGGAAGAGTGGAATCCCGCGGATCGAGCAGACTGGCCTGCTCCATTTCCGGTATCCCGCGCAAGGCCGCGCCCTGCCGGCGATGCACGTAGCCGATCGCCGCCACGACCTCGGCGTCGTTAGGCAGGCGGGTGCGGGCGATGGCAAACTCGCTCAGCGCCGCCGGGTAGTCGCGGTGGCACCAGTAGTGGACGTAACCGAGCGCGAGGTGGGCTTCGGGCAGATCCGGTTGCAAAGCGAGCGCGCGGTCCGCGTCGGCGCGGGCGTCGCTGATGACCGCGCTGCTCGTATCCACGCCGTACCAGTGCAGATAACTCTCGAGATAGGAAAGCCGCGCGTAGGCCAGCGCGAAATCGGGATCAGCCGCGACCGCGTGGCGGTAGAAATCCCTCGCGGCTTGACCGGCCGCGACGGGATCTTTGGCGCTGCTCGTCTGGAGTTGATTGAAGAGATATTGGCCCTTGAGAAACAGGTCGTAGGCGGCGGGATTTTTCGTCGGCACGTTGGCGATCTGCGCCGACTCCGCGGGCAGAAGCGTGGCCTTGAGCGCATCGGCGACCTTTTGCGCGACTTCGCTCTCGACCGAGAAGATATTCTTAACTTCGCGGTCGTAGGTCTCCGCCCACAAATGCGTATCGCTGCCAGCATCGATCAGCTGCAGATTCACGCGCACGGCGCCGGCATCGCGTTGCACGCTGCCCTCGAGGATAGTGGCGACGCCGAGTTGCCGGCCGATCTCGCGCAGGTTATCGGGACGACTGGCGTAACGCATGGTCGAGGTCCGTGAGATGACCTTGAGCGCGCTGATCTTAGCCAGCCGGGTGAGGATTTCGTCCTGAATGCCTTCGACGAAGTAAGCGTTCTCCTTTTCGGCGCTGAGGTTCTCGAATGGCAGGACGGCGATGGACTTGGCCGGGATCGGAACGGTCGCATTGGCACTCGTTTTTATCGTCGATGGAGCAGCTGCATGGTCGGTCCCCGCGGGCGTCCGGTGCCACCACCAATAGCCGCCGCCCGCCGCCGCCGCGATCAGCGCGCCTACCAGCCCGACCGCGATCCCGGCGCGGCGCGAGCGATGGGGCGATATGTCGGGCGCTTCCGGGGTGCGCACCACGCCCTCCGGCGTGGCGTCGAAAGCCCAGGCCAGCACGACCGCGATCGGGAAGCCGATCAGGATGAGGAGCACGACGAGCTGCGCGGCCCAGTCCGGAAAATGGAAAACAGGAAAGACCTGCGTCGCAACCTCGATCAACACCCAGCCCACGACCGCATAGGCTGCCGCCACCCGATACACATGGCGCCGCTTGAGTTCTTCGAGGAATTGCCCGCTCATCTTACCGGCGGCGCGGGCCGCGGGGCGATCCACAGTGGATCGCCGGAAGATCGGATCGCGTTCGTGATGGGTCCTTATCTCATTTTCCCCATCGAATTGGAAGAGTTCATCTCAGGCCAAAGATGGAGCATCCTCCAATTTCCACCGCGCGCGGCGGAGAGGCGATTTCACGGCGCCTAACGATAGATCGTCTTCGGCTCCGGGCCTTTCACGAGCGCTTTGAAACGCGGGTGCGCGCGCAGCGGGTCCCAGGTCGGGTCGAGTCGCAAGGCGGCCAGGGTTAATGGGA
>JBBSPM010000172.1:0-2772 GCA_038258815.1 Chthoniobacterales bacterium
CAGGCCCAGGACACCTTCCGCCGGGCGCAGGGCAAGCCGGTCTATTACACGGAATGGAACGCCTCCTCGAACCCGCGCGACGCGCTCCATGACGAGTCCTACGCGGCCGCTTTCATCGTCAAGACAATCCTGGAAATGAACGAGCTCGTCGAAGGCTACAGCTTCTGGACTTTTTCCGACATCTTCGAGGAGAACTACTTCCCGTCCGTGCCTTTCCACGGCGGCTTCGGGCTGCTCAACCTCTACGGCATTCCGAAGCCGACTTATCGCGCGTACGAGCTGCTCCATCGGCTCGGGACCGAGGCGCTGCTCGTCGATGGGATGCACGCCACGGTCGATGCCTGGGCGGTCCCGCAGGGGAACGAGCTCACCCTTCTACTCACCAATCACGCCCTCCCGCGCCATTCCATCGCGACCGAGACGGTGCGCCTGCGAGTGGCGGATGCGACGGAGCCGCGCGCGGTCTCGATCGAGCGCATCGACGAGACGCACGCGAACCCGCGCAAGCTCTGGGAAAAAATGAAGCGGCCCGATTATCTGAGCCCGGCGCAGGTGGAAAAGCTGGAGGAAGCCTCGCGTCTCCAGTCCGAGCCGCACAGTTGGAAATACCGGGACCGCGAGCTGCAGATCGAGCTCAAACTGCCGCCGCACAGCGTGGCCGCGATCACGGTGGAATTCGCATGAAGACGAAAGCGGAACAGGCCTCGTTAGGCGCGAGCAAGCTCGCGCAGGTGCAGAAGAGCACCTTTGGCTACTTTCTGAAGGAGGCCAACCCCGCCAACGGCATGGTGCCCGACAGCACGCGCGAGGATTCCGCCGCGAGCGTCGCTGCCATCGGGTTCGCCCTCACCGCTTATCCCATCGGGGTCGAGCGCGGCTTTTTCACTCGCGCCGAAGCGGTCAAACGCACCCTGACGACGCTGCGCTTTTTCTGGGAAAGCGAGCAATCCACCTCTCCGGCGGCGACCGGTTACAAGGGTTTCTATTACCACTTCCTCGACATGGAGACGGGACGCCGCGCGCGGGAGAGCGAGCTTTCCACGATCGACTCCGCCTTTCTCCTCGCGGGCATGCTCACGGCCGGGCGCTATTTCAATCGCGACACCGCGGCCGAGCGGGAGATTCGCGAGCACGCCGCCGCTCTTTACGCCCGAGCCAACTGGCAGTGGGCGCAAAACGGAAAAGCAAAGGTCTCCCACGCCTGGAAGCCGAAGCGCGGCTTCGAGAAGTACGTCTGGGAAGGCTATAGCGAAGCGCTGATTCTCTACGTCCTCGGACTCGGCGCGCCCGATTTTCCTCTGCCCGCCGAGAGCTACGAAGCCTGGACGAGCAGTTACGAATGGAAAAGTCTCTTCGGGATCGAGTTCCTCTACGCGGGGCCGTTGTTCATCCACCAGCTCTCCCATCTCTGGATCGATTTTCGCGGAATTCAGGATGACTACATGCGCGCCAAAGGGCTCAATTATTTCGATAACAGCCGCCGCGCTACCTACATTCAGCAAGAGTACGCCGTGCGCAATCCGAACGAGTTTGTCGGTTACGGTAAATACTGTTGGGGAATAACCGCGAGCGACGGGCCCGGCCCGGCCACGCGCAAGCTCAGAGGCGTCACGCGAAAGTTTTGTGACTATACCGCGCGCGGCATTCCCGACGGGCCCGACGACGGCACGCTCGCGCCTTGGGCGTTGCTGGCGTCGCTTCCCTTCGCCCCGGAAATCGTCCTGCCCTCGATCAAACATTTCGACGACGCCTATCCGGAGATGACAAGTAAGTATGGCTTTAAGTGCAGCTACAATCCGACCTTCTCCGGCGGTTCCAAGAAAGGGAACTCGGGTTGGATTTCGCAAGGCTACTATGGTCTCGATCAAGGCCCCATCGTGATGATGATTGAGAATTATCGTTCTGGATTTCTCTGGCGCCTAATGCGCGATTGTCCGGAGATTAAGCGCGGCCTGCGGCGCGCCGGGTTCGGCGGCGGTTGGCTCACGGCGAAATAGAGCCTGCCGTCGCCAGCTCAGCGAATTGATCGGACTCGTTCGACCTCTCAGGCTCGAATGATTGCAACAATCTCTGATCCCATCACCGCGCCAGGCGATCCGCTCGCACCTACCTCGAAACTTCAACGCGCCCGCGAATAAAATTCTGCCCACGGCATGGACAACTACGCCGATACCTTCTCGCTGGAGAAAGCGATGAACCCGACCACGCTCATCGCCTATGAGATTTCCGGCGCATATTCCACTAAGGGTAACTGACCCCGGGTCAGTCCTAAGGAAGGGAACATCTCAGGATCAACACGATGCGGAGGAGCTTCCACGCCGATGTCGGACTTTTCTGGAGCCGCCTCAAATATGAAGTCGTCTACCACCGCCGCTTCCCCACCCACGCCGAAGCGCGCCCAAAACGCAGGGCGAGCGTCGGAATCAAGAGGGTAAATGCTGCGGCTTATTTCGCGCGTCGCGGGGGAAGCTGCCACGAGCCGAAAGCGAGCCAGACATAAACCCGATGCAAGGTTTTCAAAAATCGCCTCCGCGGAATAAGCGACGGCTCAGGGTGCTCTTCTTTAGATGAACTCCGAGACACGTCTAAGCGGCGGGCAAATATTTCGATACGGGATTCTGGCCGGAGCGTTGGGTGGTCTGGTCATGACGACCGTGATGCTGTTGCTCGCGTCGCTCTTTGGCCTTGCGACGCCGCTGGTCCTGCTCGGCGATCGCATCTCGGCGTGGCTGCCGGTGGGGCTGTTCCTCAGTCTGATGGGTAAAGTCGGCG
>JBBSPM010000173.1:0-2765 GCA_038258815.1 Chthoniobacterales bacterium
CAGAGCCGGGTGGCGAAGCTGGGGTTGAACCGAAGCGAGCTGCCGAAGATCGACGAGGAGTTCGAAGCGATCACCGAAGGCGAAGAGCTGACGCGCAAGGAGAAGCTCAAGACGAAATGGGCGGCGCTCGAAGCGCTGGTCGGGAACCCGAAGCGGATCGACCTCGTCGCGGCCGATCTGGTGCAGCACTACGAGCGTCGGCTCGAAGCGATGGAAGGCAAGGCGATGATCGTCTGCATGAGCCGCCGCATCTGCGTGGAGATGTACAACGCGATCATCAAGCTGCGCCCGGATTGGGCCAGCGGGCCGAACGACGATGACAGCGCGAAATCGTGCGTGGCCAAGATCGTCATGACCGGCAGCGCGGAGGACGGCCCGGATTGGCAGCAGCATGTCCGGAACAAGGAGAAGCGGCGCGCGCTCGCGGGGCGGTTCAAAGATCCCAAGGACGCGTTCAAGATCGTGATCGTGCGCGACATGTGGCTGACCGGCTTCGACGCGCCGGTGTTGAGCACGATGTACGTGGACAAGCCGATGCGCGGGCATGGCCTCATGCAGGCGATCGCGCGCGTGAATCGCGTCTTCCGCGACAAGCCGGGTGGCCTGGTCGTGGACTACCTCGGCCTGGCCGATCAACTCAAGCACGCGCTCGCGAGTTACACCGACAGCGGCGGGCGCGGGAATCCGAGCATCGACACGGCGGCGGCGATCGCGGTCATGCTGGAGAAACACGAAATCGCCTGCGGCATGATGCACGGCTTCGATTGGTCGAAGTGGTGCGACGGAACGCCTGCCGAAAAGATGGCGCTGCTCCCTCCCGCGCAGGAGCACATTCTCCAGCAGGAGAAAGGCAAGGAACGCTTCGTCCAGATTGTGACCGAGCTGTCGCAAGCCTTCGCGCTCTGCGCCGGCAGCGAAGACGCCGTGGAGATTCGCGACGACATCGGATTCTTCCAAGCCGTCAAAGCCGCGCTCGCCAAACCTCGCGGCGAACGGAAATCATCCGACGTTCTCGATCACGCCGTCAGGCAGCTCGTGGCCAAAGCCATCGCGCCCGAAGGCGAGATCATCGACGTCTTCAGCGCTGCAGGACTGAAGCGACCAGATATCAGCATCTTGTCCGACCAGTTTCTCGCCGAGGTGCGCGGACTCAAATACAAAAACGTCGCTGCCGAGTTGCTCGCAAAGCTGCTAGGCGACGAGATCCGCGTTCGTTCGAAGCGGAACCTCGTCCAAAGCCGCGAGTTCAGTGAGATGCTGAAGAAGACGCTGAACGCCTATCACAACCGAGCGATCGCCACGCAGGAGGTCATCGAAGAACTTATCAAGCTCGCCAAAGAGATGAGCGCCGCCACGCAACGCGGCATCGATCTCGGCCTGAACGACGACGAAGTCGCCTTCTACGACGCACTGGCGGCGAACGACAGTGCCGTCGAAGCGATGGGAAGCGACGAACTCAAAGTCATCGCCGCCGAACTGGTCACCCAAGTCCGCAAAAGCGTCACAATCGACTGGACCGTCCGCGAAAGCGCGCGGGCCAAGATCAAAGTCATGGTCAAACGCATCCTGCGGAAGCACGGCTACCCGCCCGACTTGCAAGAAGAAGCGGTGAAGACCGTTCTCGCCCAAGCCGAACTCCTCTGTGCGGATTGGGCGGCGTGAGATAGACGCAATCTGGTACGGCGTTGGCAACACTGCAGGAGGGGGGTGTCTTGGAAATCAGGGCCGGGAGTCCGATACTCTGTCGCCGTGCCGATGGAGACGCCTCAACGGAGTGAGGCGGCTACATGCAGAGTCGAATCGATTTCGTCTAATTGCTTTTCTCTTCCGCGCAGCCCTTTGGCCGGATAGGAATGCGGAATGAGCAGCGTGCGAGTTTTAGTCGGGACGAAGAAGGGGGCGTTTGTGCTGACGGCGGATGGCACCCGGAAGAATTGGAAAGTCGATGGCCCGCAGTTTCGAGTGTGCTTGTGATATGAGCGCGGACGATCTTCGAGGGATTTATTCACTCCGATCCCGAAATCATGGGAGGAACCCCTGTTTTCGTGGGGTCGCGGGTGCCGTTGCAAAATCTGATCGATTCCCTGGAAGGCGGTGAGTCGATCGAGGATTTTCTCGACGGCTTCCCCTCGGTGAAGCGTGACCAGGTCATCGCCGTCATCGAAGCCGGGAAATTGCGGATGCTCGAAACGGTTTGAGGGTACTCATCGACGAGCGCCTGAACTGGCGTTTGGCTCGCGCGTTGCCGGGACATTACTGTAGTTCGGACCACCTGATGGGGTGGGAGTGGAATCAAGAATGGCGCTCTCCCGGACAAGATGCTGCGGGCTGGAAGTACGCGGCTGGCCGAGACGCTTCCGTTGATGCCTGCTGGGTGTGATTAAAGTTGGGTCCGCAATGCTGGAGCCTACGACCAGAGGCGAACACCGGGTCATCGTCTTTGTGCCTTCGCGCCTTTGCGTGACACCTCCGGGATTAACCGTTTCTTCACGCCGCGCTGCCCCCGCATGGTCGACAAGGCGCTTGCGACCTGGCGCGACTTCGCCTCCCGCAGGTCAGAGAAATGGCGATCATCAGAAGCGGCTTACGATGGCGGGAGTGGGGCGCTCATTGGGAGGGAGTGAAATCGGGGAACGCGATGGCGCCATCGCCTCGTTAGGCGAACGGAAAAACCGCGGGGTCCTGGGACGAGCGCAATTTGAGGAAGGAAATGATGGGGCTGCCTGGCAAGGCGGATGCGCTCGCTCCGCGTTGACCGGGCCCAC
>JBBSPM010000174.1:0-2749 GCA_038258815.1 Chthoniobacterales bacterium
GCGGGGAAGAAGATCATTATCTCGACGATCCAAACGTTCCCCTTCGTGCTGGACGAAATCGGCGACGAACACCGGGGCGGAAACTTCGCGATCATCATCGATGAGGCGCATTCCAGCCAGGGTGGCAAAACCGCTGCCGCTCTGAGCGAGGCGTTGGGCGATCCCGAGGACACGATCAACGACGCGCTGCAAAAGCGAATGGATGCGCGAAAGATGCTGACGAACGCCAGCTACTTCGCCTTCACCGCGACGCCGAAGAACAAGACGCTGGAGATGTTCGGCGATGCCCTACCGCTAGACGCGGAAGGAAAGGTGAAACATCGCCCCTTCCACAGCTACACCATGAAGCAGGCGGTGCAGGAAGGGTTCATCCTCGATGTGCTGAAGAGCTACACGCCGGTGGACAGCTACTACAAGCTCGTCAAAACGATCGAAGCCGATCCTGAATTCGACACGAAGAAGGCGCGAAAGAAGCTGCGCAAATACGTCGAGAGCCACGATCACGCGATCCGCTTGAAAACAGAGATCATGGTCGATCACTTCCATGAGCAGGTGATCGCGCTGAACAAGATCGGCGGCCAGGCGCGAGCGATGGTGGTGTGCAACGGCATCGAGCGCGCGATTCAATACTTCCATCACTTTCGCGAATACCTGAAGGAGCGGAAAAGTCCGTACGACGCCATCGTCGCCTTTTCCGGCGAGCACGACTACGACGGCGTGAAAGTCAGCGAGTCGTCCCTGAACGGCTTCCCGAACATCGACATTGCCGACCGGATTCAGGAGGATCCTTATCGGTTTCTGATTGTCGCGGACAAGTTTCAGACCGGCTACGACGAGCCGCTTCTGCACACGATGTATGTGGACAAGGTGCTCTCCGGAATCAAAGCGGTGCAAACGCTGTCGCGTTTAAACCGGGCGCGTCCGCAGAAGCACGATGTCTTCGTGCTCGATTTCATGAACAGCGCCGAAACGATCACGGCCGCGTTTTCGGATTATTACCGGACGACGATCCTGAGCGAGGAAACCGATCCGAACAAGTTGCACGACCTCAAGTCCGCTCTCGACGGACATCAAGTCTATGCACAGGAGCAGATCGATGAATTGGTAACGCTGTATCTCGACGGCGCCGACCGCGACAAGCTCGACCCGATCCTCGATCTCTGCGTTGCGGGTTACCTGACGCACCTCGACGAAGACGCGCAGATCGATTTCAAAGGCAAAGCGAAGGCTTTCACCCGCACGTACGATTTTCTCGCGTCGATTCTCCCCTACACGAACGCGGGTTGGGAGAGACTGTCGATCTTCCTCAACTTCCTCGTCCCTAAATTGCCGGCTCCCGAAGAAGACGATCTCTCGAAGGGAATCCTCGAGACGATCGACATGGACAGCTACCGCGTGGAGAAACGGTCGGTGCTCGACGTTACGCTCGCCGACGACAACGCGGAGATTCAACCGATTCCCGTGAGCGGCGGCGGTCACAAATCAGAACCCGAACTGGACGTCCTCAGCAATATCCTGAACAACTTCAACGAGCGCTTCGGCACCTTGTTCACGGATGCGGATCGCGTCGCGAAGCGCATTCGAGACGACATCGCTCCGAAAGTCGCAGCCGACCCGGCGTATCAAAACGCGAAGAAGAACACGCCAGCCGCCGCTCGGATCGAACTTGACGCTGCGCTAATGCGAGTCATCGCTCCGCTCTTGCGGGACGACACCGAATTCTACAAGCAGTTCGTGCAAAACGAATCATTCAAGCGTTTCGTCACTGACACAGTGCAAACACTGACGAGTGAGTAGCAGCGTCACCGAAAGTGGGAGACGTAAAGGGATCGCTCATCGCCGGCCAAGCTCGGTCCATCCATGAACGATGTGGCCCGAGTCTCGCGGAGATGATTTGGCGGATTAAATAACTATCCCTCTTCCCTCCAGAACCTTTGCCACATCTTCCACGCTGGCATCCGGCAAAATTTCGCGATCGATGTTGAGCGTCGGGCTCTTGCTCCGTCCTGAAACCGCCTCCACTTCTTTTGCGTAGGTCGTTTAAGAAATTAAACGAGCCAGCGGCGCTTAGTCCGTCAGCTCGACTTCGTTCAATTCCTGGGCGGTTGATAGGAACCGGGAACGGTTCGAAACGAAATGGCCAATCGGTTCCAACCGTTGATGGCTATGATGGCGAGAGTGAGATCCACCAGCTCTTTCTCGCTGAAATGTTGGCGGACGCTTTCGTAAGTTTCATCCGGAACATGGGTCTCGGAAACGCACGTGACAGCTTCCGTCCAGGCCAGCGCGGCTCGCTCGCGTTCGCTGAAAAACGGGGTCTCGCGCCAGGCGTTCAAGGCGTAAAGCCGCTGCTCGGTCTCGCCGCCGGCGCGCGCGTCTTTGCTGTGCATGTCGAGGCAAAAGGCGCAGCCATTGATCTGCGAAGCTCGCATCTTGACCAATTCGAGTAGGGACGGTTCGAGCCCACTGTGTCTGGCATATTGTTCCAAGCCGAGCATGGCCTTGAACCCCTCCGGTGCGGCTTTCGCGTAATCCAATCGTGCTTCCATAACTAAATGACGATCCCTCGTTTCTCCAGAGCCCGCGCCACATCTTCCACGCTGGCATCCGGCAAAATTTCGCCATCAATGTCGAGCGTCGGACTTTTGCTCTGCCCTGAAACTGCCTCCACTTCTTTTCCGTAGGCAGGATTCGTCGTCACATTCCTTATCTCATAGGGAATGTTCAACTCGTTCAGAAAACCCATCAC
>JBBSPM010000175.1:0-2725 GCA_038258815.1 Chthoniobacterales bacterium
GGACAATCGCCTCCCGCCGGTTCCCGCGCGCCATCGCGTGGTAATACGCCCCAGGATATTCGATGCGTAGACTTCGGGGCATCTCTCCCTTTTAACTTCGCAATGCATTCTGTCAAGAGTTGTCGCCTGACCCCCATTTCATTTCCCCCCATTTCATTTCCCCCTATTGGGAGGACGTCCGTTCGAATGACGTAATGGTCTTCCCGTCGTGGTGTATTTCCCAGACCAAACCTCCGAAGCCCGCGTCAAAACTGTATATGAGGATCGTGGGACGTTCCTCGTCGGGCTTTCCAAACGTCCTCATAAAATCGTCCTTCGATTTGCCCACGAACTTTGGCAAAACCTCTTCGAACTGCCTACTCGCCGTGAAAAAATTGTCAGTGTGCCGCTCAGACATCATTTTCGCGACTGTCTCAGCATCGAACAGTGTCGATCCAGAGTGCTGCACACCGTTCCCCTCCTCGAGCTTCGGCGCCGAAGGCGGCGAAGCCTCCCGGCTCGTTATTAACTCTTTTCTTTCCAGCTCTTGTGGCTTTCCTGAAGCGGGATGAGAGCTCTTGCGGCAACTAGAAAACGCGACTGAGATCGAAAGCATTGCTATCCATTTAGAAAGCGTCACGGCAGCACCTCCGCGTTCTGGCGGATGATGTTAGGGGGGCGGAGATGGGGTCGCGTCTAAACATTTAACATTTGGAGTCAGGCTTCGGCGGCGGTTCGCGGATGAATGACCAAGAAACTTCGGCAATCTGACCGTTGTCGTAGTGGACGAAAAAGCCACTGCGGGTCTCGGGTTCGAGTTCGACAGAGGCGGGAATCGCGCCGGTCGTGATCTTATTGGCTTTTCGGATGGAGCGATGCGGCTCGAAGAAGGAGAGGCCGTCTTCGAATTCCACCTCGAACGCGTCTTGACGAAGTTGATGCCCATCAACTTCGCTGTGAACGGCTGCTTTGGAGCAGTCTATGTCGCTCGATTCCCATCGGCTCCATTCCCATCCGAGGTAGCGCGCGTGTTTGACGGGCGAGTACGACGCGGTGCCAAAGGGAAGTTTAGCGCTTGCTTGCATGGAGCACGGTGAGTCCGATCACTTCGCCATTCTCGTAGCGCACGACGATATCGTTATCCGTGAGATCGCTGTCAGTCGCGTGGCTTGGCTTTTTGAAATTGATGTAGAGCACGTCGGCTTCGGCGTCGTACGAGGACCACAGATAGTTCCCGGGCGCGTTTCGGACGGCGGGCACGATCTTTAAAAACTCGTTGATTTCGGTTATGGCCATACCTGCGTTCTCCGGTTCAGCGATGCCGCGCGGCGCGTGATAAATGCGGTGATCACGAATCCGTCGTTCGTGAGCTCACGATACACGGCGACGAGAATCTTGCCATCCTGCTGTGTTCGTGTGGCAAGAAGTTCGCCTTCATTGCCGGAGAGGATGCGCTCTGGTTCGGCGATCGCTTCGAGCACGTCGCGCCGATAGCCTGCCAATTCTGCGTGCTCTTCGGTGATGTGGACCCAACGCTCGTCGGTGAGGCGGACCGGCGATCCATTCTTAGAGATGGCGGTTTCCGTCACAGCGAAAATTATACAAAGTGCGTTTTGGCTGGCAGCCGAAACCAACAGGGGGGGCGGAGATGGGGTCGCGTCTAAACATTTAACATTTGGAGTCAGGCTTCGGCGGCAGTTCGCGGATGAATGACCAAGAAACTTCGGCAATCTGACCGTTGTCGGAGTGGACGAAAAAGCCACTGCGGGTCTCGGGTTCGAGTTCGACAGAGGCGGGAGTCGCACCGGTCGTGATCTTATTGGCTTTTCGGATGGAGCGATGGGGCTCGAGGAAGGAGAGGCCGTCTTCGAATTCCACCTCGAACGCGTCTTCCCACTGATGGAAGCTTAAGTTGCGCAGTCGAGAGCATTTTGCGGTGCCAAATGGAACTTTAAGAGGGTTGAGCGTCTTCATGGGCTCGGCCGGTCGCGAGGTTCTCATCGCTTCGTCCCGTTCACAGGAATCAGGCGCACGCGGCCGTTCTCGGCCGTGATCAACGGCAAGCCATGCCGGGCGTTTTCTATGCGCAGGCGGCGCGCGACGCGTTTGAAGGCGCGCCTCGCCCCGGCGAGGAATTCGTCGTCAGCCATCTGGGTGCGGGTGTTGGCTTTTTCTCTCACAGTCGCTCAAGGATACTTCCCAACCCGATGACCGTGCAAGTTCCGGATTCGGCAATGAGGGTTGGCGGGCTGGTTTGATTATCCCAAACGGCCCAACAATGGCGTTCCGTGCTATTCTTGGCTGAAGCAGTGAAAACAAATCTCACGAAGCGGCGGTTCAAAGCTCCGAAACGGAGTTCGTGCGGTCTATGCAAACCGCACAAGCGCGGCTGGGATGACAAAAAAACACCTAGGGAACTGCGGGTCGCCGTGCAGCACTCGCAGGAACTCCGGGAGCAAGAGTTCAGCGGGTAAAAGTTGCGAGCGCGAGACCCAGCACGCGAGTCGCGCGCGCTACCCAGTCGCGTCACTGCTCAGGGAATCTCTAGCTGCCGAAACTCTCCCGGCTGCATCGACGCAAGGTTCTCAAGGATCAACCTAGCTGCTGCCTGTAAGCGGCGCAGTTTATTGGTCGAAAGTTCGAGAATCGCGATCTTGCGGCCCGTCAAGTTTTGCTGATATCGCAGGTTCTGATCGGAGGTGAGGAAAAGATCGAAATGCGGCTCGGCGAGCGAAAGCAATTCCCC
>JBBSPM010000176.1:0-2572 GCA_038258815.1 Chthoniobacterales bacterium
TGCTGTCCTGGAAGGTCTTGACGTGCAGCTCGTAGATGACCGCGTCCTTGTACCAAAGTCGATCGGCGCTGGCGCGGGAAGATTCGTCGGTCATGTCCAGCCACTCTTGCCGCAAAAATCCGGCGCGCGCAATTTTGCCGGTCCGGTGAGAGTCTACGCGAGAAGCGTTATCGGCCAGAGACGTGTTTACGTTCTCGCAATATAGGCTTGAAAAAAACCTTCATCCTGAAAATTATGCGAGCCGCATATGTCCTCGTGGAACGACATTGCCAAAAGCGTGCGGGCGAAAATTGCCGTTAGCGCGCGTCTCCTTGGGAAAGAGGTTACCGGGTGCAGGCTGCGCTGGCTCGATTTGCCGCAGGCCGACTTGCGGCTGGGGGAAAAAGTTTTCGCCGACCCGGGTGCCGATGTGCCACCGGAAGTACGCGCCAAGCTGGAAGAGATCTCGCAACGGAAAGAAAAACTCGGCCAGCTGGAAGCTGTGCCGCCGACGACTTTGGGGCAGAAGACGGGCCGGTTCCTTCGCGCGATCGGGCGGGCGATCAAGTCGCAAAAGTTGGAGGCCCGGCGGCGCCGCGTCCTGCGGGAGTTCGCCGGTAGTTTGCGAGGCGATCCAGGCAAGGCCTGCGGGTTTGCCGAAGCGGGCGCGGCAACGGCTGTCGTCATCCGCCTGCGCACGACCGAGAGCGAAATCGCCGCGCTTAGGCCACAAACTTATCGCTGGGCACGGCGCCCGCTCCTGCTTGTTTCGCTCCTCGTGCTCCTGGCCGCGATCGGCGCGGCCGCGCTTGAGCTGAGAGAACCAACACCTCCTTCTGCCTGGAACAATTCCGGGAATCTCACCGACGATCAGGTGCAAGAGATGCAGGCGGAAGCCGCAAAATTTAGCGAGCAGACACAGCGGATGCTGGCCGAGTCTCGCGGTCGGGAAAACGAATGGATGCAAAAGATCGAGGACCAGCAGCGGGCCTTTGACGAAGAAGGCGCGCGGCGCTTAGCGGCCCGCGCGGCAGCGCAGAAAAAGGAGCAGGAGATCCGCGATGCGGCGCTGCGGGCGCAACAAAAAGAAGAGGCCGCCGCCGCCGAGCGCGTCCGCCTGGAGGAGGAAAACGAGCGCAAGCTGGCGCAGGAAAAGGCCGAGCGGGAACGATTGCTGCAGGAACAGGAACGGAAAGCGGAGCAGACTCGGAAGGCGGCGGAATTACTGGCCGCGACCCGGGCGGAAGAGAAGCGGCAGCGCGACCTGGCCGAGCGCCTCGCGAAGGAAACCGAGGCCACGCAGTTACTGAGCAAGGTCGACCTCGAGGCGATCATGGGCTTCAAATTTCAGGAACCGAAAGGTGACAAACCTGTGGATCCGCTTAGTAGCGAGCAGCTGGAGCAGGTAGAGAAAACCTCAAGCTGCTTCTTCGATTCCGACCTGCCCAAGAGCAATCGCTTCAACCATGGCGTGCGGCTCACGGTGCGCTACCTCACCGAGTCCGACGCCGATCGCGCTGAGGATTCGATTCGCCACGCGGCCTTTCGGGCGACCGGCCTTCGACCCGCCGGGCTCAAACATTTTAGCTACAGTGCGTTTACCGTGCAGTCTTCCATCTACGTCTTCAAACCGACGCCGGAGGGCTGCACCATGCTCGAGGTGGCGATCGACGGGGCGCCGAGTGACTTAACTCGATTAAACGACTCGCGAGCCTACGAGGAGCGCCTAACGAAAGAGAAAGCGATCGCGGTCAAGATCCTCGGGCCCACCGTAGCCCAAGTCGATCCCTATGAAGTCCGACACCCTGCGCCCGTGGAACGCGAGGAGCGGAGTGCCTCGCAAAGGAATTATCTGCCCGATATTCCCGGGGTTGACTCACGCACGATGAGTTTTTTCAACGGCTTTTTCCAACGAGCAGCCGCGGCCGACGAGACAAGGGTGAATAGTTCCAAGAGTGCCGCGGCCTCCAGCTATGGCGCAAAAATGGTCTGCCCAAAGTGCCATGGTTCCAAACTCATGGTCGCGCACAGTTACAACTCGAGTTATAACCCTTACGGTTACGGTTCGCTCGAACATGGGCTCTACGAAAATGGCCGCAACCAGACGAACTTTGTTCCGTGCGACGAATGCGGCGGGACCGGCGTGGTGGACGCAAGATAAGCGAGTGCCCTGCAGCCGCTCGACCGGGCACGGCGCCACCCGATCGACCGCAAGATTCGTCGGTCACTTCCAGTCACTCTTGCCGCAAAAATCCGGCGCGCGCAATTTTGCCGGGCGGTTTGCGCCCGGGCGCCAAAAATTTTCTGGTCGCCGATTTCCTGTTTGTTAAAGTAGAGAACTCAATCCAAATGAAAAAACGACTTCTGACTCTTTCGCTCGCCCTCGTTTCACTCGCCTCCATTTCACCTGCTCTCGCGCAATGGAGCTCCGATCCGATGCTGAACCTCGGGATCGCCGTGAAACCGGACGAACAGGTGCAGCCGAAAATCCGGCCGACACCCGATGGCGGTTGTTACATCAGCTGGTTCGACAACGATCCCAGCGGTCACCCGCCCTTCGGTTACGACGTTTTCCTGCAACGGCTCGATGCCA
>JBBSPM010000177.1:0-2562 GCA_038258815.1 Chthoniobacterales bacterium
GTCGTGAGCGATCCGCATTCACCGCGGCAATTTCGGGTGATCGGGCCGGCGCGAAATATCGATGTGTGGTACGACGCCTTCAAAGTGCAGCCGGCGGACAAAATGTATGTCGCGCCGGCAGATCGTGCGCGCATCTGGTAAAGCAGTCTGCGGATCGAGCGTAGAGCTTTACCCTTCCGGGGTGTTCGCGGCAGTGCCAGCCAAGCCAAGTCGATCGGCGTCGTCAGTGAGAGCGGCAATGACTTCTGCGATGACGTCTTCCAAGGGGCGGTCCAGTTCACGCGCGCCCTCGATGATGTCCTGACGATTGACCGCACGAGCGAACGCTTTGTCTTTCATCTTCTTCTTCACCGCGGCAACGTCGACTTCACGGATGCTCTTGGATGGGCGCACCCGGGCAACGGCGGTGACGAAGCCGCTCAATTCATCGACAGCGTAAAGGGTTTTCTCCATCGGTGTCTCGCGCGCGACTCCCGTGTAATTGGCGTGCGAGAGAATCGCGCGACAAATTTCTTCGCTCCAGCCGTTCTCGCGCAGCCATTTGGCAGCCAAGGAAGGATGTTCTTCGGTCGCGCTCTGTTCCGCGTTGGGAAAGCGCTCGTAGTCCATGTCGTGGAGCAACCCGACGGCCTGCCAGAGGTCTGCGTCGGCACCATTCTGTTCCGCGAAATGCTTCATGCACGCGGAGACGGCGTAACAATGTCTGCGCAGGCTTTCGGACTGCACCCACTCGTGCAGGATCTGGAGGGCTTGGTCGCTCAGACTGTTCATCGGTGAATATACATCGCGGCAAAGAACAAGGCCGGACAGCGCGAGCGTCTGGCCTTGATTACTTGGCCAGTCTATTTTCCGCAGACGGAGTTTGTCAGTTTCCCGATCAGCGCGTTCGTCGAGGTGACATAGATATTCTCGGACCCGTGGTGGCTTAAGGCTGGTTGGCGCTCCACCCAACAGGTTTCGGAATTAGCCCTCAGTCTTCGAGAAGCTCGCGCATCGTCCCCAGACCAAGTAATCTTCCAGCGTGGCCGCTGAGATCAGGAGAGAGATCGAACTGGAAATCGGGCATGTCCTCTTCATCGACATTGTCGGCTACTCGAAGCTGCTGATTAACGAGCAGAGCGAAGTGCTCCATGAGCTGAACGATCTCGTCCGCGCGACGGAACGGGTGCGGGCTGCGGACGCAGCGGGCAAGCTCATCCGGCTGCCAGCCGGCGATGGGATGGCGCTGGTCTTTCGCGACAGTCCCGAAGGACCAGCGGAGTGCGCCTTGGAAATTGCGCAGGCGTTGAAGAGTCATCCCGCCGTGCAGGTGCGGATGGGCATTCACAGCGGCCCGGTGAATGAAATCGTGGATGTGAACGAGCGTTCGAATATCGCCGGCGCAGGGATCAACATCGCGCAACGGGTGATGGATTGCGGCGACGCTGGTCACATTCTTCTCTCGAAACGGGTGGCGGACGACCTCGCGCAATACCGCCATTGGCAGTCGCTCCTGCACGACCTCGGCGAATGTGAGGTGAAGCACGGGACTGTCATCTCAGTAGCGAATCTCTACACCGATGAGCTGGGCAATCCCGCAGAGCCGGAAAAATTTCAGCAGATAAAAGAGAAAGATCAGACAGCGGTGGTGGCACCATCGCCCGCGCGAGGCAAACCGCGGCTGGTCACGCCGGCGGTTCTCATTTGCGTGCTAGTCGGTCTCGCGATTGTTGCCGTCATTTTCGCGCCCGCCGCGGCAAGGTTTTTCTCCCGGCAGCGCGCGGTGGCGCCGAATCCCGCAGCCTCGGCCTCGCCGATGGCAATCACGCCCGCGATCCCGGAAAAATCGATCGCCGTCTTGCCCTTCGAAAACCGGAGCGAAGAAAAAGCCAATGCCTTCTTTGCCGACGGTGTGCAGGACGAAATTCTGACCAACCTCGCGAAGATCGCGGATTTAAAAGTCATCAGCCGCACTTCCGTGTTGCTCTACCAAAGCGGCCATCCACGAAACCTGCGCGAAATCGGGCAACAACTTGGGGTGGCCCATCTGCTCGAGGGCAGCGTGCAGCGCGCGGCGAATCGGGTGCGGGTGAATGCGCAGCTCATTGATGCCCGCACTGACGCGCATCTCTGGGCGCAGACCTACGACCGTGACCTGGCAGACGTGTTTGCCATTCAGAGCGAGATCGCCAAAGCCATTGCCGATCAGCTGCAGGCGAAACTTTCTCCCAGCGAAAAGAGGGCGATCGATCGACCGCCCACTGCCGATCTCGTGGCCTTCGATCTTTACACGCGCGCGAAGAGCTTGCTCCTCCGTTCGGTCTTTGCTGCGCGCGAGAAGGATAATCTTTTGGAAGCGGCGGAATTGCTGCAACAGGCGGTCACGCGGGATCCGGCGTTCATGCTTGCCTACTGCCAACTGGCCGCCGCACATAGCCAGCTTTATTTTATTAACCTGGACCACACCCCCGCCCGGCTCGCTGCGGCCGACGCTGCCGTGCAGACGGCTCTGCGTTTGCGCCCGGAGGCAGGTGAACCGCACCTCGCTCTGGCCCAGAATCTTTATCGCACCTTTCTCGATTA
>JBBSPM010000178.1:0-2556 GCA_038258815.1 Chthoniobacterales bacterium
CATTGATCTGGTCTTGCTAGACCTGGGCCTACCCGATGCTGACGGGATCGATATCATTGCCAAGCTCAAGGAATACTCCGATCCGACCGTGATCGTCCTGTCCGCCAGACATCTGGAGAGGGACAAGGTCAGGGCGCTGGACGAGGGCGCCGACGACTACATAAACAAGCCGTTTGGAATTGAAGAGTTCCTCGCAAGGGTTCGTGCCGCACAGAGAAGGAAACGCTTTGCAGGAGAGAGTGAAACCACGACGTTCGTTTCCGACCAATTGCACGTCGATTTTCCGAGCCGGCAGGTCAGGCTGCTGGGGCAGGAAGTGAAGTTGTCCCCCAAGGAGTTTACCTTGTTGGAAGTTCTTTGCCGAAACGCGGGGCAGGTCGTAACACAACGTAAGTTGCTAATCGCAGGTTGGGACGATCCGGCGGCCGATGGCCAGTACCTCAGGAGCTACATCGCTCTACTGCGTCAGAAGCTCGAGTACGATCCCTCGGAGCCGGAGCATATCCTTACCGAACCGGGGGTGGGCTACAGATTGTCGGTGAGCCACAACGTCAAAGAAATGTAGCCGGCAGAGATCGGTGGGGGGCGCTCTACCGACTACATCATCGCTGTTTAAGACCCAACTGCGTCCTTGGGTCTGAGGTCGATTAGCACAGCGCGCACCACTTCGTTACCACGGCTTTTTTATACTGCCGAGTTGTTGTAAAAAAGCCGTGGTAACGGATCACTCTCAATACTCACTAATGCTCCGGACACATCTTTGCGGCCGCAGGAAGCAAAGCATGATTCAGCAATCCGGAGATCCCGATGACTAAATTTACCCAGCTCATTATTGTCGCCGCGGCAACCCTTGCGCTCGCGGGCTGTTCCAAGAAACCGCCGGCTAACCTGCCGCCGCCGCCCACAAGTCAGGATAGCCAGACCGAAACTTCACAGTATAACAATCGGCCCGACAGCCAAGCGGCGTTTTTGGCCGAAATGGGAGGGCGCGAGACCATCTACTTCGATACCGATCGCTTCAATATCGACAATGCCGATGCAGCAGCCCTGGCCGCACAAGTGCAATGGTTGATGAGGTATCCGCAGAAGCGCATAAAGATCGAAGGTCATGCTGACGAGCGTGGAACGCGAGATTACAACCTGGCGCTGGGCGAACGCCGCGCTAACGCGACGAAAAACTATCTTGTGGGCCTTGGCATAGATGCTTCGCGTATTTCAACCATGAGCTTTGGTAAGGAGCGTCCCGCCGCAATAGGATCTGACCAATCCGCTTGGTCTCTCAACAGGCGGGCCGTTACAATCACTATTGATTAAGTTCTAATCAGCGCATCGCCACTTTCAGGCTGCGCCGTCAATTAATTGGAGTAATTTGGACGTCAGCTGTTGCGTCGTTTACTGAGTTCTCGCCCACGTAGTCAATGAGTTAAGCTTCCGCTTGGTAGCGGACGAGCCTAAATTCGTCGTGCTGGCTGTGAATTATGAGATCATCGACGTTTTGCTGATCAAAAGCTGGTGCGCGCCGCCTCGGTCCGGATGCACCAGCGCGCTTTTCGGGGCGACGAGCTGCTGACCGAGGTGCATCTGCGCGTTGGCTTCGTCAGTCCCGATGGTTCCCCATGCCGTCAGCCGCAAAGCTGGCGGGATGCCTTTTCCCAAGTCCTTGCCCCGGAAGAAACTGCATGACCCTCCTGTCCCTCCTTGCTGCCGCTCCTGCCATGGGCGGCGCGCCGGATCACCTCGATCCGGTCAAGCTGTTCCTCGATGCCGATATCGTGGTCCAGCTGGTCATGGCCGGCCTGCTGATCGCCAGCGTGTGGGTGTGGACGATCATCGTCTCGTTCAACTTCCGGCTGGGCGCGGTGAAGCGCCGCTGCGCCAAATTCGAGGAAGAGTTCTGGCGCGCCAACGATTTCGACGCCTTCATGAAGGACACCGGCCGGCGCGATATTCCGTCTGCCCGGATCGCGGCGGCGGCGATGACCGAATGGCGCAGTTCGGCGAAACTCAAGGCGATGGACCGCGACGGCACGCGCCAACGGATTGCCGGGGCGATGGAAAGCCAGGTGGCCGAGGAAGCCGACAGTCTGGCGGAACGGCTCAATTTCCTTGCCACGGTCGGTTCGGTTGCGCCGTTCGTGGGCCTGTTCGGCACCGTATGGGGGATCATGAACAGCTTCTTCCAGATCGGCGCGCAGCAGAACAGCTCGCTGGCGGTGGTCGCTCCGGGCATTTCCGAAGCGCTTTTCGCAACCGCAATCGGCCTGTTCGCGGCGATTCCCGCCGTGATCGCCTATAACCGGTTCAGCCACGGGGTGAACTCACTCGAATCCACCCTCCAGCGGTTTGCCGACCGCTTCCACGCCAGTCTTAGCCGCGAGTTGGAGCGCGGCTGATGTCGATGGGCATGGCCAATGGCAGCCGGCGGGGCGGACGGCGCGGTTCGAGCCGGGCGCCGATGGCGGATATCAACGTCACGCCGTTCGTCGACGTGATGCTGGTGCTCCTTATCATCTTCATGGTCACCGCGCCCTTGCTGGCCGCGGGGGTTCCGATCGA
>JBBSPM010000179.1:0-2554 GCA_038258815.1 Chthoniobacterales bacterium
CGAGAAGGGGCTGACCGCGGGAATTCCCGCTATCTACGGTTATCTGCAGGAGCGTGGCTGGCGGGTGGAGCGCGAGCATCTGCTGGTTCGCGGATTTCCGGTTCAATTTCTCGCCGCGGCCGGCCTCACCGAGGAAGCCGTTCGCGCCGCCCGCCAGATCGAGTATGAAGGAGTGCCCGCGAAGGTCTTCCGTCCCGAGCACATCATCGCCATCGCCGCCAGCGTCGGACGGCACAAAGACCTCGCGCGAATCGAGCAGATGCTTGAGCAAGCCGAAATCGACAGAACGCTCTTGGACGAAATCTTGCGCCGGCATAACCTCGCTCTACCAAAACCATGAAGGCCGAAATGCGACGCGCCCTCGCGCAGGAATCGTTTGAACAAAAGATCCGCAAAGTCGGCGAACTCATCCGGCTTTCCGCGGCCGTGAAGGCACGACGCGTCCCCGAAGGGAACGCACCTCGGCCGCCAGCAAACCCCTCCGCCGTGGTCGGCCGACGCAAATGTTGAATGTTTAGACGCGACCCCGTCGCGGCCCGCCCCCAACGAACTTTGGTCTGAATGCCCGCTTCGAAGCCCACTATTTACTTGATCGCCGGCTGCAACGGTGCGGGTAAGACAACTTTCGCCAAGGAATTCCTTCCTCACGAAGTAAAGTGCCTGCGTTTCTACAATGCCGATGAACTTGCGCGCGGGCTGTCCCCGCTTGATCCAGCGGCGGCAGCCCTAAAGGCCGGTCGGCTGTTGCTAACCGAAATCCGAGAGTCAATTCGCCGCAAAGAAACCTTCGCTCTCGAAAGCACGCTCAGCGGGAAGACACACATTCGCATCTTTGAGGGCGCGCTCGCGGAAGGCTACGAGATCGAACTGCATTACCTCTGGTTGGCCAAGCCAGAGCAGGCGATCGCGCGCGTGCGACGACGCGTTCGCCTTGGAGGACATGACGTTCCTGCGCCGGATATCCGCCGACGATTCAATCGCAGCCGCATTCACCTGATCGACGACTACCTTCGGCTCACGACTCGATGGGCGATCTGGGACAGCCGCGGCTTCCCAGCAAAACGCCTCGCCACCTCGGAGACTGATGATGTAGATTCCGTCCGCGAGTTGATTGAATCATGAAAGCGAAGCGAAAGACGAATGGAGACAAGCAGGTTCCCGCCTTCGTGGCCCGCGCCGAACGAGCATTCCGGCGCGTCGCTCGAAAGCTGCGGGCCGAGAGTCTGCGCTCGGGTTTACCCGCCGTTGTTTTTCACGATGGAAGTCCAATTTCAAAGCGGAGTGTCGATAGTAAGCTCTGATACCATCTCCGATGTCGTTCATGAGCGAACGGAGTGTGCTATAAGAGCGACGCGGAGCGAGCTTGTGAACAACTCGGCGGCGCGCTATAAAAAGCGCGGCGTCCCAACAGCCACGGCACGGACACAGTCTTTAAGCTCTTTTCCTGCGAGGAACCGGGTCAGATCACTGGCCGCGCCGATGGCTCCTGTGGCAAAGTCTGAGAGAACAACGCCTCACGAAGGCTCCCGTATCAGAGCGACTCCGCACAGGGCTAGGGTTGGAAGGACTCCATTAAGCAAAAAAAAAGGAGTTCAAATGACAGATTGGAACAAGCGCACGCGCTTTGGCGCGCTGGATTGGGCGAGCGATCATCATGATGTCGTAGTGGTCGATCGGCAGGGGCAGGTGGTGGCAAGTTTCGGCTTTGCCCACAGTGCGGAGGGCTGGGCCGAGCTGCGCCTGAAACTGACGGCTTATCCTCAACTGGCCATCGCGGTGGAGACCAACCAGGGCGCGGCGGTGCAGCAATTAATTGAAGCGGGACTGGAGATCTATCCGGTCAATCCCAAAAGCGCGCAACGTTACCGTGAACGCAAGGCGCCGAGCGGAGTCAAAGACGATCAACTCGACGCCTGGAGTCTGGCCGATGCCTTGCGCCTCGACGGCCATGGCTGGAAAGCGCTCGTGCGGGAAGACCCCTTGATCGAACAACTGCGGCTCTTGTGCCGCGATGAGATCGCGCTCATCGAGCAGCGCACCGCCTTGGTCAATCAACTCATGCAAGCGCTGCGCGAATACTATCCCGCGGCTCTGGAAGCCTTCGACAACTGGACCAAGAGTTACACCTGGGGCTTCCTTGAAAGCTTCCCTACACCGGAGAGACTGCAAAGCGCCGGCAAACGCAAATGGGAAAAGTTCCTCCACGCGCACAAGCTTTGGCGACCAGACACCGCGCCCAAGCGACTGGAGATCTGACCCGGGTCGGTCCTATTATCGCGGCGAATGTCTGTCGACATGACCCGCTGCGAAACTGCAACATGATCGCCGATCGGTAAGAAGTTCGATCGGGAGTCAGTCCTAAGGAAGTGCTCATTGTCGTGCGTGGAGAAGGCGGTTTAGGTGCGTCCACGTTCCCATCCGCAGTTCGTCTGCGATCCATTTGAGTGGCATCGTTGTCTCTTCCCGCAACCGCCGCGCAATCGCCACCTTCATCGCCGCGCCTTTTCGTTCCCTCGCCAGCCGCTCAACACTCCAACCGGCCCGGGCCAACTCG
>JBBSPM010000180.1:0-2458 GCA_038258815.1 Chthoniobacterales bacterium
TACGCGAACGATTCGCACCGACCAGACCACGAACGGCAAAACGGAGCGCGAGGTTGCCATCGAGAAATTCGATCCGACCAAACCCGCGGAAGCGCGCTGGACGCTCGTATCGGTCGATGGCGCGGCTCCCTCCGCGGACGAGTTAAGCCGTTTCCGCAAAGAAGCAGCCAAGCGCCGCGTTGTTCCCGGATATCATCGCCTGGCAGGCTATTTCGGCTCGCCCGCGACTGCGGCGAGCGATGCGAATGGGCGGACATTGTTTCGCTTCGTCGATTTACCGAAAGGGGCAGTGACGGTCATGGGGAGTGATGTCTCGGAGAACGCCACGGCGGAAGTGTCGTTAGGCGAGGCGAGCGGGACGCCGTTTGCCGAGCAGGTGCGCATGACCCTGCCGCCGATGCGACTCAAGCTCGTGATGAAGATCGATCACTTCGAATCCACCGCGCGCTACCGCATCGGCGCCGAGGGGAAACCAATTCTGGTGGAGCAAACCACCGACATGACCGGCTCCGGGTTGGGGCAGGAAGGAAAAATGCACAGTGTCGCGACCTACAGCGATTACCGCTCAGTGAGTGCAGCTCGTTAGCCTAAAAAAAGACAGTTCCTTAGGAGAACCAAAATAATGCATCCCACTAACAAAGCCGCGCGAATCGCAGGTGCTGTGTATCTGTCGATGGTCGTCACTGCGCCATTCACCCTGCTCTATGTTCCCAACAAACTAATCGTGCGCGGAGATGCCGCTGCGACAGCAAACAACATTCTGGCCCACGAAACGTTGTTTCGCGTCGCGATCATAGGCGATCTCTTTACGGCCGTGATTTTTATTTGTCTGGGCATCGCGCTCTACCGCTTGCTGAGCAGCGTCAACAAAACCTGGGCAATGATGATGCTTGCATTCGTCTGCGTCTCGGCCGCGGTGGGATTTCTCGACACGCTCAACAATATCGCCGCACTCATTCTCTTTCGTGGGGCCGACTTCCTCTCCGTCTTCGACAAAGCGCAACTGAACGCGCTGGGGTATCTGTTCATCCGCCTGCACGGCCAGGGCATCTTCATGAACGAGCTTTTTTGGGGTCTCTGGCTCTTTCCCTTTGGGCTCCTCGTCTTTCGCTCCGGATTCCTACCACGATTCATCGGCGTTTGGCTCATGATCAACTGTTTCGGTTACGTGGCTCTGTGCGTTATCGCCTTGATGTTCCCGGATCAATACAGTGCCGCTTTTCTCTACGTCCAACCTGTCTTGCTCGGGGAATTGGCCATCATGCTCTGGCTTCTGATTAAGGGCGCAAAGGTGCAGCGCTTACCAGTAGCAGGCGCGGCTTCCAGTTAACGAGCCGAAGTATGAACACATTGAACGGCCAGTTGCAGCCGGCACAACATACCGCCGCGAAAGTTGTCGGCTTCCTCTACGTGCTCCAGATGGCTCTCGCTATTTTTGACGACTCCTTTTTGCGCGGGCGAATGATCGTCCGCGGCGACGCCGTACAAACCGCGACCAATATTGCCGCCTCAGAGCGACTGTTTCGTCTCAGCTTGGCCGGCGATCTGATTCTATATGCGACGGTCATCGTCCTGGTCTGGGGTCTTTACGTTGTCCTCAAGCCCATCAACCGGAATCTGGTCTTGCTGGCGGCGTTCCTGCGGCTCGTCGAAAACGCGATTCTTTCCGTTACGATCCTGGGCGCTTTCGCCGCTTTGGCGCTTCTGAATGGCGCCGATTACCTGCGCGCGTTCGACCCGAAGCAATTGCAGGCCCTGGTCTATATGTCGCTGCGCGTCTACGGGGCTGGATTCAGCATCGGATTCGTGTTTCTCGGCTTCGGCTCGGCCGTTTTCAGCTATCTGTGGCTCGAGTCACGCTACATCCCCCGCGCCCTCGCAGCCTGGGGAATCTTCTCGTCCCTCCTGCTGGCACTGGTCACGTTGGTCATCATGGTGTTCCCCGCTTTGGGCGCCGCCTTGGGACTAACATACATGGTGCCGATGTTTTTCTACGAAGTCGGTCTTGGCCTTTGGCTGCTGATCAAAGGATTGCATGAACCAGCCGTTCCGAAAGCATTCGGGGCTGATCCTGTGCCTCGTTAAACCTATAACACTTTTAAAACAAATCCTAAGATGGACCGGACGCGCGATCTTACTCGCGTTATTCCTGGCGTTCCTGGCGGTATTTGTCGCCTATTGGAGGTCGAGCAACGACTGCGATCGAAACACGGCAGTTCCAACCAATCCTATGAAGGCAATTATTTTTTGCGACTATGGTCCGCCCGATATCGTAAAGCTTGCTCACGTTGAGAAGCCCGGGCCGACCGACAACCAGGTTTTGATTAAAGTTCGGGCGGCTTCCCTCAACGCGCTCGATGCCTACATGATCCGCGATTCGTTGCTTGGGCGTTTGATCTCCGGGTTGCGCAAACCGAAAGACACGCGGCTGGGCCGCGACGTCGCCGGCGTGGTGGAA
>JBBSPM010000181.1:0-2343 GCA_038258815.1 Chthoniobacterales bacterium
CGGCTGAGCCCATAACGGAACGCCTTGGCCAGATCGCCTTTGCCCGGAATGCGGGTCAGTTGTCGTTCGGCCCAGGCGCGGAAGGCCTCGACCTTGGGCTTGCTTTTTTCCTGACGCACGGCTTTGCGCAGGTCTGCTGGATGACCAGAGATCTCCCGCTCGATGTCATAAAGAGCTCCGATCCGGTCGAGCGCTTCACGCGCGATCTCGGATTTCGTCGCCGTCCAGACGTCATGGAAGTCGCGGCGCAGATGCGCCCAACATGCGGCCTCTCGGAACTGGCTGTTGCCATCGAGATCCGTGACATAGAGCTTCCCATACCCCTTGTAGCCATCGGCCTGCAGAATGCCGCTGGTCTGGCTGAGATGGGTCAGCACATGCTCTTCCTTCCAGTCCGGAGCGAACTGGTAGACGGCTCCAGGCGGCGCGATGCCCGCCCATGGACGCTGATCGCGAACATAAGCCCAGACCCGCCCCTTCTTCACGCCTTTGCCCAGCCCCTTGTCGCGCCGGCTGCGATCAAGCACCCGGATAGGAGTATCATCGGCATGCAGCACATCGCTGGTCATGATCGCGGTCTCGATCTTTTCGAGCAACGGTGCCAACGTCTTCATGGCTCCGCCGCACCAATCGACCATCGTGGTATCGGGGATATCCGCTCCCATCCGAGCGAAGATTTCGTTCAGCCGGTAGAGCGGCACATGATCGTCGAACTTCGAGACCAGAATGAACGCCAGCAGGCTCGGGCCGGCCATGCTGCGCGGAATAGGGCGGCTCGGCGCCGGTTGCTGGACGATCTTCTCGCAACGTCGGCAGGATTTCTTGACCCGTACGATCTCGATGACCTTCAGCTGTGCCGCGATCATGTCAAGCAACTCGCTGACATCCTCACCCAGCACACGCAGATCGCCACCGCAGTCCGGGCAATTGTTGCCCGGGTCAAGCTCGCGGCGTTCGCGCGTAGTGTCCTCCGAAACCTTCGGGCGGCGGCGCTGCTTTTCTTGCGGCTCGGCAGCTTGAGTGGCCGGGTCTTCCGAGGCAATCGTCTCGCCTTCATCCGACGGCGTGTCACCTGCCTCTGCCAGAGCGACCTGCAGATCTTCAAGCGCGAGTTCCAGTTGCTCGATTTCACGCTCGATCTTTTCCGAACTGGGGCCGAACTTCTGCTTTTGCAGTTTGGCGATCCGGATGCGCAGCGCCTGAACCAGCAGATCATGGGCTCGCAAGCTGGCCGACATCTTCTGATTTTCCGCCTGCAAAGCAGCGATCATCGCCTTCAAGGCGGCAGTATCATTTGGGAGTGGCGCGGCTTCTCTGGACATGGATATAAATACCATGCCACCCCGTCATGTTCCACAAAAACAAGCGGTTATAGTAAGGTAAATTACCCGACACGGGCTGGCGGCGCACCCCAATCTGGCCTGCGCCACTCGATTCCTTCCCACAACATTGCCAACTGCGCCGAGGTCAAACGCGCGCATCCATCCGATGCCGAAGGCCAGGGGAAACGCCCTCTCTGAAGCACCTTGTAATACAGGCAAAAGCCCTGCCCATCCCAAAAAAGCAGCTTCACTCTGTCACCCCGGCGCCCACGGAACGCAAAGACCGCCCCGCCCGTCGGCTTCTGCCGCAGAACGTCCTGAGCGATGGCGGACAGCCCGGCAATCCCTTTGCGCATATCGGTGACACCACACGCCAGGTAGACCCGCACCCCGGTTCCCGGGGCGATCATGCCGTCTCCAGAAGCCGCACCAGCCGGGAGAGCGACGTGTCATCGATCCCGCCTGCACAGCGCAACTGCCGACCATTGCGCAGCACCACCGTGATCTCCTCCGCCTCCCCGCCAAGCTCCGTCGCAACCTCCGCCTCTTGCGCCGCCGCCATCTCCACCGGCAGGAACACCGGCGCCTCGTCGGTAGGCCAAAGCCTCTTGCGCTGCATCTCGCGTCGCCACTGGTAGATATGCTGGCGCGTCACGTCATGTCGCCGAGCGACATCCGCCACCGTCCAATCATTCATCCCGACCTCGCCCAGGATCGACAGCTTAGCCTCATCCGTCCAACGCCGTCGGCGCTCCATTCCCAACACCACACCATCCCGCACGATAACCTCCGCCCGATACAACGTCGTTAACGACGCCAATAACAACATCGTCTACGAAACATCGCTCAACCTGCGAAGGCGGTGGCAATCGGGTGCTTACTTTGCAACATGCCGTTCGTAACCTGCCGCAGAGTGCAGAACGAAATCCGGAGCAAGATCCACAGGCATATGGTGGTTAAAACCTGCGCTCAATGTCGGGGACATTTGGACCCTCTTCAAATTCACCTACTAGGGCAAAGC
>JBBSPM010000182.1:0-2331 GCA_038258815.1 Chthoniobacterales bacterium
AAAGCTCGATGCAAGCGGCAGGCTACGCGGACCGATCACCACGCAGATCGAGTTCGCCGCCCCGTTCTACGCGGCGGAGGAGCGTCATCAGAAATATCATGCGAAGCACGGCGGATCCTGCCCAGTGCCGTAGTCCTTCACCTCTCATCACCGTCCGTCGGGTTTCTCACCGCGTTTCTGCTCATTAAATCGAGCTCCTAATTCGTCGCCGACGCTTTCTCGTTCCAAAGCCCTCAACCACAACCACCGAAAACCATGAAACCCCGGTCAATACCCACGCAGTCGCGATCCTCAGCTTTTGCTTTGGGAGCACCGGCATCACGGCCGACGACAAAATGCCGCCCATCAAAGTGCCTGCGCTCGCGCCGCATCGATTAATAAACCCCCACCGAAAAGCGCGGCACCATTTGAGTCGCGCGACCAGCCGGAAGCCGCGCAAGCCAATGCATCCGCTCGTCGCCCTTCAGCGGCCCAGCCATCCGTCCCGCCTTGCGGGGCTGATGTTGAGTCGCCGCTCAGCGTCCGCCGCCCGGATAGCCTCCGCCTCCGACGCCACCCGCGGCTCCATTGCCCACGCCGGGACCGCCAAAACCGGCGCTCCCGGCACCGGTGTTTCCGACCCCTGCACCCGTGCTGTTAAGATTTCCACTTTGACCGGTCGTCGCGCGTTGGTTGGTATCCGCGCAGCCGGAAATTACAAAACCCGCGGCGGATACGGCGAGTAAACCGAGATGTTTGATTATTCTTTTCATATGATCGGAACCAGTTCATTGGCTGGCGAGTTGTACGATTGAATTTCAATTCCGCCGCTTTCTGCGGCGCAAATATTCGAGGGTAAGAGGAGTGATCGGCCGGTTTATTCCTCTCGTGGCCGCAGACGAAGTGAGCGCAGCGGCTCGTCGATGCGGCGCACTCTTCGATTCGGGCAGTGCAGGCTAGCGAAATGGCGGCCTCGCCAGCGCAAACCTTCTTGGGGCTGCACAGCGATCGTCATCCTCAAAGCAACGGCCGGCGAAAAGCGGTCGTTAGGCGATGCCTGCGTCGATCCTTCCACCGCCCAAACAGGGCCTTGGAGGAGAACCACGTTCTCGCGCCTTATCCCAAGCCGATTGAGAGGCGCCGGGGAATACATTGCTCAATCCAGACTCAAAGAAGTTCGCCACCGGCTTCCGCCCGACTGATCCCATGACCGTGGCGCTGGAATTCCAGACTGTACGCCCGATTTTTTTTGCAAATTGTTTGATCCCGCCGACGCCGCTGCCCCATTTTCGGGAACACCATCGGCAGCGGGCACGCGACCCTGGCGCTGCGCACCGATTGGCAGAGACGACTAAAACGCTATCACGATGAGTTAGGAATTCGTCACGTGCGTTTTCACGGTCTTCTCTCGGATGATCTTGGGACCTAACAGTGCAAAAAAACGCCGCTCTGTTCTTTTAACGCCGATCAGATTTACGATTTTCTCCTTTCCATCGGGGTGAAGCCGTTGGTCGAATTGGGTTTCGTGCCGGAAGCCTTGGCTTCGGGACACAAGACGGTCTTTCATTGTCGCGGGAACGTCACCCCGCCAAACGATTACAAGAATGGGCAGCAGCGCTCGTTCGCAAACTCGTTAGGCAATTTGGTCCGTCGTTACGGCATCGGCGAAGTGCGCGAGTGGTTCTTCGAAGTCTGGAACGAACCGAGCTTGAAAGCGTTTGGACCAAGGGGCAGGACGAATATTTCAACTGATCGGGTTACGGTCGAAGCCATCAAAGACGTGGATGCGTCGTTGCGGGTCGGCGCCCCTGCGGCTGCAGGCCGCGGCTCCTTCGATTTTCTGTGCTCCCGGCGTCGGCCTCGCCGATGCCGAACCGCGGGAAAAATGCAGGATGTAAATCTCTGTTTCGCGCGTGCCGTGACGTGAAGAACGAAACGGGCTGGCGATGGGCACGGAAAATTCCCCGGAATAATTGGCCGTGTGAGCCCCTCTCTTCACTGTGGTTAGCGCTCCCATCATCTGGTTTGACTGTTTGCCATGAAAGCCATCGGCCGCAAAATCTGGGCAATTCCCGAAGGTTATATTCCGAGTCAAAGCACCGGCTCGGACAGGACCGAGATCAGCCATGAGGCGATGTGTTTTCTCAACGCTTCCGAGCAGGATGCGCAGATCCAGGTCACGATCTTTTTCGCCAGTCGCGATCCGGTCGGCCCCTATCATTTCACCGTCCCAGCGCGCCGGACCAGTCACATGCGCTTTAACGATCTCATCGATCCGGAACCGATTCCGCGCGACACGGATTACTCGAGCTTGCTCGAATCCAACGTGCCGGTGGTGGTGCAGCATACGCG
>JBBSPM010000183.1:0-2314 GCA_038258815.1 Chthoniobacterales bacterium
AACCGTCGCGGATTTCCAGGTCGCGGGCGGCCTCATCCTGCTCGCCTTCGCCGTGCGCGACCTGCTCGATATCGGCGACGACAAAAGCATGGTGAAAGAAGCCTTCGGGATCGTTCCGCTCGGGATGCCGCTCATCGCCGGGCCGGCTTTGCTCACCGCGCTCCTCGTCCTGATCGATCGGGTGGGGGTGGTTTTCACGATCCTTTCCCTCCTCGTCAATCTGCTCATTGTCGCGGTTGTTTTTCGTTATGCGGACCTGCTTCGCAAATGGATGGGCCGCCAGGGCATCAGCGGCATTTCCAAGATTGTCTCTCTCCTCCTCGCAGCCATCGCGGTCAGCCTCATCCGGCGCGGCTGGCTCGGGCGATGACGACTGATCTGATTGAGGGGTGAGAGGGGATTACTCGCCACGGTAACGCACGTCCACGCGGGAAGCGCGATGATTACGCTGCTTCGCCGCCGCTCCCGAAGCTTTCGAAGAGATGTTCGAATACGACTGAGCATTTCTGTTGATAAAGCTCCGGGGAGTAGGCGCGCGGCAGTCCGTCATCGAGTTCGTCTTCGATCGCGAGACGGACTTGGGCGCGCCCCTGAGCGGTCTGTCGCCAGTTGAAACCGAGTGCCTGCTTCACGCGGTGTAGAAGTCGGCGGGCGACTTTCTTCACTTCTTCGCGTTCTTCTTCGCTCAGATCTGGGCCGGGGCGAGTGAGTAGATCGAACACGGTCAGCTCGTCGTCGGTGAGCTGCTCGCGCACGTGGCGCTGTTCTTCTTCATTCAGGCTTCGGCTGAAGACGAGCAGTTCCTCAAACAACTCCTCGATGCTCCGGCTGCCGGAATTGTAGGACTCGATCAGCTCTTCGAACTTCGCGAGATAGTCTGCGCGGGTCTTGTTGATCCGAATCAGCTTGTCGAGCTGTGCGCGGATGGCCGCCTTCAAGCGTTCGAGATCAATGTTCTTCTTCTTGGACTGCTTGAAGCGTTGCGCCAGCTTTTCGAAGTCGATCTTCGCGAGATCAATCAACGGGCGGCCAGTGCCGTCTTCGGAAATCTGAAAACCGTCGGCTGCGATCGATTCGTCGAGCAGTTCATTCACCTTCGACAGCACCTCCGAGATATCGCTTGGTCCGGCGCCGCCTGTGCGCAGTCGAATTTCATCGGCGATGATGCCGAGGCAGTAGACAGACGACGCGAATTCCAGAACCGTTGGGTCCGGTTTGACCGCCTGGAAGAGCGTCCGCACGAGCCTTTCATGTGCGAGGAATTGCTTCCGCAAAGGATCGGGCGAGATCAGGTTTTCGACCGCTTCCCCGATCAGGCGCACGCGGTCGAGCCTGGACGCATTCTCCGCGTCGGCGAGGACGACCCCCTGCGTGGCGCAAAACTCCCGCGCCTCCTGGAGAGCCTTGCGTAGCTCTCCGAGCAGTTCCGCCTTATCGCGCACGGGCGTCGCCCCGCCTTTCCCAGCGCCGTAGATCGCGAGCGCTTCCTCCAGCGACGCAAAAACATTAGCGTAATCCACGATCAAGCCGCTGTGTTTGCCGGGAAAGACGCGGTTCGCCCGCGCGATCGTTTGCATGAGCGTGTGATTCCGCATTGGCTTGTCGAGGTAAATGGTCGAACAGCTCGGCGCATCGAAACCGGTCAGCCACATCGCGCAGACGAAGACGAGGCGGAGCGGATCGTCCGGGTCTTTGAACTTCTCGTCGAGCGCTTCGGTATGCATGCGCTTCCGGTGCGGGACGATGTCGAACCCGAGCTTCGCCATCTGCTCGATCTCGTTTTGCGCGGGCGAGACGATCAACGCCATATCGGTGCTCTTCAGAGCGAGCCGGTCGTTCAGGAATCGGACTCGTTCGGGATCCGATTCTTTGAAACTCGTGAGCTTCATCAGCTCCTTTTCCATCTTGGCATTCTCCGCCTCCCAATGGCTCCGCACTTTCACGTACATCTTGAGCGCGGTGGCCTTGTCGATCGAGACCACCATCGCTTTGCCTTGGAAGCCGCGTCCGAGAAAATGGCTGACGATGTCTTTCGCGACCTTCTCCAGCCGATCATCGCGCGTGATGATGTGGTACTGCTTGCCGAGTTGCCGCTCGAGCTGCTTCTCGGCGTCATCGTCCAGCTCGGCCTCCTCGATCAGAGCGTAGATATCCTCGTTCAGGTTCGGATTCTCTAGTGTTGTGTAACAGTCGCGGCTTTACAATGCGCGACCTTTTCTAAGATTTGATTAACGCGCTTGGTCCAGACAAACGGCTTTGGATGCTCGTTGTTGTGGCGGATGTAATGCTGGATGGCTTGCACCAGTTCTTGGAC
>JBBSPM010000184.1:0-2295 GCA_038258815.1 Chthoniobacterales bacterium
AAGATCAGACCCGACGGCACGAAAAATTTGCGAACAACGTTTATCTCCAGGAACCGAATGTGAAGCGCGGCTGCGGCGGACTGCGCGACTATCAAAACCTGCTTTGGATTACTTATTTCAAAGAAGGCGCCCTCACGACGACCCACCTGGAAGGCAAAGGCTGGCTGACCGCGGCAGACCGGCGGCGGATCGACGTGGCCTACGATTTTCTTCTCCGGGTCCGGACGCAGCTGCACTACACGACGGAGCGCGCGACCGACTCGCTTTATCTGAACCTGCAGGCGGAAGTGGCGCTCAAGCTCGGTTATACGCAGAAGATGCCGGTGCACCGGAGCGAGGCGTTCATGAAGGATTACTATGAACACACCCGTAATATTTTTCGGATCACGGAACGCCTGACGGAAAGGTTCGCGACCGGCACCGCGACGACGACGCGCCGTTTGTTCTTTCCACTGCTCCCGCGTCGCCAGCCGCGCGGGGAAGAGTTTGATGGCTTCAGCAGCCGCGGCGGCCAGCTTTACGTGCTCGATCGGCAGCTTTTCAATCGCAAGCCCGAAGAGCTGATGAAGGCCTTTGAACATGCCCAGGAACGCAATCTCGATCTGAGCCCGGAGCTGACCGACTTGATCAGCCGGCGGCTCCGGCTGGTCAACCGCGAGTTTCGTTATGCCAGGGCGCCCCGGGAAATTTTCCGACGCCTCCTCAGCCGCAAAGGAAAAGTCGCGCGCATCCTCCGCATGATGCACGAAGTCGATCTGCTCGGACGTTATCTGCCGGAGTTCGCGAATCTGACCTGTCTCGTGCAGCACGAATATTTTCACCGCTACACCGCGGACGAGCACACCCTGGTTTGCATCGAAAAGCTGGATGCGCTGCTCGAGACGACGAACCAAAAGCTGCTCCCCTATCGAAAGCTTTTCCTGGCCCTGCCGGATGCGTTTGTGCTCTACCTCGCGCTGCTCCTGCACGATACCGGCAAAGGCGTCGGCGCCCGTCCCCACTCGGAGGCGAGCGCCCTCTTTGCCCAAACCGTCGCGGTCCGTTTGCAGTTATCCCCCGAAGAGCGGCGCGCGCTCGTCCTCCTGGTCGATCATCACGTCACCCTTTCGAACATGGCGCAGCAGCGCAACATCGATGACCCGGCGACGGTGATCGAGTTTGCCAAGATCGTGAAAACGCAGGCCAATCTCGACCAACTCATGTTGCTCACCCTGGCCGATGGGCAAGGGACGACCGAGACGTGGTCGGACTGGAAGGAGCTACTCGTCTGGCAACTTTATCATGCCGCTTCCCGCTATCTGCTCGATCAGGAGGCCTTTCTCGCGCAGAGCAAAATCGAACGCGAAAAACTGCGCGAGGCCGTCGCGGAAAAACTCGCGCCCGATTTCGCCGACGAGATCGACGCCCACTTCGACTACATGCCGGATAATTATTTTCGCGCGTTCGGGGTGCAGGAAATCGTCGCGCACCTCGAATTGTTCCGAACCCTCTGGCGTAACATCTACCTGCGCGACGAGCCGGCCTTTGCGCCCGCGCTCCACTGGGAAGCGCAGCCGGAGCAGGGCCACAGCGTGGTCTCCATCTGTACCTGGGATCGCGGGCAGTTGCTCGAAAACATCGCCGGCGCCCTGGCCGTCGCCTCGATCAACATTTTAAGCGCCGATATTTTCATTCGTGGCGATAACCTCGTGCTGGACGTGTTTCGGGTCCGCAATCAGAAGCTCGGGCCGATCAACGATCCGCGCGAGATCACGCTCGTCGAATCCACCTTGCGGACGGCGCTCGCCACTGAGCGCTTCGATTTCGCGCCCCTTCTCTCCACGACCGGGCGCCGCAGGGGTCCGAAGGGCTCGCCGGAGATCGATTTCCCCACGCGCATCACGATTGAAAACAAGAGTCACCCGACTTCGACCCTCATCCAGGTGGAGACGCCGGATCGTCTCGGTTTGCTCTACGATCTCGTCGCGTGCCTCGGACGGCAGGATGTTTACATCACCCTCTCACGCATCAGCACCGACAAGGGCGCGGCGATCGATACGTTCTACGTCACCGACGCGACGACGCGCGGCAAGATCACCGAAGCGAAACGGATCGATCTGCTGCAACGGCAGCTGCACCTGGCGGCGGTCCCGGTTGTTTAGCCCTTCCCGAGATTCACGTTTTGCCGAAAGGACGGAAGCGTTTAACTTCCGCTTCCGCTTTTTATGAACGCATTGATTCTCGCCGCCGGTTACGCCACGCGCCTTTATCCTTTGACGGAAAAGAAGGCCAAACCTCTGCTCGAAGTGGCGGGCA
>JBBSPM010000185.1:0-2206 GCA_038258815.1 Chthoniobacterales bacterium
GGCGGCAGGCCGTGCGCCTTCTTGTAGGCGACGAGCGCCTTGCCGAAAAATTCGCCCATCTTGCCGTCGATTTTCCCCGGACCGAACTCGGCGTTATCGAGAAAAATCTGGAGTCGCACGCTCGTCTCCTCGTCGTAGACCGGGAGCGCGACGAGCTCGCGCGGCGGGAGCTTGGGCGTCGGCACCGGAGTGGGAGTCGGTCGCGGACTAAGCGTCGGGATCGGCGTGGGCACGGGTGTGGGCGTGCGCCGACGCCACCATTGCCCATGCGCGGGCAAAACCAGCGCGATGATTACGAGCAGACTGAGAGCGCCGATTTTCATCAGCGAAAGCTATCGACCGCAGAGGCCGATCGCGCAAATAAACCGGACGCTGCGCTCGATCCGGCGTGCTCTGCTCCGCGGACCATGGCCGTGCGCTCCTCCAAAAATTCGCACCGGCGGCACAAAACGAGCTTGGATGTCCGTGCCTGAACATTCGCCTAAATGCGGATGCCACGGATATTTACTATGAAAAAATCGCTTCTCCTTCTTGGTCTGCTCGGATTCTGCAACCTCGCGCTCGAGCGCGCCGAGGCTAACCCAGGCGACATCTACACTACGGATCTTGGCAGCGGCACAATCTTCCAGTTCACGCCTGATGGAACCAAGACCACCTTCGCTTCGTCACTCAACGTTCCGCTGGGTTTGGCTTTTGATCGACGGGGCCAGCTCTTCGCCGCAGAAACCGGCGCCGGCACGATCTCGCAGGTCACTCCCGCCGGGTGCGCGAGCAACTTCGCCTCGGCCATCGATGGCCCGGCCGCATTGGCTTTCGACGGCCATGGCAATCTCTTCGTCTCCAGCTTTAACGGCGGCTCGGTCTTAAAATTCACATCCGCCGGCACCCAAAGCACCGTCGTCTCTGGTCTCAGCGAACCCACCGGTATCGCATTCGACGCCGTCGGCAATCTCTACGTCTCGGACGGTGGCACGGGCGAGGTCCTCCAGATTTCTCCCGACGGAACCCAAACGACTTTCCTCTCCGGAGTGGCTTTCCCCGGCGGTCTGGCCTTCGATGCAGCCGGCAACCTTTTTCTCGGCGACAATGCCACCAACACCATCCTGCGCATCAGCACTGAGGGCGAGAAAACAACCTTTGCCACGGGATTGAGTGGGCCCGCCGGTCTGGCTTTCGATGACGCGGGCAATCTCTACGTCGATGACCAGGCCGACGGCGTGATCTACAAATTTAGCCCGGACGGGCAGAAGAGCACCTTCGCCAGCGGGCTGAACGGGCCGACCTTTCTCGCCATCGAGCCGACGAGGGACAAACTTCGGAATGTGAGCAGCCGCGGATTGGTCGGCGGCGGTGACAACGTTTTGATCGAGGGATTTATCGTCGGTGGCACTGCTCTTTATAACAACGCGGTCGTGATACGTGCCCTCGGCCCTTCCCTCGCGCAATATGGCGTGGCCAGCCCTCTGGCGAATCCATTGCTGGAGTTGCGCGACGGAAGCGGCGCGCTGATTGCTTCGAATGACGACTGGCAGGATACGCAGGCGTCGCAAATCCAGGCGAGTGGGCTGGCTCCGGGCAATCTTCGCGAAGCGGCTATCTCGATCGCGCTGCCCGCAGGGAATTACACCGCCCTCGTGCGGGGGGTGGACGACACTACGGGTGTCGCTCTCGTGGAAGTCTACAGTCAATAGGACGATTGAGATTCCGCCCCCGGCCCCCAATTGCTGCTGAGCGGAAAGATCCACTGCGTCCTGACGACCCGGTTTGGCGGATGAGCCGCCTAACGGGAGGACGAAGATGAAGGTCAAGGTCGCTCGCGCGGGAAACCTCTCTTCCTTTCAGGCGATTGAGCCGACTTTTCCGCTGACTCTTGCTCCAGCCAATTGATCGAGAAACGCGATGCACTCGGAGCGCGCGGTTCCGAAAAATTCGCTTCGGCTCGCGCCGGTCGCGTTGAGTGCGGAGCGATGATCGATCCAGGCGACGCTGAGCGCGGCGGTGAAAAGAAGCTGGAATTGCAGCGTCCAGGCGGCGCGTTCCGCCGGGAGGAGCGCGGCATGGATAGCGCGCAGATGATCGAGATGAAAGGCGACGTGTTGCGCTTCGTCCGCCAGGATGCGCACACAGACCAGGTCGAGAATTGGGTCGCGCGCCCGCCGTTGCAGGACCCGATAATAAGCAGTTCCGACCAGTTCCGCGATGAGGA
>JBBSPM010000186.1:0-2172 GCA_038258815.1 Chthoniobacterales bacterium
TGGGTGGTCTGGTCATGACGACCGTGATGCTGTTGCTCGCGTCGCTCTTTGGCCTTGCGACGCCGCTGGTCCTGCTCGGCGATCGCATCTCGGCGTGGCTGCCGGTGGGGCTGTTCCTCAGTCTGATGGGTAAAGTCGGCGGCTATAACCACATGAAGGAGCTCGGAGTGAGTTCCGTCATCGTGGGACAAATGCTCTTCGGTGCGATCGGATTTTGGATCTATGCCTTGATCAGCGAGCGCAAAGACTTGTCACACTCCGGCAGAAAAGTTTTCGCCCTCGCCCTCTTCGTCCTGTTGCCGCTCGCCGTTTCCACGGCGCTGCTTTGGCCGGTGTTGGGAACGCATTACTTGGGGTTGCCGATTGTGCCGGCTACCTGGGTGACGCTCGTCGGTTTGCTGGTTTCGTTTGTCGCTTTCGACCAAGCGGCGGTGCGGTCGTTTAGGTATCTCACGTCCCGGCCGGAACAAACTCGGCCTGGTTCCGCGGAATTCACGCCGTCAATCGGACGGCGCGCTTTTGTGCTCGGCGGCCTCGGAGGACTCTTCGCGCTCGGCTCGGCGGGAATGCTGCGCCGCTTCTACAAGCTCTCCGCGCTCCTTTACGACGGCAAAACGTACCGCGGCGCGGAAGTGCAAGGGATCACGCCTAACGACAAGTTCTATTGCGTCACGAAAAACGTCGTCGATCCGAAGGTAAATTCTGCGCTCTGGCGGCTCGAGATTGGCGGGATGGTCGGGAGCAAACGCAGCTACACGCTCGACGAAATCAAGGCGCTTCCTTCCGTCATGCAGGAGACGACCTTGATGTGCATCAGCAACCCAGTCGGCGGGGGCTTAATGAGCAACGCGATGTGGAAAGGCGTGCCGCTGCGCGCGCTCCTCGAAGCTTCCAAGGCCGATCCGAACGGCAAGAAGGTGCTGCTCCACGGCGTCGATAATTACACCGACACCTTCCCGCTGGAGAAGGCGATGAACACGAACACGCTGGTCGCATACGAGATGAATGGTGAACCGTTGCCCGATCGGCACGGCGCGCCCGCCCGCATGATTGTTCCCAATTACTTCGGCGAAAAGCACGTGAAATGGGTCACGCGCATTGAAGTCACCGGCGACGACTCGAAAGGCTTCTACGAGCAGCAGGGTTGGGGTCCGGATTTCGTCGTGCCGATTCGATCGCGCTTCGATCAGCCGGGTGACAAGGCGCAGCTCAGTCTCGGCCAGATGCCAGATGGAGTTCCGCTCAAAGGGATCGCGTTTGCGGGCGCTCGCGGGGTCACGCGGGTGGAGGTCAGCACCGATGACGGGAACAACTGGACGGAGGCGAAGATCGATTATCCTGGCACAAAACTAACCTGGGTGCTTTGGAGCTTTCTCTGGAAACCGGCGGGACCGGGCGAATACAAGTTGGTCGTTAGGGCGACCGATGGCACTGGCGACGTCCAGCACTTTGACGAGCAGCGTAATCAATATTCCGGCAAGACGGGTCTGCACAAAATCACCGCGCAGATAGCTGCATAGACGGTCATGCGCTTTTGCACGTGCCGATTGCAGGCGGCGATCGGGATGCCGCTGCGGCGTCCGGGGCGCGCGGCTCTACCTCGCAATGGCTGGACACCCCATGCTCGCGCCACGCCTTGGACAGCGCAGCGCGCTGTCCCTTCCTTGAACCACAGCGCGTAACCCGCCAAGAGTATGACACATTCCAGCTCCGCACGAGGTGTTACGTAGCGTGAGGACGCAGACGGTTACGGCGAAGCGATTCCTGATCGCGTTCTCGCGGCGGGAAGTGCTGCTCGGAGCGACCGGGCTCGCGAGCGTTGCGATTCTTAGGTGGGCTAGGAGCCGCGTCGCGGCTCGCGATAAATCCGTTTCTCTGGGCAGCCGGAGCGCAGGCATTATGCTCGCCGCGGTCACGAAACGGCTCGAGCTAATGGTCGCGGTCCGTCCCACATTCCACAATTCGGCCTTGCTCGCGAAGGACGATCGTTACGCCCGCACTCTCGAGTGACTGCAAGTGGTCGACGGCATTTGGAAGGAGGACCACTTTTCGTTCACTGGAAAATATTATCGGATCGAAGACTCGGTCATGCAGCCCAAGCCGATCAGGCAACCGCGGCCGGTAATTTATGCTGGCGGTGAATCCGAGGCGGCAAAGGAATTGATCGCGGAA
>JBBSPM010000187.1:0-2125 GCA_038258815.1 Chthoniobacterales bacterium
AAATCGCGGCCAGTCCGGAGGAAACATGTTGCTCGCCCCAGAAGAGGAGGCCGTAATTCACGCCGAAAGTGAGGATGCCGGTGAAGGCGAGAAAGCCGTAATCCCTCAGGCTTCGTGGGAGCGGAAAACGCCCGAGGCAGATCGCGAAAAGGACTGCGGCGGCGATGGCAAAACGGATCGCGCAGAACGAAATCGGCGGCAGATCGTTCAGGCCGATCTTGATCGCGAGCCAGGTGGAACCCCAGATGAGGCAGAGCGCGACCCAGGCGACCGGGACCCATTTCCGATCCCGCGGCGACAAGGTTTTGGGTGGTGGAAGCGGAGCCACGGGGCTCTCTCTGTAGCGGCGCTCTGTGAGCGTCGCAACGCTTGATCGCAGGGTTGCGCTTCCGGCGACGGTCACAGACCGCCGCTACAGAGTTGTTGCCAGCCTTTCGCCGATCCTAATACGCTTCCTGTTTATGCACCCCCGCCGCCTTGCGCGTCTCGAGCGCGTCTATGTGCGTGCGCCGGTTTACTTCGTTACCGCCAGCACTGCTGCACGCCGGGCAATCCTTAATTCGCCAGATGTTCACGAGGCTTTCCGACAGTTTGCGGAAGTCGGCCCCGAGCATGGCGCGTGGGTGGGCTGCTATGTTCTTATGCCGGATCATTTACACCTGTTTGTCGTCTGCGACGGCGAAAGGATCGCTCTCTCTGCGTGGATGAAGTCTCTCAAGAACGCGCTCTCTAAAGCTCTTCGGCAAAAAGGGGTCGCATCTCCGCATTGGCAGAAAGGCTTCTTCGATCATCTCCTCCGGAGCGGAGAATCGGCGACTCAGAAGTGGAACTACGTGCGCGAGAATCCCGTCCGGGCCGCCCTTGTCAGTCGCGCGGAAGACTGGGCGTTTGCTGGCGAAATCCATCGATTGCATGCCGATGGCGAGAGGTTTTAGGCGGCTCGGCGACGGCAGATGACGCGCGCGCTGTAGCGGCGCTCTATGAGCGTCGCGGATTTCACCCCGCGCGTCGCCATCAGGCCGGGAGCTTCTCCCGCCCATGCGGCGCGTCGAGATCCAGGATCGGCCCGAGCGGCACGATCCGGGTCGGATTGATCGCCTCGTGCGTCATGTAGTAATGGCGCTTGATGTGATCGAGATTGACCGTCGCGGCGATGCCCGGCTCTTGATACAAATCGAGCAGGTAACCGTGCAAATTCGGGTAATCGAGTATCCTCCGCAGGTTGCACTTGAAGTGTCCGTAATAGACCGCGTCGAAGCGCACGAGGGTGCAGAAGAACCGCCAATCGCTCTCCACGATGCGGCTGCCGAAGAGATAGCGGCTCGTCGTTAGGCGCGCCTCCATCTCATCGAGCGCGGCGAAGACGGTGCGGGCCGCGCGCTCGTAGCTCCGCTGGCGGGTGGCGAATCCGGCGCGGTAAACGCCGTTGGTGATCTTCTCGTAGATGAAATGCGAAAGCTCGGCCTGCGCCTCCGCGATGTCGTCAGGGAAAAGGTCGCTCATCGGTTTGCCGAAGCCGGCAAAAGCGTCGTTCAACATCCGGCAGATATCGTCCTCGGAGTTGTTCACGATCCGGCCGGTGTCCTTGTCCCAGAGCACGGGAACGGTGACGCGGCCGTCGAAGTGTGGATCGGTCGCGAGGTAGGCTTGTGCCAAAAACTCAAAGCCATTCACCGGATCGCAGCTGAAACCCGGGCCGTCGCGAAAAGCCCAGCCCCGTTCGTCGCGCAGCGGATCGACCACCGTCATCCCGATCGTTCCTTCGAGCCCGCGCAGATGGCGCGCGATGACGGTGCGGCTCGCCCAGGGGCAGGCGAGCGAGACATAGAGATGATAGCGATCGGCCGCGGCTGGAGAGGCGGTCGAGCCGTCTCTTGAAATCCAATCGCGAAAGGCGTCGTCCTGCCTAACGAACTCTCCGGTATCCGATTGTTCCGTGCCGAACTGGGCCTGGCCTGGCATTTTCTTCTTTAGCGTGAGCCCGGCTTTTCCGCGAATCGGCGGAGCGCAAGGAAATCGATCGGATGCCGGGAAGCGCCCTCCAGCGCGAGGTCGGCGGCGATTTCGCCTACCACCGGCGCGAATTTGAAACCGTGACCGGAAAAGCCGCCGCAGAGGATGAGCC
>JBBSPM010000188.1:0-2075 GCA_038258815.1 Chthoniobacterales bacterium
ACTCATTGTTCGGCCCAATCATTAACCGCGAACTCTCAGCTCTTAATTTTGAATGAGCCGCGACCGCGAACTTGCGGGCTGGAAGGCGCACGATAGAATCACCGCCCTATGGCTAAATACAAAATCGCGTGGATGCCCGGTGACGGAGTCGGCAGTGATGTCATGGAGGCGGCCCGGATCGTTCTCGATCGTCTGCAACTCGACGCCGAATATGTGCCCTGCGAGATCGGCTGGGATTTCTGGTGCAAGGAGGGCAACGCCCTGCCCGATCGCACGGTTGCGAAGTTGAAGGAAACGACCTGCGGCCTCTTCGGCGCGATCACGAGCAAGCCGCAGGACAAGGCGAAAAAAGAGCTGATCCCGGAATTGCAGGACAAGGGCCTCGTCTATTTTTCGCCGATCGTGAAGCTGCGGCAGATGTTCAATCTCCACACCAACATGCGGCCGTGTAAAAGCTATCACGGCAATCCGCTCAATTTCCGCGGGAACAAGATCACCAACCCGGGCGGTGAAGACGTCGCGATCGATCAGGTCGTTTTTCGTGAGAACACCGAAGGAATGTATGGCGGCGTCGAGTTTTTCCCGCTGCCCGAATCGGTTTACACCGCGCTTTGCGCCAACCCGAAGATGAAGCCGTGGAAGGACCGGGCCGGCCTCGAAAATATCGCCCTTTCCACCCGCATCGTGAGCAACCAGGGCTGCACCAACATCTGCAAACAGGCATTTGAATTCGCCAAGAAGACCGGGCGCAAGCGCGTCACCTTGATCGAGAAGCCGAACGTTCTCCGCGAGACTGGCGGGATGATGATGCGTTGCTTCTACGACCTGGCCGAAAAGTATCCGGACATTCAGGCCGACGACGCGAACATCGACGCCATCTGCATGTGGATGTTTAAGAACCCGCAGGATTATTCCGTGCTCGTGGCCGAGAACATGTTTGGCGACATCGTGAGTGACTTGTGCGCTGGCCTCGTCGGCGGACTCGGCTTCGCGCCCAGCGCGAATCTCGGCGACAACTACGCCGTCTTCGAGCCGACCCACGGCTCCGCCCCGAAGTATGCCGGTCAATACAAGGTCAACCCGATCGCGATGCTCCTCACGAGCAAGTTGATGCTCGATTGGCTCAAAGAACCCGAGAAAGCCGAACGCCTCGAAAGCGCCATCGCGCGCGTCATCGCGGAGGGCAAAGTGCGCACCTACGATATGGGCGGGAAGGATTCCACCCTCGACGTGGCCAAAGCCATCGCGGACTACGCGGCTGCCTAACGGAGGAGATCGTTATGTCCGAAAAATCCACCGACTCGAAAAAACTGCTCTCTTACACGATCGCGGAATGGGCTTGCGCATTGAATTACGAAGACCTTTCCCCGGAGGCGATCCAGGCGGCGAAACTGTTCTGGTTCGATTCCGTCGGCTGCGCGCTCGGCGGCAGCCAGCAGGATGACGCGAAGATTCTGCTCAAACATTACCAGGCAATGTCCGCCGCGGCGAACTCGTCCCGCCGTACGGCGGGCGAGGGCGGCGGAAATGGCAGCGCGACCACCTTCGTCTCGGGCTTCAGGACCAATCCGGTCGACGCTTCGTTTCTCAACGGCCACATGATGCGCGCGATGGATTACAACGACATTTATTGGAAGTCGGATCCGTGTCATCCGAGTGATCTGATCTCGGCGCCTCTCGCGCTTTGTGAGAGCGAAGGATTGAGCGGGAAAGATTTGATTCTCGCCACCATTATCGCCTACGAAATCGAGATGCGGCTTTGCGAAGTCGGTCGTCCCGGAGTGCGCGAGTACGGCTGGCATCACGCGACCTTGAGCGCGTTTGCGGCGCCGATCGCCGCCGGTCGAGTCTTGAATCTCACGCCGGCGCAAATGGTTTCCGCAATGGGGATCAGCGCGGCGCGCACTTTTTGCCCCGGCGCAGTGACGGCCGGCAAACTGACCAACATGAAAAACACGGTCGATCCGTGGGCGGGCCGGATGGGCGCGGAGAGCGCGCTCCTTGCGCGGGGCGGATTCTCCGGTCCGGAGCACATCATCGATGGCAAGGAAGGGCTTTTTGCCGTCTTCCATCAC
>JBBSPM010000189.1:0-1861 GCA_038258815.1 Chthoniobacterales bacterium
GGATTTCGATCAACTCGAAAGCCGCCTCGTGCAGGCTGCGTTTGAAACTCTTGTAACGCTCGAAATCGCAATAGGCCTTCTTCACCACGATGTGGCCCTTGAGAAGGAGTCGCTCGAGGACTTTGCGCACCTCGAAGGGAGGAAAGTTCGCGTCATGCGCGCCGAGAGCAATGTTTTCGAGATCGAGAAAGACCGCCATCGTGGCGTCGGTGTCTGGCGTGCTCATCGCGAATTATTGTTCCTCCACAAAATCTGACATCCGCATCACGCGATCGGGGAATTTGCGACCCAGCTCCCGATCTTCGCTCACGCAGGGAACCCCGGACTGCTGCGCAAGGGAGATATACTGCGCGTCATAGCCTGAGATGCGATTTTCCGCCGCGATCTGCAAGGCCAACGGCGTGTCGACCGCCCTTTCCTCCTGCCGAAATAGTTCGAGCGCCTGCTCCCAGAGGGTCTGAGCCGTTCGCAGGTTGAATCCGCGATGATGCACCTGGAGCGCGAGCACGTTCAGGAATTCGGAACGCCAGAGCGCTGGCAAAAGCCAATGCGAATCCTTCCCCCGAACCCGTCGGGCCAGGCTGGTTTTCTGGCCTTCGATGAGCAGATAAGCGATCACCTTAACGTCGACGACTATCATGCGCGGCCACTCCGGACAGCCCGCTTCAACCAGCTATCAGTGAGTGGCCGCCGGGTCTTGATCGGTTGTGGAAGGTCCGTTTTGCGTCCGGGCGTTTCGTCCAACGCCTTTTCCAAAAGTAGCAGCGTTTCCTGATTCATACTCCGCCGGTTTTGCTCTGCTCTTTGCTTGAGCCGGCGATGCAAGTCAGCCGGGACGTTCTTGATCAGGACAGCGGGCATATCGGAACGCTAACATTCCGCTAGCGATCTGCTAACGAAATTCTAGCTCAAGCGAGCGCAGCCCGGAAGCCATCTCCGTCAATTCATCCCCCAGATCATCGCCACGGAAGTCGTCAGGCTGCCGCCCATATTGAAGGTGAGGAATTTTTTCGCGCCTTCGATTTGGTGCGCGTTGGCTTTCCCCGTGAGCTGCTCGTAGGCGTCCACGACCTGGCGCACGCCGGTCGCTCCAACCGGATGGCCGTCGCCGATCAAGCCGCCGCCGGCGTTGACCGGAATCTCGAAGTCAATCTTCCCACTGACATGCTCGCCGCGAACCTGGGGGAGCGCGGTCGCGCCGGTCTTGGCCAACTCCGCGCCTTTGCCCTGCTCGGCCAGGCCGAGAATTTCGTAGGCGACGATCTCGGTGATCGAGAAGCAGTCGTGCACTTCCGCGCCGTGCATGTCGCGCGGCTTCAGGTTGGCCATGCCGAAGGCTTTTTCGGCCGCTTTGCGCGCGGTGCTGAAAGTGGGCACGTCCTTCTTTTCAAGCGCGAGGTAATCGGTCGTGTGCCCGAAGCCGAGAAGCTGCGGGACCTTCGATTTATCGATCCCGTGTTTCTCGAGGTATTTGCCCGAGACGAGGACGACCGCAGCCGCGCCGTCGGTGATCTGCGAACAATCGGAAACGCGCAGTGGGGGCGCGACGCTCGGATTTTTCTCCGAGACCTGCGAGGCGTCGTCGTAGGTCAGGTTGGCCTCGCGCATTTGCGCGAGCGGATTCAAGCGCGCATGCGCGTAGTTCTTGTAGGCGACCGCGGCGAGGTCGTTAGGCGAAGCGCCGTATTTGTCGATGTAAATCTCGGCAATGCGGCCGAATAATTTCGGGAACATGAAGTCGCCGTACTCCGGCCGTTCGACATCGAAATCGGCCGCCGCGCCGAGCACATCGGAACCGTCCTTCGACGACATGGTCTTCTGCTGTTCCGCGCCGACGACGAGAACGGCGTCGTGAAAACCA
>JBBSPM010000190.1:0-1832 GCA_038258815.1 Chthoniobacterales bacterium
CCCTGCAGGCCGGATACTGGCTGCAGCCCCAAAACTTATGTTCGTAAGTGCTACCGCGAATGGTTTTCACAACCATCGGGAAACTACACTTAGGGCAAAGTGGAGGCGGGGTGTGAGACATGACCGATCAAGATCGGCAAAATCACTGCTCATGACAGGGCCTCCTCAATATTAGTGAGTGACCAATTAGTAAGATAGGATGCGGCAAATTCGGTGCCTTCAACGTATGCGCCGTTCCCGCCCCATTGATTTCTGTGGTTTCCCGACGCTGACCGAGCGGCGAGTCTCGTTCTGAGCATTCAGAAGGAGATGATGATGGCGGACGGCGGGGACGGGTTTGACGGTTGCATCGAGGTTTTGCAGCGGACGCGTGGATATCGGCGCTGGCCGGATGATGTGAAAGCCCGGATTGTGGCCGAGAGCTTTCAGCCGGGCGCGCGGGTGGCGGACGTTGCGCGGCAGCATGATCTGGCAGCGCATCAGCTTTCGGATTGGCGGCGTCAGGCGCGCGAGGGCCGTCTTGTCCTGCCCGCTGACGCCATGGCCAGGATGCCGTCAGACGCCCCTCTGCCAACCTTTGTGCCGGTTTCGGTGGAGGTTGAGGACGTCAGTCCGTCAGGGGATGCCGGAGGGACCGGCGGCGTCATCACGATCGAGATCGGGAACGATCTGGTGCTGCGGGTGCCGGGCGATGTTCCGGCAGAGCGGGCAGCAGCGGTGGCGCGCGCGTTGCGAGGATCGGCATGATCGTCGCGGGGCAGCGCCAGCCGATCCTGATCGCGACGCGGCCGGTGGACTTCCGCTGCGGACATCGGGCGCTGGCGCTGATCGTGCAGACCGAGTTGAAGCTCGATCCGCATTCCGGCGTGACAATCGTGTTCCGTTCAAAACGCGGCGACAGGCTGAAGATTTTGGTCTGGGATGGAACAGGTCTCGTCATGGTCTACAAGGTCTTGGAACAAGGCAGCTTTGCTTGGCCGAAGGTTCAGGACGGGACAATGCGACTATCGCGAGCCCAGCACGAGGCTTTGTTCGAAGGACTGGATTGGCGCCGGATCGTTGCGCAACGGGTCGCTCCACCCATTGCGGCGGGATGATTTACTCAGCTGTTTTGGCGTTGTTTTATTGGCCTTTCCTGTCCGGATCGGCTATGAATCCGCATGTCTCAGCCCTTCGATCTCAGCCAGTTTCCGGACCTTCCGCCCGAGGTTGTGAAGGCGTTCGAGGCCGCGCAGTTCGAGCTGTCGGTGGAGCGTGCCGCCCGCCAGCATGAACAGGCGGTAGGCGCTGAGAAGGATGCCTTCATCACCGAACTGAAGGCCCTGATCGAAAAGCTGGAAGGCCAGGTCGCACAATACCGACATGCGAAGTTCGGGCCAAAATCGGAAAAGCTGGACCCCGCGCAGCTCGAGCTTGCTCTCGAGGATCTGGAAGCCGCCATCGCCGAGACCCAGGAACAGATTGCCGCGGTCGAGGAGAAGATCGCGGCCAGCGAGACCGATCCCGAGAAGAAGGCGCCGCGCAAGAAGCGCAAGGCGCGCGCCTTGCCGGAACACCTGCCGCGCGTCGAGCGTGTCATCGAGCCAGATAGCATTGCTTGCCCTTGCGGCTGTGGCGACATGGTCAAGATCGGCGAGGATCGGGTCGATCGGCTGGATTATATCCCGGCGTGCTATCAGGTGATCGTCACGATCCGCCCTAAATACGCCTGCCCCAAGGGGCGCGCGGGTGTGTTGCAGGCCAAAGCCCCGATGCATCTTCTGGAGGGCAGCTGGCCCACCGAGGCGCTGCTGGCCCAGATCGCCGTGTCCAAGTATTCCGAGCACATGCCG
>JBBSPM010000191.1:0-1802 GCA_038258815.1 Chthoniobacterales bacterium
AAAAGCGGCCTGGCAAGCTTTCAAAGACAAGGACGCCGCTGGTTTTAAGAAAGTGGTGAGCCCAAAGATGGTCGGGGTTTACGATGACGGCATTGCCGGCATGAAGAAGGAACTGGCCGACATGAAGAAGTGGGACATGAAATCGTTCGCGATCACCGACTACAAGGTCGTCGCCGCCGGAGCGGACACGATGGTATCGAGCTACAAGGTGACGATCGCGGGCATTTTCGACGGGAAGGACGCGGGCGGCACCTTCAACGCTGGCTCTGTCTGGTCGAACCAGAGCGGGCAATGGCAGGCCATCTTCCACACCAACGTGAGGGAAGCCGGCGTGGCCCCGGCCGCGCAGAAGAAAGAATAGCGCGCGCCTAACGAATTCGGAAGCAGCGCACCCGTATTTGGTGCGCTGCTTCGCGAGCGTTGACTTCATCGGTCAGCGCCCTATTCTGAAACGACAGAGCGGGGGAGCCACTGGCTGAGAGTTCCGGGTGTGGCGCAAGTTTGTAACTTGCGTGGCGCATCTCGGGAGACCCCTTAAACCTGATGCGGGTAATGCCGCCGTAGGGAGCGAGGAGTTCGATGTTTCAGCTATGCGTTTTCCGCGCATGGCTTTTTTGTTTTCTCTCAACACTCAACTATCAACTCTCAACCGCTGACATGATCGCATCCAAAGACTCCATCGAACCGAAATCCTCCGACTACGTGATGCCCAATTCGCAGCGCGTTTACGTCGAAGGCGAAATCCATCCCGAAGTGCGCGTGCCGATGCGCGAGATCAGCCTCGCGCCGACGAAGGATTTCAACGGCCAGCTTGAGCCTAACGAGCCCGTCCGCGTCTACGACACCAGTGGCCCCTGGGGCGATCCGGATCAATCACCCGACTCCGCCCAAGGTCTCCCTGCCGTGCGCGAAAAGTGGATCAGCTCCCGCAACGACGTCGCCGAGTACGAAGGCCGCGAGATTATGCCCGAGGACAACGGCTACCTCACCCGCGGCCACGAAGAATTCGCGAGCCAGGCTGAGCGCAAGAACCGCCTCGACCATTTCAGCGGCGCGAAACGCAAACCCTTGCGCGCTTCGGCCGGTCATCCGGTCACGCAGCTTTGGTACGCGCGCCAGGGCATCATCACGCCCGAGATGGAATTCATCGCCATCCGCGAGAACATGGGCCGTGCGAAAATCGCGGACATGGCGAAAGATAATCTCCGCAACGACCTCGACAAACAGCACGCTGGTTCAAGTCAGTTGCCCCAGAGCACTTACACGCCGAGTATCTTCGCGAGTTTTCCACAGCGCATTCCAAAAGAGATCACGCCGGAATTTGTGCGCGAAGAAGTTGCCGCTGGCCGCGCCATTATTACCGCAAACATCAATCACCCGGAACTTGAGCCGATGATTATTGGCCGGAATTTCCTCGTGAAGATCAATGCCAACATCGGCAACAGCGCTGTCGCGTCGAGCATCGAGGAGGAAGTCGAGAAAATGCGCTGGGCCACCAAGTGGGGCGCGGACACCGTCATGGATCTCTCCACCGGCACGAACATCCACGCCACGCGCGAATGGATTCTCCGCAACTCCCCCGTGCCCATCGGCACCGTGCCGATCTATCAGGCGCTCGAAAAGGTCAACGGCAAGGCCGAGGACCTCACCTGGGAACTCTATCGCGACACCCTCATCGAGCAGGCCGAGCAAGGCGTCGATTATTTCGCCATCCACGCCGGCGTCCTGCTGCGCTTCGTCCCGATGACCGCCAGCCGCATGACCGGCATCGTCTCCCGCGGCGGTTCCATCATGGCCAAGTG
>JBBSPM010000192.1:0-1762 GCA_038258815.1 Chthoniobacterales bacterium
GGTGGCCATGCGTGTCTCCGTAGAGAAGGCCGCGGCCTTGACCGGTCAGGTGAACGCACCAGGGGCGGCGGCCAAGGTGGCGACGGCCAACGATCCTAACGTCAGGATCATCAACGGCAAAAGATATGTCTGGGTGCGCGGCGAACTGGGCAGCAATGTCGCCGGCCGCTGGGTTGAAGAGGGAAGCGTTGGGAGGTCCAACGTCGAGGCGCTGAGTCGCAATCAGATTTCTAACCTCCAGTCAAGACCGGGGAAAGCGACGGGTGGAGGCAATAACTAAATCGGCGCTTGCTTCTCTCCCCGAGCCGCCTCGACGGCGTGCCAGGCCACTCTACCCGGCCGAGGCGTAGAGTTCCGCAACGCTAGTGCCGCGCAATTGAAAGAGACGAATGAGCGTTTCTTCGATGAGGTTGTTAGGGCAGGAAGCGCCCGCCGTGATCCCGACGACGACCGGCCCCGGCGGTAGCCAATCGTGCGCCACCACTTCCCCGCGCTGGTGCAGGTTGTAGTGCAGGATCTCCTTTTCCGAGAGAAGCCGGCTGGCGTTGAGAACGAAATAGGTCGGCAGTTTTTCCTCCCCCATCTCGGCCAGATGCGAGGTGTTTGAGCTGTTGTAACCACCGACGACGAGGAGCAGGTCCATCTTCACGTCGAGTAACTCGCGTAGCGCGTCCTGTCGCTCCTGAGTCGCACCACAGATGGTGTCGAAGAAACGAAAATTCTTCGTCGCAAGCTCGGCGCCATCTCGATCAGCCACCGCTTTCTGGATGCGCCGCTGCACTTCTTCGGTCTCGCCGCGCAGCATGGTGGTCTGGTTGGCCACGCCGATTGTCCGCAGGTGAACGTCGGGATCGAAGCCGGCGGAATACGCGCCCCGGAATTTTTCGAGGAAAGCCTGCTTATCGCCGCCGTGCCGGATGTAATCGCAAACGTAATCGGTATCGGCGAGCGTCAGGACGACCAGGTAATGCCCTTTGCCGTCGCCGAGTGCGCGGGAGCTGGTCGCCTTGGTTTCTTCGTGCTCCGCCTTGCCGTGGATGATGGACGTAGCGGACTCGCTGGCGTATTTGCGCACCCGTTTCCAGACGCTCATAACATCGCCGCAGGTGGTATCGACGATCTGGCAGCCGCGCTCCTTGATCTGTTGCAGGATGGAAACCTCGGTCCCGAACGCCGGCAGGATGACGACGTCGTCGGCCGTCAGCTCGGAGAGGTCGGCCTGTTTGCCTGGTCCGGTGAGATTCTTAATGCCTAACGACGAGATCTGCTCGTTGACCTCGGGATTGTGAATGATCTCGCCGACGATGAAGAGCCGGCGATCCTTAAAGACTTTGCGCGCGGCGTAAGCAAGATCAATGGCGCGCTCCACCCCGTAGCAAAATCCGAATTGTTTCGCCAGCCGCACCGTCACGCCGTCCACCGAGATGATTCCGCCGCTGCGGCGGACCTTGTCCACGATGTCGCTGCGATAATGCGATTCGACCTGTTCCTGGACCGCGGTCATGACCTCCGGGGTGCGGAGATTGACCTTGTTACGCGGAGTCGTGCCGCTGGAGATGAGGTTGGCGCTCACCGCCTAATGTCGTTGCAGCCTCCGGAGGCGCAACCCCGTTAGTCAAAACCGAGCCAGACTACTCGGCGAGGAGCGGCCCGGCCGGCTCCTGGAAGGCGGCCGAGGTAATCATGAGATGCGGATCGGGGTCGGGCGCTTTCGAATCGTCCACCCGCTCCACGCTCGGCCCGAGGGTCGCATCTTCCGGCA
>JBBSPM010000193.1:0-1666 GCA_038258815.1 Chthoniobacterales bacterium
CGCTGGCATTCGCTCGGCACGCGTCTGGTTTATGCCTCCAGCTCAGTAGCGCTCGCCTGTTTGGAAACCCTCGTGCACACACAGACGATGCGGCATTCGGAAGAACGCTGGCTTTTCACGATCGAGGTTCCCGATCGTCTGGTTGAGGAACTGCGCCCGCTCCCGCGCGGCTGGGACGCGGAACCGGCGGGAGCGGAAAGTCGGACTGTGGGTGACCGCTGGGTCACCGAGCAGCGGAGCGTCGCGCTGCTCGTGCCGAGTGTGGTCGTCCCGATAGAACATAACGCCCTCATTAACCCGCGGCATCCGCGCTTTCGCCTCGAATGGGTCCAGACGGCGAAGCGATTTCGCTATGATCCGCGATTGAAATAAGGCGGCTACAATTCAATCGCAGCGAGCTGCCGCGCCGCGTTTTTGTGAAGCATTCGCCATCTAATCCGGACGACAGCCTGCGAAACACGTTTTTTCCTTTTAGCAGCGCGTGTCGGCAGTTACAGCTTTGCACGCATGCCCCGCGCCCGCTCCTCCTCCAAGAACAGCTCCACCGCCAATCTCGGCTTCGAAGCGAAGCTCTGGCTCGCGGCCGACAAGCTCCGCAGCAACATGGACGCAGCGGAATACAAGCACACCGTGCTTGGCCTCATCTTCCTCAAGTACATCTCCGACAGCTTCGAGGAGAAACATGCCCAGCTCACGAAAGAGCCCGGCGCCGATCCCGAAGACCCGGACGAATACAAGGCCGAAAACGTCTTCTGGGTTCCGCCCGCCGCGCGTTGGAGCTATCTCCAGAACAGCGCCAAGCAGCCGACCATCGGCAAGATCGTCGATGACGCCATGGTCGCGATCGAGCGCGACAACATCCGCCTGAAAGGCGTACTGCCGAAAGACTATGCCCGCCCCGGCCTCGACAAGCACCGCTTAGGCGAGCTCATCGACCTCATCGGCACGATCGTTCTCGTTGATCGCGCGTCGACCTCCGCTCCGGGGAGCGCACGCGCCTCGCGTGCTGTGATCGGCGCCCCCGCCGATCAGCCTTCCGACCTCCTAAAAGCCGCCGAAGAACCCGATTACGAATACGGCACGAAAAACTCCCATCGCAGCAAAGACATCCTCGGCCGCGTCTACGAATACTTCCTAGGCCAATTCGCCAGTGCCGAGGGCAAGAAAGGCGGCCAGTTTTACACCCCGCAGAGCGTCGTCCGTCTTCTCGTCGAGATGCTTGCTCCCTACAAAGGCCGCATCTACGATCCCTGCTGCGGCTCCGGCGGCATGTTCGTGCAATCGGAGAAATTCGTCGAAGCCCACGGCGGCAAGATTGGCGACATCAGCATCTACGGTCAGGAATCGAACCCCACCACCCGCCGCCTCGCCGTCATGAACCTCGCCCTGCGCGGCATCGAGGCCGACTTCGGCCCCGAGCACGCCGACACCTTCCGGCGCGACCTCCATCCCGACCTCCGCGCCGACTATGTCCTGGCCAACCCGCCCTTCAACGACTCCGACTGGTTCCGCAAAGACGACGACGTGCGCTGGCAGTATGGCGTCCCGCCCCGGGGCAACGCCAACTTCGCCTGGGTGCAGCACGTCATCCACCACCTCGCGCGCCAGGGCATGGCCGGCTTCGTCCTCGCCAATGGCAGCATGTCCTCCAACCAGTCCGGCGAAG
>JBBSPM010000194.1:0-1608 GCA_038258815.1 Chthoniobacterales bacterium
CGCACTATAAAAGAGGGGATGTTCAGACCAAGGATGGCGGCAACTGCCATTAGCAGATACAAAAGTCCCGCGATCCTTGCCTGTTTCTTAATTGATCTCATGTTCTCTCAGACGCCCTCCACGCATTCGATTCTTCCATCGCCCCAAACACAGGTTTCTTCTCGGTTAGGCTCAATTGTCTTGCGTTACAGTTATCACGAGTTTTCCGCGAGCGTGACCACGATCGAGATCGTGGAGAGCCTCAGGCGCCTCGTCTAATTTGTAAGTCCGCTCGATGACTGGCCTAAGCTTTCCCGTTTGGATCAGGTCGGCCAGCATGATGAGATCCGGTTTGCTCATCCTGGTAATATATTGGGCGAACTTTTGATCGACGAATGATGACAATCCACGCGCGGTGAAAATGCCAGCTATGCGTCCGATGGCCTGACCACCCTTTGCTCCGGCTCCGCCCACCCCGGCCAAAACGCAGATGCCTTTGGGATTTAACACGCGACGGCGTGCGGCGAAGGAATGGTTGCCAACGTTATCGAAAACTACGTCGTAACGCTGGTCGCTCTTGGTGAAATCCTCGTTCGTGTAATCGATCACGTGATCGGCGCCGATCGATCGGACAAGGTCGACATTCCGGGTGCTGCAAACAGCCGTCACCTCCGCGCCAAGGGCTTTGGCGATTTGCACGGCGAATGTTCCTACACCTCCGGTCGCGCCGTTAATTAGCACCTTCTGCCCGGGCTGAATCTTTCCCTGATCGCGCAGGCCCTGGAGTGCAGTAAGTCCGGCCAGCGGGATAGAGGCGGCTTGCTCAAAGGGGAGGTTCGGCGGTTTCATGACCAGAGCTCGTTCGGAAGCACATGCGTATTCCGCGAGAGCGCCCCGGCAGGTGCCGAACACTTCGTCGCCCGGTTTGAATTCTGTCACGTTTTTGCCGACCGCTTCCACCACGCCGGCGACGTCGCGGCCCAGCCGCGTGTCTTTCGGTTTGCGCAACCCGGAGATCAAACGCCCAAGCAACGAATCGCGGATCATGTAGGCATCAAGCGCGTTGAGTGAAGCCGCCCGAACTTTAATCAAAACCTGGTTGTCGGTCGGCACGGGTTTCTCAACGTATGCCAGCTTTACGACATCGGGTGAACCGTACTCACAGTAGCGAATTGCCTTCATAGGGTTACTCGGAGCAGCGGTGTTTCGATCGCAGTTGTTGCTCGACCTCCAATAGGCGACAAATACCGCCAGGAACGCCAGGAACAACGCGAGTAAGATCGCGCGTCTGATCCATCTTAGGATTTGTTTTAAAAGTTTTATAGGTTTAACGAGACACAGAATCAGCCCCGAATCCTTTTGGAGCGGCTGGTTCATGTAATCCTTTGATGATCAACCAGAGGCCGAGGCCAACTTCGTAGAAAAACATCGGCACCATGTAGGTCAGTCCGATGGCTGCCCCCAAGGCGGGATAGACGATGACGACCAGGGTAACGAGCGAAAGCACGAGGGATGAAAAAATTCCCCAGGCGGCGAGGACTCGCGGGATGTAGCGCGATTTCCACCAGAGATAGCTGAACACGGCCGAGCCCAAGCCGAGAAAGACGAAGCCGATGCTGAAGCCGGCGC
>JBBSPM010000195.1:0-1534 GCA_038258815.1 Chthoniobacterales bacterium
AGGTGAACCGGCCTAACAAACAAGGGGCGCGCGAGATTTATCGCATTTATCTGACCGATTCCCTCCCCTACGATCCAGCGATCCTGGCCGGCGCGGAGTCGACGAGCGCGGCGATCGACGCCGTGATCGATCGGTTGCTCGAGCAGCAATTCGCGAAACGGGAAGAGAATCGCCTCCTCGAAGTGACGCTCCGGAGTGGACGCAAGGAAGCACTCTTCCGGAGCGACGTGATCAGCGGCGCGATCATCGCTTCGGTCGTCGAACGGGCCAAAGGGATGGCGATCAAGCGCTCGATTGCGAGCGGGAAAGACGAGGGAATCAGCGAGACCGACCTGCAGGTAGCCTACAACGCCGAGTATCTCGAAAACGAAATCCTGCCCGCATCCGATATCACGGAAGACTGGCTCAAGTTGATCGACTATGACCCCGATAACGTGGTCAAGATTTCGCCGGTCAGGCTGATTGATCGCGCCAAGGCCAAGGCGCCGTCGGGTGTGATCTAATTCGGCTGCTCGGCCGGGGAGCGCACGCGCCCTCGCGTGCTGGCAATGGCGCCCCGCCATTGCGAACTTTTCCTCCAGCCCCAAGCCTGTTTCGGCGGTGCGCCGAAGCCAGGGCGCCGCGGCGACCGTTCCCCGGACATTTCGCTCGCGCGCCTTTCCGTTTGCGTGGATAGAACCTGCCGATGAAGACACTTCCAATCCTTCTTGCGGCGACCATTGCCTTATCCGCCAACGCTCAAGAACAGAAAATGCCCGACCAGGCGCAGCTCGAGAAAATGGCGGCGCGCTTCGCTCCGACCAAAATCACGGTCGACCTGTCGAAGCTTTCGCCTAACGATCGTAAGGTCCTCGCCAGGCTGGTCCGGGCTTCGCAGATCATCGACGGAATTTTCCTGCGCCAGATGTGGCCGGGAAATCCCTCCATGCTGGTCGACCTCGCCGGCGATACGACTCCGCTGGGAAGGGCGCGTCTCCATTATTTCCTGATCAACAAGGGACCGTGGTCGGCCCTCGACGAAAACGAGCCCTTCATCCCGGGCGCGCCGCCCAAGCCGGAAGGAGCGGGCTTCTATCCACTCGACACCTCGAAGAGAATGATGACGGCCTGGATGAAGGCGCTCCCACCCAAGGAACAGGAGCAGGCGAAAGGGTTCTTCACTGTCGTCCGGCGCAAGCCCTACAATAATTTTGAAGTCGTTCCCTACAGCACGGAGTACGAAGGAGAACTCACCCTCGCGGCGAAATATCTGCGCGAGGCCGCCGCGGCCGCGACCGAACCGACCTTGCAGAAGTTTCTAAAAACGCGGGCGGATGCTTTCGCGACGAATGACTATTACCCGAGCGATGTCGCCTGGATGGAGTTAGAAGGCGCGATCGAACCGACGCTCGGACCTTACGAGGTCTACAACGACGGGTGGTTCAACTACAAGGCCGCCTTCGAATCCTTCATCACCGTGCGCGATGAAGCGGAAAGCGCGAAGCTGCAAAAGTTCTCCGGCCAGCTCCAGGACATCGAGGACCATCTCCCGATC
>JBBSPM010000196.1:0-1532 GCA_038258815.1 Chthoniobacterales bacterium
CTCAGCCAGGTGCTGCCGGCCAACAGCACGATCGGATACGACGACTTCAGTTATCTCGTCGTGACGAAGGTGAACGGGAAACCGGTGCACTCGTTAGGCGATCTCGCCGAAGCGGTCAAGACGCCGGTCCACGGCTTCCACGTCATCGAGACGCAGGACGACCCGAAACAGCTCGAGCTGGACGCCTCGCAGGTCGCCGCGGAAGCCGGCGCCCTGCAAAAAAACTACGGCCTGCCCGCGCTCCAACGGCTCCCGTGAAGCGGGCCTCGTCGCCACCTTTCGGCGCGATCTTCGATTGGGACGGCGTCATCATCGACTCCGCCAAACTGCACGAGCGGAGCTGGCATCGCCTCGCCGCCGAGCTGGGGACAACGATCGCGCCCGACAGTTTCATTCGCGGTTTCGGGATGAAAAGCGCGCAGATCATCGAGCAGATTCACCGCTGGGCGACGGAGCCGGCCGAGATCGCACGCCTGACGAATCGCAAGGAAGCGCTCTATCGCAAGATTGTTGCCCAGAGTGAGATCGCGCCGCTCCCCGGCGTGGTGGAATGGCTCGACCGGTTGCACGAAGCGGAGGTGCCGTGCGCGGTCGCCTCCTCGACGCAGCGCGCGAATATCGCCGCGGTGCTCGAACGAATTGGATTGCAAGAGGCGTTCAGCGCGATCGTTTCCGCCGAGGATGTAGTGCACGGAAAACCCAACCCGGAAGTCTTCGAGAAAGCGGCGGAGCGGCTCGGATTGGCCGCGCCCGCCTGTGTGGTTTTCGAGGACGCGCACGTCGGGATCGAAGCGGCGCACGCTGCCGGCATGAAAGTCGTGGCCGTCGCGACGACCCATCCCGCCGGAGAACTCAGGGCGGCCGATCTTGTCGTTAGGCGGCTGGACGAGCTAACTGTCAGGCAGGTCGTCCGGATGCTCTGAGCGATTGCCAAAATCATTTCCGGCTCTCTCGGTGGTAGCGTCTGCTGTCTTGAGCCGACCTTTTCTGCTGAGGGGGCGCCCTTAAGGACGTCAAAAAAAGCCGTTCGAGGGCGGAAATTGTAGGGCGGGCGCTTCGCCTGCCCCGGTTCCGAAACAGGGCAGCCGAAGCGGCCGCCCTACAATTGACTTTTGGCAGTTGCACTAGAACTCATTCACGCAAGCGTTCGATCGGGTGAGGACCGCGGAAAAAGGTAACGCGGTTGTAACTCTTTTCCATCGCATCCCTCGGCCATCCTCTTTTCCGGATGGAAGGTAACAATGCGGTAACCTTCCGCTGCTGGCCGCTCAGTTGAGAGACTCTTAGGAGGGTCTCATGAAACTGTTCACCAAATTCGCTGTCACGGCCTGCCTCCTTCTCTTCGGCAGTTCCGCATTATCAATCGCACAATCCACTGAGACCTATGGCGTCGCTCCAGACGGCGCCATCCTGAAGTGGGACGTTTACACACCGACCAATCCTGGTCCCTGGCCCGCTGTCTTAGTCATCCATGGAGGAGGTTTTAAAGGAGGAAGCAGGAAGGGCGGGGAACTCTCCACCTGTGCCCAGGA